>JBDZVZ010000059.1:0-22032 GCA_040255945.1 Solirubrobacterales bacterium | reverse complement strand
CGGCCGCCCCGGCGGGCAGCAGGAGCAGCCGCTGGCCCGGCGGCGCCTGCTCGACGTCGGGGCGCACGCCGAGCCCGGCGACGCGCAGGGCGGCGGCGACCCGCCGTCGTGCCGCTTCGGTGGGTGCGGGCTCGCCGAAGGCCGCCAGGAGCTGCTCGAGCGTCGGCGCGCGGTCGGCGCCGCGCCCGGTCGCCGCGGCGCGCGCGATCCGCGCGGCGATCTGGGCGTCGGCAAGGGGAACCTCGGGGTCGGTGTGCCCGGGGCCGGAGGGCTGCATCGCCGCGAGGGTCTAGCAGAGGGCGCGGCCGACTCGCCCGACGGTCCGCCTGCCGGCCGGTGCCGCGCCGGCGCTCTATACCCTTTGGGGTCGACCTCCACCCGAGCGCATGGCCCACCTCTTCATCTGCCCCAACTGCGGGACCCGCACGACCGAGACCGACCGCACCGCCGGCTTCCGCCGCCAGGCGCGCGGCTGCTCGAAGTGCGGCTTCGGCTTCCTCTTCGAGCTGCTCGACGACTACTACCCGGCTCCGGACGCGGCGTTCTTCGCCTGCGACGCCGGCGGCAAGGTCATCGCCTGCGGCCGCGGCTCGTTCGAGCTCACCGGCCTCGACGACGAGCGCGTCATCGGCCGGCCGGTGGGTGACGTGCTCGGCCTCCGCTTCCACGCCGGCGACGATCCGGTCGGCACCGTCCTGGAATGGGGCGTGCGCAAACTCGGCCTCGAGGTGGAGGTCAACGCGGAGGGTGATCTGCCCGCCCGGGCGACTGCCGACCTCTTTCCAGCGTACGATGACGACGGAGGGATGCTGGTGGTCCTCACGCCGGCCAAGTAGTCGTGCCGCCCGGACCCTGCCGTAGCCCCTGCTCAGAACCCGAAGCTACCCTGCCTGCTCGCGCATGACTGACCGCCGCCGCAACGCCTTCATCCTGCTGCTCGTCGCAGGGCTGCTCATCGGCTCGCTGACCGCGATCTTCACGAAGAAGACGCGCGAGGGCCTCGACCTCAAGGGCGGCGTCCAGCTCGTCTACGAGGCCAAGCCGACGCGCTACGCGAAGGTCACGCCGGATGCCATCCAGCAGACGATGGACATCATGCGCGAGCGCGTCGACCAGCTCGGCGTCGCCGAGCCGGAGATCCAGCGCTCCGGCGACCGCCAGATCATCGTCTCGCTGCCCGACGTCAAGAACGCCGACGCGGCCCAGCAGCAGGTCGGCACGACCGCCCAGCTGTACTTCTACGACTGGGAGAAGGACGTCCTCGGCAAGGACGGCAAGCCGCACCCGCAGGATCCGAGCGTCACGGGCGGTCAGTCGGCCGGTCAGCCTGGCGCCGGGTCGATGGGCTACTACGAGGCGGTCACGACCGCGTCGAAGTTCAAGCCGACCCACGAGCCCGACGACACGACCAACGGCCTCTTCTACGGCGTCGACGAGAAGACCAAGAGCGTCGTCTGCGGCCCGCAGGAGACGAAGGCCGACACCGCCGACGTCTGCAAGAGCGCGGGCGCCAAGCCGTCGAGCATCGTCGAGGTCCCGCGCGGCTACGTCATCGTCCAGGCCGAATCCGACGGCGAGGACAAGGCGGCCCAGGCCGCGGCGGCCGACGCCTACTACATCCTCAAGGACGACCCGGCGCTGCGCGGCGACAAGGACATCCGGGATCCGAAGCAGGACTACGACAGCAGCCCCGGCGGCGGCAACGCGCCGATCGTCACCTTCAGCTTCTCGAAGGACGGGCAGAAGAAGTGGCAGCAGGTCACCCGCGAGATCGCCCAGCGCGGCGCGGCACAGACGGTCCCCGGCGAGCCGTCCCGCAACGCGGCCAACCACTTCGCGATCGTCCTCGACAACAAGCTCATCTCGGTCCCCTACATCGACCCGGTCCAGAACCCGGACGGGATCGACGGCTCCCAGGGCTCGCAGATCTCCGGCGGCTTCACGCTGAAGTCCGCTCAGCGGCTGGCGAACCTCATCAAGACCGGCGCGCTGCCGCTACGCCTCGACCTCATCTCGAACTCGCAGGTCTCGGCGACCCTGGGTCAGCAGGCGCTCAACCAGGGCCTGCTCGCCGGCATCGTGGGCTTCTCGATCGTTGCCCTCTTCCTGCTGGTCTTCTACCGCGTGCTGGGCGTCGTCGCGGTCGGCGCGCTCGTCATCTACGCGATCTACTTCTACGCGCTCATCAAGCTCATCCCGGTCACGCTGACGCTGCCGGGCATCGCGGGCCTGATCCTGACGATCGGCGTCGCCGCCGACGCGAACATCGTCATCTTCGAACGCGTCAAAGAGGAGATCAGAGCGGGCAGATCCGTGGCCGCGGGCATCGCCATGGGCTACAAGAAGGGGCTCTCGGCGATCATCGACGCGAACGTCGTGACGTTCATGGTGGCCTTCATCCTCTTCCTGCTGGCCACCGCAGGCGTCAAGGGCTTCGCGCTCACGCTCGGCATCGGCACGATGACGTCGCTGTTCACCGCGGTGCTCGCCACCCAGGCCGTCCTGGGCACGATGCAGCGGACGAAGATCATCGCGCACCCGTCCGCGCTCGGCGCGCGCGAGTCGAAGTTCCGCTGGACGCAGGACTTCATGGGCGCCTCGCGCTGGTTCTTCTCGATGTCGGGTCTCATCCTGCTCATCGGCGCGCTGGCGATCGGCGGCAAGGGCCTGAACTTCGGCATCGATTTCGAGTCGGGCACGCGCGTCAAGGCGGCGTTCGTCCAGGAGCCGAAGGTCGACCAGGTCGCCAACACGCTGCAGACGGCCGGGTTCGACAGCCCGGAGGTCCAGCGGATCGACAACGACAAGGAGCTCAAGGGCTCCGGCGTGCAGATCTCGCTGGCCGAGTCCGACCCGCAGAAGACGGCGAAGATCGAGAGCGTGCTCGCCAAGAAGTTCGGCGAGCCCAAGGCCTACCAGGCGAGCTCGATCGGGCCGACGTTCGGCAAGACCGTCGCCAACAGCGCGGTCGTGGCGATCATCGCGTCGCTGCTCGTCATCAGCGCCTACATCGCGCTGAGATTCGAGTGGAAGTTCGCCGTGCCGGTGCTCATCGCGGTCATGCACGACATCCTCATCGTGGCCGGCGTGTACTCGCTGACCGGACGTGAGGTGACGACGTCCACGGTCGCGGCGTTGCTGACGATCCTCGGCTACTCGCTCTACGACACGATCATCGTGTTCGACCGCATCAGAGAGAACGTGCCACGCATGCCGAGAGCGGCGTTCTCGCAGATCGTCAACCGGTCGATGAGCGAGGTGCTGACCCGGTCGCTGGCGACGTCGTTCTCGACGGCGCTGCCGATCCTCGCCCTGCTGCTCTTCGGCGGCGACACGCTGAAGGACTTCGCGTTCGCGCTGCTCATCGGCGTGCTCTCCGGTGCGTATTCGTCGGTCTTCATCGCCTCGCCGGTGCTCATGCACTGGAAGGAGCGCGAGCCCCTGTACCGGCGCCGCCGGCGGCGGATCGCCGAGGACAACGGCGGCATCGTGCCGGCCTACGCGACCGCCGGCGCGGCGGTCACCGTCGACGCGCCCGAGCCGCGGCGCCGCGCCGGCAACCGCCTCACGGCGCCCGACGACCCGGAGCGCCAGGTGTCGCAGTCGGAGTTCGACGCGATGGTGCGCGACATCGCGCACGAGACGGAGCGCGCGGCGGTCGCCACGCGCAAGGAACCCGAGCCCGACCCGACGGCTGACGCGCAGCCGGAGGACCTCGTGCTCAAGGAGAAGCCGAAGCGCGACAAGCCCAAGGGCCCGCGCAACAAGCGTCACGGGAGGCCGCGCTGATGGCGATGTTCGCGTGGATCATGATGGGGTTGGCCATCTGGCACTTCACGATCTTCCTGCCCGACCGCGAGTGGGGCGGGATCGTCGGGTCGTTCCTCGGCGCGCTGTTCGGCTCGGCGATCTTCGGCCTCATCGTCAACGGGTTCACGATCCCGGGCCAGGACGAGACCCACGTGCTGCAGGCGCTCGAGGCGATCCCCGGCGCCCTCATCGGCATCGGGATCGTCTACCTCGAGGGCGTCCGGCGCAAGATCCCGCCGCTCGAGCTGTAGGGCGTCCGCTTCGGTCTCCGTCAAGGAGGCAAAGGCGCGGGCGGGCGTTGCGTTCGGGCGCGAAGCGGGACGCATGTCGAGTTCCGTCTCACTACGAGATGAAACTCGACACGCGCTCCCCGGCGCCCCACGGCGCCCGCGCCGCCCACGGCCACGCCGGTGCGGTGGCGCTCCGGACCTCGGCGGCTCGGAAATCCGTCCACGCCCGGCACGAATTGCTGCAGCGTGCGGCAAGACGTCGTGCGTTCCGTCGGGGCACGCTGCAACGCTGGCCGCCGTGCTTTCCTCGCGCCTGGATGTCCCGCCGTGCGACAGCGCCGTCGCGCTGACGCTCGCGCGCGACCTGGGCGTGAGCTTCGCGGTCGCCCAGGTCCTCGTCCGCCGCGGCATCAGCACGCTGGAGACGGCTCGCGCCTGGCTGGCCGCCTCCGACGAGCACCCGGCGAGCGCGTTCGCCGGCCTCGACGCTGCGGTCGCCACCATCCTGCGCCACGCGGCCGACGGCAGCCGGATCACCGTCCACGGCGACTACGACGTCGACGGGGTCAGCGCCACCGCGATCCTCGTCCGCGCGCTCCGCAGCATCGGCGCCGACGTCGACTGGTATCTGCCCAGCCGCAGCGAGGACGGCTACGGCCTCTCGGTGGCGACCGTCGAGCGCCTGCACGAACGCGGCACGCGCCTGCTTGTCACCGCCGACTGCGGCATCACGTCGGTCGACGAGGTCGCCCTGGCCCGGTCGCTGGGGATGGACGTCGTCGTCACCGACCATCACAGCCCGCGCGCCGACGGCGCCCTGCCCGAGGCGCCGATCGTCCACCCGGCGGTCTGCGAGTACCCGTGCGTCGACCTGTGCGCGGGCGGCGTGGCCCACAAGCTGGCCGGGGCGCTGCTGGAGGGCGCCGGCCACGACGCCGACATCGCCCTCGCCGACCTCGACCTCGTCGCGCTCGCGACGGTCGCCGACTGCGTCCCGCTGCGCGGTGAGAACCGTCGGCTGGTGCGGATGGGCCTCATGGCCCTCGCGCGCACGGAGAAGCCCGGGCTGCGGGCGCTCATGCGCGTCGCCCAGCTCGACCCGTCGCGTGTCGACGCCCGCGCCGTCGGGTTCCGCCTCGCGCCCCGGCTCAACGCGGCCGGCCGCCTCGCGCGCGCCGACGCCGCCCTCGAGCTGCTGCTCACCCACGACGCCCAGCGGGCCGAGGAGATCGCCGTCGAGCTCGACCGCGCCAACGCCGAGCGCCGCTTCGAGGAGACCCGCATCCTGCACGAGGCCGAGGCCCAGGTCGCCGAGCTCGGCGACCAGCCCGCCTACGTCCTGTGGGGCGAGACCTGGCATCCGGGCGTCATCGGCATCGTCGCGTCGCGGATCGCCGAACGCCATCACCGGCCGGCGCTGCTCGTCGCGCTGCGCGGCGAGGAGGGCACCGGGTCGGGTCGCTCGATCCCGGCCTTCGACCTGCTCGGCGGCCTCGACGCCTGCGCCGACTACCTTCTCCGCCACGGCGGCCACCGCGCCGCGGCCGGCTGCACGGTGACCCGGGAGGCGCTGCCCGCGCTGCGGGAGGCGTTCGCCGGCCACGCGGCGGCCGTGCTGCGTGCCGAGGACCTCGTGCCGACCGAGCGCGTCGACGCCGTCGTCTCGGGCGACGAGCTCGGCCTCGCGCTCGCCGAGGAGCTCGAGCGGCTGGCGCCGTTCGGCACCGGCAACCCGTCGGTCTCGCTGCTCGTCCCGGCCGCCCGCCTCGTCGACGCGCGCCCGATCGGCGAGGGCAAGCACGTCCGCTTCACGGTCGAGGCCGGCGGTGTCCGTGCCGGCGCGGTCGCGTTCGGGATGGGCGCCCTGCCCGAGGGCGCCGACCAGGGCCGTCTGCACGCGACGTTCACGCTCGAGCTCAACGAGTACCGCGGGGCGGTCGAGCCGCGGCTCGTCCTGCGGCGCCTGCTGGCCGTCGACGCCGATGAGGCACCCGAGCTCGTCGGCGAGCCCGCGGTCGGGACCGCCGACTGGACCGAGGCGGTGCTTGCCCGCGCCCGCGCGGCCGACCGGGTGCTCGTGCTCGCCGGCGGCGACGGCGACGTCGTCGAGGACCGGCACGATGACGTGACGCGGGGCGATGCATCGGCCGCCCCGAGTGTCCGGCCCGGCCTCCCGCGGACGGTGCGCGACCGTCGCGGCGGCGGCATCGCCGGGACGATCGCCGCGCTCGTCCACACCGGCGAGCCGGTCCTGGCCGTCGCCGCCGATGCGCCCGCCCGGGTCCGTCAGCTGCGCGGACGGCTGGGGGGTTTCGCGATCTGCTCATGGGAGACCCTCCAGGCCGACCCCGCGCTGGCCGATGCCTATCACCATGTGGTCGCCCTCGATCCACCACCGCACCCCGACGCCGAGGCGCTGCTGCGCCACGGGGCCGACGGCGGCGTGGCCCATCTGGCGTGGGGAACGCCTGAGCTACGCTTCAGCAGGGATGTTCTGGACCGCGACCACGCCCTGCGACCAGGCCTCGTGGAGGCCTATCGCGCGCTGCGCGACGGCGGTTCGCTGCCCGACGCCCTCGGCGCCCGGCCGGTGGCGTCCGCCGGCCGGCTGCTCGCCGTCCTCGTCGAGCTCGGCCTCGTGGAGCTTGCCGACGACGGCACCGTCGAGGTTCCGGACGCCGAGCGCACCGAGCTCGAGCGCTCCCCGACGTTCCGGGCCGCGGCCCGCCGTCACGCGGAGGGGATGGCATGGCTGAGCAGCGCGAGCGCGAGCGTCCCGAGCGCGGCCTGAGCGGCGACGCCCACGCCGAAGTCGACCGGGCCCCGGTCGACACGCTGCACGACGGCGCGACGCCGCCCTCGACGCTGAACGGCGCCACCGACGAGCTCACGCCGCTGCAACGGCGCCTGCTGAGCGACCTCTTCGCGATCGTCGAGGAGCACGCCGACGAGGCGGCCCTGCCGATCGACCGTGAGCGGGTCGAGGCGGCGTTCGTCTTCGCCTGCGAGCACCACGCCGACCAGCGCCGCAAGTCCGGCGAGGAGTTCATCGTCCACCCGGTCGGGGTCGCGCGGATCTGCGCCGGCATGCGCCTGGACACCGACACGCTCATGGCGGCGCTGCTGCACGACACCGTCGAGGACACGACGGCGTCGCTGGACGAGATCCGCGAGCGCTTCGGCGAGGAGGTCGCCGGGCTGGTCGACGGCGTCACGAAGCTCACCGGCATCACCTTCACCTCGCGCGACGAGGCCCAGGCGGAGAACTACCGCAAGATGATGGTGGCGATGGCCACCGACATCCGGGTCATCCTCATCAAGCTCGCCGATCGGCTGCACAACATGCGCACGATCGACGCGATGTCCAAGCAGAAGCAGATCGAGAAGGCCAAGGAAACCCTCGACATCTACGCGCCGATCGCGCATCGGCTCGGCATCCACGCGATCAAGTGGGAGCTCGAGGATCTCGCGTTCGCCGCCCTGCACCCGCGCAAGTACCAGGAGATCAAAGGCCTGGTCAACCAGCAGCGCGAGGAGCGCGAGGACTACGTCGAGCGGGCGGGCGAGCAGCTCTCGACCGAGCTCGAGACCCTCGGCATCGCCGCCCGCATCTCGGGGCGCGCGAAGCACTTCTACTCCATCTACTCGAAGATGACGAAGAAGGGCCGCGAGTTCAACGAGATCTACGACCTCACGGCCATGCGGGTCATCGTCGACTCGGTGAAGGACTGCTACGGCGCGGTCGGCGTCATCCACTCGCTGTGGAAGCCGCTGCCCGGCCGCTTCAAGGACTTCATCGCCATGCCGAAGTTCAACATGTACCAGTCGTTGCACACGACGGTCATCGGGCCGGAAGGGCTGCCGCTCGAGATTCAGATCCGGACCAAGGACATGCACGACATGGCCGAGTTCGGGGTGGCCGCGCACTGGATCTACAAGCAGGACCCGACGAAGAAGGCCGGCCGCGCCGGGGCGCCGGAGGGCGACGAGAAGCTCAAGTGGCTGCGGTCGATGCTCGACTGGCAGCAGGAGCTGCACGACCCCAAGGAGTTCATGGACAACCTCCGCGTCGACCTGTTCGACGAGGAGGTCTTCGTCTTCACGCCGCGCGGCGAGGTCAAGTCGCTGGCCGCGGGCGCCACCCCGCTGGACTTCGCCTACGAGGTCCACACCGAGGTCGGCCACCGCTGCGTCGGCGCGAAGGTCAACGGCAAGATCGTCCCGCTCAACTACCAGCTGCAGTCGGGCGACATCGTCGAGATCCTGACCTCCAAGCGCGACCGTGGCCCGTCACGCGACTGGCTGGCGCTCGTCAAGACGACGCGCGCCCGCAACAAGATCAAGCAGTTCTTCAAGGCCGAGTCGCGCGAGGACACCGAGCACACCGGGCGCGAGCTGCTGCAGGAGCACCTGCGCAAGCAGGGCCTGCCGCCCCAGAAGATCGTCAGCTCGCCGCTGCTGGCCGACGTCATCCGGGAGATGGGCTTCCGCAAGGCCGACGACTTCTACATCGCGCTGGGCGGGGCGAAGATCAGCCCGAAGGTCGTCGTGACGAAGGTCATGGGCCGGCTGAAGGCGGGGGAGGCGGCCGAGGAGGAGGTCGATCCCGCCGAGGCGCTCATCTCCACCCGGCGCACCCGGCGCCAGCCGACCGGCAAGGCAGGCTCCTACGGCATCCGCGTCGACGGGGTCGACGACGTTCTCGTCCGCTTGGCGAAGTGCTGCCGGCCCGTGCCGGGCGACCCGATCGTCGGTTACGTCTCGCTCGGCCGCGGCATCACGATCCACCGCGACGACTGCCCGAACACGATGGCGCTGCGCAAGGACCCCGAGCGGTTCGTGCACGTTCATTGGGAGGGCGACCACCAGACGTCGTTCCGCGTCGAGCTGCAGGTCGACGCCTGGGACCGGCACCGGCTGCTGGAGGACCTGTCGCGGACCTTCGCGGAGGCGGGCTTCAACATCGTCGAGGCGCGCTGCACGGTGAACTCGCCGATGGTCCAGAACCGGTTCGTCGTCGAGGTCCCCGACACCCAGGGCCTCAAGCAGGCGGTCACGCGGCTGCGCAACATCGAGGGCGTGTTCGATGCGTATCGCATCACGCCCGGTGTCAGCTGACCATCCTCGTCCGACACGAGTTAGGGCACCCTTGTTAGGGTCGCCTACCGTGACTTCGGTTCAGGGGCCGCCGACGACGACGACCAGCCACGGCACGCGCCGGCTCGCAGCATGGGCGGGCCTGCTGGCGGCCATCGGGTTCGTCGTCTATCTCATGGCGACGGCGAAGACCGGGCCGGTCGACCCGACCGAGGTCCACAACCAGAGCCACGGGACGGTCATCTTCAACTCGTCGATGATCGTCTTCCGCGAGGGCCTGGAGGCGGTGCTCATCTTCGCGGCGATCACGGCGAGCATGCAGGGCGTCAACCGCGCCAAGCGGCGGCCGGTCGTCCTCGGCGCCGGCGTCTCGTTCCTCGCGGCGGTCGCGACGTGGTTCGTCGCCCAGGCCGTGCTCGACGCGGCCTCGCCGCTGGGGGCCAAGCTGGAGGCGATCACCGGCTTTCTGGCGATCGCGGTCCTGCTGGTCGTCATGAACTGGTTCGTCCACAAGGTCTACTGGACCGGCTGGATCGCCAAGCACCACCGCCAGCGCCGCAAGGTCCTGGGCCGGGTGGGCATCTCGGCAACGGTCGGCCTCGTGGCCCTGGGCTTCACGAGCGTCTACCGCGAGGGCTTCGAGGTCGTGCTCTTCCTCCAGAACCTCAAGCTCCAGCAGGGCGGGGGCGTCGTGCTGGAGGGCGTGGCGATCGGGCTGGCGGGCACGGCGGCCGTCGGGGCGGTCACGTTCTTCCTGCACCAGAAGCTGCCCTACAAGAAGATGCTGGTCGCCACCGGCATCCTGCTCGGGATGGTGCTCGTGGTCATGATCGGCGGCACGGCGCTGACGTTCATCGACCTCGGCTGGCTGCCGGGCCACGCGACGCCGTTCACGGTGCCCGCGTGGATGGGCTCGTGGTTCGAGGTCTACTCCTACTGGGAGACGCTGGCCGCCCAGCTGCTGGCCGCGGCCTTCGTCATCGGCTCCTACTACGCGGCCGAGTACATCCGCGTCACCCGCCCGCGCAAGCGCGGCGAGCAGCCGGCGGTCGCCGCCCAGCAGGCGCCGGTCGCCCCGGTCGGCGTCGAGCTCGCCTGACCCCCTCACCGGGGTCAGACCCGTTCCGTTCCGTTGCGCGCGCAACGGAACGGAACGGGTCTGACCCCGAGGTGGGGTGCGGCGGTGCCCGACCTCCTGCTCTACGGCGACACCGAGCGCGGCGCCGCCCTGCGCCACGAGATCCCGACCGTCATCGGTGACCCGTTCCCGTGGGGCGAAGGTCGAGGGGCCGACGTGGGTGCTGACCAACATGCTCGAGCGCGGGCGTCGGCTCCTCGGGCCGGTCGCCGCTGGTCGCGGGCGACGTCCTGGCCGTCGAACCCGGGCTGTGGGAGCGCGACCTGGGCGGCGTGCGCTTCGAGGACCTGCTGCTCGTGACCGAGGACGGTTGCCAGCTGCTGACCGACTACCGCTACGACCTGGCGCCTTGAGGCGTCCCGCGCGGGCCGGTCGCGCATCGCCCTGGGAGGAGAATGGGACGGAGCGCGACCGGCCGTCATGGCGCGGACGGATGCCCGACGCCGGCCACACCCGAGGTGGTGGTGGGTGCTGTCGTCATGGCGGCGTGGGCTGTCCCTGCGGCAAGGAGCACGGCGAACATCACCAGGAGGAGGCACACGAGCTCTCGGTGGTAGGTCCGCAGGGGGGTCACGGACCGCATGCTCCCCCGGATCGGTCCTCCGATGGGGGGAGGTCGCTGGCGTCTGGACGTGCGGCTGTCCACACCCCTCGGACGTCCACCGCCGACTGGACGCGGTGTCACCGGTGGCGACCAGCGGTGTACCGAGAGTCGTGCCCGCCGTGTCGACGTCGTCGCTGGAAGCTCTCGGCGACCAATTCGCGCTGGACGCTCCGACGGAGCGCAAGCGCATGCTCATCATCGTCAACCCGTACGCGACGACGGTCTCCGACCGCCTACGCAACCTCGTCGTCTATGCCTTGCAGGGCCGCTACGACGTGACCGCGATCGACACGGAGGCGCGCGATCACGCCACCTCGCTGTGTCGCGAGGCCGCCGAGGAGGGCTATGACGTCGTCGTCGCCTTCGGCGGCGACGGCACGGTCAACGAGGCCGCCAACGGGCTGCGCGGGTCCAAGACGCCGCTCACCTGCCTGCCGGGCGGCTCCACGAACGTCTACGCCCGCATGCTCGGCATCCCGAACGACATCGTCGACGCGACCGAGCATCTGCTGCGGATCGCCGACGACTGGCGGCCGCGCGACGTGTCGATGGGCGTCGTCAACGACCGGCGGTTCCTCTTCTCGGCCGGGGTGGGGCTCGACGCCTCGGTCGTCGCCCGCGTCGAGGCCCATCCGCGGCTGAAGGCGCGTTACGGCCCGTACTACTTCTCCTACGCGGGATTCCGCGAGTTCCTGGGCCGTTACGTCGCGCGGCCGCCGCGCCTGGAGACCGTCTGCGACGACGGCGAGGCGCTCGAGGGCGTGACGGTCCTCGTCCAGAAGGGCGACCCCTACACCTACTTCCGGCGCATCCCGATCCGGGCGGCGGCCGGCGCCGAGCTCGAGGTGCCGACGCTCGCGGGCGTCGTGCTGCGCTCGTCGCGCCCGACGGTCATGCCGGGCGTGCTGTGGCGTCTGTTCTCCGAGCGCGCCCAGCTCGTCAAGCACCGCCAGGTCGACGGCTTCGCCGACGTCCGCGCGATCACGGTCCGCAGCGTCGACGGCGAGCCGGTGCCGCTGCAGGTCGACGGCGACTTCCTCGGCGACGTCACCGAGGCGGCCTTCAGCGTCGACGAGCTGCCGCTGCGCGTCGTGAGCTGAGCAACCTGCGCCGGGATTGACGCGCGCGCCGCGAGAACGAGCGCCAGCGGGTTCTCGCAATGAGACGCGAGCCGCCAGGCGAGCGTTTCACAGCCAGCCGCGCCGGCGGAACCACGTGACCATGCCGACCAGCACGGCGAGCATGAACCCGAGGACCGCGAAGAAGCCGGCGACCCGGCCCTCGCCGGGCACGTGGACGTTCATGCCCCAGACCGAGGCGATGAGCGTCAGCGGCAGCATGATGACGCTGAACGCCGTGAGCACGCGCAGGACGTCGTTGAGCCGGTGCGACAGGACGGACTCGTTGGTCGCCTCGAGGCCCTCGATGACCTCCTTGAAGTTCTCGAGCATGTCCCACACGCGCTCGGACGCGTCGTTGACGTCGTCGAAGTAGATGTCGAGCTCGCCGGTGACGTAGCGCTTCGTGCGCTCGAGGTCCTTCAGGGCGGTCCGCTGCGGGCGGACGATCTTGCGGAAGTTGATGATCTCCTGCTTGGCGTTGGAGAGGTCGCGCACGACTTCGCGGTTGGCCTCCTCCTCGAAGATCGACTCCTCGAGGCGCTCGAGCTTGAGCCCCATCTTGCGCAGCATCGGAAACGAGGCGTCGACGCACGCGTCGACGACCTTGTAGAGCAGGTAGCCCGCGCCCTTGGTGAAGAGCTCCTCGCGGGTCTCGTCGCTGCTGCGGCAGCGCTCGAAGATGTACTGGAGCGGCTGCAGGCTCTCGTTGGGCAGCGTGACGAGGAAGTCGGGCCCGAGGAAGATGTCGACCTCGGCCGCGTTGAGCCGGTTGACCCGCTTGTCGTAGACCGGGAAATGCAGGACGACGAACAGGTAGCTGTCGTACTCGTCGACCTTCGGGCGCTGGTTGCGCGAGAAGACGTCCTCGTAGTCGAGCGGGTGGAAGTCGAAGTGCTCCTCGAGCCAGAGCCGGTCCATCGCGCCGGGGCGCTCGATGTTGATCCAGCGCAGGCCCTCGGCCTCGATGACCTCGACGTTCGGGGTCTCAGGCTCGGGCGCCGCGACGAGGCCGTCCGGGCGCGACCGGCCAGCACGACGCAGAGGCGGACGGGGCAGCCTCGGCACGTTGACTGAAGGGGTCGTCGAGGGACGGGTGCACGGCGCCACCGAGTGTACCGTTCCGTCCGGCGACCACCGGGCGATCCCTTGCGCTCGTGCACCGGGCTGGTATCGTGCCGACGACATAGCTGTACACGTCCAGAGGGGTGGAGGGACTGGCCCGATGAAACCCCGGCAACCCCCGCTACGGCGGGAAGGTGCCAATTCCTGGAGACGTGTGGCGCAGGAGCCTCACCTCTTCGTCACACGATGGTCTATCGGCGAAGAATCCACAGGAGCCCTGCATGGCTGTCACGAACCTGGCCTGTCGCGAGTGCGGCACCACCTATGAGCTGAGCGCGCAGTACGTCTGCTCGCGCTGCTTCGGCCCGCTGGAGGTCGTCTACGACCACGGCACGCTCGGCGACGATCCCGACCTGCTGCGCCGCCGCATCCAGTCGGGCCCGCAGAACATCTGGCGCTACGTCGACTTCCTGCCGCTCGAGCACGGTCAGCCCGGCCCGAGCGCCCGCGTCCTCTCCCGGGTCGGGCTGCCGGCGGGCTGCACGCCGCTCGTGCGCGCCGACCGGCTGGCGGAGCGTCTGGGGCTCAAGGAGGTGTGGGTCAAGAACGACGCCCACAACCCGACGCACTCGTTCAAGGACCGCGTCGTCGCAGTCGCCTCGGCCCGCGCCCGGGAGCTCGGCTTCGACACGCTGGCCTGCGCGTCGACCGGCAACCTCGCGAACTCCGTGGCGGCGTTCGGGGCCGCGCTCGGCATGCCGACCTACGTCTTCATCCCGGCCGATCTCGAGGAGCAGAAGATCCTCGCCACCGGCGTCTACGGGACGAACCTCGTCAAGGTCAAGGGCAACTACGACGACGTCAACCGGCTCTGCACCGAGATCAGCGGCGAGCACGAGCGCTGGGCGTTCGTCAACGTCAACATGCGGCCCTACTACGCGGAGGGCTCGAAGACGCTGGCCTACGAGATCGCCGAGCAGCTGGGCTTCCGCACGCCGGACCGCGTCGTCGCGCCGATCGCCTCCGGCTCGCTGTACACGAAGCTCGCCAAGGGCTTTGCGGAGTGGCGCTCGCTCGGGCTCATCGAGGGTGACGCGCCGACGATGAACGGCGGCCAGGCGACGGGCTGCGCGCCGGTCGCGACGGCGTTTGCCGAGGGCACCGACGTCTGCCGGCCGGTCAAGCCGGACACGATCGCCAAGTCGCTGGCGATCGGCAACCCGGCCGACGGCCCGTACGCGGTCGAGCTGGCCAACCGCAGCGGCGGCGGCATCGACGCGGTCACCGACGACGAGATCCGCGCCGGCATCCGCCTGCTGGCCGAGACGACCGGCATCTTCACCGAGACGGCCGGCGGCGTGACGACGGCGACGCTCGCCAAACTCGCCGACCGCGGCGACATCGACCCCGACGAGACCGTCGTCCTCGTCATCACCGGCGAGGGGCTCAAGACGCTCGACGCGGTGCGCGGCACGTTCGACGCCCACGAGATCGAGCCGCGTTACGAGGCGTTCGAGTCGGCGGTGGCCGTGGGGGCGGGTGCCTGATGGCCGTCACCGTGAAGCTCCCCACGCAGCTGCGCGACGCGGCCGGCGGTGCGACATCGATCGGCGTCGACGGCGAGACGGTCGGCGCTGCGCTCGAGTCGCTCTACGCCCAGCACCCGGAGCTGCGCGACCGGCTCTCGGACGGCGACGGCGGCCTGCGCCGCTTCGTCAACGTCTACGTCGACGGGGAGGACGTGCGCTTCGGCGACGGCCTCGCCACACGGGTAGGGGCGGGCGCCGAGCTCCAGATCCTTCCGGCGGTTGCCGGCGGCTGAGCGGTCGTCGCGCTGACCGGCGGCGTTGCGGCGCCGCCGGTCGCCCCATACCCAAGGCGGCATGCTCGGGTGGCGACGGCGGTGGGCGACGGGAGCAGGGGCGGTCGCAGTGCTCGCCGCCGGCGTGCACGCCTCGTCGGCGTTCGGGTTGACGATCACGACCGACCAGGGCCTGCAGCCGGCGCCCGACCCGGCTGTGCACGACTACGTGACCCGTTGCGAGCCGGGCAACAGCGTGCGTGTGTCGGTGGCCGACACGGGCTTCGCCGGGGTGTCGGTCGACGGCGCCCCGGAGCGCACCGGCACGTTCCAGACGACCGTCGCGCTCCAGCCGGGCCAGCGGTTCGTCGTGCGGGTCGCCGGCAGCGACTACGACGTGCGCTGTCTGCCGGCCGACTTCCCGCCCTTCACCGTGCACCGCGACGGCCGGCCCCAGGCGGCCTACTACGTCACGACGCCGGGCCAGAAGCTCGATCCCGCCGCGCCTGCCGCGCCCTATGTCGCGCTCTTCGATGCCGACGGGGTCCCGGTCTGGTGGTACCGGGCACCGAGCGGCACACCGATCGACGCCACCGTCCTGCCCGACGGCAACCTGACCTGGAACGTGTCGCACGAGGCCGGCGGCTTCGGCTACGACTACGGCGACGCGGTGGAGGAGCACCGGCTCGACGGGTCGCTCGTGCGCACGACGCGCGCCTGGTGGTGGCCGACCGACTTCCACGAGTCGCTGACGCTGCCCGACGGCAACCGACTCGTCACGACCTATCAGCGGCGCGACGGCGTTCAGCTGTACGGGCTTCCGTGGGGCGTCAGCGTTCTGGACGCGGCCTTCCAGGAGATCGACCCCGACGGCTGGCAGGTCTATGCGTGGAGCTCGGTCGGGCGGGTGAGCCCGGACGAGAGCCTGCGCTGGTGGACGTCGCTGCTGCCCTACCCGGGGGTGGCCGGCGTCGTCTGGGACTGGCAGCACATCAACTCGATCGAGCCCGACGGCGACGGCTTCATCGTGTCGATGCGCAACACCGACGCGATCTACCGGATCCGGCGCAGCGACGGCGCCGTCGACTGGAAGCTCGGCGGCACGCCGACGCCGGAGAGCCTGCGGGTCGTCGGGGACCCGCACGCCGGCGACCTGTTCGGCGGCCAGCACGACGCCCGCGTGTGGCCGGACGGCACGGTCTCCGTGCACGACAACGGCTCGGCGCGCGGGCGGCCGCCCCGCATCGTCCGCTACCGGATCGACACGCGGGCGCGGACGGCGACGCTCGTGCAGGAGATCACCGACCCGGATCCGGGGGCGAGCTCGGCGTGCTGCGGCAGCGCGCGGATGCTGCCGGGCGGCGACTGGGTGGCGGCGTGGGGGAGCACGCCGTCCGTCGAGGAGCTGCGGCCCGACGGCAGCCCGGTCCTCGAGCTGCGCTTCGCGGCGCCCTATTTCACCTACCGGGCGCCGCCGGTCCCGCCCGGCCGCCTGGACCGGTCCGCGATCGTGGCGGCGATGGACGCGATGCATCCGCGCCGCTGAGCGGTCCGCATGTCGGTCCGCAGGAGAACTCCCGGCGGTGACGTACCTTTGGGCAGGGATGGTCCGCGTCTTTCACTGCGACGACTCGCTGGCGTTCCGGGAGCTCATCCGCGCCGAGCTCGAGGACGATCCCGAGATCGCCGTCGTCGGCGGGGCCCCGGACCTTGACCGCGCGCTGGGCGAGGTCGGCCGGGCGCGCCCCGACGTCGTCCTGCTCGACCTCCTCGACGTCGAGCGCGACGCGATCGGCGAGCTGCGAGAGGTTGCACCGGGCGTGCGCGTCGTCCTGCTCACCGGGCACGTCCGCGAGTACGCCGAGGCACGCCGCGCCGACGCCGAGGCCTACGTCGGCAAGGATGCACCGATCGACGATCTGCGCGAGGCGGTACTGCGCGTGACCCGCGGGTAGGCCCGCGGCGATGGCCGACCCGGGCCTGGAGACCTACCGCGCCAAGCGCGACTTCGCCGCCACGCCGGAGCCGTCCGGCGGCGAGGCCGGCGGCGACGGGACCCTGCGCTTCGTCATCCAGGAGCACAGCGCCACCCGCCTGCACTGGGACCTGCGCCTCGAGCACGACGGCGCCCTCGCCTCGTGGGCGATCCCGAACGGGCTGCCGTGGGCGCCGAAGGACAACCGCAAGGCCGTCCACACCGAGGACCATCCGCTCGAGTACCTCGACTTCCACGGCGAGATCCCGAAGGGCCACTACGGCGCGGGGACGATGACGATCTGGGACCGCGGCACGTTCGAGGTCCTGAAGTGGACCGACGACAAGGTCGAGGTCGACCTGCGCGGTGAGCGGGTCGCCGGCCGCTACGCCCTCTTCTTCACGGGGCCGGACGCGAAGGACTGGATGATCCACCGGATGGACCCGCCGGCCGACGCGGACGCCGAGCCGATGCCCGAGCAGGTCCTGCCGATGCTCGCGCGGCCGGGCGAGCTGCCCGCCGACGAGGCCCGCTGGGGCTTCGAGGTCAAATGGGACGGCGTGCGCGCGATCTGCTTCAGCCAGCCGGGGCGGATGCGGTTCGTCACCCGCAACGGCAACGACGTCACCGCCCGCTACCCGGAGCTCGCCCGCCTGAACCGCGGGCTGAGCATGCACCGGGCGATCCTCGACGGCGAGGTCGTCGCCTTCGACGAGGACGGCAAGCCCTCGTTCGGGGCGCTGCAGGGCCGGATGCATCTCACCCGCGAGGGCCAGGTGCGGCGGCTGGCGCAGTCGGACCCCGTCACCTACATGATCTTCGATCTGCTGTGGCTCGACGGCCACTCGCTCATGGGTCGCAATTACGAGGAACGCCGGGCGGCCCTGGCCGAGCTGGACCTGAACGGCGGGCGCTGGCAGACGCCCGAGCACGTCGTGGGCGAGGGCGGTGCGCTGCTGGCCGCCACGCGCGAGCAGGGGCTGGAGGGCATCGTCGCCAAGCGGCTGGACTCCGGCTACGAGCCGGGGCGGCGCAGCGGCTGCTGGGTGAAGGTCAAGAACGTGCAGCGCCAGGAGTTCGTCATCGGCGGCTGGATCCCGGGCGAAGGCCGAAGAAGGCGCTCGATCGGCGCGCTGCTGCTCGGCGTCCACGACGACGAAGGCACTGGCGCGCTGCGCGCGGTCGGCCGCGCGGGGACCGGGTTCACCGACGCCGAGCTCGAACGGCTCCCCGGACTGCTGGAGCCGCTGCGGCGCGACGAGTCACCGTTCGCGGGCGGGGTCAAGCCGCCCCGGGAGGCGGTGTTCGTCGAACCGCGCCTGGTCTGCGAGGTCGAGTTCATGGGGTGGACGGCCGACGGCGTCCTGCGCGCCCCCTCCTACAAGGGGCTGCGCGACGACAAGCCCGCGGCGTTCGTCGTGCGTGAGGACCTCGGCAAGAAGGCGGTGCGCGCGCAGGTCGCCGACCGCGAGCTGCGGCTGACGAACCTCGACAAGCCGCTGTGGCCGTCGGGCCACACGAAGGGCGACCTCATCCGCTACCTGCTGGAGATGGCGCCGGTCCTGCTGCCGCACATCGGCGACCGGCCGCTGACGCTCAAGCGCTACCCGAACGGCGCCGACGCGCAGCACTTCTACGAGAAGCAGGCGCCATCACATCGGCCGGACTGGGTACAGACCGCCACCATCGCCTCCGAACGCGGCAAGTCCATCACCTACGTTGTTGCCTCCGAGCCGGCGGCGCTCGCCTGGCTGGGCAACCTCGCCGACCTCGAGCTCCACACGCCCATGCACCACGCCGACGACCCGACGCGCCCGACCATGGTCGCCTTCGACCTCGACCCCGGTCCCCCGGCTGGCCTGCTGGAGTGCCTGCGCGTCGCGGTCGTGCTGCAGGGCATGTTCGACCATCTGGGCCTCGTGTCGCTGCCGAAGACCTCGGGCTCGAAGGGGCTGCAGGTCTACCTGCCGCTCAACGCGCCGGACATGACCTACGCGCGCACGAAGGGCTTCGCGAAGGCGGTCGCCGAGCTGCTGGAGGCCGAGCAGGGTGAGCTCGTCGTCTCCCGCCAGGCCAAGAACCTGCGGGCGGGCAAGGTGCTGGTCGACTGGAGCCAGAACGACATCAACAAGACGACGGTGTCGGTCTACTCGCCGCGGGCGCGCGACCGCCCGACGGTCTCGACGCCGTTGACCTGGGACGAGGTCCACGACGCGCTCGCCGCGCAGGACCCCGACCGGCTCGTCTTCGACCTCGACGGCGTCCTGGCCCGGGTGGCCGAGCAGGGCGATCTGTTCGGCGAGGCGGTCACGCTCGTCCAGGAGCTGCCCGCATGAGGTCCGGCCCGCTGGATCCGACCGCGGTCTTCGAGCACATCGAGCCGGGTGCCGACCTCATCGTCCCGCTGGCCGTGGGGGAGCCGACAGCTCTGCTCGACGCGCTGGAGGCCGAGCACGAGCGCCTGCACGACGTCGCGGTCCACCAGATGCACGCCCTGCAGGAGCGCGCCTACATCCGCGGCGAGTTCCCCGAGCATCTGCGCCACGTCAGCTACTTCCTGTCGGAGGCGACGCGCGAGGCCTACTGGAACGGGCAGTGCGACCTCGTGCCGGCGAACTTCTCGGAGATGCCGCGCACGCTGCACGACCACACGCGCTGCTCGCTCGTGCTGGCCACGGCGAGCCCGCCGGACCGGCACGGCTACTTCACGCTGGGTACGAACGCCGACTACGTCGCCCCGCTCATCGGGCGCGTGCCGTTCTTCCTGGAGGTCACGCCGCAGATGCCGCGGACGTTCGGGCTCAACCACATCCACGTCTCCCAGGTGGCGGGGTGGTGTGAGAGCGACCGGCCGCTCGTCGAGGTGCCGCCGGTGGCGCCCGACGAGCGCGACGCGGCGATCGCGGACCTCGTGGCCGAGATGGTGCCCGACGGCGCGACGTTGCAGGTCGGCATCGGCGGCGTCCCGAACGCGCTGCTGCATCGGCTGACCGACCGGCGCCATCTCGGCATCCACACCGAGCTGCTGTCGGACGGGGTCGTCGACCTCGTCGAGGCCGGCGTCGTGACCGGGGCGCGCAAGAAGATCCGTCCGAACAAGACGGTCGCCACGTTCTGCCTGGGCACTCGGCGGCTCTACGACTGGCTGGACGACAACGGGGCGGTGGAGCTGCTGCCGGTCGACCTCGTCAACGACCCGCGCCGCGTGGCGGCGATGGACCACTTCATCTCGATCAACGCGACGACCGAGGTCGACCTCTACGGGCAGTGCGCGTCGGAGACGATCGCGGGCCGCTACTGGTCCTCGAGCGGCGGCCAGGCGGACTTCGCGCGCGGCGCGATGTACAGCCGCCACGGCCACGCGTTCATCGTCCTGCACAGCACGACGCGCAGCGGCCGCAGTCGCATCCGGGCCCAGCTCACGCCGGGCTCGGTCGTCACGACGCTGAAGAACACGGTCGATCACGTCGTCACCGAGCACGGCATCGCCCGCCTGCGCGGCCGCCCGATCGCCCAGCGCGCCCGCGCGCTCATCGCGATCGCGGCGCCCGAGCACCGCGAGGAGCTCGAGCGCGAGGCGCACGCGCTGGGGTTGCTGCGGCACTGAAACCGGGGTCAGACCCGTTCCGTTGCGTTTGCGCCGCGTGGCGAGCGAGCACCCCGCCGCGATCCTGGCGAGTTCTGCACGCTCCAGCGTGCATTCCACGTCAGGATCTGTGGTGCCGACGATCCTGCCGACGTGAGGCCCCTCCGCGGGCCTCACGTCGCCAGGATCGCTGGGCATCTGCGGGAGATGAGTGGACGTGCTCCCCGGCCTCCGCTCCCGCTCGTCAACGCTCGTCTCCCACTGCTCTGAAGCGGCCACCATTGCATTGGGACACCGCTTGCGTATATGACTCCCGGTCGAATGGATTCGGAATGGGGGAGAGGTCCCCGTCGCTCGCGGTCCACGAGCGACGGCCATGGTCGCCGCTTGCGCATGCTGCGCCGCGTGATCGCCGCGCTCGTAGCGACGACGCTGACCAGCGTCGTGACGACGCCGGCGTTCGCGCTTGATGAGTCGGCCATTCAGCCGGCGATCGACCGTGGCGTCGCCCATCTCGAAGCTGTCCAGATGCCCGACGGCGGCTTCGGGACCCGGCTGGCCGTGCGGGACGAGTCGGTCATCGCTGAAGCCTTGGGCTTGGTCCGTCCAGACAGCCCGGCACTTCCGCGGATCACGGCGTTGTTCTCCTCAGCCGCTATGGACGATGTCGACAGCCTCGCGCGAGCGGGCATCAGCTCTTCATCTCCGAAGGCGGTCGAGGCACTTCTCGCCGAGCAGCAGGTGGATGGGGGATTCGGTCTCTCCCGCGAATACCAGTCAGACGCCCTGGACACGGCGCTCGCACTTCGCACCCTGGCGATGACCGGGGAGCGCGACGCGGCACGTAGCGCTGCGCAACGACTTCTGAAGTTCGCCTCGAGCGGCGTGTGGGGCGAGGATGGGGGAAGCGCGTCGCTGACGAGCGAGGCGCTGCTCGCACTGCACACCTATGTGAAGCGCTACGGGTCGAGCACCGCGATCGACACCACTCTCGCCGCCGCCGGCGCTTGGCTCGGGAGCTCGCAGCTGCTCGACGGAAGCTGGGCAGGAGGTGCGCTCTCAACGCGCAATACCGCGATGGCCGTCGCGTCCCTGGCATCGTTCCCCGCCGCGATCGACCGGGTCCGAGCCGGCGCGGACGCTCTGCTGGCAGGTCAGCTCCCAAGCGGCTCATGGGGCGACGTCTTCACGACGGCGCTGGCGCTTCGGGCACTGCATGAGGCCAAGGTGGCGCTCGAGCAGGATCGGTTCGCGCAGCTGCCAGACCCGATGCTGAGGGCCCGCGATGTGTCGGTTGAGCCGCAGCTCGTTGAGGCAGGCAAGTCCGTCTCGATCAAGGCGAGCGTCGCGAACGTTGGACTGGCGACCTCCTCTGAGGTGAGAGCGGAGCTGTTCTTTGATGATCCGGCGTCGGGCGCGGAACCGATCGCGACCGTCGACGTTCCGGACCTGGCGGCGGGCACTGCGACATCGCTCGAGCAGACGGTGGCGGTCACCAGGCCGCCCGGACGGTTGCGCGTCTACGTCGTGCTGCGCGCACCCGTGGGCGAGGACTGAGCCGGGCTGGGTCTCGCGGAGACCGGGTTCGGTGGTTTCCTACTTATGGTT
>JBDZVZ010000010.1:0-68893 GCA_040255945.1 Solirubrobacterales bacterium | reverse complement strand
TTCTTCAGCCCGGTTCCGTCCGACCCGCTCCTACACCAACCCTAGGGACGTGACCCATCTGCGGGACGAACCGCGGCAGGTTGTCGACGTCGGCGATCGCCCGGAACACGGCATCGGGGGCGGCGGAGACGTGCTCGGTGTGCTCGTGCTGCACGACGGATCCTCCTCGCGGTCGGGGTGGCGTGAGGGTCCGTTACCCCGCCCCGGCCGGCCCCGAACCGGCGTCAGCGCGACAGCGTCCGCAGGCGCTGCTCGGTCCGGCGCAGCTCCTCGCGGAAGCCGATGATCGCCTGGACGAGCGGCAACGGCACCGAGCCGCGCGAGTGGCGGTACTCGCGGCGGGCCTCGAGGGCGAGGATCGCCTCCTCGAGGCGCCGTGCCCGGTGCTCCAGGCGGTCTCGTTCGAGGCGCAGGCCGAGGTGCGGTGACCGGGGCCGCCTCGCTGCTCTGAGCTCAGCTGTCGGCATGGCGATGACCCTCTCCGACCACCGGGGCGCCCGACGACCGTGGATCGAGGTCGTCCTGCTTCGGCTTTCCCACAGGCAGGGTCGGCGCTCCTACGGCCGGGCGATGACCGCGCAGGGCCGTGGATCGATCGGGACGACTACGGCTCGGCGATGCGTAGCGCGCCGCCCTCGTCCAGGAGGGCCAGGCGGTGCTCGGCCTCGCGCAGCTCGCGCCGGAAGCCCTTGATCGCCTGGATGAGCGGCAGCGGGATCGCGCCCTGGCCGTCGCGGAACCGGCGGCGCTCGTCGAGCGCGGCGACGACGGTGCGCAGACGCGCGACGCGGTGCGCGAGCCGGTCGCGTTCGAGTTGCGTGGCGAGGTTGCCACGCGTCGAGATGGCCGTACGTTCGATCACCCTGCCTCCTGATCGTCGCCCTTCATGGCAGCGGCAGCATCCCCCCGGTCCCGGCCGGATAAACGTCCCCCTGGACGTCACGCTGTCCGCGAACGTCGCTCATTCTCGCCGCTCGTTGCGGACAACGCCGACCCCGCGTCCGATGCGCGACAGACCGGCATCTAGATGACATCGATTCGTGGAACATCGACAGATGTCATGACGCTCGCTCCTCCCGCACCCTCCACCACGCTCCTCGGCGAGGCGCCGCCGTCCCCCGCCGGCCCCATCGACGAAGAGACGGCCGCCCGCCTGCCCTCCCCGCCCGAGGTGCCGCTGTCGCGGGCCCGGGCGGTGCTCCAGTTCAGCCAGCGCCAGATCGAGTTCGTCTTTCGCTGGCGGCGCGAGCTCGGCGAGGTCTTCCGGATGCAGGGCATCGTCGCCGGGCGACCCGTCATCACCAGCCACCCCGACCACGTCAAGTCGCTGTTCACCGCGAAGGCCGAGCAGGCGCCGTCGCTCACCGGCGAGTCGCCGCTGCGCCCGATCGTCGGACCCAACTCGGTGCTCACCGCGGTCGGCCCCCGTCACATGCGCCAACGCAAGCTGCTGCTGCCGTTCTTCCACGGCGAGGCGATCGACGGCTACCGGCAGATGATCGCCGACGCCGCCGCGGGAGAGATCGACCGCTGGCCGATCGGACGCCCGATCCAGCTCGCGCCGCGCATGCAGGCGATCACCCTCGACGTGATCATGGGCGGCATCTTCGGCATCGAGGGCCGGCCGAAGCTCGGGACGCCCGAGCACGCGCTGCGCACCGCGGTCAAGACGCTGCTGGCCATGTCGACCTGGCCGCTCGGGCAGGTCGCCGAGCTCATGAACCTCGGCCGCGACGAGCCCGTCGGGCTGACGAAGTCCGGCATGGAGCTGCTGGACCGCCCCACCTACGCGGTCATCGCTGCCCGCCGCCGCGCGGCAGACCTCGGCGAGCGGCGCGACATCCTCTCGATGCTGCTGCAGGCGCGCACCGAGGACGGCGAGACGCTCACCGACAAGGAGCTGCGCGACGAGCTGCTGACGCTCGTGCTCGCCGGCCACGAGACGACCGCCAACCAGCTCGCCTGGACGTGGGAGCGGCTGCTGCGCCACCCCGCCGCCCACGAGCGGCTGCGCGAGGCGGCGCGCGGCGGCGGCGAGCAGGCCGGCGCGGTCGTCGAGCAGACGATCCACGAGGGCATGCGCTCACGGCCGGTCATCCCGATCATCGGCCGGCGCGTCAGCGTGCCGTGGCAGCTCGGCGCCCACGCCGTGCCGGCGGGCACGCCGGTGACGATGAGCATCCTGCTCGTCCACCACCGCGAGGACGTCTACCCGGACCCGTTCGCGTTCCGGCCCGAGCGCTGGGTCGACGCCAAGCCCGGCACCTACACGTGGATCCCGTTCGGCGGCGGCATCCGCCGCTGCCTCGGGGCCTCGCTGGCGATGACCGAGCAGGAGATCGTGCTCGAGACGATGGCCCGCCGGCTCGACCTCGAAGCACCCGAGCCCGAGCCCGAGCACGCGCTGCACCGCAACGTCACGATGATCCCGGCGCGCGGCGGGCGCGCGATCGTCCGCGCGCGCACCTAACCGGGGTCAGACCCGTTCCGTTGCAGCGACGTTGCCGGATGGGCCCGGCGACGCCCCGCTGCAACGGAACGGGTCTGACCCCGATGCGTCACGATCGTGCGGGCGCGCCGCTAGCGCTTGAGCTTCGTCTTCGGCACGACCCGGAACGCGCCGCGCATGAACGGGTGGATCCGGCAGAAGTACGCGTAGGTCCCCGGCTTGAGGTTCTTCGGGGTCTTCCATCTGGTGTCCCCGACGCAGCCGACCTGGACGAGCCGGATGACGCCCTTGGGACCATTCTTGGCGCACTTCTCCTTCGCGGCCGGCGTGCCGTTGGCGGCCGTGATCGGCACGTTCGGGTCACCGTTGTCGAAGAGGCCGACGGTGCTCACGGTCGGGCCGAAGCCGAGCTCGCCCGAGTCGAAGATGCTGCGCCCGTTCGCCAGCGGGAACTTGATGCCCGCCGTCCGGTTGCAGGGCGCCTTGCACGCGGTGATCGTGTGGAAGCGCACCGTCAGCGGGGCGTCCTTGTTGACGAACGTCAGCTGCTTGCCCTGGGCCACCGAGGGCGGCAGCCCCAGCTTGCCGGGCAGCGACAGGTCGCCGGGCGAGTAGACGAAGTTGCGGATCGTCACCGTCGAGCGGAAGGGCCCCTGGCGCAGCCGCAGCGGGTTGCTGTAGGCGCCCGAGCGCTTCCCGACGCCCTTCTCGATGTTCTCCGGCAGCCGTCCGTGGGTGAGGCGGTCGGTCTGGTCGACCTGGCCGGTGAACGGGTCGACACCCCCGTCGGGCCCGTTCGTGATCCCGACGACCATGATCCCCATCACCTCGTACCAGGACGCCCGCGACGTGTCGTAGGTGGCGGTCGTCGAGAGCACGTCGCCCTTCTTGATCGCCACGCGCCAGTCCGGCGTCGTGGCGCTCATCGCCACGTCCCACGACACCGCGCCCGACGGCTCGTAGTAGTTGGCGCGCGAGCGGAAGACCCGGACGGTCTTGCCGTCGCGGGTGACGTTGAGGTCGTTCCACAACCCGCCCGGGTGCAGGTGGCCGGCGGTGACGACCATCGTCGCGTCACGGTCGGCGACCCAGCGGTTGCGGACCTTGCCGTCCGGATACGGGTTCTTGGCGTCGTCGGGGTACGTGTAGCGGCCCTGGTGGCCGGAGCCCTTCAGCGCGTCGAAGACCGGGTAGGGCTTGACGCCCTCCACGTCCATCCACTGCGTCTTGATCTCCTTGACGTTGGCGGCCTCCGGCGCCGTGTCGGGGATGAAGTACAGGGTGTAGGTCAGGTCGACCTCGTGCGGCTGGGCGACGAGGTCGTGGATCATGTGGTTGATCATCCACGTCTGCTTCGTCGTGTAGCGCCAGCCGTAGCCGGGCGGTGCGTTGAAGTAGGTCTTCTCCTCACCGGCGGCAAACGTCGGCTTGAAGTCGACGAGCCACACGGCGTGGTGGAGGTGGACCTCGCGGACGCTCGGGCTCTTGCCGGTCTTGTGGTCGACGAGGCCGGGGCGGAAGCCGACGATCCAGCCGTCGACGTTCGGGCGCTCCTTCTGGACGTCGATGTCGATGAGGTTCTGGCCCGGCTGGATCTTCATCGGGCCGAACTTGTACTTCAGCACCTGGGCGCCCGGCGGGGGCGCCGGATCGCTGACCGGGATGTGGGTCTTGGCGGCCGCGAACGCCGTGGCGGTGGCGTCGCCGCGGGCGGCGCTCAGGCCATCGGCGTGAGCCGCGGCGGGCGCCAGCGCGAGCAGCGCGACGAACATGGACAACGACAGCAGGCGACGCATGGACCTCTCTCCCCGGGTGAGGGCCGCATCGTAGCGGTCCCCACGGGCGGCGATGGCCGGTCAGCGGCGCAGCGTGATGCGGCGGGTCGTGGTCGTCGCGTTGCCGGCCGCGTCGGTGAGGCGGAGCTTCACGATCGCGACCGCCGTGCGGTGCCGGGCCCAGGCGCGGCGAACCGTGCGCAGCGCCGACGACGAGAGCTTCACCTTGATCGTGACCGTGCGGCCGGCGGCCAGCCTGCGGGTCGTCGACCGCAGGGCCGGGTCGCGCCCCGGGACGCTGATCGTGCCGGTGAGGCGCAGGGTCGCCGCTTCGGAGCTCTTGACCTTCACGACGATGGCCCGGCCCTGGCGCAGGATGCGCTGGCTGCGCGCGCCGGTCACCGTCGGCTTCGGCGCCGTGGTGTCGGTGGGCGTGGTGCCGGAGCCGCCGCCCGATCCGCCGCCGCCTCCTGCCCCGCCGCCCGAGCCGCCGCCCCCGCCCGACCCGCCACCGCTGCCGCCGGCCGGCGCCCGGGTGGTCCAGAACGGGTCGTGGTTGTCGCCGCCGGTCGTCAGCTGGCGCGCCGCGCCGGAGAAGGCGCAGGCGCTGCAGCCGGCGGGCACGGTCCAGAGCTCGCCGCCGGCCTCGAAGACGAGCTGGTCCTCGCCGACGAACCGGGGGCTCTCGAACGTCGTGCCGTTCGGCGCCACGACCGCGTGGCGCAGGTCGCCCGAGAAGCAGGCGCTGTTCGACGCGCCGTAGACCCACAGGCCGGGGTCGGTGCCGTCCTCGGCCGCGACGATCCGCCCGCCGGACGGCGACCACGAGGGGTCGCGCTGGGTCTGGTCGTCGCAGGCGACGACGCGTTCGCCGGCGCGGTCCGGTCCGGTGACGACGAGGGCCGGATTGCCGCCCGACGTACACCCGCTGTAGACGAGCTGGCCCGCGTCGGCCGGGTTCGGGCTCGGGTCGTCGGGCAGGCTCTCGCAGCTCGGGTAGGACTGGCCGCTGCTGCCGCGGATCGCACCGATGCACTCGTAGCTGAACTGGTCGATGAAGCCCTGGCAGTGCTGGAAGGCGAGGACGTGGGCGCCGTCGGCGCGTGGCTCGGGCGCGCTCTCGGAGCTCGTGCAGTTGAAGCAGTAGGCCGGGTCGCCGCTCAGGCGCTGGGCGGCGCTGCCGTCCCAGCGGTAGACGCCGGTGACGAAGAAGCCCCAATGGGTGGTGAAGCACGGATAGGTGTAGGGGAACGTCCCGCACGAGCCGGTGCGCGTGAACTTGTTGGCGTTCGTCGTGCCCTCGAAGAGGATCGTCCCGTTGGGGGCGACGGCGGGTGCGTCGAGACGTTCCATGCCCGGCGCCGCGGCCAGCGGCACGACGAGGCGCGCGCCGCTGCCGTCGTCGTTCATCGCCCAGATCTGGCCGCCCTTGCTCCAGACGATCTGCCCCGCGTCGGCCGGCGCTGCCGCGGCGGCGGCGAGGGCGAGCGCGGCCAGGACGGCGAGGACGACGAGCAGCGGGCGCGAGCGGACCGGCGACGTGCGAGCGGGCATGCGCCGACGCTAGGCCCCTGACGACCGCCGGTCGTCCGCGCAAGCCTGCTGACCCGTTGCGGGCTTCTCCGGTCGCCGCGGGTGGTTCTCCCCGGGCCACGCCCGCGAGACCGCTGTCGAGTTCTGCCTCGTAGCGCGACGAAACTCGACACGCGTGGCCGTTCAGGCCCCGAACCGCCTAGGCGGCCGCGGTCGGGTCGTCGGGCGGCGTGTGGGGGTCGTCGTCGATCGGCGGGTCGGGCTCGTCCGGGTCGTCGAGCGGGACCTCGCGGTCGTCGAGGTCGCTGGGCTCGTGGTCGCGCGTGCGGGCGGCGTCGCCGGAGAGGACCTCCTCGGGCTCCGGACGATCAACGCCTTCAAGATCGCTGTGTCGTTCGGCCATGCCGCGCTCCTACCCGTCCGGGCCGCGCCCCAGACGAACCGTTCGGCAGCTCGCCGCCGAGCACGTCCCTGCCGCGATGCTTCTGGATGCGCCGCCAGCCCTCGATCGCGAGCGTCACGAGCGCCGCGACGCACAGGGAGGCCGCCAGCGGCTTCCACACGCTGTGCCGGAACGCCTCCCCGCCGAGGTAGCCGAGCATCGACGCGTAGATCGCCCACAGCAGCGCGGCGACCGCGTCGGCGACGATGAACCGCCGCCACGGCAGCTCCAGCGTGCCGCACGCGAGCGTCGTCGCGGTCCTCCCGCCGGGGATGAAGCGCCCCACGACGACGACGAGCGTCCCGTGCCCGCACACCGCATGCTCGGCCCAGCGCAGCCGGGCCTGGCTCTTCTCGCTGCGCAGCAACCGCCGGACGAGCGGGTCGCCGACCTTCGCCCCGATGAGATAGGCGAGGTTGTCGCCGATCATCGCGCCGACCGCCGCCGCGGGGATGAGCAGCCAGACGACGAGCTCCGAGCGGGCGGCGAGCACCCCGGCGGTGATGACGATCGTCTCCGACGGGATGACCGGCAGCAGGACGTCGCCGCCGGAGGCGACGAGCGCGATGAGGTAGCTCAGCGGCGAGCCGGTGATGCTGTCGGTGAGCCAGCCCATGGCCGCCGCGCGCCGCTACGGCTGCGCGCGCCCGTCGACCTCGATCGTGATGGCGTCGCCGCTCGCGTCGAACGACAGGTGCCCGGCGACCTTGAGCGCGTTCTCGAGCGGGTCGGCATACGACCAGGCCACGTCGTCGTGGCGGGCGCCGTCGAGCTCGAGGCAGTAGTAGGACGCGGTGCCCTTGTACGGGCAGACCGTCGTCGTGTCGCTCGGACGCAGCACGCCCTTGCGGACGTCCTGGACCGGCAGGTACCAGCGGTTGGGCAGCCCGGTCTCCGACAGGAGCACGGCCGCGGTCGTCGCCGCGACCTCCTGACCGCCGGCGAGCACGCGGACGTGGGCGCTCGAGTGGCGCGCGTCGACCCGGTGGTAGGGGTCGCGCAGGTGCCCCTCGATCTCCTCGTCCTCGTCGAACCAGGCGTCGAGCCCGTCCCAGTAGAACGCCCGGTGGCCGCGCAGCCAGGCCGCGCCCTCCAGCGGCTCGCGGTAGGCCCAGGCCGCGTTCTCGCGGACGCGGTCGCCGACGGCCAGCGTCTCGTAGGACGCCTCGCCCTTGAACGGGCAGATCGTGCGGTGGTCGCTGGGCGCGAGCAGCTCGCCGTTGACGTCCTCGTCGGGCACGTAGAGCTGGGGCAGCAGCCCGGTCTCGTGCAGGAGCCGGCCGGCGCGCGTGTCGAGCACCGTCTCGCCGGCGAACGTCGCACGCACGCGGCGCGGGAACGGCTGGAGCAGGAGCCGGTGCGCCGGGCCCTCCAGCTCGTAGTTGACGCTCTCCGGCGGTGCGCCCGACAGCGGCCCATGACCCATCGTCAGCGACATGGGGTCTGTGCTGCCCCCGGGCGCGGGCCCGGAATCGACAGCGGTCAGGCGGCCGCGGCGGCGCCGGCCCGCGCCGGTCAGTCGCGACCGGGCGGTGTGGCGTCGAGGAAGACCTCGGTGGCGTCGGGCACCCGCCGGCGGATCTCGTCGTCGAGGTCGCTCGTCGTGCGCTCGACGCGGCCGGCGTCGAGCCGGTCGTCGAGGTCGATGCGCGCCGCCACGAGCAGCGCCGACGGCCCGAGGACCATGGTGAGCAGCTCGCGGATCTCCAGCACGTCGGGGTGGTCGCGCAGCACGTCCTCGATCGCCCGGCGCTCGTCGGGCCGGGCGGCGGCGCCGACGAGAAGCCGCCCGACGTCGCGGGCCAGCGAGAACGCGACGGCGATGAGCAGCACCCCGATGGCGATCGACGCCAGCGCGTCGAACTGGGCGCGGCCGGTGAGCTGATGCAGGCCGATCCCGAGCGCGGCGAGCGCGACGCCGGCCAGCGCGGCCGAGTCCTCGAAGAGCACCATCTTGACGTTCGGGTCGCGGCTGGCACGGATGTGGGCGAGGAACGGCACGCCGGCCGCGCGCGCCTCGCCGCGCACCTGGCGGACGGCGCGCGCCCACGAGACGCCCTCGGCGACCGCCGCGATGACGAGTGCCGCCCAGGCGACGAGGAAGCCGCCCTTCTCCTCGGCGCCGGCGACGAGCTCGATCGCCCCGTAGCCCACGGCGAAGACGGCGCCCGCGACGAACATGCTGACCGCGGCGACGAACGTCCACAGGAACCGCTCCTGGCCGTGGCCGAACGGCTGCCCTTCGCTGGGCTCGCGCAGCGACAGGCTGATCGATGCCAGCAGGAAGCCCTGGTTGGCGGTGTCGGCGAGCGAGTGGACCGCCTCGGCCAGCAGGGCGGTCGAGCCGCTCACCAGCCCGGCGGCGAGCTTGACGACGAGCACGGTCGCGTTGGAGGCCAGCGCGATGATGACCGTGCGGCGGCTGGCCTGCGCCGTCCCGGCGTGCGCGAGGCTGCGCCGGCTGACGTAGCGTGCCGGGCGCACGCCGGAAGGCTGGTCGGCGGCGGCCACCCCGCAGCGCTACCCGCCACCCTCGGGGTCAGACCCCAGGGGGTCAGACGTGCTGCGACCCCACGGGGTCAGACCCCCGAGGGTCAGGCGGGTGCGGCGTCCGCGTGTTGCCCGCCATCACGGTGCGCGCCGCGTCGGCGGCCCGCTCCGCCTCGCGCAGCGTCCGCCGCAGCTGGCCGAGGTCGGTGCCGCGGCGCGCGGCCGGACCCTCGAGCGTCGTCCACGCGATGCCGAGCGCGCCGAGCGTCGCCTCCAGGCAGCCGAGCGTCGCGGGCAGCGCGCGCTCGACGTCGTCGCCGCGGGCGGCCCGCGTCAACCGCTGGGCGGCGGCCAGCAGCTCGCAGGCGGAGTCGTAGAGCTCGTTGTCAGGGTGGTTCACGGCAGCACCTCCCATTCGCGGGCGCGCGCCGGCGGCCGGACGCGGTGGGCCGCCTGCAGGCGGCCGATGATCCGCAGCGCCCGGTGCCGGACGTCGCTGACGGTCAGGTCGAGGGTCTGGGCGATGTCGGTGACGGGCGTCGCGCCGAGCAGCATGCCGGCCACCGGCAGGTCACCGTCCTGCAGGCGCGCCGAGGCGGCCTCGATGAGCTCCGGGTCCGGCCGCTTGCGCTCCACCGCGCCGGCGGCGGCCCGGCGGATCGTCGCCAGCAGCTCGCCGGCCGCGGCGCTCTTGGCGACCATGGCGTCGGCCTGCGCCATGGCGGCCGGCACCGCGAACGGCCCGTCGACGTAGGCCGAGTACAGGACGACCGCGGGCGGGTCGGGCTGCTGCTTGATCCGGAAGCAGGCGGTCAGCCCGTCGTCGTGGCCGAGCGCGTAGTCGAGCACGACGACGTCGGGCCTCGTGTCGCGGACCGCTTCCAGCAGGCCGTCGGCTCCGGCGACCGTGCCGACGCACGCGATGCCCGGCTCGGCGCCCAGCAGACCGCTCAGCCCGGCGCGCAGCGCCGGATGGTCGTCGACGACGAGGACGCGAAGCTCGCGCTGCTGCTGCTCCTGCCGCTCGACGGTCTCCGACGCCATGCCACGACCATGGTCCTCCGATGCGCCGAGGGCGCCATGGGTAGCGGCGTGCATTCTTGCCGCGCCTGAGCCCCAGGCGGAAATGGCGGACGCGACGCGGGCTCCCACACCCCACCCTGCCGCCAGGGTACCGGCCGGCGCAAAGACCGCCGCCTGCCGCCATGCCTGGAGCAGATCCTCGCGGCCTGCCAGGATCGGTGGGCGGTGTCCCGCGCCAAGGGGTGTACAGGCTCGCCTGCATTAGAGACTCTTAGACTTCCCCCCAAATCTAAGTTCCTTCGAGGTGTGGAGGCCTGCCAGACCTTTGCGGCGTTCGCCTGTGGCACCAGAGACACATCGACGCCAGCCGCCCGTCGGAAGGGGGGCTGCGCCGGGCGTGCTCGTCGGCGGCCTTGTAGAGCGCCACGGTCAAGGCGGTCACCGGCGGCCCCGCCCATGGCCTTCCTTGTAGAAGCCCGACGGGGTCACCCACCGCACGGCTTGACGAAGTAGTGGCGCTGGGGCTCGAGGTCGGCGTCGGCCAGCACGTCGGCCTACGGGTTGATGAGCCCGCGCCGGATCGCGTAGCGCGTGAGGTCGACGCGGTCGCGCATGCCGAGCTTCTCGAGGATGTTGGCCCGGTGGCGGTCGACGGTCTTGCGGCTGATGACGAGCAGCTCGGCGATCTCGTCGCTGGTGTGACCTTCAGCGACGAGCTTGAGCACCTCGAGCTCGCGCGGGGTCAGGACGTCGCCGGTGCCCTCCCGGTCGACGCGCTCGAGGTAGTCGCGCACGAGCGTCGTGACGGCGCCGGCGTGCAGGAACGGCTCGCCGCGCATCGTCGCGCGGCAGGCGTTGACGAGGTCGCGGTCGGCGGCGGTCTTCAGCACGTAGCCGGAGGCCCCGGCGCGCAGCGCCTCGTAGAGGAACTGCTCGTTCTCGTGCATGGAGAGCATGAGGACGCGCAGGTCCGGGCGGCGCTGGGCGAGCTGGGCGGCGGCGGCCAGCCCGGTCATCCGGGGCATCGAGACGTCGAGGATCGCGAGGTCGATGTCGTCCTCCAGCGCCCGCTGCACGGCCTCGGCGCCGTCGCCGACCTCGGCCACGACCTGGAAGTCGGCCTCGGCGTCGAGCAGGTCGCGCAGCCCGTGGCGGACGATCGGGTGGTCGTCGGCCAGCAGGACCCGCGTGGTCAGGGGGACGCTCACGCGAGTTCCTCGCGAGGCAGGCGCAGGCGGACCTCGGTCCCGTGACCGGAGGCGGGCGGGCCGATCGCCAGATCGGCGCCGACGAGCAGCGCGCGTTCGCGCATGCCGCGGATGCCGTTGGACGCGCGCTCGGCGCCCGGCGGCAGGCCGGCGCCGTCGTCGGTGACGACGAGCAGCACGCCGCCGTCGCCGTCGCCGGTCAACGTCACGTCGGCCGACCGGGCGCCGGCGTGGCGCACGACGTTGGTGATGCTCTCCTGGGCGACCCGGTAGATGACAAGCTCCTGCTCGGCCGTGAGCGACAGGTCGCGCTCGAGGCTGCGGGTCACCTCGAGTCCGGCGCGGTCGGAGACCGCCGTGCACAGCGCCAGCAGCGCGCTCTGCAGGCCGAGCTCGTCGAGGGACTCGGGGCGCAGCCGCTGGGCGATGCCGCGCACCTCGACGGCGCCCTGGCGGGCTGCCTCACGCAGGCCCTCGAGATCGCCGCGCAGCTCGTCGGGCGCCCGGCGCACGAGCGTCTCGGTGCGCAGCACGAGCCCGGTGAGCACCTGGCCGATCTCGTCGTGCAGCTCGCGGGCGATGCGCTGGCGCTCGGCCTCCTGGGCGGCCAGCGCGCGGCGGGCGCTCTCGCGGCGCTCGCCCTCGAGCCGGTCGAGCATGGCGTTGAACGCCTGCGTGAGCGCGGCGACCTCGTCGGCGTCGGCCTCGAGCGCGATGCGCTGGCCGGGGGCCAGCGGGTCGATGCGGGCCATGACGGAGGTGAGCCGCTCCAACGGGTTCAGCGCCCGGTGCAGCAGCGCGTTGAAGACGAGCAGCATGACGGCGAACGCGACGAGGATGCCGATGAGCTCGCCGAGCGCCACCGGGACCGAGATCGTCACCGGCGCGAAGATGAGCAGGACGACCGCGCCGAGCAGGACGGCCGTGTAGGCGCCGAGCAGCCGGCGGTAGAGCGTCGTCGAACGGGGTCGCCGGCGGCGCGGCGGGCGAGCCGTCAGTGATGGGGCGCTGCTCACGGGCCCGATGGTGGCACACGCCAGGCCGGACTCCGCGCTCAGCGCGGCGCGGCGAGGGCGTCGACGGCGGCCAGCAGCCGGGCGCGGACGGCGTCGTCGGGCGCGCGGCGCGCCTCGACCCCGGCGGCGCCGACGACGAGCGCGACGAGCAGGTCGGCGGCGGCGGCGCGGTCAGCGTCGTCGGCCAGGCCGGCCTCGCGCAGCACGGCGTCGAGCGGCTCGAGCAGCGCCCGGTGGCTCTCGGCGAGCTCGGCGCGAGCGGCCTCGTCGAGCTCGGCGGCGACCGCCCCGACCTCGGCGAGGACGCGATGCTCGGGCCGGCGCGCGTAGTCGAGCTGGTGCAGCGCCCAGGCGTGCAGGCGCTCGGCCGGCGGGCCGTCTCCGCGCAGCAGCGTCCGAGCGTGGGCGGCCTGCTCGGGCAGCTCCCGCCGCAGCCAGCGCAGCACGATGTGTGCCTTGTCGGGGAAGTAGCGGTACAGCGAGTTGCGCTTCAGCCCGACCTCGGCGGCGATGTCGGCGAGCGTCACCTGGGTGTAGCCGCGTTGGGCGAAGAGCCGCATCGCGGCGGCGAAGACGGCCGCCTCCTGCTGGGCGACGTGCTCGGCGACGGTGTCGGCCGTGATCCGCGGCATCGCCTCACCCGGCCGGCGGGCGGTCGAGGGTGCGCTCGGCCAGGCGGCCGTCGGCGAGGTGGAGGTGGCGGTCGGCGTGGGCGAGCGGTGCGTCGTCGTGGCTGACGACCAGGGTCGCCAACCCGTGGGCGCGCGCCTCGCCGGCCAGCAGCGCCGCGACCTCGGCCGACAGGGCGGCGTCGAGCGCGGCGGTGGGCTCGTCGGCGAGCAGGACGGTCGGGCGACCCATGAGCGCGCGGGCGATGCCGACGCGCTGGCGCTCGCCGCCCGACAGCTGGGCAGGCAGCCGGCCGGCCGCGCCGGTGCCGAGCCCGAGCTCGTCGAGCAGGGCGCGGGCGCGCGGGCGGACGTCGGCGCGGCGCTCGCCGGCGATGTGGCCGACGAGCTCGAGCTGCTCGGCGGCGGTCAGCGACGGCAGGAGGTTGGCCGACTGGTAGACGATCGCGACGTGGTCGCGGCGCAGCAGCGTGCGGCGGCGCTCGCTGAGCGCCGCGGTCGGCGTGTCGGCGATGACGACCTCGCCGGCCGGGGCGCGGCGCAGCAGGCCGGCGATCGCCAGCAGCGTCGACTTGCCCGAGCCCGAGGCCCCGGTGACGACGACGACCTCGCCGGGGCCGACCTCGACATCGACGGCGTCGAGCAGCGTGCGGGTCGCCGGGCCGTCGGGCACGGTGACGGTGATGTCGCGCAGCGCGAGCGCGGTCACGGCTCCACCCCGAGCGCGATCGCGGGCTCGACGGTCGTGATGCGGCGGAAGGCGACGAGGCTGCCGCCGATGCCGGCGACGACGAGCAGCACGGCACTGAGGGCGATGCTGTCGACCGAGAGCTCGACCGGCACCGGCCCGCCGGAGAGCGCGGCGACGATGCCGGTGCCGGCGAGCGCGCCGGCCGCCGTGGCGGCCACGACGACGGCGGCCATCTGGGCGATGCCGTCGCGCAGGACGTAGCCGCCCGACGCGCCGAGCGCCTTCAGCAGCCCGATCTGCCGGGTGCGCTGGACGGTCAGCACGGTGAAGAACGCGCCGACGATAAGCGCCGAGATGACGAGCAGGAAGCCGCGGATGAGCGTCATCGTCGCGGTCTCGGCGCTGAACCCGGGCGAGCCGTCGTAGGCCTCCTCCTTCGTCAGCGTCTCGGTGCCGGCGCGGCGGTTGGCCGCGGCGAGGTCGGCGCCGTCGGTCGCGCGCACGGCGACCGCCGAGAAGCGCCCGCGCGGGTCGCTGCCGTAGGCGATCGCCTGCCAGGTCGTCAGCGGCACGTAGGCGATCGGGACGTGGCCGTAGGAGCCGCCGAACGTGAACCCGATGACCGGCAGCGTCACGCCCGAGCCGCCGATCCGGTAGCGGTCACCGATCTTCACGCCCTCGCCGCGGACCTCGTCGGCGAGGACGAGGCCGGGCAGCGGGCGGTCGGGCCCGGCCGGGCTGGACTGCTCGAACAAGCCGCCGGGCTGCACGCCAAAGAGCGCGAGGTCGAGGCTGGGGCCGCGGCCGGCGGGCGCGGCGTTGACGAACGAGACGCCGAGCGGCGTGGCCTCCACGCCGGCGGTGTGCTGCCAGGCGTGCAGCGCGCGGCCGTCGAGCGTCGAGCGGCTGAAGACCGCCTTGGCGTGCGGCTCGAACGCCAGGTGGGTGATCGGCAGGGCGCGCAGCCCGGAGGTGCCGTCGCGGACGAGGCCGTCGGCGAGGCCGGCGAGCACGGTCGACAGGACCGCGACGAGGCCGACCACGAGGCCGACGAGCGAGAACCGTCGCCAGTTGCGGCGCAGGTCGCGCGCCGCGAGGAACATCAGGGGCGGAGAACTGTTGACGACACGGCGTCGCCAAGATTAGCGACGCCGCGTCGTCAACGTGTGCGGCCTTACCGAACGGCCACGATGGCGACCTCCACCCGAACGCCATCGGGCAACTCCGCCACGGCGATCTCACCGGGACGACGGCCCATGAGCGCGGCCCCCACAGGGGACCGCGACGAGACCGAGCCCGGCTCGGAGGAGACGGTGGCGCCGGTGACCCGAAGGGTCATCGGCTTGCGGGACGGCCCGTACTCCACCTCGACGAGCGAGCCCAGCGTCACCACGTCTTCCGCGTTGTCACCGTCCACCACGGTGGCATCGCGCAGCAGGTCCTCGATCCGCGCGATGCGCGAGTCGATGACGGCCTGCTCCTCCTGGATGTGTGCGATCTCTTCGACCGCATCCGCCGCGACGTACGTCCGAGCCTCCCGCAGCTGCGCCGGGACCAGCTGGTCCCGCGCAACGCGCAGCCGGGCGAGCTCCGCCTCGTGGGCGGCATACTCGGCCTGGCTGAGCAGGAGCTGGGAACTGACGGACGGCTGCATAGCTCAGAGCATCGCCCGCGCGCGGCAGCTTGCCTATGGGGATCAATGGCCATCTTGGGCGGGGCCGATGTGCACCGCGCGAGCGGGATCAGGCACCGCGGCGGCCGACCCCATGTTCGAGCCAGGACCAGAGCTGCGCAGCCGCACGCGGCGGCCGGCCGCGACGGCGCACGGCCTGCAGCTCGCGCCTCAGGTCGACGCCGCGGACCGTCAGGGCGACGAGCGTCCCGGCCTCGAGCTCGCCGGCGACGGCGTGGCGCGAGAGGATCGTGAACCCGCCGTCGACGACCGCGCGCTTGAGGCTCTCGGTGCTGCCGACCTCCAGCCGCGGCTCCAGGACCAGGCCCGCCGCGGCGATCCGGTGCTCGGCGATGCTCCGCGTGCCTGAGCCTCGCTCGCGCGTCGAGAACGGCTCGCCCGCCAGCTCCGCCGGCCGGACGCTCGACCGTCGCGCCCACCGGTGGCGCGCACCGACGACGACCACGAGCTCGTCGACGCCGACGACGAGCCGGTCGAGCCCCGTGAGGTCGTCGCCGCCCTCGACGAACCCGACGTCGGCCGCGCGGTCGCGTACGCGCCGCAACACGCCGGGCGAGTTCACGACGTCCACCTGCGGGTGGGCCTCCGGCACGGCCGCCCGGAACGCTGAGAGCCACCGCGGCAGCAGAAAGCCGCCGATCGTGTGGCTGGCGGCCAGCCGCAGCCGGCTCGCCGCCTGCGCCCCGGCCGCCAGCGCCCGCTGCTCGGCGCGGTCGAGCGCCAGCAGCGCCTCCTTGGCGTCCGGGTAGAGGATCCGGCCCGCCTCGGTCGGCTCCACCCCGCGCCGCCCACGGATCAGCAGCGCCGCACCGAGCCGCTGCTCGAGCCGCTGGAGACGCTTCGTCGCCGCCGACTGCGTGAGCACGAGCGCGTCGGCCGCGCCCTGGATCGTGCCGGTCTCGACCGCCGCGACGAACACGGCGAGATCGCGGGCGGGCAGCGGCTCGGCGGACGGCATGACACCCCCCAGTGTGGCGTGCCCGGCATTCCCACCGGGAATACCTGGGCGCCGGAGCCGACTGGTCTGCGCGCGGGGTCGGACCGACGATCGAGTCATGACGCCTCTCCCGCTCCCCGCGCCGCCCGCCGCCCGCGTGCGTTCCTGTCTTCCGGGCCTCGCGGTCGTCGCGGCGGTCCTGGCGGCCGGCCTGCTCAGCAGCCGGCTCGTGGCGTGCGTCAGCCCACTGCTGTGGGCGATGGGCATCGGGATCCTGCTGGCGCCGGCCGCCCAGTCCCGCCCGGCGACGGCCCCGGGCATCCGTGCCGCCGCGACCCACCTGCTGCGCGTCGGCGTCGCCCTGCTGGGCCTGCGGATCGGGCTGGGTGAGCTCGCCGACGTCGGGCCGACCGGCGTCGCGCTCGCGGTCGGCGTCGTCGCCGTGACCATGGCCGCGACGACCTGGCTGGCGCGGCACATGGGCGTCGACGGGGCGCTCGGCCTGCTCATCGCAACCGGCAGCGCGATCTGCGGCGCGTCGGCGATCGCGGCGATGGAGTCGGCGTCGGGCGCCCGCGAGGAGGACGTCGGCTACGCCGTGGCGACCGTCACGATCTTCGGCACGGCGGCGATGCTGCTCGTCCCGCTCGCCGGACCGCCGCTCGGCCTCAGCCACCTCGACACCGGCTTGTGGGCGGGCGCCTCGATCCACGAGGTCGCCCAGGTCACCGGCGCCGGGGCCGTCGTCTCGACCGGGGCGCTCAAGGCGGCGACGCTCGTCAAGCTCTGCCGCGTCGTCCTGCTCGCCCCCGCGGTCGCCGTCGTCGGCGCCCGGCGCAGCGCGCGCGCCGATCGCGGCATGCCGGTCCCGGGCTTCGTCGTCGCCTTTCTCGCGCTCGTCGGTGTCCGCTCGACCGTTGCCCTGCCGCCCGCGGTCCTGGACGCCGGCGCGACCGCCGCGACGGTGCTGCTCGCCGCCGGCCTGGCGGGCCTCGGACTCGGCGTCCGCCCGCGGGCCCTGCGCGCCGCCGGGCTGCGGCCGCTCGCCCTCGGGGCCGCCGCGGCCGCGATCTCGTCCGCCACGGCGCTCGCGCTCGTGGTCGGCCTCGGCGGGATGCGATGATCGCCGCGCACGTGATCGACCTCCACTGCCACCTGCTGCCGGGCGTCGACGACGGCGCGCTCGACGACGCCGACAGCCTGGCGATGGCGCGGGTCGCCGCCCACGACGGGATCACGGCAGTCTGCGCCACCCCGCACATCCGCCACGACCACGACGTGCGCATCGCCGAGCTCGCCGGGCGGGTCGCCGCGCTGCAGGCCAAGCTCGACCGCCACGACGTCGGCGTGCGGGTCCTGCCCGGCGGCGAGGTCGCCGAGACGATCGTCGACCGGCTCACCGACGCCGAGCTGCGCGCGGTGACGCTCGGCGGCGGCGGCCGCTGGATCCTGCTCGAGCCGCGGCCCGGCCCGCTGTCGGCCTCGCTGACCGACACGATCCGCCGGCTCGGCGCCCGCGGCCTGCGCGCGCTCGTCGCCCACCCCGAGCGCCATCTCGGCCCCGACCTGTTCGTGCACCTCGGCGACGCCGTCGCCGCCGGCGCGCTCGTCCAGGGGACCGCCGCCCACGTCGAGCACGGCCCGGCCGCCGACGGGATGGCCGAGCTCGCCCGCCGCGGCCTGCTGCACGTCGTCGCCAGCGACGCCCACTCCTCCCACGGCGGCCGGCCGCTGCGACTGGCCGGGGCGCTCGAACGTCTGGCGGCGACCGAGACCGTCGGACCGCATGCGGACTGGATGGCCCGGACCGCGCCGGCGGCGATCGTCGCGGGCGAGGACGTCCGGCCGCCCTACGCGGCCGACTCGTCGTAGGGGCGCAGCTCGACGCGCTCGGCCAGCCGGGCGACGAGCTCGGCGCGCCCGGTCCCCAGCCCGCGGCGCAGGAAGTTCGCGGCGCCCGCGCCGGCACCCACGCGCAGCGCGTCCGGCCAGTCCGCCCCGGCTGCGAGGGCGGCAGCGAGCCCGCCGAGCATCGTGTCCCCGCACCCCTCGCGGGCGCCGCGGTCGAAGCGCGGCGGCACGACCCACCACGGCTCGTCGCCGTCGAGCCAGAGCGCCGGCTCCGCGCCGCGGGTGACGAGCACGCGCTCGGCCCCCGCCTCGCGCAGCCGCCGCGCGGCCGGAAGCAACCGCGGCCCGTCGACCGGTCCGCAGACGTACTCGGCCAGCTCCCAGTCGTTGAGCTTGGCGAGATCCAGGCCGCCCTGCAGCGCATGGTCCATTCGCGGCGACGACAGGTCGGCGAGCACGGAGGCGCCGTTGGCGCGGGCGTCGGTGACGAGCTGGGCGTAGAGCTCGAGCGCCAGCGCGTCGCCCGGATACGGATTGCAGACGACCAGCGACCCCGCCTCCAGCGCCGCGGCGGTCGCGACGGCGATGAGGTCGTCGGCCTCATGGCGGGAGGGCGGCTCGGCCGGCGCATGGGCGACGACGCGCCGCTGCCCGCTGCGACGGTCCACGACGTAGCTGCCGCTGGCGGTCGCCGTGTCGACGAAGCGCCGCTCGCCCGGCCAGTCGGCCAGCAGGCCGCGGAGGACCGCGCCGGTCTCGCCGCCGCACAGGCCGCAGAGCACCGGCGCGGCGCCGAGCTCGCCCGCCATCCGCGCCACCCACACGCCCTGCCCGCCCGCATGGAGATGGACGTCGTCGCGGTCGCCGCGCGCCTCGACGGTGACCGTCAGCAGCGGGTGCGGCCCGAAGACCGCGATGGGCGATCCCGCGGTCACGGCTCCCCGGCCGCGGCGTCCCCCACCGGCGCCCGCGCCGCGACCATCGTGTCGAAGACGTCGAGCCAGTCGCTGATGAGCCGCGGCAGCAGGAACCGGGCACGGACGCGGCGGCGCCCGCGCGCCCCGAGCCTCTCGGCCCGGTCGGGGTCGAGCAGCAGCTCGGTCACCGCCCGGGCGGTCGGCTCCACCCCGTCGACGAGCACCCCGCCCGCGCCCGGCCCCTCGCCGACCTGCATCGGGATGCCGCCCGCGCGGCCCGCGACGACCGGGGTGCCCTTCCACATCGCCTCCGAGACGACGAGCCCGAAGCCCTCGCGGATCGACTTCTGCACGATGACGTCCGAGAGCCGCTGGAACGCGTTGACCTCGATGTTGCCGACACCGGTGAGATTCGTGAAGACGCGGATGCGCGGGTCCTTGGCGGACTGCTCCTGCAGGCGCCGGTGCAGGTCCCACGCCTGCGGATCGTCGAGGGCCATCGAGCCGACCATCGCCAACTGCAGGCCGGGGACCTCCTCGCGGACGAGCCGGTAGGCCTCGAGGACGCCGAACGGGTCCTTCCACGGGTCGAAGCGCGAGACCTGGGTCATGAGCGGCTGGCCGAGGTCGATGCCGATCCAGGCGAGCACCTGGCGCGCGGTCGTGTCGGGCAGCCGCAGGTTCTTCGGGTTCAGCGGGTCGATCGCCGGCGGGATGAGATGCAGGTCGGCGACGGGCAGGTCGGGCGGGGCGAACTCCTGCATCGTGAAGACGGCCGCGTCGAACGGCTCGAGGTACGGGCGCAGGAACGCCCAGACGTCGGGGTTCGGCGAGCTCGTGTCGATGTGGCAGCGCCAGATCCAGCGCTCGTCGGCCTCGGGCCAGAACGCCCGCATCGCCAGCGTCTGCGGGTCGTGGGCGACGACGATGTCCCAGCCGTCGGAGAGCGCGGCGGCGTTGCGCTCCGAGGTCCGCAGGTAGCCTTCCCGCTGCTCGTCGTCGAGCCCGTCGGGCGCACCCTGCAGCGCGTTGTGGATCGTCTTCGTCGCCTCGAAGAACGCCGTCTCGCCGGTGATGACCTTCCATTGCGCGTCGATGCCCAGCGCGCGCAGCAGCGGCACGCTCGACCGCAGCAGCTCCGACACCCCGCCGCCGTAGGGCGTGGCGCTGAGATGCAGGACGTGCAGGCCGCGCAGCCGCTCCGCGCGCGCCCGCACGTCGGCGAGCGCCGCGGCCGGGACGACGCCCTCGTAGGCAGCGAGGTCGCGCGGGCCGACGACGACGTCGTGCAGGAGCATCGGGGCGGACATGTCGCCGACCGTAGGCCGGCGGCCGGGATGTGCCATCCGCAGTCGCTGCGCCGCCGGGCGCGGGACACTACGGACGCCCGATCCGCGGTCCGGGCGGACGACCGCGCCTCCCGGTGGGCGTAGCGTCGCCCGCATGCCCACCTCACAGCGTGCCGCCGTGCGCTCCTTCGCGGAGCTCTCTCACGACGACGTCGAGTTCGCGGGTGGCAAGGGGGCCAACCTCGGCGAGCTCACCGCCGCCGGGCTGCCCGTCCCGCCCGGCTTCGTCGTCGGCGCCCCCGCCTACGCCGCCCTCTGCGATGCCGACGGGCTACGGGAGCGCCTCGCCGCCGAGCTCGACGGCGTCGACGTCGACGATACGGCGGCGCTCGACGCCGCCGCGACGCGGGCCCGGGCGATCGTCGCGCAGGCGCCGATCCCCGGCGAGCTGCGCGACGAGATCGTCGGCGCGTACCGGGCGCTCGTCGGCGACGAGGCCGACGCGCCGGTCGCCGTGCGTTCCTCGGCGACGGCCGAGGACACCGCCTCGGCCTCGTTTGCCGGCATGAATGAGACGTTTCTCAACGTCCGCGGCGACGACGCCGTCGTCGACGCCGTCCGGCGCTGCTGGGCGTCGCTGTTCGGGGCGCGGACGGTCTTCTACCGGGCCAAGCGCAGCTTCTCGCAGGCGGGCATGGACATCGCCGTCGTCGTCCAGCGCCAGATCGCCTCGGCACGCGCCGGCGTCATGTTCACGATCGATCCCGCGTCGGGGCGGACCGACCGGATCGTCATCGAGGGCGCCTTCGGCCTGGGCGAGAGCGTCGTGTCGGGAGCGGTCTCCCCCGACCGCTACGTCGTCGACAAGCCGACGCTGGCGATCGTCGCGCGCGACATCAAGCGCAAGGAGCAGATCATCGAGGGGCTGGCCGGCGGTGGAACCCAGGTGCGCGAGCTCTCCGAGCAGGAGGGCCTGCGCCCGGTGCTCGACGACGACGAGGTGCGGGCCCTGGCCGAGTTCGCCGTGCGCATCGAAGCCCACTACGGCGCCCCGCAGGACACGGAGTGGGCGTTCGACGCCGACGGCGCCGCGTACCTGCTGCAGTCGCGCCCGGTGACGACGACCGGCGGCGCGGCGGCCGAGCCGCCCGCGCCCCCGGAGCCGCTCGTCCGCGGTCTCGGTGCCGCGCCGGGCCGCGCCTCGGGCCCGGTGCGCCTCGTCGCCGACCTCGCCGACGCCGACCGGCTCGCCGCCGGCGACGTGCTCGTCGCCCGTATGACCGCGCCGGACTGGGTGCCGCTCATGCGCCGCGCCGGCGCGATCGTCACCGACTCGGGCGGCATGACCTGCCATGCGGCGATCGTCTCGCGCGAGCTCGGCATCCCCTGCCTCGTCGGCACCGGTGACGCCACCCGGCACCTGCGCGAGGGCGAGCTCGTCACCGTTGACGCCACGCAGGGCGTCGTGCTCGAGGGGCGCGTCGAGGCGCCCGCCGGCCCCGGCCCGGCCCGCGGCCCGGTGGCGCCCGCCGGCCTCGGCGCCGCCGCGCCGCTGGTCACCGCGACGAAGCTGCTCGTCAACCTCTCCGAGCCCTCCCAGGTGGCGCGGGCCGCCGCGCTGCCGGTCGACGGGGTCGGCCTGCTGCGGGCCGAGATGATGATCCTGGAGGCGCTCGACGGCGTCCACCCCAAGCTCCTGCTCGAGCAGGGCCGCGGCGCGGAGGTCAGCAAGAAGATGGCGGCGGCGCTGGAGACGTTCGCCACCGGCTTCGCCCCGCGGCCGATCACCTACCGGACGATCGACTTCCGCACGAACGAGTTCCGCGGCCTGGAGGGCGGCGATCGCTTCGAGCCCGAGGAGGCCAATCCGATGATCGGGTTCCGCGGCGCGCTCCGTTACACGCGCGACCCCGAGATCCTCGGCCTCGAGCTCGACGCGATCCGCACCGTCTGGGACCGGGGGCAGACGAACCTCCACGTCATGCTGCCGTTCGTCCGCACCGCCCGCGAGCTCGAGCGCTGCGTCGAGCTCATCGACCTCGGCGGGCTGCTGGACCGGCCCGGCTTCGAGCTGTGGGTCATGGCCGAGGTGCCGTCGGTGCTGTTCAACCTGAAGGCCTACGCCCGGCTCGGGATCGCGGGCATCTCGATCGGGTCCAACGACCTCACCCAGCTGCTGCTCGGCGCCGACCGTGACTCCGAGCTGCTGGCCGAGACGTTCGACGAGCGCGACCCCGCCGTCGCCGAGTACCTGCGACGGCTCATCCCCGAGGCCCGCGAGCTCGGCCTGCAGACGTCGATCTGCGGCCAGGCGCCATCCGTGCACCCGGAGTACGCGGAGCTGCTCGTGCGCGCGGGCATCGACGCGATCTCGGTGAACCTCGACGCCGTCGACCGCGCCCGCCGCCTCGTGGCCGCCGCCGAGCAGCGGGTGCTGCTGGAGGCCGCGCGCCGACCCACCCACCCCACCCGCAGGAGAGGAGCCCCGAGATGAAGGCCTATCAGCTCGTCGAATGGCAGCAGCCGCCCCAGCTGCGCGACCTCGCAGTGCCGGAGCCCGGCCCCGGCCAGGTGGTCGTCAAGGTCGGCGGGGCGGGCGCCTGCCATTCCGACCTGCATCTCATGGAGTGGCCCGAGGGCCAGATGCCGTTCGACGTGCCGTTCACGCTCGGCCACGAGAACGCCGGCTGGGTCGAGTCGCTCGGCGCGGGCGTCATCGGGGTCGAGGCCGGCGAGCCGGTCGCCGTCTACGGCCCGTGGGGCTGCGGGCGCTGCCACGCCTGCCGGCAGTCGCGCGAGAACTACTGCGAGCACCAGGCGGAGATCGGCGCCTTCGGCGGCGGGCTCGGTCTCGACGGCGGCATGGCCGAGTACCTCCTCGTCCCCTCCTCCCGCCTGCTGCTGGCGCTCGGCGATCTCGACCCGCGCGACGCCGCCCCGCTCAGCGACGCGGCGCTCACGCCCTACCAGGCGATCAAGCGGGCGCTGCCGCGGATCGGCGCCGGCACGACGACCGTCGTCATCGGCGTCGGCGGCCTCGGCCAGATGGCCGTCCAGCTGCTGCGGGCGCTGTCGGCGACGCGGATCGTCGCGGTCGACCCGATCGAGGAGCACCTGCAGCTCGCCCGGGAGGCCGGTGCCGACGAGGTCGTCCGGCCCGGCGAAGACGTCGCGAACGAGATCCGCGCCCACACGCGCGGCCGGCTCGGCGCCCAGCTCGTGCTCGACGTCGTCGGCAGCGACGACACGCTCGCGCTCGCGGCGTCGGTCGTGGCGATGGAGAGCCAGCTCACCGTCCTCGGCCTCGCGGGCGGCTCGCTGAGCTGGGCGGCGATGGGCGTGCTGCCGTGGGCGTGCGAGCTGACCTCGACCTACTGGGGCTCGGCGATCGAGCTCGCGGAGGTGCTCGAGCTCGCCCGCCGCGGCCAGATCCGCGCGCACACCCAGCGCTTCGCGCTCGACGACGTCGCCGACGCCTACGGCGCGCTGCGCGAGGGGCGCATCGAGGGACGCGCCGTCATCTGCCCGCAGGGGGTGTGAGGGCGGCCGCCGCCCGACCGTCTCAGGCGAGGTTCGGCGGCCCGCCGTTCAGCGGCTGGGGCCGCAGCGTGAACGCCAGGCCCTCCGCGGCCTCCTCGATGTCGAGCTCCTTGTCGTCGAGCATGTCGGCGGTCTCCGCCTCGACGAACAGCTCGACGCTGCCGGTCCCATCGACGACGACGTCCTCCGGCGACGGACCCTCGACGATCGACAGGCCGAGGGCGGGCTCCCCGGCGGGTCCGGGCCCGTGGGCGATGCGGACGCCGGCCCCGTCCGGGATCTCGGGCGAGTCGAGCAGGGCGTTGAGCGCCTGGGAGGCGCTCGGGGTGACGGTGAGCATGCCCCGCCGCTACCCCGATGCCGCGCGCCGAAACGCGTCGGCGTCTGCGCGAGGGCGGATCGGGCAGACTCAAGGCATGGCTGTCGATGTGCGTGCGAAGCGGATCTACGAGCCGGCCGAGCCCGGCGACGGCTACCGCGTGCTCATCGACCACGTCTGGCCGCGCGGCGTCTCCAAGGAGCGGGCCCACCTCGACGAGTGGGCCAAGGAGCTCGCGCCCAGCGACGAGCTGCGCCGCTGGTTCGACCACGTGCCGGAGCGCTTCACGGAGTTCCGGCGCCGCTACCGTGACGAGCTGCGCGGGCACGCGGGCGAGCTCGATCAGCTGCGCGAGCGCGCCGCCGACGGACCGGTGACCGTCGTCTACGCCGCGCGCGACGAGGACCACAACAACGGCGTCGTGCTCGCCGAGCTGCTGCGCGGTGGTTGAGCCGCCGCTGCCCGAGCCGGAGCCGCCCGCGCCCTACCGGGTGCGGTCGACAGCGCCGCGCACGGCGACGATCGCCGAGCTGTGGCTCGAGCCGCTCGCCGAGCCCATGGCGTTCGCGCCCGGCCAGTACGTCCTGCTCGAGGACGGGCGCGGCGCGGTGCCGCCGCGGTCGTACTCGATCGCCAACGCGCCGCGCGAGGACGGCGCGCTCTCGCTGCTCGTGACGCGCGTCGAGGGCGGGTTGACGAGCCCATGGGTCCACACGCTGGCCGCCGGCGACGAGGTCAGCGTCGAGGGCCCGTTCGGCTCGTTCGTCGACGACCCGGCCGCCACCGGGCCGGCACTGCTGCTGGCGGCCGGCTCGGGGCTGGCGCCGGTCCGCGCGCTGCTCGAGGCGGCGCTGGCCGCCGGGCGCCGCCGCGAGCTGACGCTGCTCGTCTCGGCCCGTACCGAGGCCGACGTCGTCGACGCCGAGCCGTTCGCCGCCCAGGCCGAGGCCGCCGCCGGCCGGCTGCGGTTCGTGCGCACGCTGACGCGCGCAGACGGACCACCGCCGGTCGGACGGGTGCCGGCGATCCTCGAGGCGACCGTCGGCGCCGACCTCGCCGGCCACGACGTCTTCGTCGCCGGCGCGCCCGGGTTCGTGGCCGCCTGCGTCGAGGCCGCCGTCGCGCTGGGCGCCGACCCCGGCCGGGTGCGCACCGAGGAGTTCTTCGTCGACCCGGCGCTCAGCGCCGGCGGCTGAGCGCCCAGGTCTCGACGAGGCCGGCGGCGGCCAGCGCCCAGACGGCGAAGGCAACCCAGACCCAGACCCGGCTGAAGTCGGCGATCGCGCCCGCATGGTCGACCCGCGCGACGGCAAAGCCGCAGGCCGCGTACATGCCGAGCGGGAACACGGTCGCCCAGCGGCGCAGGTCGTAGCGGGGACGCGGACGGCGCAGCTCGGCCACCACCAGGACGGGCAGCCAGGCCATCGCCGCCGCCCAGAGCGCGAGAGCGACGGGCCGCAGGACGTGGCCGCCGGCGAGCACGTGCAGCTCGCCGGCGGTCCGGGCCAGATGGGCGGCGGCGAGCGTCGCGATCGCCAGCGCGCCGCCGGCGACCCACTGGTCGCCCCGGCCGACGAGCAGCTCGCGCGCGTCGAAGCGCCGCAGCGTCGCGAGGTAGAAGAGCAGGCCGGCGGCGAACGCGATGAGGGCGGCGGCCAGCAGCCACGTCCGGCGCTCCTGGTCGGCGAGGACGCCCGCCAGCAGGGCGATCGCCTCGGTCGCGACGGCGACGACGAACGCCGCCCCGGCGGCATGGCGCGGCCAGTGGCGCAGGACGGGCGCCAGCAGGACGGCCCACAGCGCGGCCGCGACCACGAGCAGCCCGGTCGCCTCCCAGCGCCAGCCGGCCATCGCGACGCGCGTGCCGAGCACGGCGGTGCCGGCGACGAGGGTGTAGATCGCGGGGGCGTGCAGCAGGTGCGGAGCGTGCGCCCGGTCGCGCGCCAGGGTGCGGCCGACGAGCGCCGTGAAGGCCAGCCAGGCGAGCGCGGTCGCACCGAGCAGGACGCGGGAGAGGGTGAGCGCGCCGTCGAGGGCGAGCGCGACCGACACGATCCCCGTGCCCATGACGATCGCCCCGGCCGCCGGCGGCACGGGCGCGATCAGCGGTGGGCGGTGCGCGAGCATGGCTCCTGCCCCTGGTGTTCCCGGCGGGTGCGGTCGCCGACACGGGCGACGGCGCGCCAGGACGGGGCGTGGCGCTACCGTTTTCCCGGCACGCCCCGGCGGCGCCCGTCCGGTGCCGCTCCCCGTCTCACAGGAGCAAGGACGCTTTGAGGATCGTCGGCTTCAACGATCGCGGCGAGGTCCGCATCGTCAACGATGACGGCCGGTTCGTCGGCTTCGGCGAGCTGCGCCTGGAGGACGCCCATCTCACGGGCATCGAGCGCGGCGACCGCTTCGGGCTCGAGGTCGTCATCACCTGGACGCCCGAGCTGCCCGACCCCGACGACGTGGACGTCGACGGGCTCGACTGGGACAGCCTGCTGCGCTGAGCCGGGGGCGGGCGGCTACGGCTCGCGGGTCGTCCGCACGTAGCGTGCCACGGCCTCGGCGCGGTTGGAGACCCGCAGCTTGCGCAGGATCTGGCGCATGTGCCACTTGACGGTTGTCTCCGAGACGACGAGCCGTGCCGCGATCTCCGGGTTCTTGTAGCCGTCGGCCACGAGGGCGAGGATCTCGCGCTGGCGCTCGGTGAGCAGCTCGTCGATGGCGCCGCTCGCTCCCGCGGGGTGCCGGGTCACGCGGTGCAGCTCGGCCGCCCGGTGGCCCAGCTCGGCCGCGGTGCGCTCGAGCGCCTCCTCGGCGGCCCGCACCTCGGTGACGTCCTGGACGGTGCCCGCGAGCCGCCGCGGAATGCCCTCGACGTCGACCATGACGTGGGCGCGCGCGTGGAGGCGCCGGACGCGTCCGTCCGGTCGCAGGATCCGGTATTCCAGCTCGTAGTCGTGGCCGGTCTCGAGGGCGCGCGCCACGGCCGCCTCGACACGCTCGCGATCCTCCGGATGGACCCGCTGCTCGCGCTGGTCGCGGGCGGCCCAGCGGGCGTCGAACGTGTCGGGCGTGAGGCCGTAGATCTCATACAGGCCGTCCGACCATTGGATGCGATCCGCGTCGATGTCCCATTCCCAGCTGCCCATGCGGGCGAGGTGCTCGGCCTCGGCGAGCATCTCGCGGCTCTCGCGCAGCGCGCCCTCGACGCGCCGCCACTCGGTGATGTCGATGACGGCGCAGGCGATGCCCGCCAGCTCGCCGTCGTCGCCGCGCAGCGGCTTGACGGTGAGATCGACGACGAACGTGCCGGCCGGTGACGAGACGGCGACCTCGCCGCGCTCGCACCCGCCGCTGGTCAGGCAGCGCCGCTTGAGCTCGGTGAGGGCGGCCGCCGACTCGGGCGCCACCAGCGCGGCGTCGTCGCGCCCGAGCGCCGCCCCGGGGTCGTCGACGCCCAGGCACGGCATCGGCGCGGGGATCCACGCGTAGCGCAGGTCGGCGTCCTGCTGGAAGACCCGGACCGGCGAGCACGTCAGCGCGGCGACGCAACCGCCCTCGACAATCGGAGCTCCGACGGGTCCGACGGCCGTCATGAACCCTCCCTTGGGAGGGGCAGGACCCGCCCCTGGGAGAGCAGGTCGCGCCCTAGCCTGCCGGTCATGGGAAGCGACGTCATCTCGAAGCCCACCTCAGCACCGGAGCCCGCTCCGGGCGGCACGAGCCCGACGGCCTTCCCGCCCGAAGGCACCACTGGCGGACGGGCCGGGACACGGGGGTCCCGGCCCACCTTCGGGCTCGTCGCCGGGGACGACCCGCAGGCCGAGATCGTGCGGCTGCGACAGACCGTCAGAAGCCGGGACGCCGCGCTCGACCGCCTGCTGGAGGCGGTGATGGCGCTGCGTCGCGGGGCGGTCGCCCTGCGCGAGGAGAACCGGGAGCTGCGCACCGAGGTGGAGCGGCTGCGTCACCGCCGCGCCTGATCGGGCCGGGGTGGAGTCGACCGTCATGGACCGACGCTACGCGGCGGTCGGCAGCGACCGCATCGGTGGCCGGCCGCCGATCCGTCGCGGGTTCCTACGAACCTCGCCGCGCTAGCGGCCGTTGCCCTTCGCGCCCGACGGCCGTCCGCGCGGGCGGCTCATGAGCCACTCGAGCTGACGCGGGGCGACGAGGTCGAACGCGGCGGCTGCGGTGCCGAACGGGTGGCTCACGCGCGCGGGCGCGCGCACGATGCCGTCGACGACCATGGCCGCCCCGCGCTGCACCGACAGCGCCGGCGCGCCCGCGAAGGCGCGCGTCGGGGCGATCATGTCGGTGCGCACGAGCGGCAGGTGGACGGTCGTCCAGCGAATGCCCTCGTCGGCGGACTCGGCCGCGGCCGAGCGCGTGAACGCGTCGAGGGCGCCCTTCGAGCCAAGGTAGGCCGAGAAGCGCGGCTCCGGGCCGACCTGGGTGCCCATCGTCGAGACGTTGACGACGTGGCCGCGGTGCCGGGCGCGCATCGGCTCCAGCAGCGGGAGCGTGAGATGGACGACCGCCAGGTAGTTGAGCCGCAGGACCCGTTCGTAGTCGTGCAGGCGCTCGGTCGAGCGGCGCACCGGCCGGCGGATCGAGTGGCCGGCGTTGTTGACGAGGACGTCGACCCCGTCGAACTCGGTGACGACCCGCTCGGCGAGCGCGTCGACCGCGTCGAGGTCGCTGAGGTCGCACGGCAGCACGTGGGCGGTCGCTCCGAGGGCGGTCACCTCGGCCGCAAGCGCTTCGAGACGCTCGCGGCGTCGCGCCACGAGCAGGAGCTCCGGCCCGCCGGGCGCGAGCTGCAGCGCGGTCTCGCGGCCGATGCCCGCCGAGGCGCCGGTGATGAGGATCCGCCGCCCACCGACGGCGTCGCGCAGGGCGCGCCGCCCGCGCTTGCCGGTGAGCAGCCCGCGGGCGCGCCGCAGCTGCAGGCCGGGGTCGAGCTCGGCGCCCCAGCGCCAGATGCCCTCTCCGACGGCATGTTGGACCGGCTCGACGGCCGCGTCGTCACCGTTCATGCGCGAACCACCTGCACGGCGACAGCCTATCCGGCGAAGATGCGCGCATGACGGTCCACGAATCTCGACGGGCGGGCCGATGAACGGCCCGGTGCGGATGCTCAGCGAGGTGCCGCGCCGGGGGATGCTCGAGGCGCGCTCGCTGGTTGCGATGGCGCGCGCGGGCGTCTTCGGCCTGGAGTCGCCCGGACGGCTCGTGCGGATGCTCGGCGCGCTGCGCGCCTACGGCCCGTTCGGGGCCACGCCCCGGATCGCGGCGCTCCGCAGCGGCGCGCAGGCGGCGATCGTCGACGAGCGCGGCACGATGACGTTCGCCGAGCTCGACGAGCAGGTCGACCGGCTGGCCAGCGCGCTGCGCGCCCGGGGGCTGGGGCCGGGCTCGAGCGTCGGCATCCTCTGCCGCAACCACCGCTCGGCGCTGCTGACGGCGTTCGCCGGGTCCCGGCTCGGCGTGAAGGCCATCTGGCTCAACACGGCGTTCTCGGCGCCGCAAGCCCGCGAGGTCGCCGCCCGCGAGGGCATCGAGCTGCTCGTCCACGACGCCGAGCTCGGCGGCATCGTCGCCGACATCACGCCGCCCCACGGCCGGGTCGTGGTGGCGATCGACGATCCGGGGCTCGACGAGCTCGACCGCCTCATCGACGCGGGCGACCCGTCGCCGCTGCCGCCGCCGCCCGTCCCGGGTCGGATCGTCCTGCTCACGAGCGGGACGACCGGCACCCCGAAGGGCGCACCCCGCCCCGAGCCGCGCTCGCTGACGCTTCCCGGAGCGCTCCTGGAGCGCATGCCGATGCGCGCGCGGGAGACGACGATCCTCGGCCCGCCGCTCTTCCACGGCACCGGGTTCCTGCTCGCGGTGCTCTCGCTGAGCCTCGGCTCGACGCTCGTCCTGCGCCGGCGCTTCGACCCGGCGCAGTTCCTCGACGACGCCGAGGCACACGGCGCGACGACCTGGTGCGTCGTGCCGATCATGCTCCAGCGCATCCTCGCGCTCGGCGAGGCCGAGCTCGGCGAGCGCGACCTGTCGTCGCTGCGGGTCGTCTTCTGCGCCGGCTCGCAGCTGCCGGCGCAGGTCGCCGGCCGGGCGACCGAGCTGCTGGGCGACGTCATCTACAACCTGTACGGGTCGACCGAGGTGTCGGTGGCCACGCTGGCCACGCCGGCCGACGTGCGGGCGGCGCCGACCTCGGTCGGGCGTCCGGCGCTCGGGTCGCGCGTGCGGATCCTCGACGACGCCGGGCGGGAGGTTCCCCGCGGGGCGACGGGGCGGATCTTCGTGGGCACGACGTCGCCGTTCGAGGGCTACACGGGCGGCGAGACGAAGGAGATCATCGACGGGCTGATGTCGACCGGCGACGTCGGCCACTTCGACGCCGACGGCCGGCTGTACATCGACGGCCGCGACGACGAGATGATCGTCTCGGGCGGCGAGAACGTCTTCCCGCGCGAGGTCGAGGAGCTCCTGCTCACCCATCCGGGCATCGCGGACGCCGCCGTCATCGGCGTCGACGACGAGGACTTCGGCCAGCGGCTGCGCGCGTTCGTCGTGGCGGCGCCCGGGCGGGAGCTCGGCCCCGACGAGGTCCAGGCGTTCGTGAAGGACAACCTCGCCCGCTACAAGGCGCCGCGCGACGTCGTCTTCCTCGACGAGCTGCCGCGCAACCCGACCGGCAAGATCCTCAAGCGGCAGCTGGCGGCCGGCGCAGACTGAGGCGGGCCTCCAGCGGAACGTTCCTTGCGCCTGGCGCCAGGTTCGTTCGGCGCGACGGCCCCGGCGGCGCTCAGGCGGCGTGGCGGTCGACGAGCGTGCGGGCGAGCGCCAGGGTGGCGTCGGCCACCGGGTGCGCAGGCCCCTCGGCGCCGGGCGCGAGCGCGGCGCCGACCGCGGCCTCGACCGCGGCCGCGCTCACCTCCGGCGCGAGGTCGGCGACGCCCGCGACGGTGGCCGGCTCCCAGTCGATGCCCAGCGCCGCGTAGACGTCGACGAGCACGGCGCGCAGGCGGTCGGCCCCGTCGACGGTGACGAAGCCGCTGACGAGCGTCGCGCCGCGGATGCGCCGCTGGGCGATCCCGACGATCTTCGCCCGGCCGCCGACCCGGCCGCCGATGTTGATGCTGTAGTCGCCCGGGCAGTACTCGCCGTCCACGGCGCCGACGCGGGCGTCGAGCCCGAGCGCGCGCAGCTCCGTCGCCACTGCGTTCGAGGTGCGCACGAAGTCCTCGCGCGCGTGGAGCACGTCGTCGGAGCGCACGACGAGGTCGAAGAGGACCGAGCCCTCGTCGTAGGCGGCGGGCCGGCCGCCGGGCGCTCGGACGATCGGGGTAAAGCCGTGGGCGCGCGTGGCGGCGGCCGCCGGCGCGAACCCGTCGGCGCGCGCGTCGATGCGCCCGAAGGCGACGGTCGGCGCCGGTCGGTAGAAGCGCAGCGCCTCGTCGTGCTCGCCGCGGGCGACCTGCTGGACGAGCGCGTCGGAGACCGACGCCTCCAACGGCGGATCGAACGGCCGGTCGCTGCGCAGGAGGAGCACTCAGGCGACCTCGACCGCCGCCGCCCGCCCCGCGGTGCGCCCGGAGAACAGACACCCGCCGAGGAACGTGCCTTCCAGGGCGCGGTAGCCGTGCATCCCGCCGCCGCCGAACCCGGCAACCTCGCCGGCGGCCCAGAGCCCGGGCAGCGGCTCGCCGGACGCCTGCAGGACCCGGCCCGAGAGGTCGGTCTGCAGCCCGCCGAGCGTCTTGCGGGTCAGGAGGTTCAGGCGCACGGCGATGAGCGGTCCGGCCTTCGGGTCCAGCAGCCGGTGGGGAGCGGCGACGCGCGTGATGCGGTCGGGCAGGTAACGCCGGGCCTCGTGGATCGCGGTGACCTGGAGGTCCTTCGCGTAGCGGTTGGCCACCTCACGGTCGCGCGCGACGACCTCCGCCTCGACGTCGGCGTGGTCGAGCAGCGGCTCGTCGGTGAGCGCGTTCATGCCGCGCACGAGCTCGGGCAGCGTGCCGGCGACGACGAAGTCCTCGCCGTGGCGCTTGAACGCCTCGACCGGCCCCGGTGCGCCCCTGCCCAGCCGAGCGCTCACGAGCTTCTTGATGGACTTGCCCGTGATGTCCGGGTTCTGCTCGGAGCCCGAGAGCGCGAACTCCTTCTCGATGATCTTCTGGGTCAGCACGAACCACGTGTGCTCGTGGCCGCTGCTCATGATGTGCTCGAGCGTGCCGAGCGTGTCGAAGCCCGGGAAGAGCGGCACGGGCAGCCGGCGGCCGCGCGCGTCGAGCCACAGCGACGAGGGCCCGGGGATGATCCGGATGCCGTGGTTCGTCCAGATCGGGTCCCAGTTCTTCAGGCCCTCGACGTAGTGCCACATGCGGTCGGGGTGGATGACGTTCGCCCCGGCCTCCGCGCTGATGGCGATCATGCGGCCGTCGACGTGGTCGGGCACGCCCGAGACCATGTGCTTCGGCGGCGCGCCGAGGCGCTGCGGCCAGTTGGCGCGGACGAGCTCGTGGTTGGCGCCGATGCCGCCGGAGGTGACGACGACGGCCGCGGCCTGCAGCTCGAACTCGCCGACGGCGGTGCGTGAGCTGCGCTGCCCGCGCGCGACGGCGCTCGGCTCGAGGACCTCACCGGCGACCCCGTCGACGGCGCCGTCGGTGACGGTGAGCCGGTCGACCTTGTGGCGGAAGCGCAGCTCGACCCGCCCGCGCGCGGCGGCGGCACGGACCCGGCGCGCGAACGGCTCGACGACGCCCGGCCCGGTGCCCCAGGTGAGGTGGAAGCGCGGCACCGAGTTGCCGTGGCCGATCGCGCCATAGCCGCCGCGCTCGGCCCAGCCGACGTTCGGGATGAAGCGCACGCCCTGCTCGCGCAGCCAGGCGCGCTTCTCCCCGGCCGCGAACGCGACGTAGGCCTGTGCCCAGCGGCGCGGCCACTCGTCGTCGGGCCGGTCGAATCCGGCGGTGCCCAGCCAGTCCTGCCAGGCAAGCTCGTAGGAGTCGCGGATGCCCATCCGCCGCTGCTCGGGGCTGTCGACGAGAAACAGGCCGCCCAGCGACCAGAACGCCTGCCCGCCCAGCGACGCCGCGGGCTCCTGGTCGACGAGGATGACCCGGCGGCCCGCGTCGGCCAGCTCGGCGGTGGCGACGAGGCCGGCCAGTCCGGCCCCGACGACGATGACGTCCGTGTGCTCGCTCACGTCCCGGCACGCTAGGGCATCGGCCCGGATGGGAACCCACGGGTTCCTCAATCGGCGTCTTCGTCGACGCGCCCCAGCGCCGCGACGCGCGCGCTGCTCGACACGGCCGCGATCTCGTCCGGCACGGCCGCGAGGTTCACCTTCCGAACGAACCGCTGCGGCCGGCCCAGCGGGGCGAAGAAGTCGTCGTAGTGGGTCGGGACGACGAGGCGCGGGTCCAGGCGGGGCAGGATGCGCTCCCAGTAGCGCGGCGTGATCTGGCGGCCGGCGACCCCGGCGAGGAAGACGTCGACGGGCTCGTCGCCCAGCTGGGCGTCGTCGAGGTCGGCGCTGCCCTGGTGGTAGAGCGAGATGCCGGCGACGTCGATGCGGATCCCGTAGACCGCGCCGCAGCGGTAGGCGCCGGGCGCCAGCCCGTGGAGGTGGTCGCAGGTCAGCGGGCCGTCCATCGGCACCTTGCGGCCGAAGAGCAGCTTCGAGTGGCGGCTCGGCACGAACCGCACGACGAACGGCCCGAGCTCGTAGGCGCGCCGCGGCTCCACCTCGACCGCGAGCTCGCCGATGCCGTGCAGGCGCATGAGGTGGGCCAGCGACGCCGACCCATAGGCCTTGGTCGCATAGCGGCGGGCGAGCGCGGGCGCGTCGACGGCGTGGTCGAAGTGCGTGTGGCCCACGAGCACCCCGGCGACCTCCCCGGCCGGGGCCGTCAGGTAGCGATCGACACGTGCCGGGTCGGGCAGCGCGCGCCGCCGCAGCAGCAGCGAGCGCAGCGGCACGCGCGACACGTACGGGTCGATGAACAGCGACGCGCCCGCGTACGTCAGCCGGTAGCCGGAGACGCCCAGCCAGGTGATCTCCAGGCCGGCCGGCAGGTCGAGCCCGGCGGCCTGCAGCTCGCGGAGGGTGTCGGCGTCGTGAGTCGTCACGGCCGGAGCTTCCCAGGCCGGCGGCCGCCGCGGCTAGGGTCCCGCGGCGAGGCCGACCGGTGTCGGGCGCGGCCTATCCCGTTGCCCGCACCGCGATCTTCACGTGCTGGTCGAGCGTCGCCCAGACGGCGAAGGCCTGGCCGTCACGCACGTCGACCGCGGCGCCGGGTGGCGTGACGACCTCGGTGGCCGGCCGCCCCGCACCGTCAGCGACCGGCTCGCTGACGAGCTCCGGTGCTCCGAACGCGGCTGCGCCCGGCGGGCGCACGGACGCCGCGACCCGCTGCGGGCCGACGCCGTCGTTGCCGCGCGTGTTCGTGAGCCACAGGACGATCTGCCCTCCCCGCGCCGACCACGCGAGGTCGCCGAGCACCGCGTCCGTGCCGGCCGGCGAGACGGTCCGGGGCCGACCGACGCTGCCGGCAACCACGTCGGCCACCTGGACGCCGAAATGGGCGCCGTCGTACTGAGTCCAGGCGAGCGCCGAGCGGTCCTTGCCCGTGCCGACCAGGCGGACGCCGGGCCGCATGACAGAGCGCCCGGTGCCGGTGAGCGAGGAGCCGCCCACGATCCGCGCCCGCGCGAACGGCCTGCCCCGCGGGGCGCTGACGTACGTGACGGTCGCGGGCGTCAGGGCGTCGCCCTCGGCGACCTGCTGGGACTCCCAGGCGACCTCCAGTCGCCCGCTGTCGGCGATGCGGGCCTGGAGCGACGACTGGATGCCCGCGCCGAGCCGATGCAGCACGCCGACGTGGCCGCGCCGGCCGATGTAGCGCGCATGGATCGCGCGGTGCGCCTGCCAGACGAACAGCACGTCGCCGCGCGCGCCGACCGCGACCGCCGCCTCCGGAGAGCGCGTCCCGGGGCGCACCGTCAGCGTGCGCCGGAAGGCCTTGCCGCGCCGCACCCAGAGCGTCCGCGTCGGCGGGCCGGGGTTGTACATGGAGCCGGTGACGAGCGCGATCGCCCCGTTGGCCGGATTGCCCGCCACCGCGAGCACCCATTGGCCGCGCGTTCCCGGCAGTGCCCGGGGGGCGCCGACGCCGTGGATGCCGCGCACGGAGCCGAGCGCCACGAGGACCGGCGCCTGCTGCGCGGCCTGCGAGCTCAGCCCCGGACGAGCGCCCGCGACGACGATCCCGGCGCGGCGAAACGACGCCGCCCGGGCGAACGCCAGGTCGAGCGTCTGGACGTGCGAGATCGATCCGTTCGCGGTCACGCGCGCGACGACCGTCGGCGACGCGAGGCTGCGACTGCTGGACATGCCGACGAGCACCCGGCCCCCGATCTGCGTCGTCAGGAGGGTCGTCGCCGACGAGATGCCGTCGATGCCGGCCGGCACGCCCCAGGACGGGTCCGCCGCGGCAGCGGCCGGAACCGTCGCTCCCGCGACGATGAGCACGGCGAGGCACCGAACGAGGCCCATGCGCCCAGGAACGCCGTCCACCGCCGAAGGTTACGGCCGCGCCAAGGCGGCGACCGCTGCCACCGACTAGCGTTTCGGGCGATGTCCTGGACCGTCGACGTACCGCTGGGCGAGCTGCCCGAGCTGCCGCCCCTGCCCCCCGCGCTGGCCGCCGCGCTGCGCGACGCCCTGGACCGGCCCGCCGTCCAGCAACCTTCGTGGCCGGACGCCGAGTACGTCGGGCGGGTCCGCTCGCTGCTGGAGAGCGTTCCGCCGATCACCGTGCCGGTCGAGGTCGACCGGCTCCAGGAGCGCCTCGGCGCAGTCGCCCGCGGTGAGGCCTTCCTCCTGCAGGGCGGCGACTGCGCCGAGACGTTCGCCACGAACACCGAGGAGCACCTGCGCGGCACGATCCGCACGCTGCTGCAGATGGCGGTCGTGCTGACCTACGGCACGGCCATGCCGGTCGTGAAGGTGGGCCGGATCGCCGGCCAGTACGCCAAGCCGCGCAGCTCCGACACCGACGCCGCCGGCCTGCCCTCCTACCGCGGCGACATGGTCAACGCGCTGGAACCCACCGAGGACGGGCGCCGCCCCGACCCGGGCCGCCTCATCCGCGCCTACGCCAACGCGGCCGCGGCGATGAACCTCTCGCGCGCGATCACCGGCGCCGGCCTGGCCGACCTGCACCGTCTGCACGAGTGGAACATGGACTTCGTCCGCGAGTCGAACGCCGGCGCGCGCTACGAGCGCGTCTCGGGCGAGATCGAGCGCAGCCTCCAGTTCATGTCGGCCTGCGGGGTCGACGACAGCTCCCTGCGCACCGTCGAGCTGTATGCCAGCCACGAGATGCTCGTCCTCGACTACGAGCGCGCGCTGCTGCGGCTCAACGAGGATCGGCTCTACCTGCTGTCCGCCCACCAGCTGTGGATCGGCGACCGCACCCGCCAGCTCGACGGCGCCCACGTCGCGCTCGCGGCCCTGCTCGCCAACCCGGTCGGGGTGAAGATCGGGCCGTCGACGACGCCCGAGGAGGCCGTCGAGCTCGTCGAGCGCCTCGACCCGGGCCGCATCGACGGCCACGTCACGCTCGTCTCGCGGATGGGCAACGAGAAGGTCCGCGAGGTGCTGCCGGCGATCGTCGAGGCCGTGACCCGCACGGACCACCGCGTCGTCTGGCAGTGCGACCCGATGCACGGCAACACCGAGGAGTCGCCCAGCGGGCACAAGACGCGGCACTTCGACCGCGTCATGGACGAGGTCGAGGGCTTCTTCGAGGTCCACCAGCGTCTCGGCACCCACCCGGGCGGCATCCACGTCGAGCACACCGGCGAGGACGTCACCGAGTGCCTGGGCGGCGCCCAGCAGATCTCCCACAGCGAGCTGGGCTCGCGCTACGAGACGGCGTGCGACCCGCGGCTGAACACCCAGCAGTCGCTCGAGCTGGCGTTCCTCGTCGTGGAGATGCTGCGCCGGACGACCGGCTGAGCGCGGCCGCTCAGTGGTTGCGCAGGGCGTCGATGAGCTCGCCCTTGCTCATCGACGAGCGGCCGTCGATGCCGACCTCGCGCGCCTTGCCGAGCAGCTCGTCCTTCGTGCGGTCCTCGTAGGCGGAGCCCTTGCCGCCCTTCTGCGACGGGTTGCCGCCGCCCGCCTTCGCGTTGGCGATGCGGGCCGCTTTCTCCTTGCTGGCGCCCTCGTCGCGCAGCGCCTCGTAGGTGCGGTCGTCCTTGATGGTGGAACCGTGGTTCTTGGCCATGCCTGCGGGGCTACCCGAACCGGACCGCTCTCCCTCGCCCTCGTCGGCGGGCGTCCAGGGTCAGCAGCGGCGCCCCGGTCGCCCTCCGCGGCCGGGAGAGGTAGCGTTGACACCCTGTCAGCCACGGGGAGAGGAGCCCGACGGAGATGAGCCCGTTCACCGAGGCGCAGCACGCCACGCTGCGCGCCGTCTGCGACACGGTCGTGCCCGCCGTCGACCGCGCCGACGATCCGCACGGCTTCTGGGCGCGCACGGCCACCGACATCGGCACCGACGCCGCGCTGGTCGAGGCGCTGGCCGCCGCGCCACCCGAGCAGCAGGCCGGCCTGGCCGAGCTGCTGGACGCCCTCGCGCTCCAGGGGTTCGAGGGCCTGTCGCAGGCCTCGCGCGAGCAGGTGCTCATGAACCTCTGCCTGGCGTCGCGCGACGCAGCCGCCGGCGTCGGCGCGCTCGTCAGCATGACGCTGTTCTTCTTCTACGGGCTGCCGCCGAACCCGGCCTGGCCGGTGCTCGGCTACCCGGGCCCGGTCTCCGCCCCGCCCGACGTGCCGAAGCCGATCGTGCCGGTGCAGCCGGCCGACGGCGCGACGCTGGAGGCCGACGTCGTCGTCGTGGGCTCGGGCGCCGGCGGCGGCGTCGTCGCCGCCCGCCTCGCGCAGGCCGGGCTGAAGGTCCTCGTCCTGGAGGCCGGCGGCTACTTCAACGAGGCCGACTTCAACCAGAGCGAGCTGTGGGCGTTCCAGAACCTCTACTGGCGCGGCGGGCCGGTGCCCACGGCCGACCTCAACGTCACGCTGCTGGCCGGCGCCTGCCTGGGCGGCGGCACGACGATCAACTGGACGAACTGCCTGCCCACGAAGCCGTGGGTGCGCCAGGAGTGGGCCGCCGAGCACGGGCTCGAGGACATCGACACGGAGACCTTCGACCGCCACCTCGACGCGGTCTGGCAGCGGCTGAAGGTCAACGACCGCTGCTCGGAGCTCAACGGCACGCAGGAGAGCTTCCGGCGCGGCGCGGAGGCGCTCGGCTGGTCGTTCCGGACGGTCGACCGCAACTGGGACCCCGACCGCCACGACCCGGCCATGGCCGGCTACATGGGCTTCGGCGACCAGTCCGGCGCCAAGCAGGGCACGCTGAAGACCTACCTGCAGGACGCCGTCGACGCGGGCGCCGAGGTCGTCGTCGGCTGCTTCGCCGAGCGGGTGCTCGTCGAGGGCGGCCGCGCGGCCGGGGTGACCGCCGTCGTCACGACGCCGGCGGGCGGGCAGGCGCGCATCACCGTCCGCGCCGGCCAGGTCGTCGTCGCCGCCGGCGCCCTCGAGTCGCCCGCGCTGCTGCTGCGCTCGGGGCTCGGCGGGCCCGCGGCCGGCGAGTACCTGCGCCTGCATCCCTGCAACGTCGTGATGGCGGACCACGGCGTCGACCAGAAGGCCTGGTGGGGCGCGCCGCACGCCGGCCTCGTCGACGAGTTCGCCGCCGGCGCCGACGGCGACCCCTATGGCTTCCTCATCGAGGCCACGCAGTACACGACCGGCCTGGCGGCGACCGCCACGCCGTGGACGTCCGGCCGCGAGCACAAGGCGCTCATCGCCGAGTCCAAGAACTACGCGTCGTCGATCGGCCTCGTGCGCGACCACGGCCACGGCCGCGTCGTGCTCGGGCCCGACGGCCAGGGCGTGGCGATGTACGGCCTCGACGACCCGCGCGACGTGGCCACGAGCCGGCGCGCGATCGAGGCGCAGATCCGGATGCACCACGCGGCCGGGGCGCGCCGGATCCTGCTCGGGGCGCGCTCGATGCCGACATGGCGCGTCGGCGACGACCTCGAGGCGTTCATCGCCCGCTGCCGACGGGTGCCGCTGCGCGCCGGCGGGGCGATGCTGTTCTCCGCCCATCAGATGGGCTCGTGCCGCATGGGCGCCGACCCCCGGACGTCGGTCGCCGACCCGCGCGGCGAGCTGCACGACACGCCCGGCGTGTGGATCGGCGACGGCTCCGCCTTCCCGACGCCCTCGGGCACGAACCCGATGATCACGATCATGGCGCTCGCCCACCGCACCGCCGAGCACGTCGCGGCGGCCGCCGGCACGAGCCTCACCACGACGCAGGAGGTCCCGGCATGACCGCCACCCCGACGCTCGTCGAGCGCACCGAGCACTACATCGGCGGGGGGTGGACGCCGCCCGCCTCCGGCCCCTCGGGCGAGACGATCGACGTCGTCAACGCCGCGACCGAGGAGGTCATGGGCCGCGTGCCCGCCGGCACGCCGGCCGATGTCGACGCCGCCGTCGCCGCGGCGCGCGCGGCGTTCGAGCCGTGGTCGCAGACGCCGCTGGAGGAGCGCGTCGCGCTCTGCACGGCCATCGGGGCCCGGCTGCAGGACCGCGCCGAGGAGATCGCCGGGCTCATCGCCCAGGAGCTCGGCTGCCCGATCACGACGTCGATGATGGTCCAGGCGGCCCTGCCGGCGATGACGTTCATGTCGCAGGAGGCGCTCGTCGAGCACCTGCCGTGGGAGCAGCGGATCGGCAACTCGCTCGTCGTCCGCGAGCCGGTCGGCGTCGTGGGCGCGATCACCCCGTGGAACTACCCGCTGCACCAGATCGCCGCGAAGGTGGCGCCCGCGATGACCGCCGGGTGCACGATCGTCGTCAAGCCGTCGGAGGTCACCCCGCTCAACGCCTACATCCTGGCCGAGATCATGGAGGAGGTTGGCGTGCCGGCCGGCGTCTTCAACCTGGTCACGGGGGTCGGGCCGGTCGTCGGAGAGGCGATCGCCGGCCACCCCGGCGTCGACATGGTGTCCTTCACCGGGTCGACGCGCGCCGGGCGTCGGGTGAGCGAGCTCGCGTCCGCGACGGTCAAGCGCGTGGCGCTCGAGCTCGGGGGCAAGTCGGCGAACGTCATCCTCGACGACGCCGAGCTGGAGCGCGCCGTCGTCGACGGCATCCGCAAGTGCTATCTGAACTCCGGCCAGACCTGCTCGGCGCTGACGCGGATGCTCGTCCCGCGCGAGCAGCTGGGCGTGGCCGAGCAGATCGCCGCCGCGGCCGTCCAGCAGATCGCGCTCGGCGACCCGCTCGACCCGGAGACGGAGCTCGGCCCGCTCGTCTCGGCGGTGCAGCGCGACCGCGTGCGCGACTACATCCGGACCGGCGTCGCCGAGGGCGCCCGGCTCGTCTGCGGCGGAGACCAGCCGCCGGAGGGCCTGGACCGCGGCTACTTCGTCGCGCCGACGGTGTTCTCCGACGTCGCGCCCGAGATGACGATCGCCCAGGAGGAGATCTTCGGCCCCGTGCTGGCGATCATGCCCTACGACGGCGAGGAGGACGCGATCGCCAAGGCCAACGACACGGTCTACGGGCTCGCGGGCGGCGTCTGGTCGGGCGACGCGGATCGCGCCCAGCGGGTCGCCCGGCGCCTGCGCACCGGCCAGGTGGAGATCAACGGCGGGGTCTTCAACCCGCTGGCGCCGTTCGGCGGCTACAAGCAGTCGGGCCATGGCCGCGAGCTGGGGCCCTACGGCATCGAGGAGTTCCTCACGCTGAAGGCCATGCAGCTGTAAGGCCTCGTCGCTCGACGAGCAGCGCGGGGATGAGCGCGAGCGCCAGCAGCCCGCCGACGAGCGACAGCACGGCGAAGCTCGTCGTCGCGACGACGAACCCGCTGGCCATGCCGCCGGTCGCGCCCGACAGGGCCACGGCGAGGTCGACGCTGCCCTGGGTGCGGGCGCGCTGCGCGAGCGGCACGACGTCGGTGACCAGCGCGGTGCCGGCGAGCAGGCCGAAGTTCCAACCGAGGCCGAGCAGCGCGAGCGCGACCGTCAGCTGCACCATCGAGTCGGTCGGCGCCGTGGCCGCCACCACGCCGGCGGCCAGCAGCGTCAGCCCGCCGGCCACCAGCACGGGCCGGCGGCCCACCCGATCGACGAGCTGGCCGGTGAGCGGCGACGGCAGGAACATCGCCGCGATGTGGATCGAGATGACGAAGCCGGCGGCCGAGACGCTGTGGCCGTGATCGCGCATGTGGACCGGGGTCATCGTCATCACGGCGACCATGACGAGCTGGGTGATGACCATCGCGGCGGCGGCGAGCGCCACGGTCCGATGCGCCTGCCGCGGCCGTCCGCCCGCCGTCGCACCGTCGGCGGCGGCCACCTCGGCCTCGAGGTGCAGGCGGCGCGCCTCCAGCAGCGGGTCGGGGCGCAGCAGCACGGTCACCGCGACGGCCGCCAGCGCATAGGCGGCGCTGGCCAGCAGGAACGGCCCGGCCAGCGCGGGCACCCCGATCGCCTCGGCCACCGACCCGGTCGGGTCGACGAGGTTCGGCCCGACGACCGCCCCGAGCGTCGTCGCGACGAGGACCGTGCTGACCGCGCGGCCGCGCCGGTCGGCGGGCGCCAGGTCCGCCCCCGCGTAGCGCGCCTGGAGGTTCGTGGCGCTGCCCGAGCCGTAGAGCAGCAGCGAGAACAACAGCAGCGCGACGCTGTCGACGGCGGCCGCCACGACGACCCCCGCCCCGCCGATCGCGCCGACCGCGTAGCCGGCCGCCAGCCCGGGCCGGCGGCCCGACCGCTGCGACACCCGGCCGACGCCCACGGCGGCCGCCGCCGAGCCGAGCGTCAGCAGCGCGGCGGGGATGCCGGCCGAACCCGTCGAGCCGACCATGTCCTCCGCGAGCAGCGCGCCGACGGTGACGCCGGCGGCGAGGCCTGCGCCGGCGAGCACCTGGGCGACGAGCAGCACCCGGATCGTCCGCCGATACAGCGCCAGCACGGCCGGGAAACCTACATGTCGGTCGGCGGTTGCACGGAGACGTCCGAGTTTCTAGGGTCTCGACGTCCAACTTCGGAGGGGGAATTGATGTCCGGACTCGTCGTCCGGCCGCGTCGCACCACGCTCGCCTCGAGCCTGGTCGCTGCGGTCCTTGTCGTCCTGCTGATGGCGCTCGTCGCCCCGGGTGCCCGGGCCGCGACGGCGCCCGACCCGTTCTACGCCTACACCGGCAGCACCCCGCTGGCGCAGATGGCGCCCGGCACCGTGCTCAAGACGCGCACGACCTCGCTGCACATCATCGGCATCCCGCTGCCGGTCAAGGCCGTCCAGCTGCTGTACCGCTCGACCGGCCCGTCCGGCCAGCCGACCGCCAACGTCACCTCGGTCCTGCTGCCGCCGTGGCGCTTCGGGGCGGCCAAGCTCGTCTCCTACCAGTCGTTCTACGACTCGCTGAACCCGGAGGACGGCCCGTCGCGCGCGATCGCCGGCGGCGGCATCTCGCTGGGCGGGGCGATCTCGCAGCTCGAGTCCGGCCTCATGGTGCCGCTGCTGCTCGGCGGCTACACCATCACGATCTCGGACACGGAGGGCCAGCAGGCGGACTTCGCCGCCGGGCCCGAGTACGGGATGAACACGCTGGACGCCGTGCGCGCGACGACGAACTCGCCGCTCACCGGCGTCAACGGCAACACGAAGGTCGGCATGATCGGCTACTCGGGCGGCGCGATCGCCACCGAGTGGGCCGCCGAGCTGGCGCCGACCTACGCCCCCGACGTCAACCGGCGGCTCGTGGGCGCGGCGATGGGCGGCGTGCTCGTCGACCCGGCCCACAACCTCCACTACGTGGACGGCAGCTCGATCTGGGCGGGCGTCATGCCGATGGCCCTCATCGGCATCGCGCGCGCCTACGACATCGACCTCAAGCCCTACATGAGCGACAAGGGCATCGAGATCTACAACAAGCTCGAGAAGGCCTCGATCGTCAACGTGCTCGGCCAGTACTCGGGCCTGACCTGGTCGCAGATGGCCAAGCCGCAGTACCAGACGCCCGAGAGCGTCGGCATCTACGTCGAGTTCGCCAACAAGCTCATCATGGGCACGGGCGGCACGCCGACGACCCCGCTGTTCATCGGCCAGGGGGCCGGCGGCGAGATCGAGGGCACGCCGGGCGACAAGGCCGGCATCGGCAAGGGCGACGGCGTCATGATCGCCGGCGACGTCCGCACCCTCGCGCGCCAGTACTGCGCGGCGGGCACGAAGGTCCAGTACCAGCAGTACGACTACCTGAGCCACACGCTCAGCGCGCTGCCGTGGCTGCCGACCGCGGCCGGCTGGCTGCTGGATCGGTTTGCCGGAAGGACGGCGCCGCAGAACTGCTCGAGCATCGCGCCGGGCAACCCGCTCACGCCGATTCCGGCGCCGGGCGGCTGAGTCACGCTCACCGGTGGTCGGCCCGGGCGGTCCCCGTCGTTGTGGCGGGGGCCGCCCGTTGTCGTTCGGCGGCGGCGTTGCCACCATCGTGCGGTGCGTCTCCGTGCCGCCGCCCTGACCCTCGCCGGCCTGGCCGTGCTCGCCGGCTGTGGCACGTCGACACCGAAGCAGCGCTCCGAGCCGCACGCCCACGGCGCGGTTGCGCCGCAGTCGCGGTCGGTCGTGCAGCGCTGGCTGACGAACGCGGCACCCGCCGGTTGGGACGCCAGGAGCGGGCGCATCGTGCTCAACCGCCGCGGCGCCGACGGCCTGTGGGACGTCTACACGGCGGCCCCGGGCGGGCGGCGACCGCGCTGCATCAGCTGCCGCCGGCCGTCGTTTCCGGGCGCCGGGCCCGACACGCAGCGCGGCGCGACCGACGTCGTCGCCCGCCCGGACGGCTCGTTCGTCCTGGAGACCGTCGAGCGCGCTCCACATCCGGGCCCCATCGGCTGGCTGGCCACCGACCCGGGCAAGGGCCTCTACAACGACGTCTGGGTCGAGAAGCTCGACGGCAGCGCCGCATGGCGGTTGACCGACCCGTCGAGCATGGGCGCGATCTGGCCGCGCTTCGACCACAGCGGCAACCGCATCGTCTGGGCCGACATGCGCGAGGGCGCCGACCTGTCGCACCCGCTGGGCCAGTGGCGGATGAAGCTCGCGACCGTCGACTGGAGCACCGGCGCGCCGCGGCTGCGCGACGTCCGCACGTTCGACCCCCAGCCCGGGCGCTTCTACGAGCCCTACGGGTTCTCGCCCGACGGGGACCGCATCCTCTTTGCCAGCGACCTGCACGTGCGCGCCTCGACGCTGGCGCCGAGCGCCACCAACGCGCAGATCTGGACGGTGAGCAGCTCGCTGGACCCGGCCACCGTGCAGCGGGTCAGCCCGGGGACGACCGGCGGCGCGTTCAGCAACTACAACGAGTTCGCCGCCTGGGTGCCGGGCACCGACCGGATCCTCATCGCCCGCACGCACGACGCCGGCGCCCGGGGCATGGACTACTGGACGGTCGGGCCCGACGGCTCGAACCCCGAGCGCGTGACGTTCCTCAACGAGCGCGGCACGAAGCAGTACCGCGGCTACACGGTCGCCGGCGGATTCGCGTTCGACCCGCGCGACGGGCGACGGTTCGTCGCGGGCCTCTCGCACGACCTCATGGGCCGCAAGCTCGAGGCGGTGTTCGTCACGATCGGGCAGCGGGGGCTGGGCCGCTGAGCCGCCGATGGCAGGTGGCCGGCCACATCGGCCACCTGGCTGCCATCGGCATCGTCGGCGTACGCTGCGGGCCGTGCGCCTCGCGACCTGGAACGTCAACTCGCTGCGCCAGCGCCTGCCCCGCCTGCTGCCGTGGCTCGACGAACGCGCGCCGGACGTCGTCTGCCTGCAGGAGACGAAGTGCGCCGACGACACGCTGACCGAGCTGCTGGGCGACGAGCTGACCCGGCGCGGCTACGAGGTCGCCGCCCACGGCGAGGCCTCGTGGAACGGCGTGGCGATCCTCTCGCGCGTCGGCCTGGAGGACGTGACGGTCGGGCTGCCGGGCGGGCCGGGCTTCCCGCACCAGGAGGCGCGTCACGTCGCGGCGACCTGCGGCGGCGTGCGGGTGAGCTCGGTCTATGTCCCCAACGGCCGCGCGGTCGACTCCGACCACTACACCTACAAGCTGGCCTGGCTGGGGGCGCTGCGCGAGCTCGTCGCGTCACGCGGCGCCGAGCAGTCGGTCGTCATGGGCGACATGAACATCGCGCCCGCCGACGCCGACGTCTTCGACCCGGCCGCCTACGCCGGCCACACCCACGTCACCGCCCCGGAGCGCCGGGCGCTCGCCGAGCTGCAGGCGCTCGGTCTGCACGACGTCGTCCGTGACCGCTGGCCCGCCGCGCGCGTCTTCACCTACTGGGACTACCGCGCCGGCATGTTCCACCAGGACCTCGGGATGCGCATCGACCTCGTGCTCGCCGGCGGCGACATCGCGCCGCGCGTGAAGGCCGCCTGGGTCGACCGGCAGGCCCGCAAGGGCAAGGGTCCGAGCGACCACGCGCCGGTCATCGTCGATCTCGACGAGGCCCCGGACGGCGACATCGGCCCGGTCGTCCCGCCGCCCTCGGCGCCGGCCCGGCGCGGCGGCGCGGTGAAGCTGCCGCAGTCGCGCTGAGGTTCGGCGTCAGCGCGGCCGGTCGCGGTCGCGCGACGGCTGCACCCGCTTGGGCTCGCCGGGCATCTTGGGGTAGTCGGGCGGGTAGGGCATGTCGCCGTCGCCGTCGCGCTCGTAGAGGTCCAGCAGCGGCTGCAGCGAGTGGGCGACGTCGTCGATGGCCCCGTGCAGGTCGCCGACCTCCGCGAAGCGCGCCGGCATCGTCGCCACCGTGAAGTCCTCGGGCTGGACGGTCGGCAGCTCGCCCCAGGTCACCGGCGCCGAGACCGGCGCGCCCGGCTTCGGGCGGATCGAGTACGCCGAGGCGATCGTGCGGTCGCGGGCGTTCTGGTTGTAGTCGACGAAGATCCGCTGCCCGCGCTCCTCCTTCCACCACTTCGTCGTCACCTCGCCGGGGAGGCGCTCCTCGAGCACCCGCCCGAAGGCGATCGCCGCGTGGCGCACGTCGGTGAACGTCCAGCGCGGCTCGATGCGCACGTAGATGTGGATGCCGCGCCCGCCCGAGGTCTTCGGAAACCCGACGTAGCCGAGCTCGTCGAGCAGCTCGCGCGCCGCCCCCGCGACCCGCACGGCGTCGTCGAAGTCGGTGCCCGGCTGCGGGTCGAGGTCGATGCGCAGCTCGTCGGGATGGTCGACGTCGTCGCTGCGCACCGGCCACGGATGGAACGTGATCGTGCCCATCTGCGCCGCCCAGCCCACGACCGCGATCTCGGTCGGGCAGATCTCGTCGGCGTGGCGGCCCGACGGGAACGTGATCCGGGCGGTTTGCACGTAGTCGGGCGCGCCGCGCGGGACGCGCTTCTGAAAGAACGCGTCACCGCCGCCCTTCTCGCGCGTGGAGAGCACGATGTCCTCGTGGACGCCCTTCGGCCAGCGCTCCAGGGTCGTCGGCCGATCGCGCAGCGCACGCATGATGCCGTCCTGCACCGACAGGTAGTACCTGACGACGTCGAGCTTGGAGATCGCCGGCGTGCGGTCGGTCGCCGGGAAGATGATGCGGTCGCCGCTGGAGACGCGCAGCTCCCGCCCACCGGCGTCGATCATCACGGCCTCGGTCTTCCCCATGGGGTGATGTTCTACGGGATCGCGCACCGCCCTTCGCACGCAGACCGCGCCCGCGCGTACGATCGCCGGACCGATGCGCGCGCTCCCCACCATCATCGCCCTGCTCGTCCTCGCTCTCGCCGGCGCCGGGCCCGCCGCCGCCCGGACGGCCACCGGCCCGGCGGGCGACGCGTTCTACACGCCGCCGGCCGACGCGCTGTCGGCCGGCGCGGCCGGCCACGGCAGCGTCATCTGGTCGCGGCCCGCCGCAGCAGCGCGCAGCACGCTCGTCCTCTACCGCTCCCGCAGCCTGCGCAACGCGCCGGTCGCCGTGTCGGGCGTCGTCACGGTCCCCGACGGCCGCGCGCCGAAGGGCGGCTGGCCGGTCGTCAGCTGGGCGCACGGCACGACCGGGCTGGCCGACGGCTGTGCACCATCGCGCAACCCCGCCTTCGAGCGCTACCTGCAACCGAGCTTCGACGCCTGGCTGCGCGCCGGCTACGCGATCGTGCGCACCGACTACGAGGGGCTCGGCACCCCCGGCCCGCACCCCTACCTCGTCGGCCGCGCCGAAGCCCACGACGTGCTGGACATGGTGCGGGCCGCACGCCACCTCAACCGCTCGCTGAGCCGCCGCGTCGTCGTCATCGGCCACTCGCAGGGCGGCCAGGCGGCCCTGTGGAGCACCGCGCTGGCCCGCCGGTACACGCCCGAGCTGCGCCTGAAGGGGACGATCGCGTTCGCCCCCGCCTCCCAGCTCTCCGAGCAGCTGCCGTTCATCACGGCGCTGCGCAGCCCGGCGCTCACGCCGTTGTTCGTGTCCATGCTCAAGGCGATCGAAGAGCTCGGCGTCGGCGTCGACGTGCCCGCGATGCTCAGCGACGCGGCGGCGGCGCGCTTCGGCCTCGTCGACACGCTCTGCACCGGCCAGCTCGCCGCGCCCGACGCCTTCGGGCCCCTGACGCCGGCCGACGTGCTGCGCCCCGGCGCCGACATCAAGCCGTTCCTGAAGGCGATGGACACCTACGCCGACCCCGAGCACCTGCACCTGCGCACGCCGGTGGTCATCGAGCAGGGGCTCGCCGACCAGATGGTGCTCCCGCTGCTGACCTCCAGCCTGGCGGTGACCTACCGCGAGCACGGGACGCCGCTGACCTACCGCCGCTACCCGGGCCTCGACCACCTCGGGGTCATGACCGCGGTCAAGCCGCGCGCCGACGCCCTGCGCTCGCTGCGCCGGTGGAAGCGCGGCTGACCACCTAGGCCCGGACGCCCTCGAGCAGCGCGGCCAGCGCGTCCGGCGCAACGGGCCGCGAGAAGTGAAAGCCCTGCGCCAGCTCGCAGGCCATGGTCGTGAGCACCTCCGCCTGCTCGGCCGTCTCGACGCCCTCGGCGACCGCCGAAAGGCCCAGGACCCCCGCCAGATCGACGATGCTGCGCGCCAGCGACCGGTCGCCGCCGCTGCCGGTGAGGTCCTCGATGAACGCCCGGTCGATCTTCAGGTGGTCGACCGGGAACCGCTTGAGGTACGCCAGCGAGCAGTAGCCGGTGCCGAAGTCGTCGACCGCGATGCGCACCCCGAGCGCCTTGAGGCGCTCGAAGACGTCGGCGACCGCGTCGACGTCCTCGAGCAGCACCGACTCGGTGAGCTCGACGACGAGGCGCTGCGGGGCCAGCCCGCTCTCGGCGAGCGCGTCACCCACGACCGCGACGACGTCGTCGGCGAGCAGCTGGACGCCGGAGACGTTGACGTTGACGGCGACCGGCCCCTGCTCGCCGTCGGGCCACGCCACCGCGGTACGGCAGGCTTCGCGCAGGACCCAGCGACCGATCGGCACGATGAGCCCGGTCTCCTCGGCGGTCGGGATGAACTCGGGCGGCGGGACGAGGCCGTGGACGGGATGCTCCCAGCGCAACAGCGCCTCGGCGGCGACGATCGCACCGGTCTGAAGCTCGACGACCGGCTGGAAGACGAGCCGCAGCTCGTCGCGGGCCAGCGCCTCCTGGAGGTCGTTGCGCAGGGCCAGCCGCCGCGTCGCGTCAACGTGCATCGACGGGGTGAACGTCTCGGAGCGGGCCTTGCCCGCAGTCTTCGCCGCGTACATGGCCGTGTCGGCGTCGCGCAGCAGCGTCGACGGGGTGCTGTCGGCGTCGGCGACCCGGATCCCCACGCTCGCGGCAACCGCCAGGTCGTGGTCGCCGGCGTGCAGCGGCAGGCCGAGCACCTCGATGATCCGGCTCGCGACGATCTCCGCGTCGTCGGTCGAGGCGAGGTCCTCGAGCAGGACGGCGAACTCGTCGCCGCCGAGCCGCGCAGCCGTGTCGCCGGGGCGCAGGCAGGACTGCAGGCGGTCGGCGACCGCGACGAGCAGCTCGTCGCCGGTGCCGTGGCCGAGCGCGTCGTTGACGCCCTTGAAGTCGTCGAGGTCGACCATGAGCAGGCCGACCGACGCTGCGCCGTCCCGGCTGCGGCGGGCGAGCGCGTGCTCGAGCCGGTCGAGCAGCAGGGCGCGGTTGGCGAGGCCGGTGAGCTCGTCGTGGAACGCCTGGTGGGCGAGCTTCGCCTCGTAGGCCTTCAGCACCGAGATGTCGCGGGCGAACACGGTCCACACCGGGTCGTCGCCGTCGACGCGGCTCGTCGAGGCGAGCACGGGCACCCGCGAGCCGTCGGCGCGGCGCAGCCAGAGCTCGTCGTTGCCGAGCTCGGCGACCGGTGCCCCACCCGCGCCCGCCACCTCGCCACCGAGCACGTCGGCGACCGGGCGGCCCGCGGTGCCCGTGTCGCCCAGCAGCTGCGCGGCGGCCGGGTTGGCGGTGAGGATCCTGCCGTCGACCGCGACCGTCCAGATCGCGTCGGCGGCCGTGTCGATCGTCGCGCGCGAGAGCGCCTCGCTGGCGCGCAGCTGCTCGGACACCGCGGAGAGCCGCCGCACCGACTGCTGCAGTGCCTCGCCGAGCACGCCCGGGGCGGGGGCGCGCAGGACGGCGGCCTGCGTGTCGCCCTGCGCCAGGGCCGCCGCCTGGCGGCCGACGATGTCGAGGTTCGACGCGAGGTCGTCGAGCGCGCGGGCGACGACCGCGACCTCGGGCGGACCGCCGCGCCGACCGTCGCGGTCGCAGGTCGCGGCGTCGAGCTCACCGTCGCCCAGCCGTCGGGCGCGGGCCTCGAGTCGTCGCAGCGGCCGGCGGATCGAGGTCAGGGTGACGACCGCCAGCAGGAGCGTGACGAGCAGCAGGCCCACCGCCGTGACGCGCGACATCCGCACGTCGCGCCGGGCGTCGCTCGCCCGTGCGGCGGCGCTGGCCCGCAGGCTCGTGCCGAGCTGCTGGGGCAGCGCGCCGACCGTGCCCAACCACGGCGCACCGCGGCGCACGAGCGCGTCGGACGGCAGCGTCGGCGTCTGCCCTGAGCGCATCCGGCCGCGCAGGTCGCGCATGAACTGCTCCCAGCCGTGCCGCACCGGCCCGGCGTCCACGGTCTCGACGATCGACGCCTGGGCGCGCGGGACCGTCGCCCGCATGATCTCGATGCTCGTCTGCTGGTCGTAGTGGGAGCGCAGGAGGTCGGACTCGGCGCCGCGCAGGTCGCGGCGCCCGACGCGGGCCATGACGGCAAACACCTCCCGGTAGGCGGCGCGCTGCAGAGCGGCGGCGTGTCCCATGAGCCGAGCGCCCGCCTGCGAGCCGGCGCCGGTCCGTGCCAGATCGTCGAACAGGCGCTGCAGCTCGCGATGGGCGGCGGCGCTCTCGGGGACCCGGACGCGCAACCGTCCGTCGAGCGTCGTGCGGGCGGCCAGCGGAGCGAGGAACGCGGCGCCGTCGGAGAGGCCGCGCGTGCCGATCCGCTGGACGAGCGTCTGGCCCTCGTCCGGGTCGACCGTGGCGCGACCGGCACGGCGGGCGTGCAGGACGGCGTCGATGCGTGTGGCGGTCGCCTGCCAGGCGCCGGGGCGTCCGACGAGACGGTCGATCGTGTCGGCGTCGCGGTCCAGCATGCGGCGGTTGCGCTCGATCTCGCGGCGGGCCTGGCCGCCGGCGGCTTGCGCGATGACGGCCGGCGGGCCGCTGAGGGCGCTCTGCACCGCCTGCACCCGTTCATCGATGTCGAGCGACAGCATGATCTCGCCGAGGCCGGTGATGACCCGGGTCACGCGCACCTGCTCGTCGGCGCGGTCCGCCCGGTGGCTGCGATCGCTGGACCAGAGGTGCGCGAAGACGACGAGGCCGGCGAGCGGTACGAGGGCCACGGTCAGCAGCCGTGTCCGCATGGAGATCCGATGGGCGATCCGCACGCCCGGGTGATCGGACGCGCCCGGCCGAGGCGTACGTCGACGGTGCGTCACAGGACAACGGCGCTGTGCCCCCCATCACACCGGCCGTCGCCCCGCCGCGTTGTGCCACCCGCCGACCGGGTAGCGCGTGCCCATGCTGCACCGGCATGCCGCCGAGGGGATCCACCGGATCGACGAGGCGTCGACGAACTGGTTCCTCGTCGAGGAGGGCGACCGCCTCACGATCGTCGACACGGGCTTTCCGCGGTCGTGGGGGACGCTGCAGCAGGCGCTGCGCGCCCTGGGCCGCAAGGCGTCGGACATCGAGGCGGTCGTGCTCACCCACGCCCACTTCGACCACATGGGGTTCACCGAGCGGGCCCGCGCCGAGCTCGGGGTGCCCGTGTGGGCGCACGAGAAGGAGGTGGCGGTCACCGAGCATCCGTGGCGCTTCGACCACGAGCGCAGCCGGCTGCTGTACGCCCGCTACCCCGGCTTCCTGAAGATCTTCACCGCGATGGGCGCCAGGGGCGCGCTGTGGGTCAAGGGCACCAAGGAGGTCAAGACCTACACGAGCGACGCGCAGCTCGACGTGCCCGGCCGGCCGCGCGTGATCTTCACGCCCGGCCACACGCACGGCCACTGCTCGCTGCACTTCCCCGACCGGGGCGCGGTGCTCGCGGGCGACGCGTTCGTCATGGTCAACCCGTACACCGGCGGGACCGGACCGCAGATCGTGGCGGGCGCGGCGACCGCCGACAGCCCGCAGGCGCTCGCCTCACTCGACGCGCTCGCCGGGCTCGACGCGGCGATCACGCTCACCGGCCACGGCGGGCCGTGGCGCGGCGCTCTGCGCTCCGCCGTCGAGCAGGCGCAGGCCGCCGGGCCGTCCTAGGCGACGTCGCGCCGTCATCCGGGCCGGTCGTCGCGCGGCCGTGGGGTCGGCGGGGAGGGCGCATTGAGCCCGTAGTGGATGCCCACCAGGCGCAACCCGAAGCAGAGCGACGCCCCGAGCAGCGTGAACAGGGCGCTCGCGCTGCCGGCGACGTGCGCGATCGCGACGACGGCCGCGCCGAGCAGGGCGGGGATCGCGTAGAGCTCATGGCGCAGCACGGTGGGCACGTCGCGCAGCAGCACGTCACGCAGCATGCCGCCGCCGATGGCGGTGATGGCGCCGAGGATCGTCGCCTGGACCGGGCCGAGGTGGTTGTCGAGCCCCTTGCTGGCGCCCGTGACGCAGAACACCGCGAGGCCGAGCGCGTCGAAGATCAGCACGGCGCGCTCGACCCGTTCGACCGCCTGCGCGGCGAAGAAGCACACGGCGCCTGCCGCGCCGACCGCGGCCAGGTAGCGCCAGTCGCGGAACGTCGCGGGCGGGACGCCGATGAGCAGGTCGCGGACGACGCCGCCGGCCAGCCCGACGACCGACGACAGCACGACCACGCCGAACACGTCCAGGCGCGCCCGGACCGCGGCCAGCCCGCCGCTGAGCCCGAACACGAAGGTGCCCAGCAGGTTCAGCCAGAGGATCAGCGTGACGTCGAAGTCGCTACCCACTGCCGCGCTGACCGTTCGTCCGGGCGCGGGACCGTTGCCGGCCGCCTCCGGGTAGATCGCCACTCGTAAGGTCCCACCGGCACACCACAGCAGGGATGTCCGACATGACGACGACCGAATCGGTCCTGGGCGGGCTCGACGAGCTGCTCGACGGGCTGCGCGACACCTACCGCGACATCCACGCCCATCCGGAGCTGTCGCTGCAGGAGCGGCGCACGGCGAGCATCGCGGCCGCGAGTCTGCAGGCCGCCGGCTACGAGGTGACCACCGGCGTGGGCGGCACCGGGGTCGTCGGGATGCTGGCCAACGGCGACGGGCCGACCGTCATGCTGCGCGCCGACATGGACGCCCTGCCGGTCCGGGAGGCCACCGGCCTGCCGTACGCGAGCACGCAGGCGGCGACCGACGCGGCCGGCAACGACGTCCCGGTCATGCACGCCTGCGGCCACGACCTGCACGTCACCTGGCTCATGGGAGCCACGACGCTGCTGGCCCGGGCCCGCGACGGCTGGCGGGGCACCGTGCTGGCCGTCTTCCAGCCGGCCGAGGAGACCGCCCAGGGCGCCCAGGCGATGATCGACGACGGGCTGTTCGACCGCTTCCCCAAGCCGGAGGTCATCCTCGGCCAGCACGTCATGCCCGCGCCGGCCGGGGAGATCAGCTACCGCGCCGGGACCACGCAGGCGGCCGCCGACAGCCTCGAGATCCGGATGTTCGGCCGGGGCGCGCACGGCTCGATGCCCGAGTCGAGCGTCGACCCGGTCGTCATGGCGGCCGCGACGGTCATGCGGCTGCAGACGGTCGTCTCGCGCGAGGTCGCCGCGACCCAGGCGGCGGTCGTGACCATCGGCGCGTTGCAGGCGGGTACGAAGGACAACGTCATCCCCGACGAGGCGCTGCTGCGGGTCAACGTGCGCAGCTTCGACGAGGGGGTGCGCCGCCGCGTGCTCGACGCGATCCGGCGGATCGTCGAGGCCGAGGCGCAGGCGTCGGGGGCGCCGAAGCCGCCGGAGATCACGACGACCGAGCACTACCCGCTGACGATCAACGACCCGACGGCGACCGACCGGGTCGCGGCCGCGCTGCGCGCCCGGTTCGGCGACGACCATGTCCACCAACTTGCCTCGCCGGTGTCGGCCAGCGAGGACTTCGGGTCGTTCGGCACCGAGTGGGAGGTGCCGTCGGTGTTCTGGTACGTCGGCGGCACCGACCCCGACCAGTACCGCCGTGCCGAGCAGGCGGGCCGGGTCGCCGACGACATCCCCACGAACCACAACCCGAAGTTCGCGCCGGTCATCGACCCCACGCTGGCGACCGGAATCCAGGCGATCACCGCGGCGGCGCTCGACCGGCTCGCCTGAACGGCGTACGTTGCGCCTCGTGGCTGCCACGCTGGCCTCCTACCTGAGCCGGCCCATGGCCCCGGCGGCGCCCGAGGTCGTCGAGGCGATCGCGCGCGGCCCGATCGACCCCGACCAGGCGCTGCCGCGCGACGCCCTGGACCGCCTGCTCGACCCGGCGCCCGTCGACGCGGAGACCGGGTGGTGCGTGCTGCCCGGCGGCGTCCACTACGCGGCCGTGCGCACGGCGATGCCGCGCGTGAGCGCCGAGATGGTCGACTGGTGGTTCGACTGGCATCCGCGCGACCCGATCCGCTACCGGCTGTGGTTTCCGGGCGCCCACGAGGACGTCCGCTTCCGGCCGCCGGCCCACCCCGGCGCCAAGCCGTTCTGGGGCGCCGTCCACCATCCGGTCGAGGACGTCGGCCTCGGCATGAGCCACCTGAGGATCAGCTTCCTGAAGCCCACCGGGCTCGGCTTCACGACCGACGCACTCGACGACCCGCGGGTCGCCACGATCGTCGGCGGCCTCGTCGGCGACGACCGGCGCCGAGCCCAGCACACGCTCATGGTCCACGTCTTCCTCGCCGCCGACGACGGGCTCGTCCAGCGCAGCCGGTTCTGGATCGGCGCCGCCCTGCGCCCCTACCTGCCCGGGCCGGTCGCCGACCTCGCCGCCGGCGTGCTGAACCGCGCGCCGGTCCGGCGTCGGCTGCTGCCGGGGCGGGCGGCCCGGGCGATGGCCGAGCACTGCGCCGCCGAGTACGCCAACCTCGCCGCGCTGCTGCCCGAGCTGCACCGCGAGCACGCCTGAGGGCGGTCAGCCGCCCGCCGCTGACGGTAGGTTCGCGGGCCGTGCCCGGAATCCGATCACCGAGAACGACGTGCGCCGCGGCGCTGGCCATCGCCCTGACGGCCCTTCTGGCCGCCGCCGCGCCGGCCCCCGCCGCCACGAGCTCCTGCTCGCCGAGCGGTGACTACTGCCTGGGCGCCGTCAAGCGCGGCGGGGTCCGCTGGCTCATGCTCAGCACGTTCTCGTTCAGCGGCCGCGTCCAGGTGTGCGTCACGACCCCGACCGACCGCCGCCAGTGCCGGCGCTTCCGCCTGCGCCGCAACGGCAACCTGTGGACGGTGAAGGCCCGCTGGAGCCGGCACTTCGCCAACGACGGCCCGGGCACCTACACGGCGCGCTTCCGCTACGGCGGCGTGACGCTCGGCGAGCCGGTCACGTTCACCGTGCGGCGCTGAGCGTGCGGACGTCGTCCCCGTCACCGAGCACGAGCCCGGGCAGGTCGTCGGCCAGGCGCTGACGGGCGACGTGGCCGGCGAAGCCGGCGCTGCGCAGGTGGGCGGTCGTGGCGGGGTCGGTGTCGAACCCGACGGCGATCAGACGGATGTCGTGGGGCACCGGGCCCCAGCCGTGCAGCGGAAACTCGCAGGTCGACAGCAGCGCCATGTCGATGACGGCCACGTCGGGCTGCAGACGGCGCAGCAGCTCTCCGGCGACGAAGCGGTCCGTCGCGGTCGCCACCACCTCGACGCCGGGCACGCGCGCGAGCACGTCCTCGACGTCACCGCAGCAGTGATGCCGATACGGGTCGCCGACGACGACGGCGACCGTCCCGCTGTCCCGTGGTCGCCCACTCATGGCCCGACCATACGCCGACGGGCGCCGTGCGGCCTCGGCGCTTTCCCGCAGGCCGGCTGCCTCGATGTACGGGTCGCGTCGCCGGCCGAGGCTCAGGAGGCCACCGCTCCGGTGCCCGCCTCCGACCCCGCCGGCCGGCGCCGAACCGGGAACGTGACCGCGATCGCGGTCCCTTCCCCGGGCGCCGACTGGACGGTGAGCTGCCCCTCGAGCAGGGCGACCCGCTCGCGCATGCCGAGCAGGCCGAACCCGGCCGCCCGGGCCGAGCGGTCGAACCCGCGGCCGTCGTCGCGAACCGTGATCGCCAGGGCGCTGTTTGCCTCGTGCACGGTGACGCTGACCGACGTCGCCTCGCCGTGCTTGATCGTGTTCGTGAGCGCCTCCTGGACGATGCGGTACGTCGCCTCCTCGAGCTCGGGGACATGCCGCGTCGCGGCGCGTCCCTGCTCGAAGTCGAGATCGACGTCGAGCGAGACCTCCAGGCCGTGCCGGCCCCGGACCCGCTCGGCGAGGCTCACGAGCGCCGCCTCCGGGCCGATCTCGTCGAGAGCGGCCGGCCGCAGGTCGGCGATCATCGCGCGCAGGTTCGCGATCCCGGTCGTGACGAGCTCGACCGCCTCGTCCAGGGAGGTGTCGACCCGGCTTCGGTCCGGGTGCCGTCGGGCGGCGCTGAGCAGCAGGCGCAGGCCGCCGAGCTCCTGCAGCGTCTCATCGTGGAGATCGCGCGCCCAGCGCCGGCGCTCGGCCTCCGACGCGCGGATGCTGTGTTCGAGCGAGTAGGACCTCGCCGTCTGCACGGTCGCCACCGCGGTCGCCCCGCTGGCGGCGAACGCCAGCACGAGCCGCTCGTCGTCGCCGGTTGAACTCGGGCCCGCTCTCGAGGCGGTCGAACGCGGCGAGCACGCCGAGTGACCGGCCGCGATACGAGAGCGGCACCATGAGGCCGGCCTGGGCCTGGAGGTCGCCGACGAGCGGCTGACTGGCCCGGCGGCTCAGGTCGGTGAGGCGCTTGGGGCCGCGGGACCGCAGCACGCCACCCAGCACCGTCCCGGCGATCGGCGCCCGCCGCCCGATCATCCCGTCCGGGACGACGCCGGCGGCGGCCGCCACGCGCAGGTCCGCGCCGTCGGCGAGCGCGAGCACCATGGTGCGCGCCTCCACGAGCGCCCGCCCGCGCTTGACGAGCAGCTCGAGGACGCGCTCGAGCTCGATCTCGCCGCCGATCGCGGTGGAGATCTCGGTCATCGTCTCCAGGGCCCGCACCGTCCGCTCGAGCTCGTCGCGCCGTCCGGCCGCGGCCTGGTAGAGGCGGGCGTTGGCGACCCCGATCGCGGCCCAGTCGGCCAGAACGACCATCGCCTGCTCGTCGTCGGCGGAGAACGGCTCGCCCCCCGCCTTCTCGGTGAGGTACAGGTTGCCCCAGGCCTCGCCGCGCACGAGGATCGGCACGCCGAGGAACGTGCGCATCGGCGGATGGTTGAGCGGGAACCCGTAGGAGCTGGGATGCCTGCTGACGTCGTCGAGGCGCAGCGGCCGCGGGTCCTCGATGAGCAGGCCCAGGACGCCATGGCCTCGCGGCAGATCGCCGATCTCCGCTGCTAGCTGTTCGGACACCCCGCTGGTGATGAAGCGCTCCAGGCCGGAGCGCTGCTCGTCCAGAACGCCGACGGCCGCATAGGCGGCCCCGGTGAGCTCGCGGGCCACGCCGAGCACCCGTCCGAGCACGACATCGAGATCGAGCTCGGACAGCAGCCCCCGACCGACCTCCAGCAACCGTGTGAGCGCCGCCTCGTGCATGACCGTTCGTGCGCCGAGCGTAACCCGCACGCGAAGGTCATGCCAGCGATCGCGGTTGCCTCCCGCGAGCCCCGCCGGGTACCGGCTGGCGCCGACGCCGCCGCTTCGGCTAGCGTCCCGGGCGCTTCGGCCTCGCGGGCACGGTGGCTCAGGGGTCCGAGCGTCGCACTTGTCGGCTCTGAGGAGAGAACAGCACCGCGGCGCCGATCCCGCCCGCCGCGGGACGCGCCAGGACGTGCTCCGACGCAGGCCGCCCCTGCCGAGCCTCGTCTGCGCCTGCCTGCTCGCGCTGCTGCTGCTCGCCGCCGCCCCCGCCGGTCGCGACGGCACCCCGGTCCTGAGCGTCGCCACCGCCGCCGCGCAGGGCGAGGCGATCAAGGGCACGCTGCGCGGCCCCGACGGCGACCCGGTCAAGGGCGTCACGATCACGGTCAGCGGCGACCAGGGCGAGATCGGCAAGGACCGCACCGCCGCCGACGGCACCTGGGAGGTCGCCGTCCCCGGGCCCGCGACCTACCGCGTGCAGCTCGACGTCGACACGCTGCCCGGGGGCGTCCAGGTGCGCACGACGTCCGGCGAGACGCTCGGCGACGTCGAGGTCCGGCCCGGCGCGAAGCGCACGGTGATCTTCCCGCTCATTCCCGCCGGCGCCCAGCAGCAGCCCCAGCCCGGCCAGGCGGCGCCGGCCCCGGGCGGGTCCCAGCCGGAGGGCACCGGCCAGGGCGGCGGGGCGACGGCGACGCCGGGCGCGCCCGCCGCAGCGCCCCAACCGCAGCAGGCCACGCAGCGCAGCTTCGCCGGACGCTTCGCCCAGCAGGTCGTCGAAGGCATCAAGTACGGCGTCATCATCGCCATCACCGCGATCGGCCTCTCGCTCATCTTCGGCACGACGCGGCTCATCAACTTCGCCCACGGCGAGATGGTCACGATCGGCGCGCTCGTGGCGTTCGCGCTGAGCGGTCCGGCCGTCGGGCTGCCGCTCATCGTCGCGACGCTGCTGGCGGTCCTGGCCGGCGGCCTCATCGGGGGCTCGTTCGAGTTGGGGCTGTGGAGACCCATGCGCCGGCGCGGCACCGGGCTCATCCAGATGTTCATCATCTCGATCGGCCTGGCGACCCTGCTGCGCCACCTCATCCTCGTGATCTTCGACTCGCGCCGCCGCCAGTACGACGAGTTCACGGTGCAGAAGGCGCTCGACCTCGGACCGGTCACGATCACCCCGCGCGACCTCATCATCACGCTCATCTCGATCGCGGTCATCGTCGGCGTCGGCCTCTTGCTGCTGCACACGCGGATCGGCAAGGCCACGCGCGCAGTCGCCAACAACAAGGACCTCGCCGAGGCGTCGGGCATCGACGTCGACCGGGTGATCCTCTGGGTGTGGATCCTCGGCGGGGCGCTCGCCGCGCTGGGCGGCGTGTTCTACGGGCTGACGACCGCCGTCTACTGGGACATGGGCTTCAACCTGCTGCTGCTCATGTTCGCCGGCGTCATCCTCGGCGGCCTGGGCAGCGCGTTCGGCGCCGTCATCGGCAGCCTCGTCGTCGGCCTGGTGGCGCAGCTGTCGACGCTGTGGTTCGCGGTCGAGCTGCAGAACGCGTGGGCGCTGCTGACGCTCATCATCGTGCTGATCGTGCGCCCGCAGGGCATCCTCGGCCGGGCGGAGCGGGTGGGGTGACGAGATGGACCTGATCGAGATCCTGTCGACCGGCGTGCAGGGCATGCTCGGCCCCGAGGCGGCGATCTACGCGCTGGCCGCCATCGGGCTGAACATCCACTTCGGCTACACGGGCCTGCTGAACTTCGGCCAGGTGGCGTTCATGCTCGTGGGCGCCTACGGCGTCGCCGTGTCGGTGGCGACCTGGAGCCTGCCGCTGTGGGTCGGCGTGCTCATCGGCATGGGCTGCGCGGTCGTGCTGGCGCTCATCCTCGGCATCCCGGCGCTGCGGTTGCGCGGCGACTACCTGGCCATCGCCACCATCGCCGCGGGCGAGGTCCTGCGCTACTTCTACCGATCGGGCTACGCCGAGCCGGTGACCGGCGGCGTCTACGGGCTGCGGCAGTTCGCCAACAGCTTCTACGACCTCAACCCGATCTCGCCGGGCAACTACGGCGTCGACCCGCTGCTGTTCAGCGCCCGCTCGCTGTGGGTGATGATCGTCGGCTGGGGCGTGGTGGCCATCACCTGCCTGTTGGTCTACCTGCTCGTCCACAGCCCGTGGGGCCGGGTGCTGCGCTCGGTGCGCGAGGACGAGGACTCGGCGCGCGCCCTGGGCAAGAACGTCTACTCCTACAAGATCCAGAGCCTCATCCTGGGCGGGGTGATCGGTGCCGTGGCCGGCGCGCTGCTGGCGATCAACGTCCAGTCGGTCACCCCGGACAACTACGGCACGACGCTGACGTTCTACCTCTACGCGATCATGATCCTGGGCGGCGCCGGGCGCGTCCTCGGCCCGGTGCTGGGCTCGGTCGTCTTCTGGTTCATCCTCACCGCGCTCGACGAGTTCCTGCGCCAGGGCACCGCGTCGGGCCTCATCCCCGCGAGCATCCTCGACGCCGGCGACGTCGGCGCGGTGCGCCTCGCGTTCGTCGGCCTGGGCATCGTGGTGCTCATGGTCTTCTGGCCCGCCGGCATCCTCGGCAACCGCAAGGAGATGCGGCTCGATGTCCAGTGAGCCTCCGGTCCCCGACGAGCTGCGCGAGCGCGCGGAGGCGGTGCGCGCCGAGGCGCAGGCCACCCGGTCGGAGGCGGTCGCCGCCCAGCTGGCCGACGTGCCGGCCGAGCCCGGCGTGCGCAAGCCCGACCCGATCCTGGCCGTCGACGGCGTCGCCCGCCGCTTCGGCGGCCTGCAGGCGGTCTGCGTCGACCACCTCGAGATCCAGCGCGGTGCCATCACCTCGCTCATCGGGCCCAACGGCGCCGGGAAGTCGACGTTCTTCAACGTCGTCTCCGGCTTCGACCGGCCCAACGCCGGCACCTGGTCGTTCGACGGCCGCGAGCTCGCCGGCCTGCCCGCCTACCGCGTGTCCCGGCTGGGGCTCGTGCGGACCTTCCAGCTCACGAAGGCGCTCATGCGCCTCACCGCGCTCGAGAACCTCATGCTGGGCGCGCCCGAGCAGCGCGGCGAGCGGCTGCGGTCCTCGATCCTGCGCGGGCTGTGGCGCTCGCAGGAGAACGGCATCCGCGAACGCGCCGACGAGCTGCTGACCCGGTTCAACCTCGCCCACATGCGCGACGAGTACGCCGGCACGATGTCGGGCGGCCAGCGCAAGCTGCTTGAGATGGCGCGCGCGCTCATGACCGAGCCGGCGATGCTCATGCTCGACGAGCCGATGGCGGGCGTGAACCCGGCGCTGACCCAGTCGCTGCTCGGCCACATCCGGGCGATGCGCGACGACGGCATGACGATCGTGCTCGTCGAGCACGACATGGACGTCGTCATGGGCATCAGCGACTGGGTGGTCTGCTTCGCGGCCGGCGAGGTCATCGCGGAGGGCCGGCCGCAGGACATCGCGGCCAACCCCGCCGTCATCGAGGCGTATCTCGGCGCGCGGGAGGACGAGGAGGATGCGGCGCACCCGCACGCGGCGCGCGCCGCGGGCAGCGCGACCGCCGAGGTTGAGCCGGCGGGCGAGCCGGCCGGTCCGGCGCCGGTGCTGTGCTGCGAGCAGCTCGTCGCCGGCTACATCCCCGAGGTCAACATCCTCAACGGCTGCGACGTCGAGGTCCGCGACGGGGAGCTCGTCGGCATCATCGGCCCCAACGGGGCCGGCAAGTCGACGCTCATCAAGGCGATGTTCGGCCTCGTGCCGACCCGCGACGGCCGCGTGAAGCTGCGCGAGGAGGACGTCACCCACCTGCGCGCGCACGCGATGGTGCCCAAGGGCATCGGCTACGTCCCGCAGAACGACAACGTGTTCTCGACGCTCACGGTCGAGGAGAACCTCCAGATGGGCCTCTACGTGCGCCCGCACGAGTTCGAGGAGCGCTACGAGATCGTCAGCGAGCTGTTCCCGCTGCTGCGCGACCGGCGCACCCAGAAGTGCGGGTCGCTGTCGGGCGGCGAGCGCCAGGTGGTGGCGATGGGCCGCGCGCTCATGGCCGACCCGCAGGTCCTGCTGCTCGACGAGCCGTCGGCCGGCCTGTCGCCGATGATGCAGGACACGGTCTTCGAGGCGATCGAGCGGATCAACGGCGCCGGCGTCTCGATCCTCATGGTCGAGCAGAACGCCTCGCGCTGCCTGGAGATCTCCGACCGCGCCTACGTGCTCGACCAGGGCCGCAACGCCTACACCGGGACCGGCGAGGAGCTGCTCAACGATCCCAAGGTCATCGAGCTCTACCTCGGCACGCTGGCGCGCCAACGCTAGCGACGAGCGCCCGCCCGATCGTCTCGGACGGGCGCTCTCGCCTGGAACCTACGTTGCCGGTGTGGCCTCGCGGGTGTCGAGCGTCTTGAGCTTGCCGCCCTTGTCGTACCCGTAGACCTCGATGCTCGCCTTGCCCGGCTCGCCGGGGTCGGTGAAGTCCAGCGGGCCGCTGGCCCCCTGATAGTCGATGTCCTTGCCGTCGTCGAGCAGCTTCTTGCAGTCGGCGAACGTCGAGCAGGCCTCACCGTCCTTGGTGATGCCGTTGACCTCGGCCTTCCAGTCCTCGGCCTTCGTCGACTTGGCCTTCTCGGCGGCCAGGGCGATGATGTTGACGCAGTCGAAGACCTGCGGAGCGAACTGCATCTCCTTGAGCTTCGGTGCGAACGCCTTGAGCTGCTTGGTGAACTCCGGGTTGTCGGCCGACGCGGGCGCCGTGCCCTTCATGCCCGCCAGCACGCCCGGGTTGGACTTGTCGACGAGGTTGGCGAGGTCCTCGCTGCGCAGGCCGTCCGCCCCGTAGATGCCGACCTTGTCGGGCGTCAGGCCCGCCTCGATCAGACCACGGAGGATCTGCTTGCCCTCCTCGAAGGCGATGACGACGACCGCGTCGGGCTTCGCGCCGACGATCTTCTGGACCGTCGAGTCGAAGTTCGTGGCCTTCGGGTCGTACGTGTCGCTGAGCGCCACGGTCGCGCCGGAGCTCTCCAGCGACTTGGCGGCCGCGGCCGCCAGGCCCTTGCCGTAGTCGTCGGCACGGGCGACGATCGCCACCTTGCTGTGGCCGTCACCGACGACGACGTCGGCGAGCACCGGACCCTGCAGGGCGTCAGACGGCGCCGTGCGGAAGTACAGGCCGTTGTCGTTGTAGTCGGTGAACGTCGGGGCGGTGTTCGAGCCCGAGCACTGGCCGACGCCGGCGCCCGTGACCTTGTCGATGATCGCCAGCGACATGCCGGAGGCGGCCGCGCCGATGATCGCGTTGACGTTCTCGCCCAGGACGCGATCGGCCGACTGCGAGGCGATCGCCGCGTCGTTGCCCTCGTCGCCGCCGACCACGGCCGGGACCTTCTGGCCGAGGACGCCGCCGGCGTCGTTGATGTTCTTGATGGCGAACTTCATCGCCTCGATCTCCGGCGGGCCGAGGAAGGCGAGGTCGCCGGTCTCGGGCAGCACGTAGCCGAGCTTCAGCGGCTCGGAGGACTTGCCCGAGTCTCCGCTGTTGTCGTCGTTTCCGCCACAGCCCGTGGCGACCATCATCGCTGCGGCCACCAGGCCGCCTGCGATCACCGTCCTGCTTCTGTGCATGTGTCCTCCTCCGGGAGGGCGGGCCGGCGGTCTCCTACCGCCTCCGCCACGTCCTTGACATGTTCCAAGTGCCTGCCAGCACAGGGAATTTGGCGGAAACTACCAGAGCGCTGAGACAGCCCTGTCCGCTACCCGCGAGCGAGTTCCTCGACGACCGCGCGCGCGACCGTGACCGACTGGGCAACCGTGTCGTAGCGGAGGTTCTCGGGCGTGTCGGTCATGAGGTGGTAGTTGCTCAGGAGCTTGGTCTGCGGCTCCCAGGAGGCGAGCGTCGCGGTGGGGTGGCCGGCGCGGGCCGGGATGACCGAGTCGGTGCTCGTGCGCGACAGCAGGCCGCGGCGCAGCGGGACGCCGGTGCGCCGGGCGGCGCGCTCGACGAGGTCGCGGAACGCCGGGCCCGGGTAGCGCTCCATCCGGAACGTCCCCTCCCCCTCCAGCATGATGAGCTCGGGCGAGCCGACCGTGTCGAGGTTGAGGACGAACGTCGTGTCGCGCGGCAGGCGCGAGAGGTGGCCGGCGACGAAGCCGTAGATGCCGCCCTGCAGGACCTCCTCGGCCCCGCAGGAGGCCAGCAGCACGCGCACGCCGCCGACCGGGCGCTCGCGCAGCTGCTCGGCGAGCGCGACAAGCGCCGCGACGGCGCTGAGGTTGTCGTTGGCGCCGGGGACGATCCGACGGCGCGCGATGTCGGCGCCGAGGGCGACCGTCAGCGCCGAGAGCGCCGTGCCGGCGGCGGCGACGCGCCGGGCCCGCGTGGCGGCGCCCAGCGCGGCGAGCGCCGGGCCGGCCACGACCGGCCACCACAGCGGCGGCGAGGTGTCGATGCGCGCGACGACGGCCGGGAAGTGCCGGGCCAGCGCGCGCTGCAGCGACTGGTCGAAGACCATCCCGGTGGGGGCGGCGTCGTGGTGGGCGAGCACGACGAGCGTGCGCTCGGCGTCGAGGTCGCCGCACTCGGCAACGACGTTCCAGGTCGTCTTGGGGCGCGTGACGAGCCGGCGCCAGATGCGCACGCCGTTGGAGGCGTCGTCGACGATCGCGGCAGCCGCTGCGGCCGCCGCGGCGGCGGCGGGCGCGCGGCCGCGGCCGGTGAGTCCCGCCAGGCCGGCCAGCGCGCCGACGACCCCCAGCGGCAGCAGCTGGCACGCATAGCCGTCGCGGAACGGCACGTCCTCCACGCGCGCGGGCGCGCCCGCGCGCGTGAGGCGCTGCGCGATCCACTCGGCGGCCTGGCGCTCGGCCGGCGAGCCGGCGCGGCGCTCCAGCGGGGCGAGCGTCTCGACGACCTCGCGCAGCGTGGCGTCGGTCCGGTCGGTCGTGGACGTGTCGGTGGTCGTCATCGCGTGGCCTTTGCGGCATCGTAAGCCGTCATGCCCACCTCCACGACCACACTGGCCGGCGTCGAGATCCCGCGCATCGGGCTCGGCACCAACCGGCTCACCCCTGACGACGTCGGCTTCGTCCGGGAGGCGGTCGACGCCGGCGTGCGCCACATCGACACCGCGCACCTCTACACCGGCGGCGACAGCGAGCGAACGATCGGCGCCGCGCTCGGCGGCGGCTCCGCGGAGCTGCTGGTCGCGACGAAGGGCGGCTACGCCGGCGGCGAGGGCCGCCCCGAGGCGCTGCGCCGTCAGATCGAGCAGAGCCTGAAGGCGCTGCAGACCGACGTCATCGGGCTGTACTACCTGCATCGCGTCGACCCCGACACGCCCCTGGAGGACAGCCTGGGCGTCATCAAGGAGTACGTCGACCGCGGCGCGATCCGCGCGGTCGGGCTCTCCGAGGTCACCGTCGAGCAGCTCGAGCGCGGCCGGCGCGTGGTCGAGATCGCCGCGGTGCAGAACCACTACAACCTCGTCGAGCGCAAGCACGAGCAGGTCGTCGACCATTGCGAGCGCGAGGGTCTGGCGTTCGTCCCGTTCTACCCCCTGCGCGGCGGCGACGACCCGGCCGTCGCCGAGATCGCCGACCGCCACGGGGCCACGCCGAACACCGTCAAGCTCGCCTGGCTGCTGCACCGGTCGCCGGCGATGGCGCCGATCCCGGGCACCCGTTCGGTCGCGCATCTGCGCGAGAACCTCGCTGCCCTGCGGCTCGAGCTCAGCGACGAGGAGATCGCGGCCGTCGGCGCCGTCCGGAGCTGAGGCCCGAGCGACCGGACGCGTTCAACAACGCGCGCGGCGGCGCTGGTCCCTATGGTGCCGGGCCGCAACGCCGACCGTTTCCCGAAAGGCTCGAGTGATGGCCATCTCCACGGCTCCCGGGGCACGACGCCCCCTGTTCGACGACATCCACGACGACTACCGCGAGAGCTTCCGCCGCTTCCTGCAGGCCGAGGTCGTCCCGAACCACGAGCAGTGGCAGGCCGACCACCTCGTGTCGCGCGACCTGTTCACCAAGGCGGCCGAGCACGGCTTCCTGGCCATGGCCGTCGAGGAGCAGTACGGCGGCTCGGAGGCCGACGACTGGCGCTTCAACGCCATCCTCGCCGAGGAGGCCGCCTACGCGGTCGTGCAGTCCTCCTGGATGGGCCCGACCGTCCACAACGACCTCGGCCTGCCCTACCTGCGCGCCGCCGCCAACGACGAGCAGAAGCAGCGCTGGTTTCCGGGTGTCGCCTCGGGCGAGAAGATCCTCGCGCTGGCGATGACCGAGCCGGGCACGGGCTCCGACCTGTCGGGCATCGCCACGCGCGCCAAGCGCGACGGTGACAACTGGATCATCAACGGCGCCAAGACGTTCATCTCCAACGGCATCAACGCCGACCTCGTCGTGACCGCCGTGCGTACCGGCGACGACCCGCACCGCGGCCTGTCGATGTTCGTCATCGAGCGCGGCATGGAGGGCTTCGAGCGCGGCAAGCAGATCCACAAGCGCGGCCAGCACGCCAACGACACCGCCGAGCTGTTCTTCAACGACTGCGTCGTGCCCGCCGAGAACCTGCTCGGCGAGGAGGGCACCGGCTTCGGCCAGCTCATGGCCCACCTCATCCCGGAGCGCCTCGGGCTCGCCGTGTCGTCGATGGCGGCGGCCGAGGCGGCGCTCGACATGACGCTCGAGTACGTCAAGGAGCGCAAGGCGTTCGGCCGGCCGATCGGCTCGTTTCAGAACTCGCGCTTCGTGCTGGCCGAGCTGCAGACGAAGGTCACCATCTCGCGCACCTGGATGGACACGGTCGTCGGCAAGTACGTCGAGGGCACCTGCACCGTCCAGGAGGCCGCGATGGCCAAGTACTGGACGACCGACCTGCTGTCGGAGGTCTCCGACGCGTGCGTCCAGCTCTTCGGCGGCTACGGCTACACGACCGAGTACAAGATCAGCGAGCTCTGGGCCGACGCGCGCGTCAACCGGATCTACGCCGGCACGAACGAGATCATGAAGGAGCTCGTCGGCCGGTCGATGGGGCTGTAGACGGCGCGCGGGCCGGCGCTGGCGCTGGCGCTCCTGGTGACGTGAAGCCCCTGGGCGGGCGTCAACTCGCCAGGATCGCCCGGCCCGGCCCGGCGTCCACGGCCGAGTGGGCTCACACCTCGATCTGCTCGCCGAAGACGACCGTGCGGTCGAGCGGCAGCCGGAAGTGCTCGACCGGGCTGCTGGCCAGCCGCGCCATGGCGAGGAACAGCCGCTTGCGCCACGGGCGCATCCCGGGTGCGGCGCCGCGCACCAGCGTGACCCGCGACAGGAAGTAGGTGATGTCGGCAGCGTCCGGCACGTCGGTGAGTGCGCCCTGGGCGATCGCCTGCCCGATCAGTCCGGGCACGTCGGGCGCCTCCTGGTAGCCGATTCGCGCATGCACGCGGCTGACCCGGTCGCGCGGGTCGCCCTCGCCATAGACGCTGATCCGCTGCTCGGGCGCGACGTAGGGGACGCGCGCGACCTCGACGCACAAGACGATGACGCGCTCGTGCAGGACGTGGTTGTGCTCGACGTTGGCCCGCAGCGCCAGCGGCGTGGTCCTCGGGTTGCTGTTGAGGAAGACCGCGGTGCCGGGGACGCGCACGAGCGTGGGCTGCACCGCCCGCACGACGTTGGTGAAGCGCGACAGCGGCCCCTCGGCCGCCGCACGCTGGCGACTGACGATCTGCTGCCCGCGATGCCAGGTGGTCAGCAGGGCGAAGACCGCCAGGCCGACCCCGAGCGGCAGCCATCCGCCGTGCACGACCTTGGTGAGGTTGGCGGCGAAGAACGCGACGTCGACGGTGAGGAAGACCGCGGCCCCGAGCAGCACCAGCGGCCGGCCGACGTGCCAGAACGCGCGGGCGACGACGAGGAAGAGGATCGTCGTGAGCACGAACGTCCCGGTCACCGCGATGCCGTAGGCCGACGCGAGCGCCGCCGACGATCCGAAGCCCGCCACGACGGCGATCACGCCGACGAAGAGGAGGAGGTTGATCGCCGGGGCGTAGACCTGGCCCTCCTCCTGGCCCGAGGTGTGGCGGATGGTCAGGCGCGGCAGGTAGCCGAGCTGCAGCGCCTGGCGGGTGACGCTGAACGTGCCGGAGATGACGGCCTGCGACGCGATGACCGTCGCGACCGCGGCCAGGGCGACCATCGGGATCTGCGCCCAGGAGGGAAACAGGAGATAGAACGGGTTTGAGACCGAGCTCGGCGAGCGCAGGATGAGCGACCCCTGCGCGAGGTAGTTCAGCGTGAGCGCCGGGAACACGAGCCAGAACCACGCCCGGCGGATCGGCGCGCGCCCGAAGTGCCCCATGTCGGCGTAGAGGGCCTCGGCGCCGGTCACGGCGAGCACGACCGAAGCGAGCGCCAGGAAGCCGGTCACCGGATCCTGGGAGAGGAAGCTCACCGCGTAGCTCGGCGACAGGCCGCGCAGCACGCCGGGATGCCGGGCGATCTCGGCCAGGCCGACCGCCAGCAGGATGACGAACCACACGGCCATGACCGGGCCGAAGAGCCGGCCGACGACGTGCGTGCCGAAGCGCTGCACGGCGAACAGCACGACGATGACGGCGAGCGTCAGCGGCAGCACCAGCGACGCGACCCCGGGGGCGCCGACCTTGAGCCCCTCCATCGCCGACAGCACCGAGATGGCCGGCGTGATGATCCCGTCGCCGAAGAACAACGACACGCCCAGCACGCCCAGGCCGACGAACACGGCGGTGACCGCGGGGCTGCGCGGGTGCAGGCGCTGCACCAACGCGGTGAGCGCCATGATGCCGCCCTCGCCCTCGTTGTCGGCGCGCATGACCAAGGCCACGTACTTGACCGACACGACGACGGTGATCGTCCAGAAGATGAGCGAGACGACGCCGTAGATCTCCACCGCCCCTGGCCGCACCGCGGTGCTGCCGGCGGCGAACACCGTGTGCATGGTGTACAGCGGGCTCGTCCCGATGTCGCCGAAGACCACCCCGAGCGCCCCGAGGGCGAGCGGCAGCCCGCCCGACGGCGCCCCGCGCGCGGCCCGGTGCCGGAGCAGGCTCGACGGCTCCTGGATGGTGGCCACCGTTCGAGGATGCCAAGGGCGACGACCGCTGTCACCGGGTGCCCCGCCGGATGGCCGTGACCGCCTGGGCGGTCTGGCCGGCTCGGCGCGCAACGCATTACCCGACCCTTACCCGCTCCTGACCGGCGCTTGTGGAGCGGCGGGGACCCTGGCTTCGTGGAACCACCCAAGCGTCAGGAGAACCAGATGCCCTCCACCACCTCCGCCTGTCCCGAGCGGGTCCTCATCGTCGTCGACCGGGCGTTCGACCCCGGGCTCGCCGAGCACCGGCAGGCGCTGGGCGTCGTCGACGGCCGGAACGTGCACATCGTCACCGCGGCGGCACCTGTCGCCGGCGAGCGCTGGATCATCGACCTCACCGCCCGCGAACGGGCCGCGCGCGAGCGGCTGCGCAGCTGGGAGCGGGTCGTGGGGCGTCACGCCCGGTCGACCGCCGTGGATGTCGGCGACGAGCACCTGGCCAGCGCAGTGGCCGATGCCCGCGGCGCGCTGCGGCCCGACCGCGTCGTCGTCGTCGCGGCGGACGGGCCGCACGCGACGCGGCGCGGCGGCCGCTGGGCGGGCGTGGCCCGCGCGCT
>JBDZVZ010000128.1:0-5332 GCA_040255945.1 Solirubrobacterales bacterium | reverse complement strand
AGCCGCAAGAGCTGCGCGCCATGTGGCTCAGGGCGATCGGCAAGAGCTACGAGGAGATCTGCGCCGAGACCGGATGGACCTACACGAAGGTCAACCGCTGCCTGGCCGAGGGACGCAAGAGCTTCCTCGAGCGCTTTGCGGGCATCGAGGCCGGCGACGAGTGTGACCGCTGGCAGCCGCTGCTGTCGGCGATCGCCGACGGTGAGGCGACCGCCCAGCAGCTGGCCGAGCTGCGTCCGCACCTGCGCAACTGCAGCGCATGCCGCGCGACGCTGCGCGGGCTGCACGAGTCCCAGCGGCCCCTCATGGCGGTCCTGCCGGTCGGGCTCGTCGGGTTCGGCATCAAGGCGACGAGCTTCGTGGAGCGGATCCTCCCGGGCGCCCCGGTCGCCGAGACCGCGGGCGCGGGCGGTGCGGGCATCTTCGGCATCGGCACGGCGAAGATCGCGAGCCTGCTGGCGGCCGGCGCCGCGGCGACCGGCGGCGGCATCGCCGTCAAGGAGCACCGGGCGTCCCATGACGCCCACCAGCCGAGCCCCCGTCAGGAACGGACCGTCGCGACACCCGCATCGGCGGCATCGCAGGGCCAGGTCGTCACGAGCGGCGGCCGGGCGACGGTGACGCTGCCGAAGGCGTGGCGCACATCGGCCACCGCGCACCGCGCGGAAGGCAACGCACCGAAGACCGCCCGGGCGACCCGAGCCCGCGAGTTCCTGCCGTCCGAGCCCGCGGCGGCCGCCGGCCGGCCGTCGGCGGCAGCCGCCAGCTCCGCCAGCACCACGTCGGGGCCGGCTCGGCCGGCCGCGCCGACCAGCCCGCCCAAGCCCGTCCAGCCCGACTCGTCCACCGGCGAGTTCGCCCCCCACCCGTAGACCGAGAAAGGAAGCTCCCGTGGAGCCGCTCCCCCGACTGAAGCGCTGGTTCGTCCTGGTCGTCGCCCTCTTGGCGACCGCCGGTGCCGCCCTGGCGCTCGTGCCCGCCGCCGAGGCGGGGACCTACGTCCATGCGCCCTGCCGCGGCTACACCGCGAGCGCCGTCGGCGGCGCTGACGGCGGCTGGCATGGCTACGCGGGCGCCGGCTTTGGGGTGGTCGTCGACGAGTGCGCCCGGGGCAACAACTGGCTCAAGGTCGACCTGCTCAACTCGGTCAGCTTGCCGGCCTGGACCAACATCGGCTGGAACTACGACCCCCCTGCCGACACTCGCGTCGCGCGGTTCACCGGCTCCTGGGGCGGCTACGCCAGGACGCTCAGCGATGCCGGTGGCGGCATCCTCCACATCTTCGGCGACGGGTTCGACATGGGGCAGGTCATGGACTACGCCGACGCCACCCCGAAGCCGTTCGATGTCAACGGGCTCAACGGCTCGATCCTGAACGCCCACGTCGGCTGCCGCAGCACCTCGGTCTGCGCGGCCGACGGGTGGGGCTTCGGCTGGCTCGCGGTGTGGGATCCGGTGGTCACCCTCCGTGACAATGAGACGCCGGCGGCTGGCGGCACCTACGGATCGGCGCAGGACGACGCCAAGTGGCTCGGGGTCGAGCGCTTCAACTACTCGGCCTCCGACCTGGGCGCGGGTGTCCAATATCTGCGGGTCTACGCCGACGGGCAGCTGGCCGACCAGTCCATCCCGAACACGAACGGCGGGCGTTGCCAGCCGGCCGGCGGCGACAGCGGGTCGTGGCTGTACGGCACGGCGGTCCCGTGCCCGCGGTCGGTGACCGCCGTTCGGGACATCGACACGCGCAAGATCGGCGACGGCCAGCACAAGATCGAGATGAAGGCCGTCGACGCGGCCGGCAACGAGACGGTGCTGTACACCGCGACGAAGTTCGTGGCGAATCGGCCGCCGGTGAATGACGTGGCGCCGGGGTGGAAGGATGGGGCTGCCACTGCCAACCCGAGCGTCGGACAGCTTCTTCGCGCTTCTGTAGGCGCCTGGTCAGGGCCGGAGCTGAACATGACCGCTGCGTGGCAGCGGTGCAGCCCTACCGGCGACGCATGCGTGACCATTCCCGGCGCGACGACGCAGGAATACATCATCCTGCCCGCCGACATAGGCAAGCGCCTCCGGTATCTCATCTCGGCGTCGAATCCGGGCGGCTCCCTGGCGCTCGCCACGCCGCTCACGGGCGTCGTCCAGGCGGCGGCGAGCGGTGTCGACCGTCCGATGGCCGTGACCGGCGACGGCATGACGGTTCCCGGCCTGCCTGGGGCGGGCGTTGCCGCCGCGGCCGCCCATGCCTTCCTCGGCCGCGTCGTCGGCGATGGGCCCAGCGCGACGTGCGCGGGCGACGACGCGTCGCTGCGGCTCGTCGGCGTCCGCCGCGGTCGGCTCACCGTCTCCTACGGGCGGTCCCGGTCGATTCCGGTCGAGCTGACGTGCACGCGCAGCGGGCGGGCCGTCGCCGATGCGGTGCTCCAAGTCGCCACGAAGGCAGCGGGTCGCGCCGCGGTGTCGAGCGAGCTGCGGACCGACGGCTCCGGTCGCGCGCGGCTCGTCATCGGACGCGGGCCGTCGCGCGGTGTCACGGTCGGCTACCGGATGTACGCCGACGACCCGGCCGCCCGGGCGACGACGACGCTGCGCGTCTCCGTTCGCGGCCAGGTGAAGCTGCGCGCCGACCGCCGGCGGCTGCGCAACGGCCAAGCGGTGACGCTGCGCGGGGCGCTCGTCGGCGGCCATGTCCCACGGCGCGGCATCACGCTCGCGGTCGAGTGGAAGGACGGCAGCCGCTGGCGGCCGTTCGCCCAGGTCAAGACCGACCGACACGGCCGGTTCCGCTACGCGTACCGCTTCACGCGCACGAATCGGCTCGTCGCCTACCACCTCCGGGTCCACGTGACGAAGGGCCAGGTCGACTACCCATTCCTGCCCGCGGCCAGCCGTGCCGTGCGGATCCTCGTCGGCCCGTAGCGATGGCCGTCCGGCTCTGCGCGGGGTTCGCCGCGTTGCTCATCGCCATGCTCGGGGCCCCGGCTGCTGCCGGGGCCGAGCAGATCTTCACCGTGCAGGCGTCCGCCGCGCGGGCGACCGACTCGACCTGGATCGGCGCACCGGCGACGCCGGCGGCCGTCTGCATCATCGACACCGGGGTCGATCTCAACGACGACACCGCCCGAGTCGTCGAGCGGCTCGCGCTCGGCGACGAGCCCCTGGGCGACGCCGACCAGACCGGTCACCACGGAACACTCATGGCAATGGTCGCCTCGGCGCCGTACAACGGCTTCGGCATGGTCGGCGCGGCGCCGTCGGTGAACGTCGTCTCGGTGCGCGTCGCGCGCGCCGGCCAACCAGGCCTGTCCTTCACCGACCTGCTCGCCGGCGTGCGGATCTGCAAGCAGTACCGCCACACGCACAACATCAAGGTCATCAGCCTGTCGGCCGGCGGGCAGGGCACGCCGGACCCCATGACCCGCGCGACGCTCGAAAACGCCATCGACGTCGCGCGCGCCGCCGACCTCAACGTCGTCGCCGCGGCCGGCAACGGCGGTGGGGAGGCCGACCTCCCAGCCGCCTACGGGCCGGTGCTCGGCGTCGGCGCGGCGACGGCGAGCGGCAGCCGCTGCGGCTTCTCGGCGTCAGGGCCCGGCGTCGACCTGTACGGGCCAGGCTGCCCGGTCGACGTCGCGTTTCCCGACGGCCGCCCAGCCCTGGCGAACGGGACGAGCGAGGCGACGGCGTTCGTCGCCGCCGTCCTCGCGCAGCTGCGCGGGCTGCGGCCGGATCTCGATGCTGCCGCGGCGGAGAGCCTGCTCGTCGCCACCGCGCGTACCTCCGGAGGCGTCCCGACGCTCGACGTCGCCTCGGCGTTCCGGGTTGCCGGCCTGGGCGACGCCCTCGAGGCAGGTCGGGCCGCGATCCCGGGTCTGGAGCCCGCGACCGCGACCCAGAGCCTCACGCCGCTGCCGCCGTCGCCGCCCGTCGTCCCATCGGGGTCCGCCGGTGCTTCGTCCCGGCCTCCCGGCTCCGTGCGCCAGGCGACCCGCCGCCGGCTCGTGACCCCGCGCGTCGGTCACCTCCGCTACCGCCGCGGCGTGCTGTCGCTCACGCTGCTCAACCGCCCCCGCGGCGCGAGCGCGCGCATCGACATCTACGCCCGGCCGCGTGGCGCGGCGTTTCCGCGGGTCGTGCGTCGGTTGAGGGCGAATCAACGCCACGTCCGGGTCCGCGCGCGCGGTGCCCTGGCGCAGGTCACCGTGCGGTACGTCGATCCCTCCGGTCGGCGTCGGGCCTCAGCCACGCACAGCGTCCGGCGCTGAGCGTGTTGGCGTCGACGGTGCGGCGTCCATATCGTTCAGGGCCATGGGGGCGGTGAGGCGAACGATCTGCGGCGCGGGCACGGCGGTGCTCGCCATGCTGGCCGTCGCCACACCGGCGGCGGCGGACCTCTTCCCGACCGGTCCGCTGGACGGCGGGGGCGGGTTCGTCATCCAATCGTGCGGGGAATCGGGCTCGAGTGTCGGCTGGGCCTCCAGCACGACGAACGGGGCCGCGTTGTCGACCGGCATCCAATGCCCGCCTGTCGCTGGGAACGGCGGCACGAGCCTCCCCGACACGCTGACCCAGACCGGGCTCTGGGTGACCGACCACCTGACCAACGCCGGCGGAGAGCCCGACACCCCGGAAGGTGCTCACGCCGAGCTCACGTTCACGGCAAACGGAGGTACGGCGATCTCGCGGATCCGGATGTGGAGGCTTGTCGGGAAGGCGTGGGACAACAACTGGGAGCCGTACATCGGCTTGCTTGGCCAGCTGCCGTTCGACGTGTGCGAGATGCCTGGCCCCGGCATCGGCTGTCTGGTAGGCGCCGACGATTGGCACCCGAACTACGAGTACGGGACAGTCCTGAACGCTGCATACCGGGACCTGACGGACCTCGCCGCCTCCGGCCTCGTCATCGGCCTGCGCTGTCGGCCGAACACGCCAAACCACCTTTGCGACAACGGGGCGAGCCTCCGCACCGCCGAGGCCGCCATCTACAGCATCTTCTTCACGATGGCCGACCCCTCGCCCCCGTCGGTCGGCACGCCGCGCGGCGCGGGGTGGACGTCGACCGGCTGGGCCGAGGGTCGGCTGCCGTTCGTCCTGCCGTCCGGCGACAACTCGGGCATCTTCGCGACGCGGGTCTATGTCGACGGCGTGCTCGCGGCGACGACGCGGCGACCCTGCTCCTTCGACCGGCCGCAGCCCTGCACCGACGAGCCGGGCACGGAGGTGTGGCTGGCGACCGACCAGCTCGCCGACGGCGCCCACACCGTGAAGGTCGCGGCCGTCGACGCTGCCGGCAACGAGACGCGCGTCTCCCGGACGGAACCCCTGCTCACCGACA
>JBDZVZ010000058.1:0-22278 GCA_040255945.1 Solirubrobacterales bacterium | reverse complement strand
CCCCAGGGACAGATCCCTGGAATCGAGGTCTCCGTCAAACCCAGCCTGGCTCAATTCGGCAAGTACCGAAAGTGCGTGAGCCGCAGGAACGTTCAGCAGCAAGGCTTGCGTCGTTGTCCAGCGCGGTTGCTTGGGAAGCGGCCGCAGCGGTATTGCCGATCCGGATCTCTACGACCGGCGGCTCGTCAGGCGTCGGGCCAGCCGACCAGCGCTTCAGGATCCAGAGTCGGGCCTGCGGGACGATGCCAATCGCACTGAGACTGTCTCGTAGCGACTTGTGGATGCTGAACGACTCGGGCAAGGCAAACTCGACCGCCACGTCGATGACTGGTGCCTGCTTACTCCACGGGCGATGTACATCTCGCGACAGCAAGAGCGGATCGCGCGGCTCGACTTCGTTGTTGAAGTACAGGTTGAGCGCGCGCAGGACGTTGCTCTTGCCCGATCCATTGCCTCCGACCAAGGCGGTCAGCTCTTTGGACTCGATGTCGAGCTCTGCGATTGACCGGAAGCGTTTGACCGCAATGCCGGAAATCAGTTGCACGTGCGGAACCTAGCCAACGAGAGCGACTGAACGGTCGCGGGAGCCGTGCGGATGCTTGGTCCCGACGCGGTGGCTCGGGATGATGGATCGTGGCAGAGAGGGAGCGGCGCTATGCGGGAACCGAGACGGATGACGCGTGCACGGCCTCGCCGACCGTGATGCCGTCGCCGTCCTGGGGGATGAGGAAGACCTCGCTCGCGTGCTCGGGCTCCGCCTGGGCGATGCCGGCGAGGGCGGCGGCGCGATCGGTGAACGCGTCGAGCAGGTTGCCGCTGCCGTCGAAGATCGAGTACGTCATGGGCGCCTCTCGCAACAGGGTAGGGGCTCGTCCCCAGCTTCCCTCGTCGTTCCCCGCGGCACACGAGGCGTCTGTTCCAGAAACGGAGAAGCCCCGCCAGAGCGGGGCTTCTCCCGAGGTGGAGCTAGGGGGACTCGAACCCCCGACCTCCTGGGTGCGATCCAGGCGCTCTCCCAACTGAGCTATAGCCCCGGGACCCGCGATTGTAGCCGGGCCGGGCGCCGGCGGGTTGCATGGACACCTGCCGGACGCGCACCCCCATGCGGGTACGCTCACCGCGGGAGATGTCCGACCGTGGCCGATTCGGCGATCTGCGCGATCGCCTGTCCAGCTTCCGCACCCGCCTGCGGTTGTTCTTCGTGCTCGTGGTCGTCATCCCGACGATCGCGATGGCGGTCGTCATCTTCGCCCTCATCGCCGAGAGCGAGCACGGGCAGGCCGACGCCCGGATCGCCGCGCGGCAGGAGGCGGCGATCAGCCTCTACTACGACGAGCGCGACCGGGCCAGCCGGCTCGCCGAGCGGATCGGCCGCCGCACCGACGTTGCCGACGCGCTGCGCGCCAACGACCGGGCGCGCCTGGCCCGCCTCACCCGCCGCCTGCTGGAGACGTCCGCCGCCGAGCGCCTGGTCTTCGTCCGCCGGGGCAAGGTGCTGGCCGACGCCGGCAGCCGGACCGCGACGTTCCCCGCCCTGCGCGAGCTCTCCGACCAGGGCCGGTCGCTCGCGATCCTGCAGGCGTCAATCACCGAGGCCGACGAGTTCGCCCGACTCGTCAAGCGCGTCACGACGCTCGACACGATCGTCCGGCGCGGCCCCGACGTGCTCGCCGCGACCCTGCCCGGGGCCGGCGACGCGAAGCTGCCCGCCCAGCGCGGCACGGTGACCATCGACGGCCGCGAGTACCGGGCGGCGAGCTTCAGCACGCCCGGCTTCCGCGGCGGCCAGGTGCAGGTCTCGGTGCTCGAGCCGGAGGCGCGCACCGCCGACGCCATCCGTCAGGGCCGCGAGGTCGCCGGCCTCATCCTCGTCGGCTTCTTCCTCTTCGCGCTCACCGCGGCCGTCGTCGTCTCCCGCGCGCTGCAGGGCGAGATCGGCACGTTCCTGGCCGCCGCCCGGCGGATCGGCGCCGGCGACTTCAGTGCCCAGGTCCCCACGCGCGGGGGCGACGAGTTCGCCCAGCTCGGCGGCGAGTTCAACAAGATGTCGCAGCAGCTCGAGCGGCGCCTGGACGAGCTGCGCCAGGAGCGCATCCGCCTGGAGCTGTCGCTGCGGCGCATCGGCGAGACGTTCGCGGCCAACCTCGACCGGTTCGGGCTGCTGGAGATCGTCGTGCGCACGGCGGTCGACGCGGTCGACGCCGAGGGCGGGCAGGCCCGACTCGTCGAGGAGGAGGGGGGTGAGCTCGTGCGCGTCGCGAACCTCGGTGAGCCCGGCCAGCGCACCCCGGCCGTCACCCGCGTCGAGGGCCAGGTGCTCTCCAGCGGCGCGCCGTCGCTGGCCGAGGTCGACGGCGGCCACGCCATCTCGCACCCGCTGCGCGCCGGCCCGGCCGCGGGCGCCGCGGCCGATCACGTCACCGGGCTCATCACCGTCTGGCGCGGCGGCGCGCCCTTCAGTCAGCGCGAGCAGTCGCTCTTCCACTACCTCGCCCGCCAGGCGGCCGTGTCGGTCGAGAACGTCGGGCTGCACGAGACCGTCGAGCGCCAGGCGATCACCGACGAGCTCACCGGCCTGTCGAACCGCCGCCGCTTCCAGGACACGCTCACCGCCGAGGTCGAGCGCGCCAAGCGCTTCGACCAGCAGCTCGGTCTCGTCCTGCTCGACATCGACGACTTCAAGGCCGTCAACGACACCTACGGCCACCAGCAGGGCGACATCGTCCTGCGCGAGGTCGCCCGCGTCCTGCGCGACGTCTCACGCGAGATCGACGAGCCGGCCCGCTACGGCGGCGAGGAGCTCGCCGTCGTGCTGCCCGGCACCGACCTGACCGGTGCCTACAACCTCGCCGAGCGCGTCCGCGAGGGGATCGAGGCGCTGCGCATGCCGATCCTCGGCGACGAGAGCGCCGAGCCGCTGCGCGTGACGGCGAGCTTCGGGGTGTCGGCGCTGCCGGGCTCCGGCGACGACGTCCGCGGCCTCATCGCCGCTGCCGACGGCGCCCTCTACGAGGCCAAGCACGCCGGCAAGAACCGCACGATGCGCGCGGGCTGACCACTGGCCGCCGCCGGTCTCGTCCTCCGGCCAACCGGCTCGTTACGCTAGGGCGCATGGGCCTGTTGGATGACGCCATCCGGGAGCACCTCGAGCTCAAGCGCCGACGCGGCGCCGACCCGGGCGAGGTCGCCCGCGAGGAGGCCGACGCGCTGGGGCCGGTTCGCCGCGAGGAGGCCGCCGCCGCGGCCCCGGCGGCGGCGCCCGCGCCGCTGCACGAGACCGAGCCCGACCTGGAGCCCGCGGGCCTCGAGGAGCCCGGCGCCGCCTACGCCGAGGAGACGCCCCGACACCGCGAGCCGGCGGCCCCCCGCGACCACGACCGCGACGAGCACGCGCGCGACCACGAGCCCGAGGCGGAGCCGGCGCCCGACCCGGTCGTCCACCCCGGCGACGACCCGGTCGCCGACCCGCACGACATCACCCCGCCCCATGGCGACCCGCTCGCCCACCAGCCGACCCGCGAGTTCAGCGCCGGCGAGCTCGAAGAGGCGCTCGGCCAGGGCCGTCCCCCGCGCGCGTCGGACCCGGAGGTGGCGCCCGGCGAGGAGGACGTCCTGGAGGAGACCCCGGAGTTCCTGCAGGAGACGCCCGAGCACGACCGGCTCTGGTTCGAGCAGAAGCCGCCCAAGGACTTCGACTTCTAGGTGGCGGCGACGGGCCGTCGCCTCACCTGGCTGGACGTCTTCGCCGGCCGGGTCCTGGAGGGCAACCAGCTCGCGGTCGTCCACGACGCCGACGAGCTCGACGGCGCGACGATGCAGCGCTTCGCGCGCGAGACGAACCTGTCGGAGACGACGTTCGTGCAGGCCCCGACCGCGGCGGGAGCCGACTACCGCAACCGGATCTTCACCCCGCTGCGCGAGTTGCCGTTCGCCGGGCATCCGTCGCTGGGGACGGCCGTCGCGGTCGCCCACGCCGAGGGCCGCGCCCAGGCCGGCTACGTCCAGCAGACCGAGGCCGGGCTGCAGCCGGTTGACGTCGAGCTGGCCGGCCGGCAGGGCCGCGCGTCGATGCTCCAGGAACCCGCCGAGTTCGGCGCGAGCGTCGAGGACCCGTCCGACGTCCTGGCCGCGATCGGGCTGGGCGCCGGCGACGCCCATCCGGAGCTGCCCGTCCAGGCGATCTCGTGCGGCGTGCGGCATCTGCTGGTGCCGGTGCGCGACGCCGGCGCACTGGGCCGGACGACTCCCGACATCAACCGGTTGCGCACGGTGACCGAGGCGACCGGCACGGTGACGCTCTACCCGTTCGTCGTCGGGGAGGACGGCACCGCGCGGGCGCGCGCCTACTTCGAGGACCCGGCCGGCGCACGCGAGGACCCGGCCACCGGCTCGGCCGCCGGCCCGCTGTGCGCCTACCTGCACCGCCATCTCGGGACCGAGCGGATCGTCGTCAGCCAGGGCGTGGAGCTCGGCCGCCCGAGCCGCATGGATGCGGCCATGGAGGGCGGGCGCCCGCGGGTCAGCGGCGACGTCGTCATCGTGGCCGACGGCACGCTGCACCTGTAGGCGTCGATCACGCGTCCACGCCGGAGACGCCGCAGTCGAGGTGGCGGGTCAGGGCGCCGACACGACCCGTGACACAGGCAGCGCGTCGGCATCGGGGAACAGCTCGGCGCGCACGCCCTCCGCAACGAGGGCGAAGGACGCCGCGGGCGCGCCGGAGAGTCTTCTCGCCGGCGCGCTCGTGTTCTTGCCCCGGCGCGCTCGCCGCCCGCCCCGCGGGGGGCTACCATGGGCGCCCTCGGGGCCATAGCTCAGTTGGGAGAGCGCCTGCTTTGCAAGCAGGAGGTCGTCGGTTCGAACCCGTCTGGCTCCACTGGCGCACGGCTGCCGCTCTCTTTCCCAGCGAAGGAGCACGATGTCCGCCCAGGGGTTCGATCCGGCCGTCTACAAGGAGACGACGCGCAAGCAGTGGCAGGACGCGGCCGCCGCCTGGGATCGCTGGGGCGAGGTCATCGACCGCTGGCTCGGCCCGGCGACCGAAGCCATGCTCGACCTGGCCGGGATCGGCGAGGGCAGCCGCGTCCTCGATGTCGCGGCCGGCGCGGGCGGCCAGTCGATGGCGGCGGCACGCAGGGTCGGACCGAACGGGTCGGTGCTCGCCACCGACATCTCGTCCAACCTCCTCGAGTACGCCGGCCGGCGGGCGCGGGAGGCGGGACTCGACAACGTCGAGACGGCGCTGGTCGACGGCGAGCGCCTCAACGTCGAGGAGGGGTCCTTCGACGCGGTGATCTCGCGCGTCGGCTTCATCTACTTCCCCGATCAGCAGGCCGCGCTGCGCGGGATGTGGCGGGCGCTGAAGCCGGGTGGCCGGCTCGCCGGCATCGTGTACTCGACCGCGGAGGCCAACGGGTTCTTCTCGGTGCCGATCGCGATCGTCCGCCGCCGAGCACAGCTGCCACCGCCGGCGCCCGGGCAGCCGGGGCCGTTCAGCCTCGGTGAGCCGGGCGTCATCGAGGCCGCCTACGAACGCGCCGGGTTCAGCGCGGTGCAGACTCGGCGCATGCCGGCGCCGCTACGGCTCGGCTCGACCGCGGAATGCCTGCGCTTCGAGCAGGAGTCCTTCGGCGCGCTGCACCAGATGCTTGCGGGCCTCACCGACGAGGGCCGCGCCGACGCGTGGGCGGAGATCGAACAGGCCCTCGCGCAGTTCGAGCGCGACGACGCCTTCGAGGCGCCCTGCGAGCTGCTCGTCGCGGCCGGCACGCGCTGAGCGCCGCGCCGTCACACGACGCGTGCCGCGGCGGAGGCCATGCCCAGCCAGGTATGCGGGTTGCCTTCCCAGCACCAGCCGAGCTTCGGTGCCTGCTTGCTGATCCAGATCGCCGGCACCCGCCGGTCCCCGCTGCGCGACCCGCCGAGGGAGAAGCACTTGTTCTTCTCGAGGATCTCGGGCGCAGCGCGGATCAGGCTGATCCCCTCCTCGATCGTGAGCGGCGTGCGGCCTCGCGCGGCAATGGTCGCCAGCGCGTCGCTCGGGACCGCCCCGCAGAACTCCTCGCCGCGCTCGACGTCGACGAGCAGATAGGCCCGCAGGTCGGGGAGGGGCGCGGCGTCGGTCGCGACGAAGCGCTCCAGCGCGCCCTCCTCGAACGAGTGGTCGACGAAGCCCGGCCTGCTCTTGCCTGCCAGCGAGGTGAGCGGCATGGCGGCGCGGATGGGTAGGACCTCGCGCGTGACGACGAGCAGGAAGGGCACCGTGCCCGGTGCCGACTCGCCGGCATCGAGCTGCGCGGCCCGCTCCCGCAGCGGGGCGATGAGCGTTCGCAGACGATCCTCCCCAACCGTGGAGGCGGCGAGGCAGGAACGGACCAGTTCGTCGGCCTGTCGGTCGAATTCGAGCACCTCGGCAGCGAATCAGATCCGCAACGAGCCCGCCATGCCCCGGGCAACAGCCGCGCCCGCACGGCGCGCACAGCATCCCGATGTATCCGCGGCCGGCGATGAGCACGACGCCATGGCCCGCGCCGCGCGCTCGCCAGGTCGAGGCGGTCCCGCCCCGGGTGGGGCAGCAGCTGCAGCTTGGCCCGGTTGGCGGCCGTGTCGATGAGTCGCTCATGGACGAGCCGAGTCATTAGCGCCCGGCGCCGGCGCGTCGCCCGGCGTTGGTTGGCGAGCACCCGCCGCGCGACCGCGTAGAGCCAGAGCACGGGCTCGGTCTCCGGCACGCGGTCGATGCGCCGCCACGCCGTGAGGAAGACCTCGGCGACGACGTCCTCGGCCTCAGCGCGATCCGTGCGACGAAGCGCATAGGCGAGCACGTCGTTTCCGTGCTCCCGGAACAGCGTGTCGACGCGCGTGTCGACGCGACCTGGGCTCACGAGCTGCCCCATGTCCGCATCGAGCGCATTCCTTCCATTCGGGCGTGCCGGGCGGTCCCCCGACCGCCCGGCACGCCCGGTCTGATCCGCCTAGACCGAGCGGACGCTGACGGCCTTCGGGCCCTTCGCGCCGCTCTCGGTGTCGAACTCGACGCGCGTGCCCTCGGCGAGGGTGCGGAACCCGTCGGCGACGATGTCGGTGTGATGGACGAAGAGATCCTTGCCGGACTCGTCGGGCGTGATGAACCCGAAGCCCTTCTCGTCGCTGAACCACTTCACGACCCCAGTGGCCATGTTTCCCTGTTCCTCCTGCGTACCGGTGCTGCGGACGCAAGGACGTGCGGAAACCACAACCACCTGCCTCACGAACACCTGCATGATTCGCCGCCTGCCGACGGCTCGGACGCGCGCACCGTACCAGCCCGCGGCTCAGGCGAAAAGGGAAGACCTCGTGATCATTTCCCCGCGAGAAGGCGCTCCGCGACGCGGTCCGTCGCGTCCCCGTCACCGCCTAGCAGACGGCGCGACAGCTGGGCTCGACGGAAGTACAGGGGCGCGTCGTGCTCCCAGGTCGCGCCGATGCCGCCGTGGACGTTGATGTTCGAGCGGGTGGCGAAGTCGAGCGCGCCGCCGGCCGCCGACCGGGCCGCGCTGGCGGCGAGCGGGAACTCGTCGGGCGCGTCGTCGCGCGACCACCCGGCGTAGAACAGCAGCGAGCGCGCGTTCTCCAGCCGGCGCAGCACCTCGGTGAGCTCGTGCTTGAGCGACTGGTAGGAGCCGATCGCCCGGCCGAACGTGAAGCGCTCCTTCGCATAGGTGACGCTCGCCTCGAGCGTCGTCGAGACGGTGCCGACCGCCTCGGCGGCCAGCAGCGCCTGGGCCACGTACCAGGCGTCGGCGAGCACGCCGGCGTCGACGTCGAGCGCGACGCCGGGCGCGCCGTCGAGGACGACGTGGCCGAGCGAGCGGGTGAGGTCGTAGCGCTCGGCGCGCTCCACCGTCACCCCGTTCGCGCCGGCCTCCACGGCCGCGGCGACCCCGTCGCCGACGACGACCAGCAGGTCGGCGCCGGGCGCGTCGGGCACCCAGGCGACCGTGCCGGTGACGGTCACGGCGCCGCCGTCGTCGCGCTCGATGCGCGGGGCGTCGGCGGGCGCGGCCCCCTGGCGGGCGGCGACCGTCCAGCGCGTCTCGAGATCGCCGGGCGGGCGGGCCGGCACGTAGACCGGGCGCAGCGTGCCGGCGGCGACGTCGGCCAGGCGCGCGTCGCCGGCCGCGTCGAGGATGGCGGTGGCCGGCATGACGCCGAGGAACGGCACCGCCGCCAGCACGCGGCCGAGCTCCTCGGCGACGAGCATCGCGTCGAAGACGCCGAGGCCGGCGCCGCCGTGCTCGTCGCTGATCAGCAACCCGGGCCAGCCGGCCTCGCAGGCGGCCGGCCACAGGTCGGGCAGCGTGTCGATCCCGTCGTCGAGCGCCGTGCGGGCCGCCTCGATCGTCGGCACGCGAGCGAGCGTGCCACGCGCGGCCTCGCGCAGGAGCTCCTGCTCGTCCGACAACGCCAGGTTCATGATGCGGTCACTTCCTTGGCACGCAGCTCGCTGAACGGGATGCCCTTGTCGAGGCGGGGCTCGGGTGGGAGGCCCAGCACCCGCTCGCCGATCGTGTTGCGCAGGATCTGCTCGGTGCCGCCCGCCGACTTCAGGCCGGGCAAAAACGAGATCATGTAGGCCCATTCGCTGGACTCGTCGAGGGCCTCGGGGCCGAGCGTGTCGGCGATGAGGTCGCCGGCGGCGATCGCCGCGTTGACCGTCGTCACCTTCGCCAGGCCCGCCTCCGGGCCGGGGATCTGCCCGCGCTGCAGGGCGGTGAGCGAGCGGTAGCCCGTGAAGCGCAGGGCCAGCAGCTCGGTGGCGATCGACCCGAGCGCCTTGCGCACGTTCTTGTCGGCCCGGGCGGCCGGGTCGGCGCCGATCGCGGCGGCGAACCGGTCGGCGTTGTAGCCGAAGCCCTGCGAGCCCAGGCCGATCGTCACCCGCTCGTACATGAGGACGGTCAGTGCGGTGGCCCAGCCGTTGTCGACCCCGCCGACGACGTGCTCGGGCCCGACCGCGACGTCGTCGAAGAAGACCTCGTTGAACTCCGCTTCGCCGGAGATCTGGCGCAGCCCGCGCACGGTCACGCCGGGCGCGTCCATCGGCACGATGAACATCGTCAACCCCTTGTGCTTGGGCACGTCGGGGTCGGTGCGCGCGAGCAGCAGGCCGAACGACGCGAACTGGGCGTTCGTCGTCCACACCTTCTGGCCGTTGAGGACGAAGCCGCCGTTGCCGTCGGTCTTCGCGCGGGTCTGGACGGCGGCGAGGTCCGAGCCGGCGGCCGGCTCGGAGAACAGCTGGCACCACACCTCGTCGCCGTGCAGCATCGGGCCGAGGTGGCGCTCCTTCTGGGCGTCGGTGCCGTGCGCGATGAGGCACGGGCCGAGCATTCCCAGGCCGATGACGTCGAGGATGCCGGGCACGCCCGCCTCGCCGAGCTCCTGGTTGACGATGACCTGCTCGATCGGGCCGCGCCCCGCACCGCCGAACGCCCTCGGCCAGGTGACGCCGGCCAGGCCGCCCTCGGCGAGCTTGCCCTGCCACGCGCGGCGCGCGTTCAGGTACTCGGTGTCGTCGGCGATCCGCGCCGCACGGATCGGCGGCGCCTCGTCGCGGTGGTCGGCCAGCCAGCCGCGGACCTGCTCGCGGTAGGCGGCCTGCTCCGGGGTGTCGTTGAGGTCCATCGGCACGGCTCCTTTGGCTGACTGGCCAGGACGACGCCGCGATCATATGCGGCCTGTCCAGCGCCGGCCGCCGGTTCGGCAGCTGCGCCTACTGCTCCACCGTCCGCGCGCTGGGCCGCGGCTCGATCCCCCAGGTGACGATCCGCTCGGGATGGATCCGGATGAGCGGGGTCGGCAGCGCGATCGCCTCGCCGCCGCCGCGGACCTCGATCCCGCGCGGGCGCCACGGGTCGGTGCTGGCGAGATCGTCGATGACGATCGCCGCCCGGCCGCTGCGGGCCACGTCGCGGAACTTCTTCGTGTCGACCAGATCGCGGCCGCCGATGTCGATCGTGTCGCGGGCCGCGTTGTAGATCCAGGCGACCGGGACGACGTGCGGGGTGCCGTCGGCGCCGACCGTCGCCAGCCGCCCCAGCTGCCGCCCGCCGGCCAGATACGCGAGCTCGGCCTCGCGGAAGACGCTCATCGGCGCGTCCGGAAGCCGCGGTCGAACAGCTGGCGCGCCTGCTTGCCCGGGTCGCGCGAGTGCAGCAGCACGACCCCCAGGCGCCGGTCGCCGCGCTCGACGGCCGCGACGAGGCAGCGCCCGGCCGCGTCCGTGTAGCCGGTCTTGATCCCGATCGTCCCCGGGTAGCCCTCGCGGAGCAACGGGTTGTTGTTGTACAGGTAGAGCTTGCCGCCCTTGATCGGGAACGGCAGCACCGCCTGGCGGCGCCGCACGATCCGCGCCAGCCGCGGCCGCTCCAGCAGCGCCCGCGCCTCGACCGCCAAGTCGGCCGCGCACGAGTGGTTGCCCGCGTCGACGATGCCGCTCGGCGACGAGTAGCGCGTGCACGCCAACCCCATCGAGGTGGCGCGCTCGTTCATCCGGTCGACGAAGCCGGCCACCGTCCCGCTCGCCCGCTGGGCCAGCGCGATCGCCGCGTCGTTGCCCGACGGCAGCAGCAGCCCGTGGAGCATCGCCGACACCCCGACCCGCTTGCCCTTCGGCAGCACCCCGACGCCCGACCCTTGGTAGGCGAGCGCCTCCTTGCTCACCCGCACCTTCGCCTCGGGCGGCACGCGAGCGTCGACGACCAGCGCGGTCATGATCTTCGTCAGGCTCGCGATCGGCAGGACCCGCGTCGGGTTGTGGCGCCACAGCACCTGGCCGGTGTCGAGGTCGAAGAGCAGCCCGGCGCGTGGCGGGTGGCCGAAGCGGATCCGTACCGGGTCCGGGCTGCGCTCGAGGTGCAGGGCGAGCGGCGCGGTCGCCGGCGTGGGGGCGACCGGCCCGTTGGCGAACTGGCGCAGCGAGCCCGACGGCGAGGCCGGCGGCCGGCTCGCCTGCGCGCCCGGATCGGCGCCGCCGCACCCGGCCGGCAGCGCCGCGGCCACGGCGGCGAGCAGGACGAGCACGGCGCCCCTCATCGCTGGGGCGGCTCCCGGAAGGCGCCGAAGACGCCGATGGTCAGCATCGCGAAGATCAGCAGGGACAGCACGGTCAGCAGGTCCGGACCGTAGGAGATCGCGACCCAGAGCGTCGCCACGAAGAACAGCAGCAGGAGCGCGGCGACCGCGGCGAGGACGGGACGGCGAGGATCCACGGACCGCTCAGTACACCGGGTACTTCGGACCGCCGCCGTGGTAGGCCGGGTTCTTGCGCGTCGCGAAGAGCTTGATCGCGAGCAGCCCGAACGCGAAGCCGCCGATGTGCGCGAAGTACGCGACGCCGCCGCCGTGGCCGGTCGGGTCGCTGAGGTCGTAGAAGCCGAACAGGATCTGCTGGAGGAACCAGAACCCCAGCACGACGATCGCCGGGACCTCGATGAGCGTGAAGAACAAGATGATGAAGATCACCGTCAGCACACGCGCGCGCGGGTAGAGCAGGATGTAGCCGCCGAGCACGCCGGCGATCGCCCCCGACGCGCCGACCATCGGCACCGCCGACTCACTGCCCGTGGCGATGACGCTCTGCAGCGCGAGCGCCGCGATCCCGCCCAGCAGGTAGAAGGCGATGTAGCGCACCGGCCCCATGCTGTCCTCGACGTTGTTGCCGAAGATCCACAAAAACAGCATGTTGCCGCCGAGGTGCAGGATCGAGCCGTGCATGAACATCGACGTGAACGCCGTCACCCAGAACGACGGCTGCCCGCCGACGTCGCCGCACGCGATCGCGCCCTGCGACTCGACGAGCACGCACTGCTCGCCCGGGTGCTTGATCTCGTAGGGGATCCAGCCCCACTTGATCGTCTCCGCGTCCGGGGGGCCGTGGAGAATCCCGCCCTTCTGCCACAGGAAGTAGATGAGGACGTTCGCGAGCAGCAGCGCCATCGTCACGACCGCCGGCCGCGACGTCGGGATGTTGTCCCGCAGCGGGAACATGGCCTATGGCTCGCCCACGCGCCGGGACCTATCCGGCGGCGGCGAGGGGGCCGACGCCCGGCTCCGGCTGGGGCACGTGCTCGTCGGCGTGATACGAGCTGCGCACGAGCGGCCCGGACGCGACGTGATCGAAGCCCATCTCCATGCCGGCGGCGGCCAGCGCGTCGAACTCGGCCGGCTCCCAGTAGCGGACGACCGGCAGGTGGCGCTCGGTCGGGCGCAGGTACTGGCCGATCGTGATGACCTGCACGTGGTTGGCACGCAGATCGCGCAGCGCGTCGAGCATCTCGTCGAAGCTCTCGCCGAGCCCGACCATGAGCCCGGACTTCGTCGTGACCGCGTCGCCGCCCATCTCCTTGGCGGTGCGCAGGACGCGCAGCGAGCGCTCCCACGTCGAGCCGCGCCGGGCGACCGAGTACAGGCGCGGGACGACCTCGACGTTGTGGTTGAAGACGTCGGGCCGCTCGGTGATGACCTTGGCCAGCGGCATGTCGAGCCCTTGGAAGTCCGGCGTGAGCACCTCGACCTTGCACTTCGGAGCCTGCAGGCGGATCTGGCGGATGACGCCGACGAACGCGTGGGCGCCCTTGTCGGGCATGTCGTCGCGGTCGACCGACGTGATGACCGCGTGGCGCAGGCCCATCCGGGCGACCTGGCGGGCGACGCGGGCCGGCTCGAGCGGGTCGTTCCAGGTCGGCTTGCCGGTCTTGACGTGGCAGAAGCCGCAGCGGCGCGTGCACGTGTCGCCGAGGATCATGAACGTCGCCGTGCCGCGCTCCCAGCAGTCGCCGATGTTCGGGCAGGCGGCCTCCTGGCAGACCGTGTGCAGGTTGTCGTCGGCGAGGCGGTCGCGCAGCTCGCGATACCGGGGCCCACCCGGGGCGGGCACCTTGAACCACGAAGGCTTGCGGCTGCGGAACGGCAGGACGTCCGGGCCGAGCACCTGCAGGACGTCCATGCCGCCCGGGTTGGAGCGCGACCGGGTCTTGTGCTCGCGCGGGGGCGTCGTCGGGTCTGCGGCCATCGCCGCCTCAGGCTATCGAGCCGCGAGGGCCAGACGGCGGCGCGTCCGCGAGTCCAGCAGCTCGGCGCTGGCCCGGACGAGCGCGACGAGCGCGAAGACGAACAGCGCCACCTGGAGCTGGCCGACGCTCGGCGAGTCCGGCCAGGCGATCGCGAACGCGGCGGCGGCCAGGAAGCAGAGGTCGGCGGCCAGCGGGCCGGCGAGGTGGATGGCCGTCGTGCGGCGCTCCGACGCGCTGGGGTCGTGCAGCGTCTCCGAGCCCCACCACCAGCGGGCGGTCGGGGCGATGAGCAGCCGGCCGACCTTCACCGAGAACAGCGGGCGGCCCTGGCCGAGCAGGACGCAGACCCGACCGCGGGTGAGGCAGAGCGCGACGACGGCGCGGGCCAGCTCGTGGGCGACGGCCACGGGCACGGTCGCGGCCGCGGCGATGAGCACGATGAGCAGGAGGCCATCCATGGCTTCCAGATGCATCGGCGCCGCGCGCCGCTCGCTTGACGGCCCCTGGACGCTTCTTCAGGTCGCGGGGACCGCGGCCAGCGCGCGCTCGAGCGCCGGCAGGGTGACGAGCCGCTGGCGGGCGCCGCGCACCTCGGCGAGCCGGTGGGCGAGCCGCTTGCGGTGGCAGGGCAGGTGTCGGGCGGGCTCGCCGTCGGGGTCGGCGCCGGGCTCGCCGAGCTCGCGCGCGACCGAGGTCATCGCCACGCCGCCCAGGCCGCACGGGACGATCCACTCGAACGGCGCCAGGTCGTTGTCGACGTTGACGGCCAGGCCGTGCATCGTGACCCCGTGGGAGATGTGCAGGCCGATCGAGGCGATCTTGCGGTCCTGCACCCACACGCCGGTGAAGTCCCGGCCCTCGTCGCCGCGCGAGCGGGCCTCGATGCCCTCGTCGGCCAGCGCGGCGATCATCGCCTGCTCGAGCTCGCGCACGAAGTCGACGACGTCGTCGATCGCGACGATCGGATAGGCGACCAGCTGGCCCGGGCCGTGGTAGGTGACCTTGCCGCCCCGGTCGGTGTCGACGATGTCGATCCCGCGGGCCGCGTAGGCCTCGGCGCCGAGCGGCAGCTCACCCGGCTCGCTGCGCCGCCCGCGTGTGTAGACGGGCGGATGCTCGACGAACAACACGGTGTCGGCGACGGCGCCCGCCTGGCGGGCGGCCCGTACACCGTGCTGGAGCGCGAGGGCGTCGCGGTAGGCGAGCAACCCGAGGTCGACGGTCCACAGCTCATCCACGACGACGATGGTGCCACATCGGGTAGCAGCCCCAACATGGCTTCTACCATCACGTTGATCCCTCAGGACGACGAGGCGGAGCGCATCCTGGCGGAGTTCGAGGAGCGCACGGGGCTCGAGCCGGAGATCGCCGATGACGACGCGCGCATCTACGAGATCGAGGACGAGGAACACCGCATCGAGATCGTCGAGACCCTCGACGACATCGAGCGTGGCTGGACCGAGCACGTCGCGCTGGGCTCGCCGGCCTGAGCGGGAGGTCTGACCCCGGGTGTCGTGGCGGCGTCTGCGCTGGCGACTCCGGGGGGCCTGGCAGTGGCCGGTCTACGCGCTGCTGACCGTCGTCGACGCGCTGCTGCTCGCCCGCCTGCCGTTCGCGGGCGGCGAGGCCGAGCTGTTCGGCGCGCTGCTGGCGGCCGGCCTGCTGAACCTCGTCGTCGTGGCGGTCGTCGGGCCGGCGGGCGGCCTGGTGCTGCGGCGCCGACGCGACGACCTGCCGCGCGAGGTCGCCTCCGACCGGGCGGCCGTCGGCGGGATGGTCGTCCTGGCGCTCGTGCTCGCCGGCGGCGGGCTCGCGCACCGGCCGTCGAAGCAGGCCCACGACCGCCAGCGGGCCACCGCGGTCGCTCGGTCACGCGCCTACGCCGAGGCCCACGCCCCGGCGCGCTTCCGACCGGTGGTGTTCCGCGACGTCTGGGATCAGGGTGGCGACCTGTGGCGCACGTGCTTCGCCGGGCGCGACCCGCGGCGCGACTACTGCGTCTTCGTGCGGTTCGACAGCGGGCGCCCGGTGGTCCGCCACGACCCGGACGAGACGACGAACGTCGAGTCGGCCGGCCCGTTCAACCGGGGCCGCATCGGCCGCTGAGCGCCACTCGATCACTTGTCGAGATCGTCGGTCCTCGGACATCAACTCCGACGGCGATGGGAACGATGTGGTCCATATGTCGCGCGTGCGGGGGGTTGTCGGAAGCGTCGGGGCGTCTGCCGCCCTCGTCGGGGCTGCGGTCTCGGTCTTCTGCGTGCTGGGGACCGGGCTCGCGTTCCGGGGGTGGTCGGACGCTCACGTCGGCGCCGCCGACGCCGAACGCACGGAGCTCGCCACCGAGCGGCAGCGTCCAGCCGCTGCCGCTCGTGGCGCGAGCGCGGCGCCGACGCGGCTGGCGGCGCCGGGGGCGCGGAGCGCGCCGGACCTCGTCGGCGATCGGGGCTCGCAGCGGCGGGCGCGACCGCCGCGGCATCGCGCCGTGGCCGAGCGCGGCGCGAGGAACCGTTCCCCGTCGCCCGCGTCGCCCGCGCCGCGGGCGACCGACGTCCGAGACGACGCGACGTCCGCGCCGGCGGCACCGGGCGCGCCGACCACCCCGGGCGGCGGCCACGGGGCGGCCGTGCAGGCGTCGTCGCCGAAGCCGACGCAGACGGCGAGCCCGTCGGTCCCCGCCGCTCCGGCGACGCCCGCCGCCCCCGGAGCCCCGGCCACCCCGGCCGTCCCGGCCACTCCGGCCGTCCCGGCGGCGCCGAGCGTGGGCGGCACCGTCACCCAGACGACCCAGGGCATCGGCGAGACCCTGCGTCCGGTCAGCCCGCCGGTGGCCGACACCGTCGAACAGGTCGGCCAGACCGTCGGCGGCGTGCTCGACGGCGTGACGAGCATCCTGGGCGGCAGCCGCTGACGCCCCCGGGGGTCAGGTCAGGCCATACGTGCCGGGTCGGCGAGGTGCTCGACGACCTGCGTGAGCAAGCGGGCCGCCTCCGCGCCGTAGAGGATGCGGTGGTCGCAGGTCAGCGTGAGGTCGACGACCGTGCGGGCCACGACCGCGCCGTCGCGCACGACCGCCCTGGGTTGCGGCGCCCCGACCGTCAGCGTGGCCGCCTGCGGCGCGTGGACGACCGACGCCGCCCGCCGCACGCCGAGCGCCGAGAAGTCATAGATCGTGAACGTCGCGTTGGCGAGCTCGGGCGCTTCGATCGTCCCCGCCTGCACCTTCGCGTCCAGGGCCCGCCGCTCGGCGGCGATCTGTGCCACCGGCTTGGCGTCGGCGTCGAAGATCGTCGGCGCGGTCATCCCGTCGCCGGCGAACGCCGACACCGCGACGTTGATCCGCGTGTAGCGCTCGTGGCGGTGGTCGCGGAACGCCGCGTTGGCCTCCGGCACGTCGCGCAGCGCCAGCGCCGCCGCCTTGACGACGAAGTCGCTCACCCCGGCCGCCTCGCCGCTCGCGGCCGCTGCCGCACACGCCTCCACGTCGGCCTCGACGCCGAGCGTGAGGTCGGGCACCGTCGCCCTGCTCTCCGCCGTCCGGCGCGCGACCGTCTGCTGGCCGCGCGTCATCTCGACGACGGTGACGTCGCCCTTCGCTGCCTGGTTCATGCCTCCATTCTCGCGGACGCCGCGCCGGTGGAGAGTGCCGCCGCCACGACGTCGGCCACCTGCGGCAGCGCCGCCTGCTCGAGCTCGGCCGCGTAGGGCATCGCGACCGGCGCCCCGGTGACCCGCGCGACCGGGGCGGCGAGCGCCTCGAAGGCCTGCTCGGTGATCCGGGTGGCGAGCGTCGCGCTGACCCCGGCGTCCGGCCAGCCCTCCTCGACGAGGACCGCCCGCCGCGTGCGCCGCACCGACGCGACGAGCGTCTCGAGGTCGAGGGGGCGCAGCGTGCGCGGGTCGATGACCTCGGCGCGGACGGCGTGCTCGGCGGCGAGCACGTCGGCCGCGGCCAGCGCGACGTGCGCCATCCGCGACGTGCCGATGAGCGTGACGTCGCTGCCCGTCCGGCGCACCGCCGCACGCCCGAACGCGGTGAGGTGCTCGCCGTCGGGCACCTCGCCCCGCAGCCCGTAGAGGCCCTCGTGCTCGATGAGGACGACCGGATCCTCGCTGCGGATCGCGCGCTTGAGCAGGCCCTTGGCGTCGGCCGGCGTCGAGGGGACCGCCAGCGTCAGCCCGGGCACGTGCAGGAAGAGCGCCTCCCAGCTGTGGGAGTGCTGGGGGCCGAGCCGCTGCCCGCCGCCCTGCGGCATGCGGACGACGAGCGGCACCCGCACCTGGCCCCCGAACATCGCCCGGATCGCCGCCGCGTGGTTGACGAGCTGGTCGAACGCGAGCAGCGCGAAGTTGATGGTCATGAGCTCGACGACCGGCCGCAGCCCGGCCATCGCGGCCCCGGTGCCCACGCCGACGATCGTGCTCTCCGACACCGGCGTGTCGCGGACCCGCTTCGCGCCGAAGCGCTCCTGCAGCCCGGCCGTGACCTTGAACGCGCCGCCGTAGGCGCCGATGTCGGCGCCCAGCAGCAGGACGCGGCGGTCGCGCTCGAGCTCCTCGGCGAGCGCCTCGTTGAGCGCCGCGCGGTAGGTGAGCTCCCGCATCAGCCGGCCGTCGCGTGGTCGTGGAGCATCGCCGGCTCCGGCGCGGGCGAGGCCTGCGCGAACGCCACGGCCGCCTCGACGCGGGCGGCCGCGTCGCGCTCGATCGTCGCCCGCGCGCTCTGGCTCACGACGTCGGCCTGCGCGAGCTGCGCGGCGAACCGCTCGACGGGCGACGGGTCGGCGCGGCGGTCGGTGACCGCCTCGACGAGCATGGGGCGGGGACCGGTGCGCGCGTGGGCGACCGCGTCGCCCACGACCCGGTGGACGTCGGCGACGTCGTTGCCGTCGCAGCGCAGCCCCTCGACGCCGAACCCGCGGCCGCGCGCCACGAGGTCGACGGCCGACTCGCGCGGGCGCGGCGCCGCGCCGCGGTCGGCGGTGACGAGGAAGACGACCGGCAGCGCCCACAGGGCGGCGAGGTTCAGCGTCTCGCCGAACGCCCCCTGGTTGATCGCGCCCTCGCCGAACTGGCAGAGCGTCACGTCGTCGCGGCCGCCGTGGCGGGCGGCGAGCGCCAGCCCGGCGGCGATCGGCACGTGCCCGGCGACGATCCCGAAGCCGCCCATGAAGCGGCGGCCGACGTCGGCGACGTGCGTCGAGCCGCCCCGGCCCTGCGACGTGCCGTCGACGCGGCCGAAGAGCTCGGCCATGACGCGGCCCGGCGGCGTCCCGCGCGCGAGCGCGTGCGCGTGCGCGCGGTAGGTCGAGATGAGCGCGTCGGTCTCGCGCAGCGCCCGCACGCCGCCCACGGCGACGGCCTCCTCGCCGGCCGCCGTGTGCAGGAAGCCGCCGATCCGCCCCTCCGCGTAGAGCTCGGTGGCGCGCTGCTCGAAGCGGGCGATGAGCGTCATCGCCGCCAGCCACTCCTTCGCGACCGCGGGCTCGGGGAGCGCCATGGCCGTTCACGCTAGTCGAAGTGCGAGGGCTCCATCACGGCCCAGCGGTAGAGGAAGTCCTCCGCCGAGAGCCGGTCGAGGTCGCGGATGAGCGCCTCCTGCATGCGCCGGCGCTGCCGCGGCGTGCAGTCCCAGAACAGGACGGCCTCGCCCTCGGCCAGGTCGACGACCTCGATCGAGTCGTGGACGACCTTGAGCTCGTAGCGCGAGCGGGCGCTCATGGCCGGTCCGCCAGCGAGTCGAGCGCCGCGTCGCCGTGCAACACGGTGCCGTCGGGCAGCCAGAGGGCGGGCACGTCGGTCACGCTGCGCTGCGCCGCCAGCTCGGTCGCCGCGTCGAGCTGGCGGGTGACCGCGTCGCGCTCGAGCGCCTGCAGGACCGCGCGCGGGTGCATCTCACACGCCGAGGCGGCGATGAGCACGGTGTCGGTGTCGCCGAGGTCGGCGCCGCCCGCGTAGGCCTGGCGGAACGCGGCCAGCGTGAACGAGACGATGCGGCCGATCGACTTCGCGAACGTCGCGGCGCGCAGCGCGAGGTCGCTGTCGAAGGCGGGCGGCCAGCGGACGGCCTGCAGCCCGCGCTGGGCGGCCACCCGCTCGATCTCGCTGCGGGCGATCTCCTCCTCGGTGGCGCAGCGGAACACCGCCCACTCGCGCGGCGCCCGGATCGGGACCCACTCGGCGACCAGGCCGCGGTCGCCGACGACCTGCAGGACCCGCTCGGCCGCCAGGTACGCGTCCGGGCTGGCGAAGTCGAAGTAGAACGCCGCGTGCTCACCCGCCGGCTCCGACGAGCCATCGTGCTGGGTGACCTGCAGCTCCATGGTGCGTGCTCAGCCGTGGATGAGCCAGCCGTCGGCCGCGCGCCCGGCCTCCATGACGGCCTCCGACAGCGTCGGGTGGCCGTGGATGATCCGGCCGAGCTCCGGATAGCCGCCCTCGAGCGCCCGGATGTTCACGAGCTCCTGGATGAGCTCGGTGGCGCGGGTGCCGACGATGTGGCCGCCGAGCAGCTCGCCGTACTTGCGGTCGCCGACGACCTTGATGAGGCCGGTGCGGTCCCCGTAGACGGTGCCGGCGCCGACCGCGCCGTACTGGACCTTGCCGACGACGACGTCGTGGCCGGCCGCCTTGGCCTGCTCCTCGGTGAGGCCGAACGAGCCGACGTTCGGGGTGCAGAACGTCGCCCGCGGGATGTCCGGGTAGGCGATCGGGTGCGTCGTGTTGCCGGCGGCGTCCTCGGCGGCGATGATGCCCTCGTCGGAGGCCTTGTGGGCGAGCGCCGGGCCCGGCACGATGTCGCCGATGGCGTACACCTTGGCCTTCGAGGTGCGCAGGGCGCCGTCGACCTTGATGAGGCCGTTGTCCTCCAACTCGATCCCGGCGGCGGCCAGCCCGAGCGCGTCGACGTCCGGGCCGCGGCCGGCGGCGATGACGAGCCAGTCGGCCTCGCCGTCGGCGTCGCCGTACGTGAACGTGACCTTGTCGTCGCCGGTCTGGACGTCGGTGACGAACGTCGAGGTGTGGACGTCGAGGCCCTGCTTCTTGAAGCCGCGCAGCGCGAGCTTGGAGATGTCGGCGTCCTCGGTGGGCAGGACGCGGTCGAGGCCCTCGAAGAGCTGCACCTCGGAGCCCAGACGGGCATAGGCCGACGCGATCTCGGTGCCCGAGGCGCCGGCGCCGACGACCGCCAGGCGCTTGGGCAGCGCGTCCAGCGCCCAGGCCTCCTCGGTGCCGATGACGCGGCCGCCGAACGTTGTGCCCGGGATCGGACGCTTCACCGAGCCGGTGGCGAGGATGACGGCCTTGCTGGCGGTGAGCGTGCGGCCGCCGACCGTGACGTCGCCGTCGGGTGTCAGCGACGCCTCGCCGGTGATGACCTCGATCTTGTTCTTCGAGAAGAGGCCGGCGACGCCGCCGGTGAGCGTCTTGATGACCTTCAGGCGCCGCTGTTGGATGGCGCCGAAGTCGACGGTGGGCTCGCCGACCGTGATGCCGAACTCGCCGGCGTCGCGGACCTCGGACAGGATGTCGGCGCTGCGCAGAACCGCCTTGGCCGGGATGCAGGCGTAGTTCAGACAGCGGCCGCCGACGACCTCGTCGCGCTCGATCACGACGGTCGCCATCCCCAGCTGAGCCGCCCGGATCGCCGCGACGTAGCCGCCGGGACCCGAGCCGATGACGATGCAATCGAACGAATCGGCCATGGCGTTGGAGCGTAGCGAACGTAGGGTCGCGCCTTACGTTCCCCTGCCGGTCAGTCCGCGGGGCCTGGACGATCAGGCGTCTGGAGCCGCGCCAGGACGCGCACGAGCTTCCAGAACAGGTAGCCCGCGGGCACCGCGAACGCGAACGAGATGACGACGTCGAGCACCGTCGAGGCGCGCAGGACGAAGAGCCCGAAGATGACGACGACGATCGCCAGCAGCGTCTGGAACCCGAGCACCGCCCAGTAGCGCTTGTTCCACATGCCCCAGGCGGCCACCCACATGACGGCGGTGAAGATCAGGACCCCGCCGGGCTGCGGGCGCTGGCCGTCGATCTCCATGCCGGCCAGCCACGGCACGACCGACAGCAGGCCGAGCAGGGCCGTGGTGATCGTGCCGGCGACCAGCGGCCACGGACGCTCGTCGGGACCGTAGGGCTCGAGCTGCGCGCGCAGCTCGGATTCGCGCTCGGCGGAGGACTTGCGGGGCTTGGTCGACTCAGGCATGGCGCTCCAGGGCTGCCCGCAGGGTACGCGTCGCCGACTGCGGGTCGTCGGCCTCCGCGATCGCGCGGACGACGGCGACCCGTCGGGCGCCCGCCTCGAGCGCCGCGTCGATCGTCGTCGCGTCGATGCCGCCGATGGCGAAGAACGGCGGCGCGGCGTGCGCGGCGGCGTACTCGACGAGCTCGAGGCCGACCGCCGGCCGGCCGGGCTTCGTCGGCGTCAGGTGCAGCGGGCCGACGCCCACGTAGTCGGCGTCGCCGGAGGCATCGATCTCCGCCGGCGCGTGGGTCGAGCGACCCACGAGCCGCTCGGGGCCCACCGTGAGCCGGGCCCGGAAGACGGGCGCGTCGTCCTGGCCGACGTGGACGCCGTCGGCGTCGCAGGCGGCGGCGAGGTCGGGCCGGTCGTTGAGGATGAACAGCGCGCCCGCCTGCTCGCATGCCGCGCGGGCGACCTCGGCCGCGGCAAGGATCGCGTCGTCGACGGCCTCCTTCATGCGCAGCTGGAAGACGTCGACGCCGCCGGCGAGCGCCGCCGGCAGGACGTCGGCCAGCGGCCGGCCGCCCGGGCGGTCGTCGGCGATGAAATACAGGCGGGCGTCGGCGAGCCGGGCGCGGCGGTCATCCAGCGACATCGGCCCCGCAGTCTCGCAGGGCGTTGCGGCGCTAGGCTCGGCGGAGGGTGGCAACCGAGCTTCCCCATGCGGACGTCGCCGTCGTGGGCGGCGGGATCATCGGCCTCGCGGTCGCGTGGCGCGCGCGTGAGCGCGGCCTGAGCGTCGTCGTCTGCGAGCGCGAGGATGCGTTCGGGCGCGGCGCGAGCTACGCCGCCGCCGGCATGCTCGCCCCGGTCTCCGAGGCCGACGCGCAGGAGCGCGAGCTGCTGGCGCTCAACCTGCGCAGCGCCCGGCGCTGGCCGTCGTTCGCCGCGGAGCTCGAAGCGGCGTCGGGCCGCGAGGTCGGCTTCCGCGCGTGCGGCACGCTCATGCTCGGCCGCGGCCGCGCCGGCGCC
>JBDZVZ010000057.1:0-22436 GCA_040255945.1 Solirubrobacterales bacterium | reverse complement strand
CGCCGGCCTCCGCGCCCGTTTCAGCCCCCGCACGGCATGCCGATCATCGGGGCGTGAAGCTCCTGGAGCGTGATCTCCCACGCCTCGTGGCCGTCTCGGTGCGCGAGGAGCGCCGCCTGAGGATCTTCACGGCCGTCGCGATGTGGGTGGCGGGCGGTGCGACGATCGCCGCCAGCGCGCTCCTGGGCAGCGTGACCACGGGCAACGAGACCTACGCCTACGGGCTCGCCGCCTACGCGATCGCCGTCGCCCTCTTCACCGCGGTCCAGTTCCCTCGCGCCTCCCCACGGGGCCTGCACTGGTACACGAACGTCTTCTGCCTGCTCGGCATGGTCACCGTGGCCGCCAGCGCGGCCCTCTCGGGTGGTGGCGCGTCGCCGCTGACGACGCTCTACGTCTTTCCCGCGCTCTATGCCGCCTACTTCTTCGGACCGCGCGGCATGGCCGTCCATCTCGCGCTGTACGCGGCGATCGGCCTCACGGTCGACGTGCTCGTCCAAGCGCCCGACACCCGTTTCCTGGCCACCCGCAGCGTGCTGCTGCTGGCCGGCACGGTGGCGCTGTGCGTGGCCATCAGCTGGCACAAGTCGCGGCTGATGCTCGTCCTGGAGGCCGTGCGCGAGCAGGCGCTTCGCGACCCGCTGACCGGCGCCCACAACCTGCGTGGCCTGCGCGACCAGGTGGACGGCCGGCCGCTGGCCGACGGCACCGGCCTGCTCGTCATCGACCTCGACAACTTCAAGCGCATCAACTCGCGCTACGGGCACATCGGCGCCGACTCCCTGCTGACCGCAGTGGTCAACGAGCTCGCGCGGCACCACGGCGCGCGCGGCTGCGTGGCGCGCATCGGCGGCGACGAGTTCGTCGTCCTGGCCCGCGATCACACGCCCGAGCAGCTCGACCGCCTCCGTACGTCCTGCACCACCGCCGCCGACCGGGCGGCGGCGACCGTCGGCATGGGGGCTGCCGACGTCTCGGTCAGCGTCGGGCTGGCCCGATGGCCCGACGACGGCCGCAACCTCGACGCGCTCATCGCCGCGGCCGACGCCACGATGCTCGATCGCAAGCGCGCCTCGCACCGCAGCCGCGCGCAGGCGACGACCCACGCCGACCACGGCGCCACCGCACGGGTCGTGGCGAGCATCGCGCCGGTCGCGCACGCGCGCGGCCACGGACCGTTGCCCGCTCCCCGGCCGCGTCTCTGGCGCCGCTGGCCCGCACGCTGCCTCGCCAACGTCGCGGCCTGGTGGGCGGCCGCCCTCTCGATCGGCCTGCTGCTGGCGCTCTCGGGCGCCGAGCTCGACCACCCGGCCGGGCTCGCCGCACTCGGTGTGCTCGCCGTCGGCGCCGGCGCGATGCTGCTCGTGCTCGCGCCGCGCCTCGGCGATGGCGTCTACGTGGCCGCCAATGTCGTGGCGGCCGCGTCGCTGGTCGCCGTCCTGGCCCTCACGGGCGGCACCATCAGCCCGCTGCTGCCCTTCGCGCTGGCACCGGTCACGCTGGCCGCCTACTTCGCCAGCCGGCGGGAGGCGGTGCTCCAGCTCGCGGTCGCCGCGCTGCTGTGCGCCACGCCGATGGCCTACGCCGCGGCCGACGACCGGCTCGCCTACGCCGTCCGCTTCGTCGCGCTCATCACGACCGCGGCCGTGATCACCGTGATGTTCACGTACAACCGGCGCGTGCTGGCCGAGGCCGAGCAGCGCGCGCGGCGCCAGGCCGAGCAGGATCCGCTGACCGCCCTGCCCAACCGGCGAGCGTTCAGCCGGCTGCTCGAGCAGGAGCTGGCCGCCGCCGACGCCGACGAGCGCCGCGAGATCTGCGCCGCGATCATCGACCTGGACAACTTCAAGCGCGTCAACGACCTCCACGGCCACGCGGCCGGCGACCGGCTCCTGCGAGGGCTGGCGGACGCGCTCAAGGCGTGCGTGCGTCATGACGACGTCGTCGCGCGCATCGGCGGTGACGAGTTCGCCATCGTCCTGCCCGAGGGCGGCCTGCCGATCGCGCATGCGCTCGGCGAGCGCTGCGTCGCCGCGGTCGAGGCGACCGCCGCCCGGCTGGGTTACGCCGGCTGCGCGGTCTCGGCCACCATCGGCCTCGCCCAGTTCCGGCGCGACGGGGTCACCGCCGAGGCCCTGCTCACCGCCGCCGACGACGCCCTCATGCGCGGCAAGGACACCGGCAAGCGGCGCGTGATGATCTCCGAGACGCTGCCGCTCAGCGCGGCCGCGCGCACTCGCGCCTGATCACGACGAACGCTCGGTCACCCGCGCGCGAGGAAGGCGCCGACCGCGGCGTGGGTCGGCCCGGGCAGCTCGACCTGCGGAACGTGGCCGCAGTCGAGCTCGAGGTGCTGCGCGCGGGGCAGCGCGTCGGTGACGTGGCGGGCGAACGCGAGCGGGACGAGCCGGTCGCGCCGCCCCCAGACGAACAGCGCCTCGGGACCAAGCGTGCGCAGCCGCGGCCAGAAGCCGTCGGCGCCGTGCGGCTCTTCGAGGTAGATCTGGCGCGCGGCGGCGTAGAAGGCGGCGCGGCCCGCCGGGGTGAGGTACGCGCGCAGGAACTCGTCGACGCCCGCCGCGGTCCAGCCGTCCGCGGCGCCGGGGATCAGCCGCTGGACGATCCCCTCGACGATCGGTCGCGGCGCGAGCTGGACGAGGCCGAGCTCGGGGCGCACGAGCCGCAGCAGCCCGGCCCAGGGCCGGCCGCGTCGCGCGGCCAGCGACGGCGCGAGCAGCGCGAGGCGCCGGACGCGCCCGGGATGGCGCAGCCCGAGCTCGAGCGCGACCCTGCCGCCGAGGCTGTTGCCGATGACGTGCACGCGTTCGAGCTCGAGGGCGTCGAGGAGGTCCACGACCGCGCCGGCGAAGAACCGGGCGTCGTACGGCGCCCCGACCGGCTTGTCGGAGTCGCCGAAGCCCGGCAGGTCCATCGCGATGACGCGGAAGCGGTCGGCGAGCGCGGCGACCGTCGGCAAGAACGACCCCTTCGTGCCCCCGAGGCCGTGCACCGCAAGGACGGGCGGCCCCTGCCCCGCCTCCATCGTCGAGATCGTCAGCCGCCGCGTCGCGACCGTCCCGAACCGGAGACGCCCCTCCTGGGCGGCCCCGCTGGTCGCCGCCAGGAAGCCGACGCCCAGGTGCAGGTCGCGGCGCACCGACAGCCGCCCCGACTGGAACGCCGCCATCCCACCCCGCAGGTCGTCGGCGACCGCGGTCCAGGTCTGGCGGTCGGCGGTGATCGTCGCGTCGGCGCTGCCCCCGGGCGGCTCGAGCCGCGCGCCGCCGTCCTCGAGCACGGCATCGGCCTTCCCGTCCCCGACGACCGTGAGCCGGACGCGGGCGCGCCGGCGCGTGGGCATGAACACCTCGGGGTCGTAGCGAGCGACGAGCGCCTCGAGCGCGCGATGGTCCGCCATCGCCTCGAGGATGCCCGATGCCGGCAGCGCCGTCACCCCGCCCGGCTGAACGTGAGGTGCGTGACGCCGCTGGGCGTCGAGACCACCTCGACGTCGTAGTTCGCCTCCAGCGCTTCCAGGCCGTCCCACAGCCGCACGCCGCGGCCGAGCACGATCGGCACCTGGACGACGTGGACATGGTCGACGAGCCCCGCCGCGAGGAAGTCGCGGGCCACGGTCGGCCCGCCGCCGATGCGCACGTCCCGGCCGCCGGCCGCCTGGCGCGCGACGTCGAGGGCCTCGGCCGGCGAGGCGTCGAGGAAGTGGAAGGTCGTGCCGCCCTCCATCTCGATCGACGGCCGCGGCCGGTGGGTGAGCACGAAGGCCGGAGTGTGGAACGGCGGGCTGGTCCCCCACCACCCCTTCCAGTCGGCGTCGTCCTGCCAGCCCGGCGGCCCGAACTTGCCGGCGCCCATGATCTCCGCGCCGATGCCCGGCTCGTGCTGCTGGGCGAACGCGTCGTCGACGCCGGCGGTGCCGCCCTCGCGTCCCAGGATCGGCGCGCCGAAGCGGGTGGCGATCAGCCACTCGTGCAGCCGATGGCCGGCGTGCCCCATGGGCGCATCGGCGCGCTGCCCCTCGCCGGTGGCGAAGCCGTCCAGCGAGATGGAGAGGTTGTGGATCCGTGTGCGGCTCATCTCCATGCCTTCCGTCGTCAGTCGGCGCGGCGGTAGTGGGCGTATGTCACGCCGCCGTTGAACGTACGCGACTCGACCAGCGACAGGCCCAGACGCACGGGCGGGAGAAAGCGCGTGCCCGCACCCACGATCACCGGGTAGACGAAGCTGTGGACCTCGTCGACCAGGCCGGCCGCAAAGCAGCCGGCGGCCAGGCCCGCGCCGCCGATCCCGACGTCGCCGTCGAGCGCGGCGAGCTCCTCGGCGAGCGTGCCGGTCGCCAGCCGGGCATTGCCCTCGACCTCGGTGAGCGTCGTCGAGAACACGATCTTCGGCAGCGGCCGCCACAGCTCGGCGAACTCGCGCGCCACCGGATCCCAGTCGTCGTCCTCGTCCTCCCAATAGAGCATCGTCTCGTAGAGCCGCCGGCCGAGCAGCTGAGCCGACTGCCCACGGACCCGCTCGTTGTGGAACGCGTGCAACTCGGCGTCGGGCGCCGACCAGTTGAAGTCGCCGTCGGCGTCGGCGATGAAGCCGTCCAGCGAGGACGACATCGAGTAGATGACGTTGGCCATGCCCGTAGGACCCCGGATCGCGCCAGAACTCATCGCCGTACCCTTGGCGTCGAGCTGGTCCTGCGCCAGCATGCTCATCTCGAACCCCGAAAGCGTCCGTCCAGACGGGAGCACGTCGTGGACGCCGCGATGGACATGGCCGACGACGACAAGTAGGCGCTTCGACACGCATTCGCATGGATCCCTACCCCGTCACCGTCACCGCCTCGTACGACGCGGCTCGTGCACCTCACGGCACCCTCGACAGACTCAAGGCATGGGTGAAGGCCGGCGACGGCCGTACGCTCACGGTCGACGACTCGATCGCACCGGTGCGCTGGACCATCACGGCCGATTACTTCGTCGATGCCCGGAGTGCGCGGGACGCCGAAGGCGTAGCGGTCGACCGATTCGTGGCCGATTCGTCGCACTCTGGCATCACCACGCCCGAGACGGTGCTCGCCGCCACAGGTCCGCTGACCTGATGCCCGTCCGTACTTCGCCCGCCACGCGGGACGGCCCGCACCGAATGGCGACCGAGCGCCGTTCCCGAAGCATGTGATGATGTCCCCTGAACGCGGCCGCAATCCCGCGGCCGGCGGAGGTCTGGATGCGCCTGCCCGCGAGGTCATCGCGATGAACACGCTCGAGCACAGCACGATCACGCTTCACGGTCGGTCGGTGTCCTATGTGACGGCGGGCAGCGGCCCGGTGCTGCTGCTGATCCACGGAATGGCCGGCACCCTGGAGAACTGGCGCGAGGTCATCGGGCCGCTGGCGCAGCACCACACGGTGGTGGCGCCCGACCTGCCCGGGCACGGCGGGTCGGCCCCGGGCGCCGGCGACTACTCGTTGGGCGCGCTGGCGGCGGGGCTGCGCGACCTGCTGCTCGCGCTCGGCCACGAGCGCGCGACCCTCCTCGGGCACTCGCTCGGCGGGGGCGTCGCCATGCAGTTCAGCTACCAGTTCCCGGAGGTCACCGAGCGCCTCATCCTCGTCTCCAGCGGCGGGCTGGGCCCCGAGGTCAGCCCGATCCTGCGCGCGGCCGCGCTGCCCGGCGCCGGCGCGTTCATCGGGGTCACGGCCGGTCTGGGAAGCACGGTCGGGACGACGATCGCGCGCGGGCTGGCCGCGGTCGGGCTGCGGCCCAGCCCGGACGTCGCCGAGGTCGCACGCGGGTACGCGTCGCTCGTCGACCGGCAGCGCCGCGCCGCGTTCATCGCCACGCTGCGCGGCGTCGTCGGCACCGGCGGCCAGCTCGTCCAGGCCTCCGACCGGCTCTACCTCGCCGAGGAGATCCCCGTCCTCATCATCTGGGGCGAGCGCGATCCGATCATCCCCGTCGCCCACGGCCAGGGCGCGCACGAGGCGATCCCCGGAAGCCACCTCGAGGTCTTCGAGGGGGTCGGGCATCTGCCACAGCTCGAGTCCCCGGCACGGTTCGTCTCCGTCGTCGAGCGGTTCATCGCCGAGAACGAGCCGGCGCGCTTCGACGCCGAGCACTGGCGCGAGCGGCTGCGCATGACCGGCGGCCGGTAGCCGACCGGGCGCCTTCCCCCTACGCCTCGACGCGCCCGTCGGTGATGTGCACCGTCCGGTCGGCGTGGTGGGTGATGCGCTCGTCGTGGGTGACGATGATCGCCGCGGTCCCGCGCGCCTTCATCTCCTGCCGGATGAGGCCCACGACCTGCTCGCCGAGCTCGGTGTCCAGCGCCGAGGTCGGCTCGTCGAAGAGGACGAGGACCGGGTCGTTCATGAGCGCGCGGCCGATCGCGACCCGCTGCTTCTGGCCGCCCGACAGCTGGCCCGGGAGGTTGTCCGCGCGGTCGCCCAGGCCGAGCTCCTCCAGCAGCGTGTCGGCTCGCTGGCGTGCCGCCCGCCCGGTGCGCGGGCCCAGCTCGTCGACGACGAGCAGGTTCTCGCGGGCCGTGAGGAACGGCACGAGGTTGACCGTCTGGAAGACGAAGCCCACCATCTCGCGACGGAACTCGGTCAGCTCGCGCGCCGAAAAGCCGGAGATGTCGCGGCCGCCGACGACGACGCGCCCCGAGGTCGGTGCGAGGATGCCGCCGGCGATGGAGCACAGCGTCGTCTTGCCCGACCCCGACGGGCCGACGAGCGCGACGATCTCGTCGCTGCCGACGACGAGGTCGGCGCGGTCCAGGGCGACGACCTCCTCGCCGCCCGACTCATACACCTTGCGAACGGCCTCCATCTCGAGCGCCGGGGTCACTGTGCACCTCCGATGGCGGTGGCGGGGTCGACGCGCAGCACGCGCCGCAACGAGAACGTGCAGCCCACGACGGCCGCCACGAGCAGGAACGCGACGCTGGCCAGCAGCCGACCGGCCGACGTCGTGAACGGGATGCCGCCGGGCGGAATGGCGGCGTCGAGCGCCAGCGCCGCGGCCGCGCCGGCTGCCCCGGCGACGAGCGTCACCACCACCGCCTGCAGCACGACGCCGGCGAACAGCGTGCCCGAGCTCGCGCCGATCGCCTTGAGCACGCCGTAGAGCGCGACGCGCTCGACGGTGATGAGCGCGAAGAACAGCGCGACGACGACGATCGCGATGACGACCGTCACGCCGATGATCTGGTTGAACACGCTCTGCTGCTGCGAGACCCCGGGCAGCTTGCCGATCGCCTCGTCGATCGTGAGCGTGCTCGTCGCGCCGCCCGTCGCGCGGTCGATCGCCTTCGGGTCGCCGCCGCGCACGACGAACGCCTGGGTGACGCCGGGCCCGACGCGACTGCCCGGCCGGTTGGCGTCCTGTGCGGCCCGCCAGGTCTCGAGCGAGCCCCAGTGCGTCGCCTGCCCGGCGTACTCGGTGTCCGACACGAAGCCGACCACCCGGATCGGCGTGCGCTGCGGCCCGACCCGGATCACCGTGCCTTCGCGCACACCCTCCGAGCGCAGGACCTCATCGGCATAGGCCTCGCCGCGCTCCGGCGGCCGCGCCGGCAGGCCGCGCGGCGCAAGCTCGTAGCCGAAGAGCACGACCGGGACGAGGTCGCGCGGGCCGTGCCCCGGAACGCGGCCGCCGATCTGCAGGCTTCCGAGCCCGCCGACCGCGGTGACGCCGGGCGCGCCCTCGACTCGGCGGCGCGTGGCCGCGTCGATGCGGCTGCGCACGAGCGAGTCCTGGGCCGTGGCCGAGAAGACGATGGCCTCGGCGCGCTGCGCCCGGAACGCGCCGGTGTTGCCCTTCGTCAGCCCGTCGAGCAGCCCGCCGAGGAACATGAGCAGGATCGCGATCAGCGTGATGATCGCCGTGGCGACGACGAATCGTCCCGGGCGGCGGCGCAGCTCCCGCAGCGCGATCCTCATCGGCCACCACCCCCGGCCGTCGCCTCGATCGGGTCGATGCGCAGGACGCGGCGCGCCGCCGCGACAGCGCTCAGCAGCCCGAGCACGAGCAGCAGCAGCGACCACGTGACGACCGCCCCGGCGTCGAAGCGCAGCGCGATCGACCCGAGCGTCATCTGCGACAGCGGCGCGTAGAGCGCCACGCCGAGCGCCACCCCGCCGGCCATCACGAGCATCACCTGCACGAGCAGGGAGCGCACGAGCACCGCCGAGCGCGCCCCGATCGCGCGCAGCAGCGTGAGCGCAGCGGACTTCTGGAAGGTGATGATGAGAAAGAACAGGCCGGTGACGAGCGGGGCCACCAGCCCGTAGAGCAGGAAGATGACCTGGAACGACCGGCGCACCTGCGCCACGCCGGGCGACTTCGTGGCCGCGTCGGCGCGCGTGAGGGCGTCGGCGTCCTCGCTGGCGGCGTTGACGCGGCGAACCAGCGCCGCCGCCGAGACCCCGGACGCCGGCCGCACGCCGAGCGCGCTGGGCAGCACGGCTGTCGCGTCCGGGTTGGCGGCCCGGACCGCCGCGGCGTAGTCGCGCCACGCGACGAACAGCGTCGGGGTGACCTGGAGCTGGGCGTCGCGTGCGAGGCCGACGACGCGCAACGTCCGCCCCGCCCCGCGCTGCGCGCCCTGCGCCTGCACGCGCACCCGGTCGCCGAGCGAGAAGTCGGCTGCGCTGCCGACCGCCTCGCCGGCTGCGCGCGGCAGCCGCCCGGCGCTCAGCTCGTCGGGCGCGCCGAGGTCGGCGCGGTCGTAGCCGATGATCGCCGCGTCGGAGTCGCCGCCGCCGCCGACCCGGACGGTGAACGTGCTCTGGCCGATGCGCCCGGCCGCCGCGACGCCCGGCACGGCCCGGATGCGCCGCTCCAGCGGCGGCGCGATGGCGCTGCCCTGCAGCGTGCGCTGCCCGTCGGTGCTGTAGACGAGCACCGGCGCCGACTGACGTCGATCGCCCCGACGAACGCGGTGATGAGCCCGTTCTGGATCGCCTGCTGGGTCAGGATGAGAAAGAGCAGCAGCGCGATCGCGGCGGCGAGCAACGCGAAGCGGACCTTGGCGCGGCGCATCTCGCGCACGGCGAGGAACATCTGGCGGCGGAGCCTAGCGGCAGCGTCCGAACCGCAGGCCGGCAACGTCCGGATCGTCGCCGACGCCCCGCTCAGCGGGCGTGTGCGAGCCCTCGGAAGTACGCGTCGAGATGGCGCTCTCCGTAGCGCTCGCCGATCGCATCGTGGGCCAGGCCTTCTGCGAAGAACCGGGCGAGGTTGGCGGGGCGCTCGCCGAACCGGCCGGCGACCCAGACCGCCGCCCGGACGGCGCCCAGGGGAACCCGGACGGTGACGCACCGCCTGCCCCACGCGGCGGCTGCGGCGCGGGCGATCTCGCGGTAGGTCAACACGTCGGGGCCGCCCACGTCCCAGGAACCGCTGGCGTCTCCGACGTGCTCGACGCAGAAGCGAGCAAGGTCCGCGCCGTGGATCGGCGCGACCCTCACGGCCGGGTTGGGCGGCAGGAGCACGAAACCCGTACGGGCCATCTGGAGCATGCCGGTGATGTCTGAGAAATACCCGGAGGGGTTGATCACCTGGTGGGCGAGCGGCGAACGGGTGAGCGCTTCGGCGAAGGCGGCCTTGGACCGCATCGTGAGCGATCGGCCTTCGGCCGCGTGCATGACGTTGACGTACAGGAACGAGCCGACGCTCTCGCGCTCGGCGTCCTCCAGGAGCCGGAGGTTCGCCTGATAGTCGACGTCCCAGGGGCTGGCCTTCTGACGCGTCACGCCGAGGGCGGACACCACCCGGCGCGCACCGCGGCACGCCCCGCGCACGACGTCGGGGTCGGTGACGTCTCCCTCCAGCCACTCGGCGACATGGTCGGCCAGGGCAGGCGCGCCGAACGCCCCCGGCTGCTGCGCGCGGGCACGAGAGCGCACGATCGCGCGGACCCGGTACCCGCGCTCTGACAGCTCGGCGACGACGTGCCGGCCCAGATAGCCCGTCGCCCCGGCAACCGTGATCACGTCATCCATCAGGCGCCCCGGCTCGCTCAGCGAACGCGCCGGTCACCAGCCGCGCGTTGCCCTCGACCTCGGTCAGCGTCGTCGAGAGCACGATCTTCGGCAGCGGCCGCCGCAGCTCGGCGAACTCGCGCCCCACCGGATCCCCGTCGGGCGCCGACCAGTTGAAGTCACCGTCGGCGTCGGCGATGAAGCCGTCCAGCGAGGACGACATCGAGGAGATGACGTTGGCCATGCCGGTAGGACCCTAGATCGCGGCGCAACTCATCGGCAACCGCGCGTGGGCGCTCAGTCGTGGTGGTGATCGTGGCCCGTGATCGTCTGCCACGAGTCCCACGTGATGCGCAGGATCACGACGGTGATCGCCAGGCCGATGAGCGGGTCGGCGACGTCGACCCCGATGCCCACGACGATGGCGCTGGCGACGACGGCGAGGCTGACGAGACCGTCGATGCGAGCGTGGTTGCCGTCGGCGATCAGCGCCGGACTGTCGAGGCGGCGGCCCGCGCCGAGCCGCACCTGGGCGGCCAGCTCGTTGCCGATGAAGCCGATCGCGCCGGCGACGCCGAGCACGAGGAGATGCTCGATGTGCTGCGGGTGGATGAGGCGGTCGACGGCCTCGACCGCGGCGACCGCGGCGCTGATGAAGATCGCCAGCACGACGAAATAGCCGGCGCGCTTCTCGGCGACCTTCGAACGCATGAGGAACGCCGCGCCGAGCGGGATCGCGGTCAGCGCGTCGCCGAAGTTGTGGATGAGGTCGGCCAGCAGCGCGACGCTGCCGGTGCTGACGAACACGACCGCCTGCAGCACGGCGGTGGCCAGCAGCAGGCCCAGGCTGATCGAGACCGCGCGCACGCCCTCGCGCGACCGCTTGATCGACTCGTCGACGAGGCCGTGCGAATGCCCGTGCGGCGCGGTCACGCCGTTGCCGCCAGCGCCTGCATCGTGTCGCCCGCCGCTACTGCTCGTACTCGCCCTTGATGACGAAGAACGAGCCGCGGATCGTCCCCGCGAGCTTGGACTTCTGACGCGCGAACTTGAAGCGGCCCTCGAGCTCCTCCGGGACGTCCATCCCATCCGAGAGCTTGAAGCCGACCGCGCGCTTCTTGGGGTCGTCGATCGTGTAGAGCACGTTGATCGACAGGCCGCTCTCGTAGAAGACGTAGGTCCAGTCGATGTTGTCCACCTGGAAGCGCGTCGTCTCCAGCGGCCGGGACGTGATCTCGAGCTCGCGCTCCTGCTTGAGGATGTGGTTGACGCGCTCGAGCGTCTCCGGGCTCTCGGCGGCCGGCACGACCGTGAACGCGTGCTGGTACTTGTTCATGAAGTAGCGCGCCTCGTTGGCGCGCAGGCCGGCGAGCGCGTCGGCGACGGGCGAGGCTTCGAGGCCGGCGGTGGAGACGTTCTTGAAGTCGACGACCATGGGGGATGCGGTGCTCATGACGGTCACGCTAGCGGCGGCCCGGGGGCACGGCTTCTCGATTCCTGATCGCTTCGCGAGCGCGTGGCGGGTCGTCACCCCGGGCGTGCCGTTCGCCCGCCGTAGCCAGTTCAGCAGCGCCCGGGCGACCCGGGTGCGGCCGTGCAGCACGCGCGAGATCGCGGGCGCCTTGCCCCGCGCAGTCAGCGGCTTCGGCCACCCACGCCGTGACGCGCGGTCGAACGTGCCGCGGTCCGGCTCGCTTCCGGACGCGAAATCGGGGAACAACGCCGCCATGCCCCGGTCCAAGACGCGCGAGCCCCGCTTCACGCGAGGTCAGGTCGCCGACGACGCCCGCACCGACGAGCCCGACAGCCCGCCCGATCTCTCGGCGCGCTCGTGGATGGGCGTGTTGCGACGCACCGTCAAGGAGTTCAAGGCCGACAACCTCACCGACTGGGCGGCGGCCCTGACCTACTACGGGGTGCTGGCGCTGTTTCCGGCGATCATCGCGCTCGTGTCGATCATCGGCCTCGTCGGCCCGTCGGCCACCCAGGGGCTGCTCGACAACCTCAGCAAGCTCACGCCGGGGCCGGCCAACGACATCGTCACCAACGCGGTCAACCAGGTCGCCTCCGGGCGCGGCACCGCCGGCTTCGCGTTCGTCCTCGGCCTGGCGGGCGCGCTGTGGAGCGCGTCGGGCTACGTCGGCGCCTTCGCGCGCGCGTCGAACGCGATCTACGAGGTCGACGAGGGCCGCCCGTTCTGGAAGCTGCGGCCGATGCAGCTCGTCGTGACCGCCGTGATGATCCTGCTGCTGGCCGCCTGCGCGATCGCGGTCGTCGTCACCGGTCCGATCGCCCAGCAGGTCGGCGACGTCATCGGCGCCGGCTCGGCCGCGGTGACCGCGTGGGACATCGCCAAGTGGCCGGTCATCGCGCTCGTCGTCATCACGATGTTCTCGATCCTCTACTTCGCGGCGCCGAACGTGAAGCAGCCGGGCTTCAGGTGGATCACGCCCGGCGGCGTGGCCGCCCTCGTGCTGTGGCTGATCGCGTCCGCAGCCTTCGCGTTCTACGTCGCCAACTTCTCGTCCTACAACAAGACCTACGGCGCGCTGGGGGGCGTGATCGCGTTCCTGGTGTGGTTGTGGGTCAGCAACATCGCGGTGCTCATGGGCGCCGAGCTCAACGCCGAGCTCGAGCGCGGCCGCGAGCTCGAGCAGGGCCTGCCCGCCGAGGAGGAGATCCAGCTCGAGCCGCGCGACACGCGCAAGCTCGACGACGGTTGAGCGCGGCACCCTCGAGCCGACGCCCGCCGCATTCACCACGCTACGAGGAGCTGCCAGACGACAACGGGGGCGTCTGCACGCCCCCGCCACGTCCACAGTATCGCCGCCCTGGGGGCTTGATTCAAGCCCCCAGGGGTGCTCCATACTCGCTCGCCGCAAGCGACGAACAGGAGCCGCGCGAGCCTTGGCGACCGACCACTACATCTTGGCCCTGGAGGAGGTCGGCGCCTCCCAGGTGACGCTCGTCGGCGGCAAGGGCGCCGGCCTCGGGGAGCTCTCGCGCATCGACGGGGTCCGCGTGCCGGCGGGCTTCTGCGTGACGACGCACGCCTTCCGACGGGCCGTCGCCGCCGGGACCGTGGCGGTTCCCGACGACGTGGCGGCGGCGATCACCGCCGCGCTGGCCCGGCTCGGCGAGCACGGCGCCTATGCGGTCCGGTCGAGCGCCACCGCCGAGGACTCGCCGACGGCCTCGTTCGCCGGCCAGCACGACTCGTACCTCGACGTCGTCGGCGCCGAGGCGGTCGTCGAGCACGTCCGCCGCTGCTGGGGGTCGCTGTTCACCGAGCGCGCGGCGGCCTACCGGCAACACCACGGCGTCGACCCGCGAGACGTCGCCATGGCCGTCGTCGTGCAGCGGATGGTCGACGCGCGGGCGGCCGGCGTCCTGTTCACCGCCGATCCCGCGACGTCGAACCGGCACGTCGCCGCCGTGGAGGCCGTCGCCGGTCTCGGCGAGGCGCTCGTGTCCGGGGTCGTCAGCCCCGACACCTACAGGGTTCGCGACGGCACCATCGTCACCGCGAGCAACGTCATCAACAACCGGTGTTGACCAACGCTCAGGTCCTCGAGCTCACGGAACTGGGCCGTCGCGTCGAGGCCCACCTCGGCCGCCCGCAGGACATCGAGTGGTGTCTGGCCGACGGCGGCTTCGCGCTCGTGCAGAGCCGGCCGATCACGACGCTGTTCCCGGTCCCCGACGCCGACGACGACGCGGTCCACGTCTACGTCTCGGTCGGCCACCAGCAGATGATGACCGACCCCATGAAGGCGCTCGGCCTGTCGCTGTGGCAGCGGCTGGCGATCCCGCCCATGCACGAGGCGGGCGGACGGCTGTTCGTCGACGTCGCCCCGCGCTTGGCGTCAGCGGCCGCCCGCGCCACGATGCTGGCCCTCGCCGCGTCCGACCCGCTCATCGGCGACGCGCTGCAGACGGTCATCGACCGCGGCATCGTGACGCCGGCGGCCGACGACGGCGCGGGCGCCGGCCCACCCCCGGGCGGCCCGCGCCCAGTCGCCGCGATCGAGACCGACCCGGCGATCGTCACCGGGCTCGTCGCGCGCACGCAGGCGTCGATCGCCGCCGCCGCACGCACGATCGGCACGCTCTCGGGGCCGGCGCTGCTCGACGCCATCGCGGCCGACATCGCAGAGCTCAAGCGCGGCATCGCCGACCCGCTCAGCATGCAGGCGATCACGGCCGGGATGGACGCCGTCGCCTGGCTGAACGAGCACCTCGAGGCCTGGCTGGGCGAGGCGAACGCGGCCGACACGCTGACCCAGTCGCTGCCCGACAACGTCACCGCCCAGATGGGGCTCGCGCTTCTGGACGTCGCCGACGTGATCCGCCCGCACCCCGAGGTGGTGGCCTTCCTGGAGCACCTCGGCGGGCACGATCTCCTCGAGACCCTGCCGTCACTCGCCGGCGGCCGCGAGGCCCACGACGCCCTCCGCGCCTACCTCGACACCTACGGCATGCGCGGCGCCGGCGAGATCGACATCACGCGCCCACGATGGAGCGAGCAGCCTGAAGCTCTGGTGCCCGCGCTGCTGACGAACATCAGGAGCTTCGAGCCGGGCGAGGCCCGGCGGCGCTTCGAGCACGGGCGCCGCGCCGCGCGCGAGGCCGAGCAGACGGTGCTCGAGCGCCTGCGCGCCCTGCCCGACGGCGAGCACAAGGCCGCCGAGGCCAACCGGATGATCGACCGCGCCCGGACGTTCAGCGGCTACCGCGAGTACCCGAAGTACGCCATCGTCAGCCGGACGTTCATCTACAAGCAGGCGCTGCTGCGCGAGGCCGACGCGCTCGTCGAGGCCGGGGTGCTGCGCGAGCGCGAGGACGCCTTCCACCTGACGTTCGGAGAGCTGGCCGCGGCCGTGCGCACCCAGACCGTCGACGACGCGCTCATCGCGCAGCGCAAGGACGCGTTTCGCTCCTACGAAGCGCTCACCCCACCCCGCGTGATCACGTCGGAGGGCGAGGTCGTCGCGGGCGCCTACCGCCGCGACGACCTGCCGCCCGGCGCGCTGGCCGGCCTGGCCGTCTCCGGCGGCACCGTCGAGGGGCGCGCCCGCGTCGTGCGCGACCTCGGCGAGGCCGACGTCGAGCCCGGCGACATCCTCGTCACCCCCTACACCGACCCCGGCTGGACCCCGGTGTTCGTGGCGGTCGCCGGCCTCGTGACCGAGGTCGGAGGGCTCATGACCCACGGCGCGGTGATCGCCCGCGAGTACGGCCTACCGGCCGTCGTGGGCGTCGAGCACGCCGCCGCGCGCATCCGCGACGGCCGGCGGATCCGCGTGCACGGCACCGACGGGTACGTCGAGCTGCTGGACTGAGGCGCCTGCTCAGACGAGCGCCTTCTCGCGCTCGGGCTCGGGCACGAGCTCCTCGACCGCGCCGTCGTGCACGACGAGGATCGCGCCCTCGCCGGTCGCGTACGCCTCCTCGCCGTGGGCGACGATGTCCAGCCCGAGCGCCTCCTCGTGCGCCGTCGCGCGCAACGGCGTCACGGCACCGATGACCTTCAGCAGCACGAACGTCATGCCGAAGGCGTACGCGGGCGCCGCCCCCGCGGCCAGCAGCTGGTCGAGCAGCTGGCGGACGTTGCCGTAGAGCGCCCCGTCGGCCACGCCGTTCCACGACGCGTTGGCCACCAGCCCCGTGACGATGATCCCGACCATGCCGGCCAGTCCGTGGGCGCCGAGGACGTCGAGCGTCTCGTCGACCCGGGTCCGCGGCCGCCACATGATCACCGCGTAGCTCGGCAGCGCGGCGATGACGCCGAGCCCCATCGCCCAGCCCGGGCTGATGAAGCCGGCCGCCGGGGTGATGGCCACGCAGCCCACGATGACCGCGGTCGCCGCGCCGATCGCGGTCACGTGGCGTGAGCGCACCAGGTCGAGCACGAACCAGGTGGCCAGCGCGCAGGCCGGCGTGAGCAGCGTGTTGACGAACGCGAGGACGCTCGGATTGCCGACGCCGTAGCCGCTGCCGCCGTTGAAGCCGAACCAGCCGAACCACAGCAGGCCGGCGCCGAGCAGGACGTAGACCGCGTTGTGCGGCAGGAACGCCTGGAGGCCGTAGTCGCGCCGCGCGCCGACGACGAGCGCGGCCGCCAGCGCGCTGAAGCCGGACCCCATCTCGACGGGCACGCCGCCCGCGAAGTCCAGCGTGCCGCGGTCCATGAGCCAGCCGCCGCCGAACGCCCAGTGCGCGAGCACCGCGTAGACGAGCACCGACCACAGCGCGCTGAAGACGAGATACGGGCCGAACCGCATCCGCTCGACGACCGCGCCGGAGACGAGCGCGGTCGTGACGATGCAGAACGTCGCCTGGAAGGCGAAGAAGACGAGCTCGGGGATGTGCGTGCCGTCGCGCGGCGCGAAGCCGACGCCGCTGAGGAAGAGGTGGTGCAGCCCGCCGACGACGCCGTCCCCGCCGCGGCTGAAGGCGACCGAGTACCCGACCGCGGCGAACGTGATCGTTGCGACGGCGATCGCGGCGACGCTCATCATGAACGTGTTGAGCGTGTTCTTGGACCGCACGAGCCCGGAGTAGAAGAGGCCGAGTGCCGGCGTCATGAGGAGCACGAGCGCGCTGGCGGCGAGCATCCAGGCGGTGTCGCCCGCGTTGATGCCGGCGCTCATCCGACACTCACGGGCGTCACGGCGCTCGTGTCGCTCTCGCCGGTCCGGATCCGCACGACGCGCTCGAGCGGGACGACGAAGATCTTCCCGTCTCCGACCTCGCCGGTCCGGGCGCCCTCGCAGAGCGCGGCGATCGTCGGTTCGACGAACTCGTCGGAGACGGCGATCTCGAAGCGCACCTTCTGGGCGAGCCCCATCCGGACCGTCGTCCCGCGGTAGGTCTCGACGCGGTCGAGCTCGCCGCCGTGGCCCTGGATGCGGGACATCGAGACGCCCTTGACGTGGGCCCGGTAGAGGGCGTGCAGGACGTCGTTGACCTTCTCGGGCCTGACGATCCCGATGACGAGCTTCATGCGCTGCTCCTGACGGGGGCGAAGTGGACGAGTCAGGGTTTCGCGCCCGGGGGGTGCCCGTCGATGTCCGTGTGGACAAGCCGACGCGGGCCCGATTCGCCACCGTGGACAACCGGCCTGGAGCCGCCGGGGCTACGACGCCAGCCGCATCGGCGGGTCGACCGCCGACTCGACGACCGCGCCGATGCGGGCGTACCAGCCGGCGACCGGCTGCGCCGGGGCCACGACCTCACGCAGCGCCGCGACGCACTCGGCATCGAACGCGGCGTCGCACTCGTCGTGCAGGAGCCGCAGGGCCCGCTCGACCCGCCACGCCTTGCGGTAGACGCGGTCGGCGGTCAGCGCGTCGTAGACGTCGGCGACGGTGAGGATCCGGACCTCGAGCTCCAGCTCGCCGGCTCGGCGCCCGTGCGGGTAGCCGCGCCCGTCGAGGCGCTCGTGATGGCTCTCGACGAGGGCGAGGACGATCTCGGGGAAGCCGCCGAGCTCGGCCAGCAGCTCACGGCCTGCCACCGGATGGGTCTTGATGGCCGCGAACTCGGCGTCGGTGAGCTTTCCGGGCTTGTTGAGGATCGCGTCGTCGATCGTGAGCTTGCCCATGTCGTGCAGCAGCCCGCCGAGCGCGAGCCGGCGCAGCCGCGTCTCGGGCAGGCCGAGGCGCTCACCGATCCGCACGGCCAGCGTGGCGACCCGGCGCGTGTGGCCGGCGGTGGAGGCGTCCTTCTCGGCGAGGCGCAGCATGAGCGAGCGGACGCGCCCGCCGAGGAACGCCTCCTCGTTGGCGACGAGGTCGGTGGCGCGCAGGTCGCCGACCAGCGGCCGCGAGGCGACGCCGTGGCGCAGGTCGAGCGCGGCCGGGATGCCGATGCAGCCGATGCCGGCGACCTCGAAGCCGTGCGCCAGCCACCAGGCGGCGTCCATCATGCCGTAGTGCAAGAGCCCGTACTGGGCGCCGATGAGCCAGACGACGCCGACGGTCACGACGAGGTCGGGCGCGCGCCGGGTCAGCACGAACGTGCGGCCCGCCCGCCAGGCCAACAGGCCCAGGGCGATCGCCGCGACCGCGAAGACGACGGATGCGCCGGTGCTCCCCGCGCCCGGCAGGGCCGGGACGATCGCCGGGTCCACGAGCGCCAGCGCGCCGGCGGCCGCCATGGCGGTGAGCGCCGCGAGCTGGACGCGCAGCAGGCGGTCTGCCGCCCGCGGCCGGCGCAGCGCGGGCAGGGCCGAGAGCGCGAGGATGCCGCCGCCGACCGGCAGGTTCAGGGCCCCGGCGACCTGGACGAGGCCGTTGTCGCCCACGAGCGCCCCGGGCGTGGCCAGGGCGTGGATGACGAGCATGAGGGCCATCGCGGAGAACGCGAAGCCGAGCAGGACCGCCCGGCCGTCGTTGAGCCGCGCCGCCATGACGGACAGCCCGACGGCGGCCACGGCGGCCAGCGCCCCGGCGGCGCCGACGACCAGCACGTGGACGATCGGCGCGAACATGACCATGTGGCGGCCGGCCAGCGCAAGACCCGCCGCGGGCACGATCGCGGCCGCGGCGAGGATGGTCAGGACGGGAAGCGCCCGAGAGGACGTCACCTCCGGCTGGATCGTCCGGCGCTGCCCATCCTTGAGCGCCCAGCGGCCGGTCGTAGCAGCAGCGCCGAACCTTTCCCTGCCCCGTTCCAAGCTTGGATACAGTCCAGACGTGTTCACCGACGCCGGCGAGCTCCTTCGGCAGCGCGGGCTGCGCGTGACCGCCCAGCGCCTGGCGGTGCTGCAGGCGGTCGACGAAGCGCCGCACGCGACCGCCGACGCCGTCGCCGAGACCGCGCGCGAGAAGCTCGGTTCCGTCTCGATCCAGGCCGTCTACGACGCGCTCGGCGCCCTCACCGAGCACGGGCTGCTGCGCCGCATCCAGCCCGCCGGCTCGCCGGCCCGCTACGAGACCCGGGTCGGCGACAACCACCACCACCTCATCTGCCGCGTGTGCGAGCGCACCGTCGACATCGACTGTGCGGTCGGCCACGCCCCGTGCCTGACGGCCAACGACGACTTCGGCTATGAGATCGACGAGGCCGAGGTCATCTACTGGGGCCGGTGCCCCGACTGCGCCACCGCCGCCTCGGCCGTCAGCGCCTGATCCAGCACCACCCGCACCGCCACGACCACCACCAGGAGAGGACCCCTCCCGATGACCGAGAGCATCAGCGAGAGCGAGAACCCGGCGATCCCGAGCCCGACCCCGGCGACGCATCGGCCCCAGACGATCCGCGACTGGTGGCCCGACCATCTCGACCTCAGCGTCCTGCATCACCACTCGTCGCTCACGAACCCGCTCGGCGAGGACTACGACTACACCGAGGCGTTCAAGGAGCTCGACGTCGAGGAGCTCGAGCGCGATCTCGTCGCGCTCATGACCGCGTCGCAGGAGTGGTGGCCGGCCGACTACGGCCACTACGGCGGGCTCTTCATCCGGATGAGCTGGCACTCGGCCGGCACGTACCGCATCGCCGACGGGCGCGGCGGCGGCGGCCAGGGCGCCCAGCGCTTCGCCCCCCTCAACAGCTGGCCCGACAACGCCAGCCTCGACAAGGCGCGCCGCCTGCTGTGGCCCATCAAGCAGAAGTACGGCCAGCGGCTCTCGTGGGCGGACCTGCTCGTGTTCGCCGGCAACGTCGCGCTGGAGTCGATGGGCTTCAAGACGTTCGGCTTCGGCTTCGGCCGCGAGGACATCTGGGAGCCCGAGGAGCTGTTCTGGGGCCCGGAGGACACGTGGCTCGGCGACGAGCGCTACAGCGGCGAGCGCGAGCTCTCGGGCCCGCTGGCCGCCGTCCAGATGGGCCTCATCTACGTCAACCCGGAGGGCCCCAACGGCAACCCGGACCCGCTGGCCGCCGCCCACGACATCCGTGAGACGTTCCGGCGCATGGCGATGAACGACGAGGAGACGCTGGCGCTCATCGTCGGCGGCCACACGTTCGGCAAGGCCCACGGCGCGGTCACCCCCGACCACCTCGGCCCCGAGCCCGAGGCGGCGCCGATCGAGCAGCAGGGCCTGGGCTGGAAGAACAGCGCCAACGGCGGCAACGGCTCCCACACGCTCACCAGCGGCCTGGAGGGCGCCTGGACGAACGAGCCCACCCAGTGGGACAACGGCTTTTTGAAGAACCTGTTCGAGTACGACTGGGAGCTCACCGAGAGCCCGGCGGGCGCCAAGCAGTGGCGGCCGACCAACCCGGAGGCGCAGGAGGCCGTCGCCGACGCGCACGACCCGTCCAAGCGTGTCGCGCCGATGATGCTCACGACCGACCTGGCGCTGAAGCTCGACCCGATCTACGGCCCGATCGCGCGGCGCTTCTACGAGAACCCCGACGAGCTCGCCGACGCGTTCGCCAAGGCGTGGTACAAGCTCCTGCACCGCGACATGGGGCCGGTGTCGCGCTACCTGGGCCCGTGGGTCCCGGAGGCGCAGCTCTGGCAGGACCCGGCCCCGGCCGTCGACCACGAGCTCGTCGACGAGGCCGACGTCGCCGCGCTCAAGCAGGCGATCCTCGCATCGGGCGTGTCGCCCTCCCGGCTGATCGCCACTGCCTGGTCGGCGGCCGCGTCGTTCCGCGGCACCGACATGCGCGGCGGCGCCAACGGGGCCCGCCTCCGGCTCGAGCCCCAGAAGGACTGGGAGATCAACGAGCCGGCCGCCCTGGCCGACGCGCTGCAGGCGCTCGAGCAGGTCCAGCAGGACTTCAATGCCGCGCAGTCCGGCGGCAAGCGGGTCTCGCTGGCCGACGTCATCGTCCTGGGCGGCTGCGCGGCGGTCGAGCAGGCGGCGCGGGCCGCCGGCCACGAGGTCACCGTCCCGTTCACCCCGGGCCGCACCGACGCCACCCAACAGCAGACCGACGTCGAGTCCTTCGCGGTGCTCGAGCCGACCGTGTGCGGCTTGCGCAACCACCTCCCGGCCGGTGAGCGATTCCCGCTCGAGCACGGGATCCTCGAGCGGGCCTACATGCTGCGGCTGACCGCGCCGGAGCTCACGGCCCTCGTCGGCGGTCTGCGCGCGCTGGACGCCAACATCGCCGGCTCGCAGCACGGCGTCTTCACCGACCGACCCGGGGCGCTGACCAACGACTTCTTCGTGAACCTGCTCGACATGGGCACGGAGTGGTCGCCGACCGACACCGAGCACGTCTACGAGGGGCGCGACCGCGCCACCGGCCAGGCGCGCTGGACGGCCACCGCCGCCGACCTCGTCTTCGGCTCGCACGCCCAGCTGCGCGCGCTGTCGGAGGTCTACGCGGCCCAGGACGGGGGCGAGAAGCTCGTGGCCGACTTCGTCGCCGCCTGGGACAAGGTCATGAGCCTCGACCGGTTCGACCTGAAGTAGCCCGCTGCGCGGCGCAGACGTGCCACGATCCCGCAGGTGAGCAGCCGGACCACGGCGCAGAACCTCGAGGACCTGGCGCGGCTGCGCCGCGTCCGCGACCGCATCGACCGCGAGTACGCCCGGCCGCTGGACGTCGAGGCGCTCGCCCGCGACGCGCACATGTCGCCCGGGCACTTCAGCCGCCAGTTCCGCGCCGCCTACGGCGAGTCGCCCTACAGCTACCTCATGACGCGCCGCATCGAGCGCGCGATGGCGCTGCTGCGTCGCGGCGACCTCAGCGTCACCGAGGTCTGCTTCGAGGTCGGCTGCTCGTCGCTGGGCACGTTCAGCACGCGCTTCAGCGAGCTCGTCGGCGTGCCCCCGAGCGTCTACCGCGAGCAGGCGGCCGGCGACATGGCGGGGGTCGCGCCGTGCGTGGCGAAGCAGGTGACGCGACCGATCAGGAATCGAGAAGCGCCGCCGCAGACCCGCGCCTAGAGTCGTCGCCATGGACATCACCATCCACTCGACCATGCTCCCGCACACCGACCGGGACGCCACGCTGAGCTTCTACCGCGACACCCTGGGCTTCGAGGTCCGCCAAGAGGTCGAATACGGCGGCATGTACTGGATCACCGTCGGGCCGCCCGACCAGCCCGAGACGTCGATCGTCCTGTACCCGCCGGCCGCCACCCCGGGCCTCACCGAGGACGAGCAGCGGGTCATCGCCGAGATGATGGCCAAGGGCACCTACGCGTCGATCAACCTCGCCACCCGCGACGTCGACGGCACGTTCGAGAAGCTGCAGAGCGGCGACGCCGAGGTCGTCCAGGAGCCGACCGACCAGCCCTACGGCATCCGCGACTGCGCGCTGCGCGACCCGGCGGGCAACCTGCTGCGCATCCAGCAGGTGAGCTGAGCTGCCCGCGCCGACCCCGCACGCCGCCGACGCCCACGACCGCATCCGCGTCCACGGCGCGCGCGTCAACAACCTCAAGAACGTCACCATCGAGATCCCCAAGCGCCGGCTGACCGTGTTCACCGGCGTGTCGGGCTCGGGCAAGAGCTCGCTCGTGTTCGG
>JBDZVZ010000127.1:0-5384 GCA_040255945.1 Solirubrobacterales bacterium | reverse complement strand
GGCCGCCGGGGTCGCCTGGGCGGCCGGCACGGGCGAGCTCGCGTGGGCGCGGATCGCTCCGGGGCCGCGCGACGTCCGGGAGATCGCGGCGATGGCGGCGACGAGCGTCGCGATGCCGTTCGCCGCCGCCGGCCACCGGCTGGCGGGCGCGCGCCGCGCGCGCCGCCTCGCGGCGCTGGAGAGCCCGCGACCGTCGTTGCCGGTCGCCGTCCTGCTCGACCGCGACGGCACGCTCATCCGCGACATCCCCTACAACGGCGACCCGGCGCGCATCGAGCCGCTGCCCGGCGTGCGCGAGGGCCTCGACGCGCTGCGCGCCGCGGGCGTCCGGCTCGGGGTCGTCTCCAACCAGAGCGGCGTCGCCCGCCGCCGGATCGCCGGCGACGACGTGCGCGCCGTCATGGACCGTCTCGTCGCGCTGCTCGGCCCGTTCGACGACGTGCGCTGGTGCCCGCACGGCCCCGGCGACGGCTGCCGCTGCCGCAAGCCCGCCCCCGGCATGCTGCTCGACGCCGCCGCCGCGCTGGGCGCCGACCCGCTCGCCTGCGCGGTCGTCGGCGACATCGGCGCCGACCTCGACGCCGCCCACGCCGCGGGCATGCGCGCGATCCTCGTGCCGACCCCGGTCACGCGCCGCGAGGAGATCGCCGCCGCGCCCGAGGTCGTCCCGACGTTCGCCGACGCCGTCGAGCGGCTGCTGCGCACGCCCCGGCCGCAGACGCACGAGCTCATCGCGGTCGGCGGCCGACGGCCACGGTCTCGCGGCCACGCCGGCCCGCGCGAGCGCCGCCTGAAGGTGGTCGCCTGATGCGCGCGATCGTCGCCCGCCTCGACAACGACGGCGACGTCCTGCTCGCCGGACCGGCGATCCGCGCGGTCGCCGCTCGCGCCGACCAGGTCACGCTGCTGTGCGGCCCGCGCGGCGAGCAGGCCGCCCGCCTGCTGCCCGGCGTCGACGACGTGCTCGTACGCCGCGCCGAGTGGATCGACCCGGAACCGGGCGCGGCGCCCGTCGACCGCACCGCGATCGACGCCTACATCAACGCGATCGCGGCGATCGGCGCCGACACCGCGGTCATCCTCACCTCGTTCCATCAGAGCGCGCTGCCGCTCGCCCTGTTGCTGCGGATGGCCGGCGTGCCGCACGTCGGCGCGATCAGCGAGGACTTCCCGGGCTCGCTGCTGAACGTGCGCCTGCCCGAGCCCGGCGACGTGCCGGAGGCCGAACGGGCGCTCGGCGTCGCCGCCGCGTGCGGCTTTCCGCTGCCCGACGGCGACGACGGCCGCCTGCGCGCGCGCACCGAGCCCTGGACCGACGGAGCGCTGTCCGAGCGCTACGTCGTCGTGCACCCCGGCGCGTCGGTGCCGGCCCGCGCCTGGGAGCCCGGCCACCTGCGCGCCCTGGTCGACCTCCTGGCCGCCGAGGGCCGCGACGTCGTCGTCACCGGGGCGCCGGGCGAGCGGGCGCTCACCGCGTACGTCGCGGGCGACGAGGCGCTCGACCTCGGCGGGGCCACGACGCTCGCGCAGCTCGGGAGCGTGCTCGCGGGCGCCGACGCGGCCGTCGTCGGCAACACCGGCCCCGCGCATCTCGCCGCCGCGGTCGACACGCCGGTCGTCTCCCTGTTCGCGCCCACCGTCCCCGCCGCGCGCTGGCGCCCTTACGGCGTGCCCCACGAGCTGCTGTTCGTCGACGTGCCGTGCGCCGGGTGCCGCGCCCGCGACTGCCCGGTGCCCGGCCACCCCTGCCTGGCGGGCGTCCTGCCCCACGACGTGCGCGCCGCCGTCGACCGTCTCGCCCCGCTGGAGGTGGCCGCGTGAGGATCCTGCTCTGGCACGTGCACGGCTCGTGGACGACGGCGTTCGTGCAGGGCGAGCACGAGTACGTCGTGCCGGTCCTGCCCGACCGCGGCGCCGACGGGCGCGGGCGCGCCGAGACGTGGGACTGGCCCGACCGCGTCGAGGAACGCACCCCCGAGCAGCTGCGCGACGCCGACCTCGACCTCGTCGTCCTCCAGCGCCCGCACGAGCTCGACGACCTGTGCGAGCGCTGGACCGGGCGGCGCCCGGGCCGCGACCTGCCCGCGGTCTACCTCGAGCACAACGCGCCGCAGGGCCGGATCGCCGAGATGGCCCACCCCGCCGCCGACCGCGACGACCTGCTCGTCTGCCACGTCACGCACTTCAACGACCTCTTCTGGGACTGCGGCACGACCCCGACCCGGGTGGTCGAGCACGGCATCGTCGACCCCGGCGCGAGCGGCCTGAGGTCTACGGGCGACGTCCCGCACGCCGCGGTCGTCATCAACGAGGCGCGCCGCCGCCACCGCGTGACCGGCACCGACCTCCTGCCCCGCTTCGAGGCCGCCGGGGTGCCGATCGACCTCTTCGGGATGGACGCCGCGGCACTCGGAGGGGTCGAGGACCTGCCGCAGGGCGCGCTGCACGAGGCGCTGGCCCGCCGCGCCGTCTACCTGCACCCGATCCGCTGGACGTCGCTCGGGCTCTCGCTCATCGAGGCCATGCAGCTCGGGATGCCGGTCGTCGCGCTCGCCACGACCGAGGCGATCGAGGCCGTGCCTCCCGAGGCCGGCGTCCTCTCGACGCGCGTCGACACGCTCGCCGCGGCGGCACGGCGCTTCATCGACGACCCGGACGCCGCCCGCGCCGCCGGCGCCGCCGCCCGCACCGCCGCGCTGGAGCGCTTCGGCCTCCAGCGCTTCCTCGACGACTGGAACGACCTGCTGGAGGAGGTGACCGACCGTGCGCGTCGCGCTGGTCTCCGAGCACGCTAGCCCGCTCGCCGCGCTCGGCGGGGTCGACGCGGGCGGCCAGAACGTCCACGTCGCCGCGCTGGCCCGCGGGCTGGCCCGCCGCGGCGCCGAGGTCGTCGTCCACACCCGTCGCGACGACCCGAGCCTGCCGCGCCGCGTGCAGCTCGGCGACGGCGTCGTCGTCGACCACGTCGACGCCGGGCCGGCGGCCCCGCTGCCCAAGGACGAGCTGCTGCCCCACATGGACGCCTTCGCCCGGCAGCTCGCGCTGCAGTGGCGCGCGTGGCGGCCCGACGTCGTCCACAGCCACTTCTGGATGTCGGGCCTGGCGACGCTCGACGCCGCCGCCCCGCTGCGCATCCCGGTCGCCCACACGTTCCACGCGCTCGGGGTCGTCAAGCGCCGCTACCAGGGCGAGGCGGACACGAGCCCGCCGGAGCGCCTCGGGCTCGAGAGCGCGATCGTCCGCCGCGCCGACCGGATCGTCGCCACCTGCACCGACGAGGCGTTCGAGCTCATGCGCCTCGGCGCCGAGCACGGCAAGGTCAGCGTCATCCCGTGCGGCGTCGACCTGCGGCGCTTCACCCCCGACGGCCCGGCCGAGCGCCGTGAAGGCCGCGGCCACCGCGTCGTCTACGCCGGCCGGCTCGTCGAGCGCAAGGGCATCGGCAACATCATCAGCGCGCTGCCCGCGGTGCCGGGCTGCGAGCTCGTCATCGCCGGCGGGCCGCCCGCCGACGCGCTGCACGACGACCCCGATCTGGCCCGGCTCCGGGCGCTGGCCGCCCATCACGGCGTCGCCGACCGCGTCGACTTCCGGGGCGCCATCCCGCACGACGACCTGCCGCGGCTGCTGCGCTCGGCCGATGCGCTCGTGACCGTGCCCTGGTACGAGCCGTTCGGGATCACGCCGCTGGAAGCGATGGCCTGCGGCGTGCCGGTCATCGCCAGCGCGGTCGGCGGGCTCATCGACAGCGTCGTCGACGACGTCACCGGCCGCCACGTGCCGCCCCGCGACCCGGAGCGCCTGGCCGCGGTCCTGCGCGACCTGCTCGCCGACCCGGCCCGTCGCCGCGAGCAGGGCCACGCCGGTGTGCGGCGGACCCGCCAGCTCTACGCCTGGGACCGGATCGCCGCCTCGACGATGGAGGTCTACCGCGAGCTCGCCAGCGTGCGGCGGCGGCGGCGCACCGGGCGCTTCACCCGCCGCGCCGGCGCCGGCGCGCACGCCGAGCAGCTGCGCGACGGGCTCGCCGCGTCGGCGGAGTCGCTGGCGCGCGCCGAGGACTGGGGAGCGCGGCTGGCCCACCGGCTCTGCGACGGTGCCCGGCTGCTGACGGTCGGCAACGGGGGCAGCGCGGCCGAGGCGCAGCACCTCAGCGCCGAGCTCGTCGGGCGCTTCGAGGACGAGCGCATCCCGCTGAGCGCCCTGTGCCTGCACGGCGACACGTCGTCGCTGACGGCGATCACGAACGACTACGGGCCCGAGGAGGCCTTCGCCCGCCAGGTCTGCGCCCACGGCCGGCCCGGCGACGTCCTCGTGGCGCTGTCGACGTCGGGTCGCTCGCGCAACGTGCTGGCCGCCGCGCGGGCGGCCCGCGACTGCGGCCTCGAGGTGTGGGCGATGACGGGGACGGCGCCGACGCCGCTGGGCGAGCTGGCCGACGAGGTGCTGGCGGTCGACGCGCCGCGAACCTCGACGATCCAGGAGCTGCACCTCGTCGCGATCCACGTCCTGTGCGCGGCCGTCGACGCGGCGATGGCCGGCCACCCCGAGCGCCGGGCCCGCCACCGGCTGGAGGCGCGTGCATGACGCCCCCGGTCCGCCTCGTCGTGGTCGGCGACGCGCTGCTGGACCGTGACGTCGACGGTGCCGTCGAGCGACTGGCCCCCGACGCGCCCGTGCCGGTCGTCGACCATGCGCGCACGACCGTGCGCCCCGGCGGCGCCGGTCTGGCCGCGGCGCTGGCCGCCGCCGACGGCCACGAGGTCCGGCTCGTCACCGCGCTCGCGCGCGACGCCGCCGGCCGGGAGCTCGCCGAGGTCCTGCGCGACCGCGGCGTCGCGGTCGTCGACCTCGGGCTCGACGGCGCCACGCCGGAGAAGATCCGTGTACGCACCGGCGGCCGCGCGCTGCTGCGCCTGGACCGCGGCGGCGACGGCGGGACCGTGGGTCCGGCGAGCGCGTCGGCGCGCGCGGCGATCGAGTGGGCCGACGCCGTCCTCGTCGCCGACTACGGTCGCGGCGTCGCGGCCGAGGGCGGGCTGCGCACCGCGCTGCGGCGGGCGGCGGCCCGCGACGTGCCGATCGTCTGGGACCCGCATCCGCACGGCGCCGAGCCGGTGCCGGGCGTGACGCTCGCCACGCCGAACGACGCCGAGGCGTCCGGGTTCGCGAGCCCTGATCTCGCGGCCCCGGGCGGCCCGCCGGGCGCGCTGGCCCGCGCCGAGGCGCTGCGCGCCCGGTGGCGTGCACGCTGGGTCTGCGTCACCCGCGGCGCCGAGGGCGCCGTCCTCGTCGGCGGCGGCGCGACGCCGCTGGCGGTCCCCGCCGCGCCCGTCGCGGTCGGCGACCCGTGCGGCGCCGGGGATCGCTTCGCCTCGCGCGCC
>JBDZVZ010000126.1:784-5449 GCA_040255945.1 Solirubrobacterales bacterium | reverse complement strand
GGCGTGTCGATGATGTTGATCTTCGTGTCGCCCCAGTGACAGGCGGTCGCAGCAGACGTGATCGTGATGCCGCGCTCCTGCTCCTGCTCCATCCAGTCCATCTGAGCGGCGCCCTCGTGGGTCTCGCCGATCTTGTGGGTGCGGCCGGTGTAGTAGAGGATCCGCTCGGTCGTCGTCGTCTTGCCGGCGTCGATGTGCGCCATGATCCCGATGTTGCGGGTCTTCTCGAGGGGGTGCGTTCGTGGCATCAGCGATCGGGCGGGTGGGAGAGGTGGATTCGGGCAAAAAGAACGGGCCCCTCGGGCCCGCGCGGACGTCAGGAGGTTGTCCTGGTCGTCGCGCTATGTGCTCGAGGTCTCCATCCTGGCGCAGAGGGCGACCCGCGGTGCCGGACGCGTGAGCGGCTCCCGGCGCGGGACAGGCCGCGATGATAGCAGAGGGTCTGTGTCTTCCGTGACTGCGATACCCGGCGGGGCGCGCCTGCGTCTCGCGATGTCCGTTGCCGGGCTGCTGGGCGCCCTGCTGCTCGTCGTCGCGACGTTCGCCACGGTCGTGCGGCTCGAGTCGGGGCGCGCGGCCGTGGGCGGGTTGAGCTCCAGCGGCTGGGACCGCCACGGGCCGGCGCTGCTGCTGCTCGCGGTGGCCGCCGTCGTGCTGCTCGGCGTGGGGCTGCGCGGTGCGCGGGTGGGCTTCGCGGGCCTGGCCGCGTGCGGGCTGACCGCCGTGGTCATCGCGCTTGCCTGGGACGCGCCCGACCTCAACTCCGTCGGCGCGGTCGGCGACATCTACTCGCGCGCGCAGGCCCACGCGGGCGCCGGGTTCTACCTCGAGACGCTGGGCGGCGTGCTGCTGCTGGCGGCGGGTGGCGTGCTGCTGGCGGCGGCGGGCGGGGCGGCGCCGGGTCGCGCGGGCACGGCCGCCGCGAGCGTCGCGCCGAACGTTGATGTCGCTGAGCGCAAGGAACGTTCGGCCGGAGGTCGGCGCGCACGCCCGCGAGACCGCAAACGCGCGCGGCGCCGCGGCCGTCCGGCGCGGTAGCGCGCACCCGGGGCGTCGCGAGGAACGTTCGTCGACCTGGAGCCGACGAATGTTCCTCACGACGTCGGCAGCGTCCCGGAACGACGACGGCCGCCCGGAGGCGCGGCCGTCGATCACCAGCTCTTGCGAGCGAGCCCCTGGGCGAGCTCGCGAAAGGGAATCGGCCCCCAGGCCGATTGCCCTACCAGCGGTAGTGCGCGAAGGCCTTGTTGGCCTGCGCCATGCGGAAGATGTCGTCCTTGCGCTTGTAGGCGCCGCCCTGCTGGTTGGTGGCGTCCAGGAGCTCGTTGGCGAGACGCTGGGCCATCGTCTTCTCGCGACGCTGACGGGCGAACTCGACGAGCCAGCGGACCGCCAGGGTGCGGGAGCGACGCGGCGGCACCTCCACCGGCACCTGGTAGGTCGCGCCGCCGACGCGGCGGGAGCGGACCTCGAGGGCCGGGGTGAGGATCTTGATCGACGCCTCGAGCTGCTCGAGCGGGTCCTTGCCCGTCTTCTCGCCGATGATGGCGAGCGCGTCGTAGACGATCCGCTCGGCCGTGCTCTTCTTGCCGTCGAGCATGACCTTGTTGACCACCTGGGTGACCAGGCGGTTGCGGTGGACGGGGTCCGGCTCGATCGGCCGGATGGACGCGGCTGCGCGGCGGGGCATTCGGGAGAGGCTCTACTTCTTCTTGACGCCGTACTGGGAACGGGCCTTCTTGCGGTCGCTCACGCCGGAGGCGTCGAGCGTGCCGCGGATGACCTTGTAGCGCACACCCGGAAGATCCTTGACACGGCCACCGCGAACGAGCACAACGGAGTGCTCCTGCAGGTTGTGGCCCTCGCCGGGGATGTAGGCGGTGACCTCCATCGACCCGGTGATACGGACACGAGCCACCTTGCGCAGCGCCGAGTTCGGCTTCTTCGGCGTCGTGGTGTAGACGCGCGTGCAGACCCCGCGACGCTGCGGAGCGGCCTGCTTCTTCTTGTTGCCCTTGCCGGACTTCAGGCCCGGGGTGGACATCTTGCGCGGCTTCGGCTTGCGGCCCTTGCGGACGAGCTGGCTCGTGGTTGGCATGCGGCGCGTGATGGTAGCAGCCGTTCGGCCCCGGCCCGTGCCCGGTCAGCGAGCGATCACGAGCCGCACACCGACGTCCAGCGCGTCGAGTGAGCGCAGATGACCGTGGCGGCGATCCCAGGTCCCGTCGGCCAGATCGGCGGCCACGGCGCCCACGACGCGGCCGAGCACCTCGGGCGCCATCCGAGCGAACCCGGAGGTCCCGGCGCGCGCCACCGGGTCGAGGACCCGCTCGGGGTGTGCCCAGAACGACGCCAGCGTCCAGTCGGGCGAATCGCGCGGATACTCGAGCGCGCGGGTCTCGACCTCCCCGCCCAGCCAGGCGGCGATCGTCTCCGGGAGCGGGAACGTGCGCTCGTCGAGGTCTCGCCCCTCCTGGAGATAGTCGGCCATGAGCCACATCCGGCCGGTGACCCGCGGGTCGAGGGTCAGGACGACGACCGGCCCGCGGGCGACCCGGCGCAGCTCGCGCACCCCGGCCTCCTGCTCGCCGTCCCAGTGGTGGACGGTCAGCGCGGCCATCGCGGCATCGACGCTGCGGTCGCGTAGGGGCAGCGCGCCCGCCGAGGCGCGGATCGCCGGCGCCAGCTCGGGCGGGCGCTGGGCGGCCATGACGTCCGACGGCTCGATGGCGATCACGTGCCGGTCGCGCGGCTCGTAGGAGCCCGCGCCCGCGCCGACGTTCACGACGGTCCGGGCGCCACCGAGCGCCGCGTGGATGGCGGCCGCGAACGTCGGATCCTCGCGCCGGGTCCGGGCATAGCCGACGCCGATGGTGTCGTAGCGCGACGACACGGAGTTCGGCTGGCTCACCACGCCCCGCCCCGCCACCAGCGCCCGAACGCGCCGAGCGCAGCTACGCCGCCGCGGCTGCCGCAGCCGCCGGCCGGGTGGCCGAGCGCGGCGCCGGCGTCAGCGCCGAGGCGACGATGACGAGCACGAAGGCGACCGCCTGGATGACGATGCCCACGGTGCTCTTGGGCAGCGGGTCGCCGAAGACGATGATCCCGGCCGCGACGGTCGTGATGTTCGCCGCGGTGCCGGTGATCGCGATGACCGGGACGGCGTCGCCGTCCTGCAGCCCTCGGGCCGAGGCGAAGAAGGCGACGATCGAGGCGGCGATCGTCACGCCGAGCCACGGGCTCATGAGCAGGCCCATGAAGCCGTCGCTGCCCGCGATGCCGGTCAGCGCCTTGATCGACACGTCGCTGACGCCGAACAGCACGCCGGCGGCGGCGCCGAGCATCGCGCCGTGGTGGTGGGCGGGGGCGCCGACGCGCGGGCCCATGATGAGCAGGCCGCCGACCCCGAACAGGCCGGCCTCGAAGGCGATCATCGCCGGCTCGGAGAACTTGCTGTGGGCACCGGAGCTCGCGTGCGGGAACGTGACGGCCAGCAGGATGAGACCGAGCGCGGTGAACGCCAGCCCCCACCACTGCCGGTTGCCGACGCGCACCCCGAAGAGGCGGTCGGCCATGACGCCGATCATGACGACGCCGCTGGCCAGGACGACCTGCACGATCGAGATCGGGGCGACGGCCAGCGCCGCCACGTGGAAGATCCACGCGCTGGCGGCGACGCCCATGCCGATCGCGAACCACTTCTGGCTGAACAGCGCCTTGCCGCTGCGCAGCGGCCGGCGGATGTCCACCTTCATGCACTGGCTGGCGCCGCGGTGCTTGAAGAAGAAGCCCAGGTTGGACACGAAGGCGCACAGGAGCGCCAGGAGGATGCCGATCTCGATGGTCACGAAGTGGAGATGAGGATGCTTGGGGCGGCTACGGTCACGCGATTCGGGCGGTCTTGGTCCCGGCTCGCAGATCTCTCGCCCCAGAGATCGGCACAGCCTCCGAATCGCTTGACCCTCTCAGTCCTCGTTGAGCCTAGCGCGGACCCGGGGGCGGTGCGCTGACCGGGCGCAAACCCGGCAGAATCGGCGCCGTTGCGCCACAAACCGCTGCTCTTCATCGACATCGACGGGGTGATCTCGCTCTGGGGTTTTGGGGAGGACACCCGTCCACACGGCAGGTGGGCGGTCGTCGACGGCCTCCCGCACTACCTTTCGCGCCGCGCCGCGGAGCACCTGCTCGCCCTGCGCGACGTCTACGAGCTCGTGTGGTGCAGCGGTTGGGAGGAGCGCGCCGACGAGCATCTCCCGCACCTGCTGGGGCTTCCCCGCGGCCTGCCCCATCTCACCTTCGACGGCCGCACCCGTGCCGACGTGTCGTCCCGCGCACACTGGAAGCTCGCGGCGATCGACGAGCACGCCGGCGAGCGCCCGCTGGCGTGGATCGACGACGCGTTCAACGACGCCTGCCACGCGTGGGCCGCCGCGCGCCCCTCCCCCACGCTGCTGGTCGCCACCGAGCCGGCCGCCGGACTCGACGACGACCACGCCGTGGCCCTTCGTACGTTCGCTGACGCGCTCTAGCACGGGGAACGCTGGCCCAGGGGGCCAGGTTCCCTCAGCGGGTGTTCGCCCAGGGGGCGAAACCCGCGGGGCAGCGGTCACGCACGGGGAACGCTGGCCCAGGGGGCCAGGTTCCCTCAGCGGGTGTTCGCCCAGG
>JBDZVZ010000126.1:0-684 GCA_040255945.1 Solirubrobacterales bacterium | reverse complement strand
GGGCGAAACCCGCGGGGCAGCGGTCACGCCGCCCCGCGAGCTCAGCCCCTGCGCACTAGTTGTCGTCGGGGTCGGCCGGCACGTCGAGCTCGGCGAGCTCGTCGGCGAAGCCCGGGTCGCCCCCGGCGCCGATGTCCTCGAGCTGCGCCAGGTCGGAGTCGAAGCCGGCTCCGAAGCCGCCCAGCCCGTCGGCGTCGCCGAGGCCGAGCTCGGCGGCGATCTCGTCCTGGTCGAGGAGGCCGACCTCGTCCATCGCGCGCGGCAGCGGCTCGGACGGCTCGATCTCGATCCGGCGGTAGCGGCGCAGGCCGGTGGCCGCCGGGATGAGCTTGCCGATGATCACGTTCTCCTTGAGGCCGTTGAGGGTGTCCTTCTTGCCCTCCAGCGCCGCGTCGGTGAGGACCTTGGTGGTCTCCTGGAACGACGCCGCCGACAGGAACGAGTCCGTGTTCAGCGAGGCCTTCGTGATCCCGAGGATGATCTCCTCGTACTGCGCCTGCTCGCCCTTGGCCTTCTTGATCTCGGCGTTGGCCCGCGCGAACTCGTAGCGGTCGACGAACTGCCCGGGCAGGTAGCTCGTGTCGCCCTTCTGGTCGACGCGGACCTTCTTGAGCATCTGACGGACGATGAGCTCGATGTGCTTGTCGTTGATGTCGACGCCCTGCGACTTGTAGACCTCCTGCA
>JBDZVZ010000056.1:0-23369 GCA_040255945.1 Solirubrobacterales bacterium | reverse complement strand
AGGCCGAGGGCCGCCACCACCTCGACAGCGAGCTCGTCGCCACCCCGTGGGGCGACACGCGCGTGCGCGACGCCGCGGTCGTCGAGACCGCGGTCGCCGACGCGGTGCCCGCCGGGACCGCCGTCGCCGACATCGCGCCCGCCGAGCTGTCGGACGACGCGCGCGCCGCCGCCCTGGACCTGGCGCTCGCCGACGGGCGCTTCGCCCCCGACCTCCTCGAGGTCGCCGTCCGCCACGCGGTCGCCGCCTGGGTCGAGGCAGTCGACGGCAGCGACGACGCGCTCGAGGCGCTCGCCGACCGTCCGGCCCTCGACGCGCTGCTCTACGGCGGCGACGCGACCCGCCGCACCCGCGTCGTCGTGCGCGGCGCCCGGGTCAGCACGGTGCGGATCACGGGCCTGGACCCGCACGTCGAGCCGGCGACGATGACCGTCGAGGTCGTCGTGCAGGGCCGCTGGTACGTCGAGGACCGCGACACGACCGACCTCGTGCGCGGCGACCGTGACACGGACCGCACGACGACCCAGCAGTGGCGCTTCGCGCTCACCGGGGACGCCGCCATGCCGTGGCGGCTCGCCGGCGTCGCCTAGTTCGCGCGGGCAGGCGCTCCCGGCGCGAGGCGAGCGGGGGCACGGCAGACTGGACGCAACGATGCGCCTCCGCCACGTGCTCCTCGCCGTCGCCGCCGGCCTGGCGATCGCCGACGCGTCGATCGTCACGCTCGCGCTGCCCGAGCTGCTGCAGGCGCTCGACACGACCGTCGAGGGCGTCGCGGCGGTCCTCGGCGTCTACACGGTCGTGCTCGCGGCGGCGCTGCTGCCGGCCGAGCGGGCGATGCGGCGCGTGGGCGCGCCGCGCACGGCGGCCGCAGGCCTGGCGCTCTTCGCCGTCGCGTCGGCGGTCTGCGCGGCGGCCGGGTCGCTGCCGACCCTGCTCGTCGCACGGGCGTTGCAGGCGGTCGGCGGCGCGGCCGCGCTCGTGGCCGCGTTCGCCGTGCTCGAGCCCCATGGCGCCGCGAGCGCCGCGGGGCGACGGCTGTGGCTCGGCGCGGCGGTGCTGTCGGCGGCGCTCGGGCCGGCGCTCGGCGGCGCGCTCACCGAGGCGCTCTCGTGGCGGGCGATCTTCTACATGCCGGCGCCGGTGTGCGCGCTGGCCGCCCTCGTCGTGCTCGCCGAGCCGCGCCGGCCGACGGCCCCGGCCAGCGGGGACGGATCCGGATGGGCGGCCGGCGTCGCCTTCGGCCCGCTGGTCGCGCTCGGCCTCGCGTCGGCCGCGCTGACCGCCGTGCTCTTCCTGCTCGTGCTCCTGCTCGTCGCCGGGTGGGACGTCACGCCGCTGCGGGCCGCGATCACCGTGACCGTCATCCCGGCGTTCGCGCTCGCCGGCGCCCGCATCGGCGGGCCGGCCGCGACGCGCGCTGCCGCGGGCTGCGCGCTCGTGGCCGCCGGCGTCCTCGCGCTCGCGTTCCTCCCCGACGCACGTCTGCTGTGGACCGTCGCGCCGCAGGCCGCCGCCGGCCTGGGCATGGGCCTCGCGCTCCCGGCGCTCGCCGGCGAGCTGCTGCCCGAGCGCAACCCCCGCGACGCCGCCCGGCTGCTGACCGCCCGCCACGCCGGCATCGCGCTCGCGCTCGCGATCCTCGCACCGGTCGTCTCCGGCGACCTCGACGACGCCACCCAGCGGGCGCGGCTGCGCGGCGTCGCCGTCGTGCTGGACGCCAAGCTGCCGCCGGCCGAGAAGCTCGATCTGGCGCCCAAGCTGCTGGCCGGCGTGGACGCGCAGGAGCCGCGCGCCGGCCTGCGCCGCGCGCTCGCCGCCACGCGCCCGGACGTCGACCCAGAGCACCGGGCGGCGTTCGACGCGCTCGCGAGCCGCACCGACGACACGCTCGTGCTCGCCGTCGGCGAGGCGTTCCGCACCGCGTTCCTCGTCACCGGCGCGCTCGCGCTTCTGGGGGCCGTCGCCGTCCTGGCGGGGGGCGCCACGAGCCGCCGCCGGACCCTCGTCGCGGTCGCCGCCGCGGGGGCGACCGCCCTCGCGCTGCCGCTCGCCTACGTCGCCCTGCACGAGCGCGCCGCCCCGCGGCCGGTCGCGCTGCGCGACCCGTGCGAGGCGCGCGGCCTGCCGCACACCGGCGGCATCGGCGGCTTCCTCCAGGACCGCGCGCTGCAGCTGCTCGACCTCACCGCCTGCCGGCTGGGCTCCAGCCGCGAGGAGCTCGTCCTCGCCCTCGCCGACCCCGACGACCGCCGCCGCTTCGAGCGCAAGTACGGCGTCGACCCGCGCAGCGTCACGTCACTGCTCGGCGGCCTGCTGACCGGTTGAACGAGCGCGCGCACCGGCCGGGGGCCGGGCGCTACAACAGCTCGGGCAGCGCGTCCTGCGGGTCGCCGTGCAGCAGCCAACCGCCCTCGGTGCGCTCGACGAGCCCGCGCCGCGACAGGACGCCGAGCGCGGTCGTCACCGACGGACGGCGCGCCCCGACGAGCTTGCCGATCGTCTCGTGGGTCAGGGCGAGCGGGACCCGGACGCCCTGCGGCGACACGCGGCCCCACCGGTCGGCCAGCAGCCACAGCAGGACGAGGACCCGGGCGTCGACCCGCGGCACCTGGGCGATCGCGCGCTGGACCGAGAGCTGACGCGACCGCCGGATGGCGCGGTTCATGACCGTGTCGAGCATCGTGGGCCAGCGGCCGGCCACCGCGGCGAAGCGACGGTCGAGCACCGCGACCCGGGCCGGCTCGAGCACCGACCACGACACGCTGCCCGGCAGCGGCTCGAGCGACTCCTCGTCGTCCCACGGCCGCATGATGTCGCCCTGGCCGAGCAGCTCGGTCGTCGAGCGGCGCGCCAGCTCGACGTCCCGGGCGACGAGCCCGTCGAGGATGAGCAGGCCGATCGCGGGCGCGGCGCTGTCGCTGTCGGGCGACGGGAAGTCGAGCGGGCCGGTCGGCAGCGCATGCACGACCGCCACCGCGTGACGGCGGGCGAGCTCGCGAGCGTCCCCGGTGAGCCCCGCCCCCAGTTCGGGGTCCGCGTCGAGGATCGAGATCAGGGGGCGTTGCGTCATCGTGGAACTGGACACCGTGGTCGGGGTTCCCGCTCACGGTGGACACAAACACGGACCGTGATCATCGACCCCGGCCCGTGCCAGGAAGTGGAGCGTTGGTGGCCTTGAGCGCCCTAACGCGTGAACGAGCCAAGCTTGCTCTTGAAGACCCAGTATGCGCGACGCGGGTCGCCGTTCGAGCTCACCAGGCCCGCATCGAAGCCCCGGCAGTCCGCGCCATAGAAGTTGTAGGCGTACAGCCGCTCGATGTAGCGGTCGTAGGCCTTCGCGAGCCGGAACATGTAGCTCGTCGCCTTCGCCGCACGCGTCGTGCTGCACTTCCACGCCCGGCCGAGGTTCACGACGCCGCCGGTCTCGGTCAGCCAGAACCGCGCCCGCGGCGCGTAGTGGCGGACCGTGCGGATGATCGAGCGCGTGCCGCGGGTGCGGTAGCGGTTCGTGTCGGAGTAGTTGTGGATCCCGACGATGAGCTTCTTCTTGCGGTAGCTGCGCGGCAGCGCGCGGAACCAGCGCTGGATGTAGCGCTCCACCCCACTCTGGTCCAGGACGTCCAGCGCGACGATCGTGCAGCCCTTGCAGAGGGTCCGCATCTGGCGGTAGTAGGAGGCGGCGCGGGACGGGCTGCGGTAGGTCGGCTGGCTGCGGTGGTTGGCCTCGTTCCAGACGCCGATCTCCTTGACCCCGCTCTTGCGCAGGTGGCGCACGAGGCGGCCGACGTCGCGCCGGTAGCGCTTCGTCGAGATGAGCTTCGCCTTCTTGGGCGTGAAGTCGTCGGTCGAGATGTGGACGATCGGGCGCACGTGGCTCTTGCGCGCGGCGAGCAGCCACCAGTCGAGTGCGGCCTTGTCGGCCGGGCGGCGCATCGTGTCCCAGCGGGCGACGAAGCGCGCCTTCTTGACCTTCAGCCGCTTGAAGTGGGGGTCGCTGAACATCGACGCGCTCTGATCGCCGATGCCGACGGCGACCTTCGTGCGCGCCTGCGCCCCAGCGGGTAGGAGCAGGGCGACGGCCAGCAGGAGGGAGAGAGGCAGGAGGGTTCGGCGCATTGAGGGTCGGGACACAACCAGCGGCCGATCGTTTCGGTGTCCGGTCAGGATCATGACCGGACTGGACCCTGCCACCATGAGGACGGACATGGACTCGCTCGAGGGACAGCTGCTCGTCGCCTCGCCCGCGTTGGCGGACCCGAACTTCGCGCGCACGGTCGTCGCCATCGCCAACCACGACGCCGAGGGGGCGCTCGGGATCATCCTGAACCGGCCGAGCGACACCGAGGTCGCCGAGGCGGTCCCGGAGCTCGTCGACGTCGTGGACGGCGACGAGGTCGTCTTCGTGGGCGGGCCGGTCCAGGGCGAGGCGATCGTCGTGCTCGCCGAGTTCGCCGACCCGGGGGAGGCGGCGTACCTCGTCGTCGGCGGCATCGGGCTGGTCAGCGACCGCACCGGGCTCGAAAGGCTCGACGAGGCGACCGAGCGGCGCCGCGTGTTCGCCGGCTACGCGGGCTGGGGCCCGGGCCAGCTGGGGGCCGAGCTCGAGCGCGAGGACTGGATCGTCGAGCCGGCCCGCCCGGAGGACGTCTTCTGCGAGGAGCCGTGGTCGCTCTGGGCACAGGTGCTCGAGCGCAAGGGCGGCCGGTTCCGGCTGCTGGCCCGCATGCCGGAGGACCCGAGCCTGAACTAGGGCGCGGGCCGGGGCGCGGCGCGGGGCCCGGCGCACCTACAACGGGTGTGGAGGAACTCGCCAGACGCCAGCACGGCGTCGTCACCCATCGCCAGCTCCGGGCACTCGGGCTCTCGGCGAAGGCCATCCGTCATCTGCGGGCGACCGGCCGCCTCATCCCCCTGTACCGCGGCGTCTACGCACTCGGCCACGATCAGCTGCGCCCGGAGGGCACCTGGCTCGCCGGCGTCCTGGCCTACGGACCGAACGCCCGCCTGGGTGCCACCACCGCTCTCATGGCCTGGGGCCTCCGGGACACCCCGTCGGTGCGCGTCGACGTCATCGTCCCGACCGACGCCGGGCTTCGAGAGCGTCCCGCAACGCGCCTGTTCCGTCGTCCCGACCTCCGCCCCGAGGAGTGCACCTGGCACCGCCGCATCCCGATCACCACCGTGCCCCGCGCGCTGCTGGACTCCGCACCGCTTGTCCCCGACTACGCCCTGCGCCGCGCGACCGAGCAGTCGTTCCGCAAGCACAACCTCAGTGTCCCGGCCCTGCGCAAGATCCTCGCTGCGCACCCGGGCTGCTCCGGCGTCCCCGCGCTCCGCGCTCTCACGGATGACTTCGAGGCCTACGGAGTGACGTTCACCCGCAGCGACCTCGAGGCGATCACGACGGCTGGGAGTTCCACAAGGGACGCGCCAAGTTCGTCGCCGACCGGGCGCGGGCGCGAGCCCACGTGCTACGCGGCGAGCGCTTCCTGGCCTACACGCACTACGACCTGATGCATGCGCCAGAGCTCGTCGCCGAGCAGATCGCACAGATCCTGGCGAGTTGAGGCCCTCCCGGGGGCCTCAACTCGCCAGGATCACCAACACGACGACGACCGCCACGCCCACGGCGAGGATCGTCGAGACCACCAGCTGCGCCTTCCACTGGCGCGCCCAGAACCCGGGGTCGGCCTGATCGCGGGTGTGGCGGCCCTCGGGCGGTGTGCCGACCCAGTCCTCGTCGTCGTCGAAGCGGCGTCCCATACCCGAGATGTACCCGATACCGTCCGCGCGTGGCCAAGAAGAAGCAGGCGCGCGCGAAGGCGTCCCGCCCCCAGAAGCGGGCCGAGCCGACGACCGCGCAGCTGCGCAAGGAGTACTACGAGCGCCGCGCCGCCGACCAGGCGCTCGAGGAACTCGGCCTCAAGGGCGACGACCGACCATCGGCCAAGGGCGACGCCGGCTGGTGGAGCGACACGCGCGACGCGCTCGACCGCCTGGAGATCACCCACGCCGTCTGGCGCTGGGCGGGCCTGACCGCCACGATCCCCGAGCCCGAGGACTGGAGCCCCGACGAGGGCTGGCCCACCGCCAGCGAGGTCGAGGCCGTCTTCGGCTCGTGGGACAAGATGCTCGACAGCTCGGGCATCGACGAAGCGATCATCGGCGAGATCCTCGACAAGGCGCTCGCCGCCCACGGGGCGCTCAAGCAGCGCGAGCAGGAGCTCGAGGCGCGGGCGCGCAAGCTCGAGGACGAAGCCAAGCGGATCCCGGAGCTCAAGCGCCGCGAGGAGGTCGCGCGCGCCAAGCGCGAGGAGGCCGACACCGCCCGCCAGGAGGCCGAGGCCGCCCGTGACGCGGTGGCCCGCGAGCGCGATGCGCACGCCACGCGCATCGCGGCGCTCGAGCGTGAGGTGGCCGCGCTGCAGGCCGCCGCCGAGGCCGCGGGCGACACCCCGCCGGCCGAAGCGGAGCTGCTGGAGGAGATGGAACGCACGCTCGCCGCCCAGGCCGCCGGCCAGCAGGCCCGCGAGGAGCTCCACGAGCGGATGGAGCGCCTGCGCGCCGAGCGCGAGCAGGACCGCCGGGCGATCGCCGAGCTCACGCAGCTGCTCGCCCGCGTGGACACCGAGGGTGAGACCGCCGACGGCGACGTCACGGCGGTGACCGAGGAGGCGCCGCCCACCACGGTCGCCGAGGCCGTCGAGCGGGCGGCCGCCGAGGCCCAGCACCTGCGCTTCGCGCCGAAGGCGTTCGAGACCGCCGAGGACTCGCCGTTCCGCCGCCCCGGCCTCGTGCTGCGGACGCTGCGCGCGCTGGACGAGCTCGCCGGCCGCTACACCGCGGGTGACATGGGCAAGTCGCTCGGCCAGGCGGCCGCCGAGCACGGCATCACCCAGTGGAAGCCCGACATCGCCGAGACGACCCGCAAGCGCTACGAGGACGACTACTCGTTCGCCCTCGACGGCAAGAAGCTGTGGGTCGGCCCGCACATCGGGTTGGGCTCCGGCTCGGGCGCCCAGTTCATCGCCCGCATCTACCTGCACGTCAGCGACGGCGGCGATCCGGACCTTCCGCGCGGGATCATCGTCGCCGTCGTCGGGCGCCACCTGCCCGACACGACCACGGGCTGAGGCTCGGAGCGCTCGCACAGCTCCGCCTGAGCGGCCCCACGGGGAATGACGCTCCGCGAGTGACGCCACCGAACGCCGCGAGACGCGGCCGCGCGCCGAACTCGTCGACGGTGATGAGCCGGAGCCGCCGACGGTAACTCAACTCCGTTACGCGCCGGTGCGTCGACAGCGCCTCCGCAGCAGCCATGCGCCCGGTTGAGTTGCCAGGATGCGCACCTTCTTCATGGAACAGAACTGCCTCGAGCGAGGACGGCCCAATAGATCCCCATGCGGTCAGCGCGCAAGTCCCTGCGGACGATCATCGGAGTTCGTACGACCCCGACGACATCATCAGCGATAACTTGAGTGTCGTTTCCAGAGAAGAACCTCTACTAATTCGATCGGAGCGGAGACCAGCCACTGCGCCGTGCGAGTCTCGACGACCATGACGTCAACCCTTCATAGGACACCGCTGTGTGCGGCGCTTCTGACCGCGTCAATCGCAGCGACACTGCCTGCCGCTGCGGCGCCTTCCGCCCATGCTGAGGCCGCCGCGCAGATCTCCTGGGACGGCGGATACGGGTACAACTGGGGTGGATGGGCCGTAGGCCTCAACCGGACTTGGACTTACACGTTCTACTTCCGGCTGCGAGCTAGCAATGGAACGCTGATCAGCGCGCCTGCGCCTCATCGCGGCTGGACTGGAGGCAGTAGTTACAGCCGCAGCTTCCACAGCTCGTTCGACCCCGTCGTCCACGGTTGGTCGGCCTGCGCCCGCTTCGAGATCCGCCACGGCACCACGGACAGCTCTCCGCTCGTTGCCAACCCATTGGAGTGCTATCCACAATGGTCGCTGACTGGACCGCCTCCGGCTCAGGACGAGAGCACAGCGCCCGCGGCGCCGACTGACACGACCACGACCCCGGCGGCGGCCAGCACGATGGACCGCGGGCCGTCCGGCGATATGCAGACGAGCACGGCGCCGGCCACGGAAACAGGCTCTACCCCCGAGCCCTAGTGGCCTAGCCTGGGTAGCGTGGCCGTGCGCTCTTATCCGGTCCTCTTCGCCGAGCACAGTGGTCACCAGATCATGGTGACCGCTGTGCGGCGCGTGGAAGACGGTGTCGAGGTTGCTCTTCAAGTCAAGCGATCTGCGCTGACTGCCAGGCAGGAAGCCCATCATGAGGCCCGAACGCGCAAATGGGCCGCTGATGTCTCCAATGGCATCCGGCAGCCTCCACCGGAGGATCCGGCGGATTTCCTGAATCACCTGGAACTGCGGCTCAGCGATGACCTCGGTACGCCGTATAGGTGGTCGCTGACGTGGGGGGGCGGAACGGGTGTCGAATGGCAGGGCGCCTGGAAATTCAGACCAGAGATGCCACCCGGTGCAGCGAGGTTCTTTGTCGATTCGCCATACGCAGTGGCCGGAGCATTGGAAGTCAACCGGGAGGACGTGCAGTGTTCAACTTCCTAATCGATCTGTGGCCGATCCGCCGCTGGTATCCCTTCGCAATCGTGGTTCTTGCAGTGTTCGCATACTCGCTCCTCAAGGGCCCCTGAACTGAAGACCCAGGCCCGCCCGCCTCTACTCAGCCCTGCTATTCCCCGTTCCACCGGCGGAGCGACGCGTCAACGCCCCGGGTGGGGGCGTGCGGGTGGTGATCCGGCCTGTCCGCTGGCTGTAGCACGGCTTGCATCGAGTGCCATCAAGCGCGGCCCGCGAATCGCCGCGCAAATCGTTACGGACCAGGGGCCCTCAGGGAATGGCCAGGGCATCCTGCACGTCGTCCGACTCGTCGACGGCCCAGCGGACGCGGCGGCCGTCGCTACATCATCGAGCATGAGGTCACCGAGGTGGACGAAGTCAAAGCCAGCGTCGGCGACTAGATCTGACGCGCCGCGAGGGAGACGTCTCCCACACCGCCCGCCATTGCTTCTTGCTAGCCGAGACGCAGAAGGCATCGTGGAGCGCCCGGCGCCACCTGCCCGACACGACCACGGGCTGACCGAAACCGGGGGAAAGCCCCACCGCCGCGCGCGAAACCACCGTCACTCGCGCCGGTAGCCTCCACCACGATGCCCCCGACGATCGAGGCTTCCGCCGAGCTCAAGCCGCTGCTGCGCGGCGTCACCCACGCCTATGCGTTCTGGGTCGCCCTCGTGGCCGCCGCGGCGCTCACGCTGCTCGTCCACGGCGGCCTGCCGCGCCTGTCGGCCGTCGTCTACGGCGCCGGCCTGTGCGCGCTGTTCGCCGCCTCGGGCATGTACCACCGCTGGCGCTGGAACCCGCGCTGGCGGCCGCTGCTGCGCCGCATCGACCACTCGACGATCTTCGTCTTCATCGCGGCCTCCTACACGCCGGTCGCCCTGCTGGTCATGCACGGCACGCTGCGCTGGGTCATCCTCGGCGCGGTGTGGGCGGGCGCGCTGGGCGGCGTCGTCCTCAGCGTCGCCTGGATCAGCGCGCCGCGCGTGCTGAGCGCCGCCGTCTACCTGGCGCTCGGCTGGGTCGCGATCGCGGCGATGCCGCAGCTCGTGGACCGCATGCCGGTCGCCCCGCTGGCGCTGCTGGCGGCCGGCGGCATCCTCTATTCGGCCGGCGCGGTCATCTATGCGCTGAAGCGCCCGAACCCGTGGCCGCGCGTCTTCGGCTTCCACGAGGTCTTCCACGCCCTCGTCATCGCCGCCGCCACCGTGCACTTCGTCGCGATGGCCGGCTGGGTCTTCCCGGGCGCCGCGTAAGCCGCCCGTCCTCGCCCGAATCGGCGTTCCTACCGCCGGGTAGCGTTTTTCCTACCGCGTGGTAGCATCGCGCGCCGCTTCGCCCCTACGAACCGTCACTGGAGCTATCGATGGCCGGCACCGCCGAGCAGGACCAGAGCACCGAGACGACCTTCTCGCTCGAGCTCACCCAGGACCAGAAGGACCTCCGCGAGTGGGTCCACGGGTTCGCCGAGAACGTCGTCCGTCCCGCCGCTCATGAGTGGGACGAGAAGGAGGCGACCCCCTGGCCGATCATCCAGGAGGCCGCGAAGATCGGCCTGTACGGCTGGGAGTCGATGCAGCAGTTCGCCGGCGACCCGTCCGGGCTGACGATCCCGATCGTCCAGGAGGAGCTCTTCTGGGGCGACGCCGGCATCGGCATGGCGATCATGGGCACCGGCCTTGCCGCCGCCGCGATCGCCGGGCAGGGCACGTGGGAGCAGATCATGGAGTGGATCCCGCGCTGCTACGGCACCGAGTCCGAGCCGAAGGTCGCCGCCTTCTGCGCGTCGGAGCCGAACGCCGGCTCGGACGTCGGCGCGATCCGCACGACCGCGAAGTACGACGAGGCCTCCGACACCTGGACCCTGAACGGCCAGAAGGCGTGGGCGACCAACGGCGGCATCGCCGACGTCCACGTCGTCATCGCCCAGACCGACAAGGAGCTGGGCTCCCGCGGCCACGCGGCGTTCGTCATCCCGATCGACACGCCCGGCATCGAGCAGGGCGCCAAGGTCTCCAAGCACGGCCTGCGCGCGTCGCACACCGCCGACGTCCACCTCGACGACTGCAAGATCCCCGGCGCCTGGCTGCTCGGCGGCAAGGAGAAGTACGACGAGCGCATCGCGAAGGTCCGCGAGGGCAAGAGGGCCAAGTCCCAGGCCGCGATGCAGACGTTCGAGGCGACGCGCCCGATCGTCGGCTCCCAGGCGCTCGGCATCGCCCGCGCGGCCTACGAGTACGCGCTCGACTACGCCAAGGAGCGCGAGCAGTTCGGCAAGAAGATCATCGAGAACCAGGCCATCGCGTTCGCCCTGGCGAACATGAAGATGGAGATCGACGCCGCCCGGCTGCTCGTGTGGCGCGCCGCGTGGATGGCCCGCAACGGCATCCCGTTCGAGAACGCCGAGGGCTCGATGAGCAAGCTCAAGGCCGGCGAGGTCGCCGTCTGGGTCACCGAGCGGGCGATCCAGATCCTCGGCGGCAACGGATACACCCGCGAGTACCCCGTGGAGCGCTGGCACCGCGACTCGAAGATCTACACGATCTTCGAGGGCACCTCCGAGATGCAGCAGCTGGTCATCGCGCGCGCGATCTCCGGCCTGCGGATCTCCTAGCCGATGGCACGGACGCGGGCGGCGCACCTCGGCCCCGAGCTGCGCCGCCCGCTCGTCCTCGACGCGGCGCTGCCGCTGTTCGCCCGCGACGGCTACGACGCCGTGTCGATGCAGGCGATCGCCAACGCCGCCGACGTCTCCAAGCCGGTCCTGTACTCGTGCTTCGCGTCGAAGGACGAGCTGTTCGACACGCTGCTGCGCCGCGAGGACCGGCGGCTGTGGGAGCTCGTCGAGGGGTCGGTCCCCGCGCCGGCCGCCAGCGAGGACACCGAGGCGCTGCTGCGCGGCGCGCTGACCGGGATCCTGCGGGCGGTCGACGAGGCGCCCGACGCGTTCCGCGTGCTCTACATCGAGCCGCTCGGCGAGGGCCGGATCGAGCGCGGCCGTGCGCACTGGGAGGAGCGGATGACGGCGATCGTCGCCGCACACGGCGCCGGGCGGCCCGCCCGCGAGGCGTCGGTGCTCGGCCGGCTGCTCGTCGCCGCGGTCGAGCTCGGGTTCCGCATCCAGCTCGACCAGCCGGGCGCCTGGGCGCCCGAGGATCTCGCGGCGTTCCTGGCGCGCACGCTCGTGCACGGCATGAGCGACCTGGGCTAGTCGTCGCCGAGCGCAGCGCGGATCCGACCGGCGACCGCCTCGGCGTGCGCGTCGTCGTCGTACGTCGTGCGCGGCCAGAAGAACCCGCGCAGGCCGTCCTTGCGCTGGCGGGGGACGACATGGGTGTGCAGATGCGGCACCGACTGCGACACCACGTTGTTCATGGCGACGAAGCTGCCGGGCTTGCCCATCGCCTCCGGCACCGCGACGCTCAGGCGCTGCACGCGGGCGAAGTAGGGCTCGAGCTGGGCGGCCGGCAGGTCGGCGAGCGTCTCGACGTGCGCGCGCGGGACGAGCAGCACGTGGCCGGGGAAGAGCGGGCGGGCGTCGAGGAAGCCGACCGCGTGCTCGTCGTCGAGCACCCGGAACGCCGGCCGCTCGCCGGCCACGATCTCGCAGAACACGCAGGCCATGGGCGCGGATGGTGCCAGGCACCACCGTGCCAGCCTAGGATGGGCGCCATGGCTGACGCGCGCACGAAGTTCCTCCTCGGCGAGGATGCGATCCCCGACCGCTGGGTGAACATCCTCCCGGACCTCCCCGGGGAGCCCTTGCCCCCGCTGAGCCCGGCGACCCGCGAGCCCGCCGGCCCCGAGGACCTCGCCGCGATCTTCCCGATGGCGCTCATCGAGCAGGAGGTCTCGCCCGAGCCGGAGATCGCGATCCCCGACGCGGTGCGCGACGCCTACCGCCTGTGGCGCCCCACGCCGCTGCACCGCGCGCGGCGCCTGGAGCAGTCGCTCGGCACCCCGGCGCGCATCTACTACAAGTACGAGGGCGTCTCGCCGGCCGGCTCCCACAAGCCGAACACCGCGGTCCCGCAGGCCTATGAGAACGCCCAGGCCGGCATCACGCACCTGACGACCGAGACCGGCGCCGGGCAGTGGGGTTCGAGCATCGCGTTCGCCTCCTCGCTGTTCGACCTCAGCTGCGAGGTCTACATGGTCGGCTCCTCCTACGACCAGAAGCCCTACCGCCGCTCGATGATCGAGACCTGGGGCGGCACCGTGCACCGCTCGCCGAGCGACCGCACCGAGGCGGGGCGCGCCAACGCGTCGCACCCGACCGGCTCACTGGGGATCGCGATCTCCGAAGCGGTCGAGATCGCGGCCCAGCGCGAGGACACCAACTACTCGCTGGGCTCGGTGCTCAACCACGTGCTGCTGCACCAGACGGTCATCGGCATCGAGGCGATCGCCCAGATGGAGATGGCGCAGGACCAGCCGGATGTCGTCATCGGCTGCGTCGGCGGCGGCTCGAACTTCGGCGGCATCGTCTTCCCGTTCCTGCGCGAGAAGCTCCAGGGGAAGCGCAGCGTGCGCTTCGTCGCCGCCGAGCCCGCCGCGTGCCCGACGCTGACCCGCGGCGAGTACCGCTATGACTACGGCGACACGGCGGGGCTGACGCCGATGATGCCGATGTACACGCTCGGCCACGACTTCGTGCCCCCGCCGGTGCACGCCGGCGGGCTGCGCTACCACGGCGACTCGCCGCTCGTGTCGGCGCTCGTGCACCACGGGCTGGCCGAGGCCCGGGCCTTCCGCCAGAACGAGACGTTCGAGGCGGCCGTGCGCTTCGCCCGCACCGAGGGCATCATCCCGGCGCCCGAGGCCGCGCACGCGATCCGCGCGGCGGTCGTCGAGGCCGAGGCGGCCAAGGACGCCGGCGAGGAGCGGGTCATCCTCTTCAACCTCTCCGGCCACGGCCACTTCGACCTGTCGGCCTACGACGCCTACCTCGGCGGCCAGCTCGAGGACCCGGAGTTCTCCGAGTCCGAGATGCAGGCGGCGCTGGCGCGCCTGCCCGAGGCACCGGCCATCGCCTGACGCGGCCAGCTGCCCGGACGAACCGCGGGAATGTCCCCACCAGGGAGACCTTCCCGCGGTCGAGATCCAAGCGCGGCGGCTCAGGCCAGCGTGAAGCGGCCGACGAGCTCGCGCAGCTCGCCGGCGGTCGACGCGAGCGTCGCCGCCGAGGCGGCGATCTCCTGCGTCGAGGCCGAGGTCTGCTCCGTCGACGCCGACACCTGCTCGGTGGCCGCCGACGTCTCGCCGGCGACGGTGGCCACGGCGCCGACCTCCTCGCCGACCCGCGCCGAGGTCGCCGACAGCGCCTGCACGGCGGTCGCGATCTCGGAGACGCGCTCGCTCATGTCCTGCACGTGGCGGCGGATGACCTCGAACGCCTCGCGGGCGTCGTCGACGGTCTTCGTCCCGTCGTCGGTGCGGCGGCCGCCGAGCTCGACGACCTCCACCGCATGCTTGGTCTCCGACTGGATCTCGGCGATGAGCGCCGAGATCGACGCGGCGGCGGTCTGCGACTCCTCGGCGAGCTTGCGCACCTCGTCGGCCACGACGGCGAACCCGCGGCCCTGCTCGCCGGCCCGGGCCGCCTCGATCGCGGCGTTGAGCGCCAGCAGGTTCGTCTGCTCGGCGATGCCGGTGATCGCGTCGACGATGCCGCCGATCTGCTCGGACTTCGCCCCGAGCTCGCGGATGGCGCCGGTCGCCTCGGTCGACGCGGCCCGCACGGCGGCGATCGCCTCCGTCGCCTGCGCCACCGACGCCGCGCCGTTCGTGGCGACCTCGCGGGCGGCCTCGGCGGCCCGCGCCGTCTCGACGGCCGACTCGGCCGATCGGCGCGTCGCCTCGGCCATCTCGTCGGTGAGGCGCCGGGCGCCGCTGATCGCGATGACCTGCCGCTCGGCGCCCTGGGCGACGTCGGTGATCGCGTGGGCGATCTCGCCGACCGCGCGACCGGCCTCGTCGGACGTGGCGGCCATCTGGCCGGAGGCGTCCGACAGCACGGTGGCGCTGTGGCCGACCCGGCCGATCATGCCCGACAGGGCGTCCAGCGACGAGTTGTAGCGCTCGATCGAACGGGCCGTGTCGAGCGTGATCTCGTCGACGGTCTCGGCGATGTCGCCGATCTCGTCGTTCGAGCAGCGGCCGGCCGGCTGGGTGGTCACGGCGGCGCGGCAGGTGAGGTCGCCGTCGGCGATCGCGTCCAGGCCGTCACGCAGCGAGGCGGTGTCATGCTCGCGCAGCGACGTGAGCTGGCGGCGGATGCCCAGCACACCGCGGCGGATCTCGCCGGAGATGCGCAGGGCGGCCGCGAGGCCGAGGGCGACCGCCAGCAGCAGGGCGACGACGATGAGCGTGCGGCCCGACGTGTAGGCGTCGGCGATCTCGCGGTTGGCGTGCTTGGCGTAGGCGTCGCTCTTGGCGGAGAAGGCGCTCGCGCCGTCGACGATCGTCGTGATCTGCTGGCGCAGCTTCGCGTTCAGCGGGCCGTTGCGCGGGTCGTCGGACGACATGCCCTGCAGCGTCTTCAGCGTCGCCGAGTAGGTCGTGATGCCGTTGCGAATCCGCTTGGCAAGCGGCTGAAGCTCGACCGGCGCGCGGTCGAGCATCGGCAGCAGCGCCTTCAGGCCCTTCTGGTCCTTGGCGTTGTTGGCGTTGATCGTGACGAGGCGCTTGTCGGCATCGACGGCGTTGCCGTCGCCGTCGTGCTCGGCGAGCAGCGTGAGGTAGGACTGGCTCTGGAGCGCGAGATCCTTGGCGAGCGTGCCGGCGTACACCGACGCGACGGTTGGGCTGTAGGCCTTGTTGTAGAGCTCGTCGCCGTGGTCCTTCACGCCGCCGAGGCGAGTGATCGCCAGCACGGCGATGACGGCGGTGAGCAGGACGAGCAGCAGGGTGCTGCCGAGCAGCTTGGTTCGGATGGAGAGACGCACGCTCCGGGTCGTCGGCGCGCGCCCGCGCAGGTCGAACGCTCGCGTCCGGCCGAACATCCCCCGCCCGGGGGACCTGGCACCACGGTGCCTGGCACCACCGTGCCCGGCACCACGGTGCCTGGCACCGGCGTCAGGGGAGCGGCACGGTCGGCGCCACGTCGGGCGCTCCGAGCCGGGCCGCGTCGGCCGACAGGTCGTCGTCCTGGCGCTGGGACTCGCGCTCCGCCTGGACGCGCGCCCGGTAGTGCTCGACCTCACGGCGCACCTGGTCGCGCTTCCAGCCCAGCGGCTTGGCGATGAGCTTGGCGACCGGCTCGGCGGCGCGCAGGCCCCGGTCCCAGGTCTCGATCGAGATCCGGGTCCGGCGCGTGAGGACGTCCTCGAGGTGCGCGGCGCCCTCGTGGGTGGCCGCGTAGACGGCCTCGGCGGCGAGGTAGTCGTCGGCGCCCTCCAGCGGCTTGCCGAGCTCCGGGTTCTCGGCGATGAGCGCGAGCAGGTCGTCGATGAGCGCGCCGTAGCGGTGCAGCAGGTGCTCGATGCGGGCGACGTGCAGGCCGCTGCGGTCGGCGATCCGCTGCCGGGCGTTCCAGCGCGCCAGGTACCCGTCGGCGCCCAGCAGCGGCACCCGGTCGGTGACCGAGCGCGGCACGTCGGTCTCCAGCCCGTGGACGACGGCGTCGACCGCGTCGGCGGCCATGACCCGGTAGGTCGTGTACTTGCCGCCGGCCACCGCGACGAGGCCCGGAACCGGGTGGGCAACGATGTGCTCGCGGCTCAGCGCGCTCGTCTCCTCCGACTCACCGGCCAGCAGCGGCCGCAGCCCGGCGTAGACGCCCTCGACGTCGTCGGGCCCGAGCGGCACGGCCAGGTAGCGGTTGACCTCGTCGAGCAGGTAGTCGATGTCCTTCTTCGACGCGGCCGGATGGCCCTTGTCGAGCTGCCAGTCGGTGTCGGTCGTGCCGATGATCCAGTGCCGGCCCCACGGGATGACGAAGAGCACGGACTCGTCGGTGCGGATCGTCAGCGCGGTCGACCCGTGGATGCGGTCGCGCGGCACGACGAGGTGCACGCCCTTCGAGGCGCGCACGTGGAACTGGCCGCGCGCGCCGACCAGGTTCTGGGTGTCGTCGGTCCACACGCCGGTCGCGTTGATCGTCTGGCGGGCGCGCAGCTCGATCTCCGGGGAGTCGCCGCCGTTCTCCAGATCGCGGATCCGCACGCCGGTGACGTGCTCGCCCTCGCGCAGGAACCCGACCGCCTGGGTGCGGGTGGCGACCGCGGCGCCGAACGACGCGGCGGTGCGCGCCAGGAACATCGTGTGGCGCGCGTCGTCGACCTGGGCGTCGTAGTACTGGACCGCGCCGGTGAACGCGTCGCGCCGCAGCGCTGGGAACTTCTTGAGCGCCTGGATGCGCGTGTAGTGGCGCTGGGCGGGCACGCCGCGGCTGCGCCCGAGCGCGGTGCCCATCGTGTCGTACAACAATAGGCCCGCGCCGATGTAGGGCCGCTCCCAGCCGCGGTGGCGCAGCAGCGCCAGGAACGGCAGCGGCCGGACGAGGTGCGGGGCGAGGCGGTCGAGCAGCAGGGCCCGCTCGCGCAGCGCCTCGCGCACGAGGCCGAAGTCGAGCTGCTCGAGGTAGCGCAGGCCGCCGTGGATGAGCTTCGAGGACCGGCTGGAGGTGCCCGACGCCAGGTCGCGCGCCTCGACGAGCGCGACGGTCAGGCCGCGGCTGGCCGCGTCGAGCGCGGCGCCCGCCCCGACGACGCCGCCGCCGATGATCGCCACGTCGAACTCCTCGGCGGCCATGCGCTCCAGGGCGCGGCTGCGCGAGTCCCGGTTCAGGGCGCCGTCGTTCATGCGGCCGCCCATCCGCGCGAGCGCTCGACCGCCCGGCGCCAGCCGGCCAGCAGCGCCTCGCGCTCGTCGGCGCCCATCCGCGGCTCGTAGCGGCGCGCGGTCGTGCGCAACTCGCGCACGTCGGCCTCGCTCCACAGCCCGACCGCGACACCGGCGAGATACGCGGCGCCGACCGCGGTCGTCTCACTGTGGCGCGCGACGTCGACCGGCACGCCGAGCACGTCGGCCTGGAACTGCATGAGCCAGCCGTTCGTCGTCGCCCCGCCGTCGGCGCGCAGCTCCTTCAGCGCGCCGCCGAGCGCGCCGTTCTGGGCGGCGACCGCGTCGGCCGACTGGTAGGCGATGGCCTCCAGCGCCGCGCGCGCGATGTGCTCGCGCGTGCTGCCGCGGGTCAGGCCGACGATCGTGCCCCGCGCGTACGGGTCCCAGTGCGGGGAGCCCAGCCCGGTGAGGGCGGGAACGAAGTAGACGTCGTCGTTGGTGTCCAGCGCGGCGGCCATGGTCTCGGTGTCGGCGGCCGCGTCGATGATCTTCAGTCCGTCACGCAGCCATTGCACGCCCGCCCCGGTGACGAACATCGAAGACTCCAGCGCGTAGTCGACCCGGTCGCCGACGCCCCAGGCGACCGTCGTGATGAGGCCCTCGACGACCGGCGGCGCGCCCGCGCGCGCGAGCTGCAGCAGGAAGTTGCCGGTGCCGTACGTGTTCTTCGCCAGGCCGGGGCCGTGGCAGCCCTGGCCGTAGAGCGCGGCCTGCTGGTCGCCGACAAGCGCGGCGACCGGGACCGAGCCGCCGAACTCCGACGTCTCGCCGACGACGTGCGCGGTCGGCACCGGCTCGGGCAGCGATCCGACCGGGACGCCGAGGCGCTCGCAGAGCTCCTCGTCCCAGGCGAGCTCGTGGATGTTGAACACCATGGTGCGCGAGGCGTTGGAGTAGTCGGTGGCGTGGCGGCCGGTGAGCTTGAACAGCAGCCACGCGTCGATCGTGCCCAGCGCGGCGTCCGCGGGCACGCCGCCCTCGTCGAGCATCCACGCGTACTTCGTGGCGCTGAAGTACGCGTCCAGGACGAGGCCGGTGCGCTCGCGCACGAGCGGCTCGAGGCCCGCCTCGCGCAGCGCGTCGCAGCGGCCGGCGGTGCGACGGTCCTGCCAGACGATCGCGCGGTGCAGCGGCTCGCCGGTGCTGCGGTCCCAGGCCACGGCGGTCTCACGCTGGTTGGTGATGCCGATCGCGCGCAGGTCGGCGCCGGTGACGCCCGCCTCGTGCAGCGCGCGCCGGCAGACGGCGCGGGTGACCTCCCAGATCTCGTCCGCGTCGTGCTCGACCCAGCCCGGCCGCGGGAAGTGCTGGGCGAACTCGGAGTAGGCGCTGGCGACGGCGTCGCCCCGCTCGTCGAACAGCAGCGCGCGGGAGCCGGTCGTGCCCTGGTCGATGGCGAGGATCACCGGCGGCCCCGCGTCGCCGTGAAGCGCACCTTCGCCGACGCGCAGCGCTGCCCGGTGGCGATCGTGCCCAGCAAGCGCACCGTGCCGGTGATGCGCCGCCCGCGCAGCCGGCCGCTGGCGGTCAGTCGCTCGGCGAGCTCCCCGGCGGTGAACCGGAAGCGGCCGTCGCGGCGAACGCGGACGTCGACCCGGCGCGCGACGACGACCGGCCCGATGTCGCCGAACGTCTCACAGCGGTAGCGGCGGACGCCGACGCGCAGCCGCACGACCCGGCGCGCGGCGACGTCGATGACGATCCGCCGGGCCTCGATCGTGTGGCCGGTGTAGGGGACGCTGTCGGCGAGCACGCTGCCGCAGGATGACAGACGGCCGCGGCGCGGCCGCGGCGCTTGCTCGCCACGGAACCGGGGTAGCGGAGGCACGGTGCCGATCACTTCTGCCGACCGCTCCCGCTTCCTGCTCGCCGCGGCGGCGCTCGGCGCGGTCCTGGCCCTCGGGTTCGCGTTCATCCTGTCCTACGTGGCCGCGCTGCATGACCCCCGGCCCCACGAGCTGCCTGTCGCCGTCGCCGGCCCGCCCCGGGCGGTCGCCGAGGTCCAGCGCGCGCTCGGCGCCGGACGGACGTTCGAGGTCCTCCCCCGGACCGATGAGCGAGCGGCCCGCGCGGCGCTCGACTCACGCGACGCCTACGGGGCGCTTGTCCTGCGGACCGGCGGCACCGACCGGCTGCTGCTCGCCGACGCGGCCGGCCCGAACGCGACGGCGCTCGTCGAGCAGGCGGCGCGCCGCCTGGCCGCGCGCCAGGGACGCCGCCTCGAGGTGGCCCACGTCCACCCGCTCCAGCCCGGCGACTTCCGCGGGCTGTCGTCGTTCTACGCCGTCGTCGGCTGGGCGTTCGCCGGCTACGTCGCCGCGATCGTGCTGGCGTTCGTCACCGGCCCGAGCTCGCTGAGCGCTCCGCGCGCCGGCCTGCGGCTGCTCGGCCTGGCGATCTACGCGATCGCCGCCGGGCTGCTCGGCGCGATCGCCGTCGGGCCTATCCTCGGGGCGATCGACGGCCACTTCTGGGCCCTGTGGGGCATCGGCGCGTTCACGACGATGGCCGCCGCGGCGGCGACGGCCGCGCTGCAGGCCGCCGTCGGCCTCGCCGGCACGTTCGTCGCGCTGCTCGCGTTCGTCGTCGTCGGCAACCCGTCGGCGGGCGGCGTGTTCCCGCCCGAGCTCATGCCCGGCTTTTTCCGCGCCGTCGGGGCCTGGCTGCCCAACGGCGCCGGGTTCGAGGCGCTGCGCAACCTCGTCTACTTCGACGGCGCCGCCCTCGGCCGGCCCCTCGGCGTGCTCGGCGGCTACGTCGGCGTCGCCGCGCTCGTGCTCGGGGCCGTGGCGCTCGTGCGCGAGCGGCCGCCGAGGCTGCGCGTCGGCCTGCAGACCGACTGACGGCGGCCGCTACCGGCGGCCGAGCAGCTCCTCGACGATCCGCCGCTGCAGGTCGCTGAGCGGCGGGGCCTCGCCGCGCTCGAGCGCCGCCGCCGCCTGGTCGAGCGTCAGGCCGGTCCCGGTCAGCACGGAGCCGACCAGCGGCGGCACGTCGGCCCCGCAGACCCCGGACGGGCAGGCGTCGGTGGTCGGTCGGTGGGCCATGACACGCCACGGTAGCGCCCCGCCGTAGCATGGTCGCCGTGCAGCCCGACATCGACGTCCTGGGCCTCTCGATCAAGACGTTCGGGCTCTTCTTCGCCCTGAACTTCGCGGCGTGGGGTCTGCTGTGCGCCCGGCGCCTGAAGGAGCTGGGCCGCCCGCCCGACTGGGCCTACGAGATCGTCACGGTCGCGCTCGTGGGCGGCCTCGTCGGCGCCCGGCTCTACTGGCTGGCCCAGCAGGGCGGGGGTGTCGGCGTCGGCGACGTCTTCGGCGGCGCGGGCCTGACCTGGTACGGCGGACTGGCCGGCGGGATCGTCGCCGTCCTGCTGTGGGCGTGGCGGCGCGACTTCCTCTCGCTCGACCTCGTCGACATCGCCGGCCCCTGCCTGGCGCTCGGCTACGCGATCGGCCGCATCGGCTGCCAGATCTCCGGCGACGGCGACTACGGCAAGGCATGGGACGGCCCGTGGGCGATGGGCTATCCGCACGGCACGGTCCCGACCGACCCCGGGGTCACCGTCCACCCCACACCGATCTACGAGACGCTGAGCATGGGCCTGCTGGCCTACGTGCTGTGGTCGCTGCGCGACCGGGTGCGGCCCGGGCTGCTGTTCGCCGGCTACCTCGTCGGCGGCGGGCTGGAGCGCTTCCTCGTCGAGTTCCTGCGCCGCAACGACGAGGTCGCGCTCGGGCTGACCGGCGCACAGCTCGAGAGCCTGGTGCTCATCGTGGTCGGCGTCGCCTGGTTTGCCGTCGTGCGCCGCCGGCACGGCAGCTGGCGGCGCGAGACCCGGCGGTTGCACGCGTCCGGCACGACGGCCCCGGAACCGCAGACCGCCTAGGCCGGCGACGAGATTCAGACGGCGATGGACGACGAGCTGCTCGACGTGCTCGACGCCGACGGCCGCCCGACCGGGGCGACGAAGGCGCGCGCGGCCGTGCACCGCGACGGCGACTGGCACGCGGCGTTCCACCTGTGGGTGTGGCGCCGCGACGGCGTGCTGCTCCAGCGCCGCGCGGCCGGCAAGCGGTCGTGGGCCGGCTATCTGGACGCGACGGCGGCGGGCCATCTCGTCGCCGGCGAGCAGGTCCTCGACGGGCTGCGCGAGGCGGAGGAGGAGCTCGGCGTCGCCTTCGACCCGGCCGACCTCGTCGCGCTCGGCGTGCACGTCGTCGACGAGCCGCGCGCCGCGGGCGGGCGCAACCGGGAACGCCAGCATCTCTTCCTCGTCCGCGACGACCGGCCGCTGACGGCGTACACGGGGCTCGACGCGTCGGAGGTCGCCGGCCTCGTGCTCGTCTCGCACGAGGACTTCGCCGCGCTCGTGGAAGGACAACGGGTGGCGCACGGCCGCGCGTGGGATGGCATCGTTGAGCGCGACACCGTGGTGAGCCCCGACGAGGTCGTGCCGGCGCCCTACCTGCCGGAGCTCTCCATCTGGCTGCTCGAGCAGCGGCACTGAGAGGTCTTGTTCAGGTTTCGCGGAGAAATCTGCAGCGAAGTTGCAACTTGCGACCTGAGAAGGGCTACTGTTCCCGCTTGCGACACCGCGTCTCCTCGCCCCACAACCCCCACGAGAACCCGTGAAGCCCATCACCGCCATCGACGACCCGCGCTACGTGAAGGCCATGAGCCATCCGGTCCGGGTCCGCATCATGGCCATGCTCCAAGAGCGCAAGGCCAGCCCGAACGAGCTCTCGCAGTGGCTCGGCACGACCCTGGGCGCCACCGCCTACCACGTACGCACGCTGCACAAGCTCGGGCTCATCGAGCTCGTCGACGAGACCCGCGTCCGCGGCGCCGTCGAGCACCACTACAAGGCCAAGAAGCTGCCCAAGCGCAGCGAGCAGACCTGGTCGTCGGCTTCGCCGATCGCCAAGCAGGCCGAGGTCGGCTCCGCCCTGCGGATGCTCGAGGACTACACGCACGCGGCCGCAGCCGCGGGCGGCTTCGACCATCCCGAGTCACTGCTGAGCCGCGTCACCGCGACGCTCGACGAGCGCGGCCGCAAGGCCCTGGCCACCGAGTGCCAGAAGCTGCTGGACCGCGTCGAGAAGATCGAGGCCGACGCCGCCAAGCGGCTCGCGAAGACCGGCGCCGAGGAGGCTCGCGAGTCGACCGTCGTGCTCATGTCCTTCGAGTCGGTTGCGCTCGGCGACCAGATCCCGCCGCCGAAGCGCAAGGCCCAGGCGCGCCGCCCGCCGCGGCGCCGCGCCGTCTCCTGAGAACGGTCCACGTTCCTGCGGACGGCCGTCGGGGGTCGTCCGTCCGCAGGCGCGTGGCAGAATGCCGCGCGCGCGATCGGCGAACACGGAATCGTTCGCCCGCCCGACGGGCGTCGCGCGCGTTGCGCACACGCCATCTCGAGGAGAACCATGAAGGTCCAGCTCAGTGCCCTGGCACTCGCGGGTGCCATGGCCGTGGTCGGCTGCGGCGGCGAGGTCACGGACGTCAGCCAGAGCGTCGAGCAGATCAACACGAAGCTGCTCGCGCCGCACGCCCAGCTCGACTGCCCGAAGGAGGTCGACGGCGGCGAGGGCAAGAGCTTCGACTGCACGCTGAAGGGCCGCAAGGGCGGCGGCAGCGCGCCCGTGACGATGAGGATCACGCGCGAGAACGGCGAGCTCGCGGTCGACCTCGCCGACCCCAAGCAGTTCGACGCCGCGCTGAAGCAGGTCACCGGCTCGTGACGCTCCGACGCACCGGGGTGCGTGCGCTGGCCGCCGGGCTCGGGGGATGCTGCTGCTCGGGCTCGGTCTGCCCGCGGCCCGTCAGGCGCAGGCGCGGTGCCGCTCGGAGTACCGGCAGATGCTGCGCTCCTGGACGCGGCCGCTGGATCCCCACCTGAAGTAGCCCCCCAGAACCGGGGTCAG
>JBDZVZ010000125.1:0-5649 GCA_040255945.1 Solirubrobacterales bacterium | reverse complement strand
TCTTCAGCCCGGTTCCGTCCGACCCGCTCCTACACCAACCCTAGGGACGTGACCGGGCACGCGTAGCGGCACTGTCGAGAGCAGAGGTCGAAAAGCCGAGTGATATCCACGGCGTCCTCTACATCCCTGTGGACGAGAACTGGCAGTTGCGTTTGGCGAAGGAGATGCGCGACGCCGGGCTACCGGTTGACCTCAACGCGCTCTAGGCATTCAGAGAAGCGCGCCCCCGATAGTTCAGGCTTCGGGCAGTGGCGGGTTGGTCGTCGGCGGATACAGAGGCACGTCCAACCCGCGCGCCTTCAGCGTCACCTCCGCGCGTGCCATGAGCGCCTGCAACGGCAAGACGCGGCCGGTGGAGATCGCCTCGCTGACGACGCCTCCGAAGACCTCCGTCCAAGCCGCGCTGACGGCGGCCTCGCGCCTGGCGGCTTCGGCTTGCTGTCGGAACAACTCCTGCGCTTGGCGCAGGGATTCGGCCTCGCGCTCTAGCTCAGCGAGTCGCTGAAGCTTGGCGCGGACACTAACGCCCCACTCCACGCCGAAGGCCAACAAGAGGCCGACCAGCGCGCCGAGAATCGCCCACGCCGCGCCGCCCGCGATGGCAACCGCGACGACTGACCCGACACCGGTCGCCAGCACTTCAAGAATTCGCCGCTGCCATTGCCGCAGCACGCACCGAAGTTACCGGGAGGCCCCGACGGTGAGAACCGTCCGCTCGGAGCAGCTGGAAGCGATGTACGGACCCGGCGATGGAAACGCTGGGCTAACAAACGGGCGTAGCGGAGCTCAGGAGAGCGCAGCGCCCGAGCGGGCCGAAGTCCGCTTCCTGCCTACTCATCGCAGCGCAGTGCAGTAGCCGGCAGCACGACGGGGACAGTTCACACGCGAGAGGTCGCTGGTTCGAAACCAGCCGCGCCCATCGGACGGGAGGCCCGCCCGCGCCATCGCGTTTTGACCCCGCCGGTCGCCGGGTACGTGGTCAGCGTGGCGCCGGACCGAGACCAACGCGGACGCCAGCGCGATGACGCGGCGAACAAGCGAGATCTCGCGGCGGCGATCAGGGATGGCCTGATCGACGATGAGTCGCTCTCCGAGCGGGAGCGCGACTCGATGCAGCGCGCCCGCATCGATCGCGAAGCGGCGGCCAGCGACCGGCGGCACGCCGCCGGCGACCGGCAATCGGCCCGGGACGCGCGCGAGGCGGCCCAGCGCAGCGGCGAGTGAGAGGCACGCAGGCGCAGGCCGCTCAGGCCGCGCGCGGAGCGGCGGTGGCGACCCGATTGCGCCCCGCGCCTTTGGCGCGATAGAGCGCCTCGTCGGCATCGCGCAGGAGAGCGGGCAGCTCGCTGCCGTGCATGCCGACCGTGACGCCGATGCTGATCGAGACCGGAAGGCCGCCGGGCCGCTTGCCCTCCACGTTGACCCGAATGCGTTCAGCGATCTCCTCGGCGGCCCGGATCCCGGCCCCGAACAGCAGCACGACGAACTCCTCGCCACCGAAACGGTAGACGTCGTCGAGGGAGCGCATCGCGCCGCGCATCGCCTCGGCCGTGTCCTGGAGCACCTCGTCGCCCTTGTCGTGGCCGTGCGTGTCGTTGATCGACTTGAAGTGGTCGATGTCGGCGATCAGCACGCCGAGCGACACTCCTTCCGCATCGGCTCGGACCAGGAGCTCGGCCGCGTCGCGCTGCAGCGCCGCCCGGTTCGGCAGCCCGGTGAGGGCGTCGATGAGCGCCTCTGCCCGATGCTCGAGCTCCGAGTGCATCAGCGGCCGGGCGAGCGCCGCAAGTCCGATCACGCAGCTGAGCGGTGCGATGGCGCGGTACGGCTCGCTCCAGGCCAGCGCCGGATCCGCGGCGATGACCACGGCGATGATGAGCAGCGCCGTGAGCGCGATCCCGAACGCCTGGCCGCGCACGGTGAACCGGGCGACGAGCGTGACGGTCGGTACCCCGAGCCAGGGCAGGAAGTAGACGCCCGCCTCCCCGGCGATGAGGACGGCACTGGCGATCATCATCTGGCAGAACGCCCAACCGGCGAACGTCCAGTACTCGGGACGACGACGCTCCAGGAGGTTGCGCTCGGTGAGCGCGAAGACGAGCGCCGACGCCGCATACGGAACGAACGTGAGGTAGCCGACCCACGGCCCGGCGCACAGGATCATGATCCCCATGGCGACGAAGGCGGCGCGCCGAGCGGCCTGCAGGCGGTCGCCCATGTCGAGCATGCGCTGGCGCTCTCTGTGGTCGGCGCAGAGCAGACTTCCGTCTCGGGACGGCGGGAGCACGGCGCCGGTTGGGACCGATGGACCCACATCCGGTAGGTCGGCAGCGGGCCACGGGTCTTGAAGTCCTGAGGTTCAGGGGAATCCCTGATGCCGGGCGTGCGGTCGCTCGGCCACCATGCGGCCATGGAGCGCCACGACAACGTCTTCGTCCTGCGTCTCGGCGACGACGAGAACCTCATCAACCCCGATCTCCTCGCCCGGGTCCACGAGCAGCTCGACGAGGTCGAGCGGGCCCCGGAGCCGCGGGCCCTGGTGACCTGCGGCGGCGGCCGCTTCTACTCGACCGGGCTCGATCTGCCCTGGATGGCGGCCAACCCCGACCGCATCGTCGACCTCGTGGACGGAATGCACGCGCTCTTCGCGCGGCTGCTCGAGCTTCCGGTGCCCACCGTGGCGGCGCTCAACGGCCACGCGTTCGCGGGCGGCGCGATGCTCGCGCTGTCCCACGACCTGCGCGTCATGCGCGCCGACCGCGGCTACTTCTGCCTGCCGGAGATCGACGGCCGGCTCGCGTTCACGCCCGGGCTCAGCGACCTCGTCGCCGCCCGACTGACACCGCAGGTGGCCCACGAGGCGATGACGACGGGCCGGCGCTACACCGGGCCCGAGGCGCGGGAGCTCGCGATCGTCGACCGGGTCGCCGGCGCCGACGACGTCCTGCCCGAGGCGATCGCGCTCGGCGCAGCGCTGAGCACGAAGGACGCCACGACCTACGGGACGATCCGCCGGCGGCTATACCGCCACGTCATCGCGTCGCTGGGCGACCGCGAGACCAACCTGCAGGACGTGGTGCGGCTGAGCGCCGCCATGCGGGAAGCTGCCCGGTAGCGGGGATGCCCGCCGGTGGAGCGCTCCCGGCGGCGGCCGGCACGGGCGCAGGCCCGCGCCGGCCCACCGGTTCGGCCGCCTCAGCGGCGCTTGCGCAGGCCGGCCGCCGCCGCGCGGATCTTTCCGCTCGCCTTGCGGGCGCCCGCAGCGTCCCAGTTCACGCAGCGACGGGCATCGATGTCGCACACCATCCCGCGATGCAGGCTGCGTCCCTCCGCCTGCCCCACGGCGCGGATGAGCCAGGTGCCGTCGGAGCGCTCGGAGATCCTCGTCGTCGCGTCGACCCCGTGGGCGGGCGCGACGACCCGGGTGATCGACGCGACCCCGCCGGCGGCCTGGATCGCCTCGACGGTCGGCCGCAGGTCACTCGCCCAGGCGAGACACGGGCTGTCGTCCGCGTCGGGCGCCCCGCGCCAGTCGCAGGCGAGCCGCTTGACGGTGGCGCCGTCGGCGTCGATGACGCGGATGTCGTAGGAGACCGGGTCGGTACCGGGGTCGAGCGGCGCGGGCGCGGCGATGGCGCTGCCTGCCCCGGCGAGCACGGCCACGCCGGTTGCGAGAGCCAGCCGGGTGCGGATCGAGCGGTGCAACATGTGATGGTCCTTCCTCCCGGCACCAGCCGGGCGTCGTCGGTATGCCATCAGGTCGCACCGCAGCCGACGGAGGTGTCGCGCCTTCGCAACACCCGCCGTCGCGGCCGGAAGTCGCGACACTTTCCCTGCCGTGGGCCGTCTGGAGGATCAGATGAGACGTGACGACGAGCACGACCGCGCGCTGGCCCTGCGTGCCCGCGCGGGCGACGACGGCGCGTTCGCCGAGCTCGTCGCACGCCACCGTGACGCGCTCGTGCGGGCCGTGTCGTGCCGTTCCGGCCGACCCGAGCTCGCCGAGGACGCGGTCCAGGAGGGGCTGCTCGCCGCGCTGCGGGCGCTGCGCTCGGGCACCGGCGCTCCGAGTGACGTCCGCGCCTGGCTGCACACGATCGCCTGGCGGCGGACGATCGACCTCGTACGACGCGAGCGGCCGCTGCTGTCGCTCGACGCCGAGACCGAGCTGGGTGCGGCCCCGAGTACCGAGCAGCAGGTGCTGCAGGCGGCCGAGCTCGACCGCGTCGTCGCGGCCTGGGGGGCCCTGGCCGACCGACAGCGCGACGCGCTCGCCATGAGCGTCCTCGAAGGCCGCAGCCTCGAGGAGATCGCCGCGGCGCTCGACGTCAACGTTTCGGGGGCGAAGTCGCTGGTGGCACGCGGGCGGCGCACGCTGCTCGAGCGCATGACGACCGGCGACCTGCCGTGCACGGACGTCCGCCTCGAAGTGCTCGCCGCAGCGGAGCGCGGGGTCCGCCTGTCGGGCGACGTCACCCGCCACGTCCGCGGCTGTCGTGCCTGCAGCCGACTGCACCGGGCGGCCCGGCTGCGCCGCCGGGCCCGCGCGGCGGTGTACGCACCGGTCGGCGTGCTCGTCGCGCTGGACCAGCGCCTGGGCGCCGCCCGCGACCGCGTGCGCGACGCGCTCTTCACCACCGCCGGGCAAGAGCCGTCGATTTCGATCGCCACGAAGCTCTGCGTCGGCGCGTGCGTCACGGCGCTCAGCGGATCGACGGCGGCGCCGCTGGCCACGTCCCTGCCCGAGCGCGGGCTCGCCGCGGCCACCGCGGCCGTCGCCGCCCAGCACGCCGGCGCGGACCATGACCCGCCGCCCCGAGCACGCCCCCAGCGCACGGAGCCGCCGGCGCTGGCCCAGACCACAACGACGGCGGGCACTCCGCCGCCCGCCGCGAGCCCGCCCGCCGCGACGGCGCCGGCGGCGGCCCGCAAGCCCGGCCCCGCCGCACGGGAGCGGCCGCGAACGCGCCACCCCGACCCCCGCTCGGTGGCCCCGACGTTGCGCATCGCCCGGGCGGCGCCGTCGGTGCCGATCCGGACCGACGCAGCGGGCAGGCAGACGATGACCTTCACCAGGAACGGGAAGACGACCACCCGGGAGGTCGTCGTCACCGACGATCCCACGGTGGCCAGCCCCGCCCCGGAGCCGGCGACGACCGCGCCGTCCCCGGAGCCGTCGCCGGCCACGCCGGCTCCCAGCGAAGGGGTCAGTGCAGCAGCGCCTTGATGACGATGAGGAACACCGCGATGAGCGCGGCCAGGGCGGCGCAACGCAGGGAGCTCAGCAGGGTCTCACCCCGGAGTCGCGCCGCGGCGGTTGGGCCTCGAGCGCGACGATGAGCGCCAGCCCGATGATCGACCCTGCAGGACGCGCGCGACCTGGCGCGCCCCGAGATTCCGCGTGACCGCCGCCGAGACGCGCTCAGCCCACGCCGTTGAGCTTGTCGACGACGGCGAACAGGTCGCCGCGCCGGTAGAAGTTCACCGCTACGAGGTTGGGCAGGTGGTGGCGCAGCCGACGGCACTCCTGCAGGCGCGCCAGCAGCGGCTTGGAGGCGTTGACCGTCGACGCCTGGGAGGGCAGCGGCAGCGGATCGGTCGTCACCCAGTGGTTGACGAGAAACAGCGGCGCGTCCGCCGGCCCGCGGT
>JBDZVZ010000055.1:0-24160 GCA_040255945.1 Solirubrobacterales bacterium | reverse complement strand
GCCGAGGAGCTGCAGCCCGACGTCGTCCTGCTCGACATGCAGATGCCGCGCCTGGACGGCCTGTCGGCGATCCCGCGCATGCGCCGCCGCTCGCCGCGGACGTCGATCATCGGCCTGTCGAGCTTCAGCGCCGCCCGCATGCGCGGGCCGTCGATCGAGATCGGCGCGAGCGACTACCTCGAGAAGGGCACCGACCTCGACGAGATCCGCGCGGCGATCCACGAGGCCGCGGGGGAGTAGGCGCGCGGCCAGCCGAACGTTCCTTGCGCTGAGAAGCAGGAACGTTCCGCGCGACGCTGTGTGGTGCCGCGCGGCGCCACCAACGTCAGGCGCGACCCCGGCGCCCGGCCCCGGCCCCGCTACGCCCCGCAGCAGCGCTTGTACTTCGCGCCCGAGCCGCACCAGCACGGCTCGTTGCGGCCCGGTGGCCACGAACGGCCCCGCGCGGCGTCGGCGGCGACCGCCTCGGCGGCCACCTGGTCCTGCGTGACGCCCCAGCCGGGTTCCCAGCCGCGCTCGGACGCCCAGGCGGCCACCTCGTCGACCGAGAGCTCCACCAACCGCGGCCGGCGCGCGGTGCCGCGCATGCGCCGGTCGAGCGCCAGCGAGTAGCCCGCGTGGTCGACGTCGCCGACCTCCGCGGCAAACGCCGGCCACCGCTCGACCGCCTGCGCGAACGACGCCTGCGAGAACCAGGGCGCGACCGCGGCGCTGCGCGACAGCGCGTCGCGCGCCGCCCGGTCGACCTCGGTCGGCGGCGCGCCCGCGGCCCGCAGCGCCTCGGTGCGGTCGTCGGCGATCTGGCGCGCGACCGTGACGTTCGAGCCCACCCGCAGCGCCATCGCCAGCGCCTCCTCCAGGGGGCCCAGCGCCTCACCGGGCCGTTGGGCCTCCAGCAGCGCGCTGCCCTCCAGGTACGGAAAGCCCGGGTCGTCCGGGCGCTCGGCGCGCAGCTCCGCCCACACTGGCGCGGCCTCCGCGTCCCGGCCGGCCCGCACGAGCATCCAGGCGATCTGGGCGCGCTGGTCGCCGTCGGCGGCCCGCAGGACGTCGATCGCCTCCTCGAAGCGGCCCTCCTCCTCGAGGGCGTCGACCCGGGCCTCGAGCTCGTCGTTCACGGTCGGCTTTCCGCAGCCTGCACGAGCGAGCCGCCAGGCGAGTTCGTGCCCGGAAGTCGAGCCCCCTGGGCGAGACCTTTCGCGCTCAACGTCCCTGCCAGCGCGCCGGGCGCTTCTCGCCGAACGCCCGGACGCCCTCGCGCAGGTCCTCGGAGGCAAAGCACTCCTTGCGCAGCGCGATGAGCTCCGCCTCCACCTCCGGGGCCAGCTCGGCCTCGGCGGCCAGCAGCGCGCGCAGCACGTGCTTGTTGCCGCGCACCGACAGCGGCGCGTTGGACGCCAGCTCCTCGGCCCAGTCCAGGGCCACCTCAGGGAGGTCGTCCTCGCTGCACACCTCGTGGACGAGCCCCCACACGAGCGCCGTGCGCGCGTCGATGTTGCGTCCCAGCAGGAAGAGCTGGCGCGTGCGCGGCTCGCCGATGTGGTGCAGGAACCGGCGCAGGCCGGTGTGCGAGTAGACGAGGCCGAGCTTCGCCGGCGGCATGCCGAGCTTGACCCCGTCGCGGGCCAGGCGCAGGTCACAGGCCAGGGCGAGCTCGAGCCCGCCGCCGATCGTGTGGCCCGTGAGCGCCGCGACGGTCGGCAGGTCGGTGGCGTCGAGCGCCTGGATCGCGCTCGTGAACGGATGGGCGACCAGCCGCTCGGCCTCGTCGGCGAAGACGTCCTCCGGGATATCGCCGATGTCGTAGCCGGAGGAGAACATGCCGCGCTCGCCGGTGATGAGCAGGCAGCGGACCGCGTCGTCGGATTCGGCGTCGCCGACGGCGCCGGCGATCGCGTCGAGGATCGGGTGGTCGAGCGCGTTGCGCTTGGCCGGATTGGAGATCGTGAGCCGACGGACCCCGTCGGCCGGATCGTCGATGAGCAACTGGCCGGCCACGCGTTGCACGCTACCGGCCGTCCGCCGCGGGACGCTTACTCGAGAACGATGAGGGTGTCGCCCTCGTTGACCGCCTGGCCCTCCTCGCAGACGATCTGCTTGACCGTGCCCTCGTCCTCGGCCTCGACGGGCATCTCCATCTTCATCGACTCGAGGATGACCACGGTGTCGCCCTCGTCGACGCGGTCGCCGACCGCGCACTCGATCTTCCACACGGTCCCGGTGATGTGGGCCTCGATGTCCGGCACTGATCCTCCCTCGATGATCCTGGCTGCGCGCGGGAACTTATACGGCGGTAGCCGGACGGTGGCCCCGATGGAGAAGTAGGATTCCGACGGCGATGGGTGAGCAGCTCGTGAAGATGAAGGAGCAGGTCTACGTCGACCCGCGTCCCGCCGAGTACTTCGACCGCTTCTACGAGCGCGCCCAGACCCGGGAGCCCGACTGGGTCTACGAGGCGGTCCGGTCGCTCACGGCCCTGTACTCGTGGTCGTTCTTCCGGCTGCGGCCGATCCGCTCCGAGCTCGTCCCCGGCAGCGGGCCGGTCATCCTGGCGCCGAACCACTTCTCGTTCATGGACCACTTCTTCATCGGCGTCTCGCTGCGGCGCAAGGTGCAGTTCATGGCCAAGTCGCAGCTGTTCGCCCGGCCGATGCAGTGGGTCTACACGCACGGCGGGGTCTTCCCCGTGCGGCGAGGCCAGCGCGACGAGACGTCGTTCGAGACCGCGAAGACGATCCTCGGGCGCGGCGGCTGCATGGCGATGTACTGCGAGGGCGGCCGGTCGCGCACCGGCGAGCTGGCCGAGCAGGCCAAGCCCGGCATCGGCCGGCTGGCGCTCGAGACCGGGGCGACGATCGTGCCGGTGGCCATCCACGGCTCGTCGAAGGTGCGCAACTGGAAGCGGCTGGAGTTCCCGAAGGTGACCGTGCTCTACGGGCAGCCGTTCCGCTACGAGCAGCGGGCCGACGCGTCCCGGGCGGTCCACCAGGCGGTCGCCGACGAGATCCTCAGCGAGATCAAGACCCTGTACGCCGAGCTCGAGTCGCTCGGCCGTCGGGGCGTGCTCGCCGCGGCGCGCGCCCAGCGCCGGCTGGCCCGTCGCAACTCGGCCGCCACCGTCTAGTGCTCGACGTCCTGCGCCCCGGGGTCCTCGCGGGCCTCACGGTGTGCGCCGTCGGCGGCGCCGGGGTCGTGGGCTCGCGGCTGGCGGCCCTCGGGGCGGACGTGCGGCCGCTGCTCGTGGACCTGGGCGACGAGGACCTCGTGGCCGAGGCGGCCGGACGGCTGCCGCACGTCGACGTGGTCGTCGTCGACGGGGCCGAGCCGTTCGTGGCGGCCGGTGGCGGGCTGACCGGCCTGCGCGCGGCGGTCGACGGCGGCTTTGCCGCGGTGCGCGCGGTCGCCAACGCGTTCTGGATCGACCGCGACGCGCCGGGCGGCAAGGTCGTCTTCGTGGCGCCCGCCCCCGGCGCCGGCGAGCACGCGGGCGCGGCGGCGGCCGCGCTGGAGAACACGGCGCGGACCCTCTCGATCGAGTGGGCCCGCCACGGCGTGCGCACGAGCGCGGTCCTGCCGGGCGACGCGACGACGGCCGACGAGATCGCCGAGCTCGTGGCGTTCCTGGCCTCCCCAGGCGGCGACTACGTGTCGGGGTCCGCCTGGACGCTGGGCGGGGCAGCGGAGTAGGCGCTCTGCGCCGGCATGCGCCTCGCGGAGTCGTGGCGGGCGCGCTGGCCCTGGCGGCAGTCGGCGTCCTGCTGGCCGGGTGTGGGGAAGATCGGCCCGACGCGCGGGCATCGCTGCGGCTGACCGTGCGTACGTCATGACGCTTCGCATGCGCGGCGACAACTGCCTGGCGATCAGGATGTCGACCCGGTCGGACAAGCGGGAGATGAGCGTCCACAACGGCTGGTGTGACCCGGACGCCCTGCGGCCGTTCATGGTGTGGGTGCCGGGTCGGCGAACGATGGCGCTCGCCGACTTTCCGACCGGTGCCTGTACGTCGTGGCGACGGCCGTCCGGCCGGGTCGTTCCCGGCCGTTGCGTCGCTGGGCGGCCGGGCCTGCGGCTGGCACTGCTCGACCTCGCCGACGTCGGCACGCAGCTCACCGACGGCGACCGCCGCGTCACCGTGCCGCGGCGGCGCGGCTGCGACCCGCAGTCCTTCTACTGCACGACCGACGTCGTCAGGGACGGAGCATGACCTCTCGCCTGGCGATCGAGTTCGGCTGCGCAGGAGGCGCTCTACGAGGCACACCACGTGCTGCGCGAGCCCGACCTGCTGCGCTCACTCGTCATGGATCGGCTCGGGTGAGGCGCGCCGAGCCCTCGCTGACGAGGCTGCCCGCCGCGGCCACGGGCCGGCGACCGACTCCCGGCTGGCGTTGCGGCGTTCGCGACCTATGTCGTCGGTGGCGTCGCCCTCGCGGCCATCGTCCTGCTGAGCGCGGCGGGAACCTCGACTGACACCCCGTGTCGTCTCGTTGTCGCATGGCGACACTCGCTCGACAAGCGGCGCTGGCCTGAGAGACTCGCCGCACGATGAGGATCCACGCGCTGCAGACCGGGACGGTCGACGTGACCCGCGCCTTCCTTCACGCCCGTCCCGGGGTCGCGGGGCGGCTCGCGCTGCTGCACGACCGTGATTGGGTCACCGGGCTGCCGATCCACGCGTGGCTCATCGAGCACGACGGGCGCCGCATCCTCGTCGACACCGGCGAGACCGCCGGCATCAAGAACCTCCCGTTCGTCCGCTACCGGGTGACCGCGGCCGACGAGCTGCCGCACGCGCTCGCGGCGGTCGGGCCCACCGTCGACGACCTCGACACCGTGGTCCTCACCCACCTGCACAACGACCACGTCGACGGGGCCGTGCACGTCAAGCAGCCGGTGCTGGTGGCCGAGGGCGAGTGGCGGGCGGCCCACGGCGTCGCCGGCCGGTTCACGCAGCTCGTCACTCGCGCGCCGCTGCCCAAGCACGTCGACTACCGGCCGTTCGGGATCGCCGACGGCCCGTTCGGCGCGTTCGCGGCCAGCCACCGGCTCACCGACGACGGCCGGGTCCTCGCGGTCGCGACCCCCGGCCACACGCCGGGCCACGTCTCGATCGTCGCCATCGACGACGAGGGCCGCCACGTCCTCCTCGCCGGTGACGCGACCGACACGCTCGAGCAGCTGCACGCCCGCCGCGCCGACGCGATCGCGCCCAAGCCGTCGGTGCAGATCGCGACGATCGACCGCATCCTCGCGCACGCGCGCGAGCACCCGACCGTGTACCTCCCGGCCCACGACCCGGAGTCGTCGGCGCGCCTGGACGCGCGCACGCTCCTTGTCGCGTAGCTGTCGCCCAGCGACACCTAGGCGGCACGAGGCGCCGGCCGGCCGCTCCCTCACCGCACCCAGGGCACCTCGACCGCGTCCTCGGTCGGCCAGTCGCGCGCGACGACGTACTCCGCGTCCTCGCTGGCCGACGGGTTCTCGAGCACGTGCGTCTCGCCCGGCGGCACCCAGAGCATGTCGCGCGGGCCGAGCTCGACGACCTGCTCGAGGCGCTCGCCCCAGCGGATGAGCATGCGCCCGCGCAGCATGAAGCAGGCGCTCTCGCAGTTGGCGTGGTAGTGGGGCCGCGAGCGCGCGCCCGCCGGCAGCCGGAACACCCCCATGAAGATGTTCGAGTCGCTGCCGGTCGTGGCGCGCGAGACCTCGTGGCCGCCCACGACGCCGCGCGGCTCTTCGTGGACGGCCCCGGGTCGGATGACCTTCATGGCCGCTAGAACATCATCCCGGTCATCTGGCCGCCGGTGACGTTGAGCACCTGGCCGTGGACGTAGTTGCTCCACGGCGAGCACAAAAAGAACACGCCGCCGGCCGCCTCCTGCGGGCTGGCGGCGCGGCCGAGCGGGATGAGCATCTTGCCCATCTCGGCCAGCTGGTCCGGGATGCCGAGCTGGACCTTCTCCCCGTCGATCTCCATGACGTTCTCGTCGTTCTTGGAGGCCGTCAGCCGGGTCTCGACGAAGCCGAACGCGACCGCGTTGACGTTGACCTTGAACTGGCCCCACTCCTTGGCGACCGTCTTGGTCAGGCCGATCACGCCGAGCTTGCCCGCGGCGTAGTTGGCCTGGCCGGCGTTGCCGAACATGCCCGAGGTCGAGGAGACGTTGACGATCTTGCGGAAGACCTCGCGGCCCTCCTCGCGCTCCTGCTTGGCCGGCTCGCGCAGGTGCGGGGCGGCGGCGCGGATGACCTTGAACGGCACGGTGAGGTGGATGGCCAGCATCCGCTCCCACCAGTCGTCGGAGAGCTTGTGGACCGGCCCGTCGAGCGTGTAGCCCGCGTTGTTGACGACGATGTCGAGCTTGCCCCACGCGTCGATCGCCGTCTGGACGAGCTTCTCGGGCGCGTCGCCCTGGGTCAGGTCGCCCCCGAAGACGGCGGTCTCACCCTGGATCTCCGAGGCGGTCTGCTGCGCGACGTCGGCGTCGAGGTCGTTGATGACCACCTTGGCGCCGTGCTCGGCCAGCAGCTCGGCGGTCGCCCGGCCGATGCCGCGGGCCGACCCGGTGACGATCGCGACCTTGTCGTCGAGGACTCCCATGCGTGTCTCCTCCAAGAAGGGGGTTCGAGTTCGGAGCGCGGGAGGTTATTCGGGCTGCGCGACCGGGGTCGCCGGGTCGCCGTCGACCGCCGCGGCGAGCTTCGGGACGATCTCGTCGACGAGGTAGGGCAGGCTCAGCGGGCTGGAGAACCCGAGCGCGCCGGCGATCTGGTCGCCGAGGTCCAGGTAGACGATCCGGTCCTCGCGCACCGCGTCCAGGCGGCCGAACACCGGGTTGGCCTTGATCGTCTTCTCGGGCCCGTACATGACGACCGCGTCCTCGTCGAGCAGCCGGAAGCGCTCCTGGCTGAACTGGGCGTAGAACTGGTCGCCGGCGAGCTTGTCAATGGCCTTCGGGATCGTGAAGCCGAGGTCGGTGAGAAAGCGGCTGCGCGTGTCGCCGGTCGCGTAGGCGCCGTAGCCGTCGGGGCCGCCGTAGGCGAGGATCGCGGTCGCCTTGCCGAACTCGGGGTGCGCCTCGCGGGCGGCGGCGAACTTGGCGTCGACGTCGGCGATGACCTGCTCGGCCTGCTCGGAGCGGCCCAGCGCGCGGCCGATGAGCTCCGTCTGGTCGCGCCACGGCATGCCGAAGTCGATGAAGTCGGCGGTCTGGGCGACGGTGGGCGCGATCTGCGACAGCTTGCGGTAGTCGCTGCGGGTCATGCCGGTGTTGACGGCGACGATGAGGTCGGGCCGCTCGGCGGCGATCGCCTCGAAGTTCAGCTCCTCGTCGCCGATGATCGCCGGCGTCTTGTCGGCCTTGGCCCACGGCCGCTGACGCCAGTCGTAGCCGCCGAGGAACGCGCGCGTGCCGACCGGGGTGACGCCGAGCGCCAGGACGGTGTCGAGCTCGGTGTAGCCGGCGGTGACGACGCGCTTGGGCTCGGCGTCGATCGTCGTCGTGCCGAACTTGTGCTCGATCGTCACGGGCCAGGTCGCCGACGAGGCCGTGTCGGCCGCGGTCGCCGAGCCGGCGTCGGCCCCGTCGTCGCCGCCGCACGCGGCAAGGACGACAGCGGTGAGTACTGTGGACAGCAGCGCGAGCGTGCGCAGGATGCGGGACATCGGAGGGTTCCTTTCGTGTGGGTGAGGGTCAGGCGACCGGCACGCGGGTTCTGCGGCCGATCGGCAGGCACAACGGGGTGCCGGTGACCGGGTCGGGGATGACCTGGGAGGGCATCCCGAAGATCTCGTCGACCAGCGCGGCGTCGACGATCTCGCCCGGGTGGCCGGCCGCGTGGACCCGCCCGTCGCACATGGCGACGAGATGGTCGGCGTAGCGGCAGGCGTGGTTGAGGTCGTGCAGGACCATGACGACCGTGCGGCCGTGGTCGGCCACGAGGTCGGCCAGCAGGTCCAGGACGTCGATCTGGTGGGCGACGTCGAGGTAGGTCGTGGGCTCGTCGAGCAGGAGCACCTCGGTCTCCTGGGCGAGCGTCATCGCGATCCAGGCCCGCTGGCGCTGGCCGCCGGAGAGCTCGTCGACCGGCCGGTGGCGCAACTCGCCGGTCGACGTCGCCGCCAGCGCGTGCTCGACCGCGGCCTCGTCGGCCGCCGACCAGCGCTGCAGCCAGCTCTGGTGCGGGTGGCGCCCGCGCGCGACGAGGTCCTCGACGGTCAGGCCCTCGGGGGCGGCCGGCGACTGAGGCAGGATGCCCAGCCGCCGGGCGACCTCGCGCGTCGGCAGCTCGCCGATCGCGCGGCCGTCGAGCAGGACGCGCCCGGACCGCGGGGCCAGCAGGCGGGCCAGCGCGCGCAGCAGCGTCGACTTGCCGCAGCCGTTGGCGCCCACGACCGCGGTGATGGCGCCGCGCGGGACGGCGAGGTCGAGGTCGCAGACGACGTCGCGGTCGTCGTAGGCGACGGTGAGGCGCTCGGCCCCCAGCGGTGCGGTGGTCATGCGGTGGCTCCCGGTCGGTCGGTGCGAACGAGCAGGTGGAGGAAGTACGGGGCGGCGAGGACCGCGGTGATGATCCCGACGGGCAGCTCGGCGGCCCCAAAGAGCAGGCGCCCGGCGAGATCGGCGCCCACGACAAGCAGGGCGCCGCAGACCGCCGAGACCGCCAGCACCGTCGACGGCGCGACCGAGCGGGCCAGGCGCCGGGCCACGTGCGGGGCGACGAACGCGACGAACGCGATCGGCCCGGCGGCCGCCACCGCGGCGCCGGTGAGGACCACGGCGACCGCCATGAGCCCGAGCCGTGAGCGCTCCAGGCGGGCGCCGAGCGCGCGGGCGACGTCGTCGCCGAGCTGCAGCGCGCCGAGCCCGCGGCTGAGCGCCAGCGCGGCGGGAGCCAGGACGCCGACGACGATCGCCAGCGGCCAGACGTGCTCCCAGCCGCGCCCGTTGAGCGAGCCGACGATCCAGATGTAGGCCCGGCTGGTCTCGTAGATCTCCCCGCGCGTGAGCACGTAGGAGATGCCCGCCTGCAGGACCGCCTGGACGCCGATGCCGACGAGCACGAGCCGGTGGCCCTGCAGCCCCTGCCGCCAGGCCAGCAGGTAGAGCGCGGCGCCGGTGGCCAGCGCGCCGGTGGCGGCGGCCACCGGCAGCGAGATCGCCCCGGCGGTGTTGCCGAAGACGATGAGCGTCACGGTGGCCAGCGAGGCGCCGGTCGTGACGCCGAGGATGTCGGGCGCCGCGAGCGGGTTGCGCGCGAGGTCCTGGAAGACCGCCCCGGCGATGCCCAGGGCGGCGCCGACGAGGACCGCGGTCAGCGCGCGCGGCAGCCGCAGGTCGACGACGACGAAGCTCGTCGCCTTGTCGCCGGCGCCCACGAGCGCGGCGAGCACGTCGCCGGGGGCGATCGGGTACTCGCCGCGGCCGACGTGCAGCGTCAGCGCCGCGAGCGTCGCGAGCAGCAGGACGCCGCCGACGGTCAGCGCGCGCGCCTCCAGGCGCGCCGACAGCGGCCCGCGGCGCACGACGATCCGGCGCACGGTGCTCACAGCGCCACGAGCCTCCGGCGGCGCACGAGCCAGACGAAGAACGGGGCGCCGACGAGCGCGGTGACGATGCCGACCTCGAGCTCGCCCGGGCGGGCGATGATCCGGCCGAGGACGTCGGCGGCCAGCAGCAGCGTCGCGCCGAGCACGGCGCTGTAGGGGACGACCCAGCGGTGGTCGGGCCCGACGAGCGCGCGGGCGACGTGCGGGACGGCCAGGCCGACGAAGGCGATCGGCCCGGCGGCGGCGACCGCGCCGCCGGCGAGCAGGACGAAGGCGAGCGCGCACAGCGCCTGGGTCGTGCGGACCCGCTGGCCGAGCGAGCGGGCGACCTCCTCCCCGAAGGCGAGCGTGTTCAGCGAGCGGCCGGCGGCGAGCGCCATCGCCAGCCCGACGAGGATGACCGGCGCGACCGTCGCGGTCACCGCGCTGTCGCGGCCGGCGAGCGAGCCGACGATCCAGAAGCGGAACTGGTCGAGCGTCTGGGCGTTGCGCACGAGCACCGCGCTCGTCAGCGCGGTGAGCAGGGCGGCGAGGACGGCGCCGGCGAGCGCGAGCCGGGCGGGGGTGGCGCCGCTGCGCCCGGCGCCCGCCGTGCCGAGCAGGTGGACGGCCAGGGCGCTGAGGGCGGCGCCCGCGAGCGCGAAGGCCGTGTAGCCGGAGACGGCGTCGACGCCGAGGACGCGGATGGCGAGGACGACGGCCAGCGCGGCGCCCGCGTTGATGCCGAGGATGCCGGGCTCGGCGAGCGGGTTGCGGGTGACGCCCTGCATGAGCGCTCCGGCCGCGCCGAGCGCGCTGCCGACGAGCAGGCCCAGCAGCGTCCGCGGGACGCGCAGCTCGTTGACGACCGTGTGGGCGTCGCCCCCGTCGGGGTGCGTCAGCGCGGTGAGGACCTCGTGCAGCGGGATCGGCAGCGAGCCCAACGCGATCGAGGACGCTGCGGCGAGCAGCAGCAGCGCGGCCGCGGCGGCCAGGCCGGCGGCGCGAGCGGCGGGGGAGGGCAGCAGCGCCCGAGCATGGGCGTGGCGTGGGGCCGTGGTGGTGGTCGCGGCGACCGAGGACACGATGGTAGGGGACCCTAACACGATGTAAGGGTGCCCTAAGCTCTCGCGCCGTGGCCCTCCTGCACGAGACCCTCGGACCCGGAGCCGAGCTCGACCTCCACGGCACGCGCCCGTTCGCCGTCGAGCTCGAGCCCGACGCCGCCTACCGGCCGGCGGCCGACGTCCTCGCCGACGCGCCGCGACGCGAGCGGCTCCTGGACGCCATCGCGGCCGAGGCCGCCACCGAGCGCCGTGACATCGCCGCGACGTTCGCCGCCCAGGCGCACGCGTGGTCCGTCGCCGCGCCGATGGTCGCCGCCCTGCTGCTGGCCGGCCGCGTCCCGGTGCTCGACGTGGAGGCCGCGATGCTGGCCGACGTCGAGGCGACGCGCGGCCCGCGGGTCGGGGCGCGCCCGGGGGCGGCGGTCGTGGCGGGCGCGGGCGCCGAGGATGCGCTGTGGGCGGCGCTCGCCTCGCACCTCGCGGTGCTGGCCCCGGCGCTCTCGGCGGCGACCGGCCGCCCCGAGAAGGCGCTGTGGCGCGTCGCCCACGACTCGGCCGCCCAGGCGTTCACCGTCGTCGGCGAGCTCACCGGCCGCCGCGACGAGGCGCACGCCGCCTGGACGCGCGCCGCCGCCCGGGCGCCCGGCCCGCTGCAGGGCCGGGCTCGGCCGGTGACGCTCGACGTCGCCGGCACGCCGGAGGTCGTCCTCCTGCGCGCCGGCTGCTGTCTGGCCTATCGCTGCGCGGCCTACGGCGAGCCGTGCGTCGGCTGCCCGCTGACGCCCGACGACGAGCGCGCGGCCCGGCTCGCCGCGCTGCGCTGACCCGGGCTCCTAGAGGCCGTAGGAGCGGCCGATCACTTCCAGCATGATCTCGTCGGTGCCGGCGCCGATCCGGTTGAGGCGCATGTCGCGCCAGACCCGCTCGACGCCGTACTCCTTCATGTAGCCCGCGCCGCCGTGGATCTGGATGCACTCGTCGGCGACCTCGACGGCGATCCGCGACGCGTACAACTTGGCAATCGAGATCTCGCGCACCGGGTACTCGCCGTTCTTGAAGCGCCACGCGGTCGTGTAGACCATCTGGCGCGCCGTCTCGATCTTCGTCGCCATCTCGGCGAACTTGTGGCGGATGACCTGGAACTTGCCGATGTTGCGGCCGAAGGCCTGGCGCTCGAGCGCGTACTGGCGGGTCATGTCGAAGCAGTGCTGGGCGCCCGCGACGCAGCCGGCCGCGCCGATGAGGCGCTCGCCCTGGAGCTCCCAGCTGATGTGGTAGAAGCCCTTGCCCTCCTCGCCGAGGATCGCGGAGGCCGGCACGCGCACGTCCTGGAAGGCCAGCAGCGCCGTGTCGGAGGCGTGCATGCCGAGCTTCTCGAGGCGCTTCTCGCGGATGACGCCCGGGGCGTCCATCGGCACGAGGAAGAGCGTGATGCCGCCGTGGCCGGCTTCCGGATCGGTCTTCGTCACCAGGACGATGACGTCGGCGCGGTGGCCGTTGGTGATGTAGGTCTTGGACCCGTTGATGACGTAGTCGTCGCCGTCGCGGACCGCGCGGGTCTTGATGCCGGCGACGTCGGAGCCCGCGTCGGGCTCGGTGATGCCGAGGCAGAGGATCTTCTCGCCCTTGATCGCCGGGACGACCCACTCCTGCTTCTGCTCCTCGTTGCCGAAGGCGAGGATCGGCGGCATCGCCATGTCGGTGTGGACCGCGACGCCCATGGCCAGTCCGCCGCTGCGCGCGTGGACCATCTCCTCGGCGAGTACGAGCGCCGTGTAGTAGTCGCCGCCCTGGCCGCCATATTCCTCGGGCTTGTCGAGGCCGAGGAAGCCGAGCTCGCCCATCCGGCGGAACACGGAGTCGGGGAACGTCGTCTCCTCCCACTCCTCGGCGTGGGGGGCGAGCTCCTTGGTCGTGAAGTTGCGGATCGACTCGCGCAGCTGCTCGTGCTCGTCGGTGAAGATGAAGTGCTTGCGGGCAGCCCCGTGATCGGGCTTGAGAACGGTGTCGGCGGTGGCCATGGCGCGACGGTACCGGCCGTCCGGCCAAAAGTAAACAGTGGCACTTCCTACTTTCCGCAATGGCCGCCGGTTGGATACGGTGCCCGGCGTGAGCTACGAGACCCTGCGCTACGACGTCGCCGACGGCGTCGCGACGATCGCCCTCGACCAGCCCGAGACGCGCAACGCGCTGTCGGACGAGCTGCTCGACGACCTGCTCGCCGCCTTCGAGGCGGCGCGCGACGACGAGGCGGTCCGCTGCGTCGTGCTGACCTCGACGCACGAGAAGGTCTTCAGCAGCGGCGGCAACCTCGCCGGCTTCGCGGCCGAGGTCCCGCTGGTGCACAAGCACTTCGGCATCGATCGCTTTCCGCGCCTGTTCCTGCTCATCGGGCAGCTGGGCAAGCCGACGATCTGCGCGGCCAACGGCCACGTGCTGGCGGGCGCGCTGGGCCTCGCGCTCGCCTGTGACCTCATCGTCGCCAGGGAGGGCGTGACGTTCGGCACGCCGGAGATCAACGTGGGCGTGTTCCCCTTCATGATCATGGCGTTGATCTACCGCAACGTCGGGCGCAAGAAGACCAACGAGCTGCTGCTGCTCGGCGAGCGGATCGACGCCCACGAGGCCGAGCGCATCGGCATCGTCAACAAGGTCGTGGCGGCCGAGGCGTTCGACGCCGCGGTGGCCGAGTGGGCGGGCAAGCTGGCGTCGAAGTCGCCGGTGCTGATGAAGCTCGGCAAGGACGCGATGTTCCGCCAGCAGGACCTCGCGTTCGCCGACGCGCTCGAGCTGCTGCGCCACAACCTCACGCTCGCGTTCTCGACCGACGACATCCAGGAGGGCGTTGCCGCGTTCTTCGGCAAGCGCGAGCCGAACTGGACCGGCCACTGACCGATGGCGCCCGCGATCACCGCCCTGCTGTGCCGGACGTCGGACCGCGACATGGGCGCGGCGCTCGGCGCGCGGGCGCTCGCGCTCGAGGTGGCCGGGCGGTGCGGGGTGGAGGCGAATCTCGTCGGGTCGTTCTCGCAGACGCGCGCCGCAGGCTTCGCCGACGACTTGCGCGACTCGCGCGGCTGCCTCATGGAGGCCGGCGGCCAGGTCGACGACGCGCTCGCGGACGGCGCGACGCCCGCGCTCTTTGCCGGCGACTGCTCCATCGCCATCACGACGCTGCCCACGGTCGTGCGCGCACGGCCCGACGCGCTCGTGCTGTGGCTCGACGCGCACGCCGACTTCAACACGCCGGACACGACCCCGTCGAACCACCTCGGCGGCATGTGCCTGGCGGCGGCCTGCGGGCTCTGGGACCCCGCGGGGCTGCGCGACGGCCTGCCGGTCGTCGACCCGGCGGCGGTCGTCATGTGCGGCGTGCGCGACGTCGACGGCGCCGAGCAGGTCCTGCTCGAGACCCGCGGCGTGCGGCGGGTCGTGCGCCCGTCCCAGCTCGCCGACGCGCTCGCGGGCCGCGAGGTGTTCGTCCACCTCGACCTCGACGTGCTCGACCCGTCGGTCCTGCCCGATGTCGGCTTCCCGGTGGCCGGCGGCCTCAGCGACGCCGGGCTGCGCACGCTGCTGGCGGAGGTCGCCGACGTGTGCGAGCTCGTCGGCTGCGAGGTGACGAACCTCGGCGCGCCCGAGCACGCCGACAGCGTCGCCTCGATCATCGCGCCGCTGCTCTGACCTCGATGGTTGATGCGTGATGCGTCGCGCTCTAGCATCACGCATCATGGCCCGTACGACCCTGGATCTCGACCCGACCGTCCTGCGGGAGCTGAAGGCCCGCGGCGCGGCCGAGCGGCGCAGCATGGGGGAGGTGGCCTCGGAGCTGCTGGCCGTTGCCCTGCGGGAGACCGAGGAGCCCGCGAGCGAGCCGCCGGCCTTCAAGTGGAAGACGTGGGACGGCGGCGAGCCGCTCATCGACCTCGATGACAAGGACGCGCTCTGGCGCGTGCTCGACGAGCGATGAGCGTCACCGTCGACGTCAACGTCCTCGTTCACGCAGCGAACCATGGCGACCGCTGGCATGAGCCGGCGGCCGCCGTGATGGAGCGGCTGGCGGCAGGGCCGCAGCTGTGGCATCTCTTCTGGCCGGTCCTGTTCGGGTTCGTTCGGATCGCGACGCATCCGGCGATCCTGCCGCGACCATCGACGCTCGCAACGGCCTTGGGCAATGTCGACGCGCTCTTGGGCCTGCCGCACGTGCGGGTGCACGGCGAGCAGGACGGCTTCTGGCCGCTCGCGCGCGTGGCGCAGGAGGAGGTGCGCGGCGGCAACGACGTCCCTGACGCTCATCTCGTCGCGCTCATGCGCCAGCACGGCGTGCGCAGCATCTACACCCGCGACCGAGGCTTTCGCCGCTTCGACGGCATCGAAGTGCTCGACGTCGCTTGACGGATGCCAAAGTAGGAAGTAGGACTTCCTACTTCCCATGAGCACCGACGCCCCAACCTCCCTGCTGCGACCCCTCGTCGAGGAGCTCGCAGAGCGCCGCGCGGCCGCCCGCCTCGGCGGCGGCGAAGCGAAGATCGCCAAGCAGCACGCCGCCGACAAGCTCACCGCCCGCGAGCGGATCGACCTGCTCGTCGAGCCCGGCACGTTCACCGAGCTCGGCATCCACGGCGGTATCCACTTCTCCGTCCGCGGCCTCGAGGGCAAGGAGGCGCCTGCCGACGGCGTCATCACCGGCTACGGCAAGGTCGACGGGCGCATGGTCGCCGTCGCCGCCTACGACTTCACGGTCATGGCCGGCTCGATGGGCATGACCGGCGAGACGAAGGTCGCCCGGCTGCGCGAGCTCGCGCTGACGAAGCGCATGCCGATGGTCTGGCTGCTCGACAGCGCCGGCGCCCGCATCCAGGAGGCGGTCGGCTCGCTGTTCGCCGGCTCCGGCCACCTCTTCCGCGAGGAGGTCGTCGCCTCCGGCGTCATCCCGCAGGTCGCCGCGCTCATGGGCCCGTGCGCCGCCGGCACCGCCTACATCCCGGGCCTGGCCGACTTCGTCCCCATGGTCAAGGGCCGCGGCTCGATGGCCCTGGCGGGCCCGCACCTCGTCCGCGCGGCGGTCGGTGAGGACGTCACGCAGGAGGAGCTTGGCGGCTCGCGCGTGCACTGCCGCAAGTCCGGCGTCGGCGACCTCGAGGTCGCCGACGACCCCGAGTGCATCGAGCGGATCAAGCAGTACCTGTCGTTCATGCCCTCCCACAACGAGGACGCCCCGCCGCGGATCGACTGCGACGACCCGGTCGACCGCGGCGACGAGGAGCTGCTCGACGTCCTGCCGGACTCCAACCGCCGGCCCTACGACATGTACGAGGTCATCCGCCGGATCACCGACCACGGCGAGTTCTTCGACATGAAGCCCCAGTGGGCGAAGACGATCATCACCGGCTTCGCGCGCTTCGGCGGCCGCCCGGCCGGCATCGTCGCCAACCAGCCCAAGCAGCTCGGCGGCATCCTCGACAACGACAGCGCCGACAAGGCCGCGCGCTTCGTCAACCTCTGCAACGCCTACGGCATCCCGCTCGTCTTCCTCGTCGACGTGCCCGGCTTCATGGTCGGCACGAAGGTCGAGCAGGGCGGCATCATCCGCCACGGCGCCAAGATGCTCTACGCGGTCGCCAACGCGACCGTCCCGAAGATCACCGTCATCACGCGCAAGGCCTACGGGGCCGGCTACTACGTCATGAACGGCCGCGCCTACGAGCCCGACCTCATCGTCGCGTGGCCCAGCGCGGAGATCAGCGTCATGGGCGCCGAAGGCGCCGTGGAGATCGTCTTCCGCAAGCAGGTCGAGGCCGCCGAGGACCCGCCCGCCAAGAAGCAGGAGCTCATCGACGCCTACCGTCAGATCATCGACGTCTACATCCCGGCCAAGAATGGGATGATCGACGACGTGATCGACCCGCGCGAGACCCGTCCGACGATCTGCCGCGGCCTGGAGATGGCCGAGGGCAAGCGCATCGACCGCCCCTGGAAGCGCAACGGCGTCGTCCCGGTCTAGGCACCGGCGCGTGCGGCTGAGCCCGGCCCTCGCGGTCGCCCTCGCGGCGGCCGTCCTCACCGTTGCCGGCTGCGGCGGCTCCGACGGCGGCCGCGGGGCGACGACCGCCAAGGCGACGACGAACCCGATCCCCGGCGCAGCACGCTTCGCCTACGACGCGACGCGCTCGCCCGAGGTGGCCGCGGCCTCGGGGCCGGGGGTCGAGGGGTTGCGCGTCGAGCGGGTGACGTTCGCCGGGCCGCGCGAGGGGGAGGGGCGCATCCCGGCCGGCTTCGCGGTCCCGGTCGACGGCGACGTGCGCGCCTGCCTGCTCTACCAGGGCGGCATCGGGTCGACGGTGCAGGACGCGCCGAACGTCTGGCAGGGCGCCGCGAGCCTGCACCTGGCGACGTTCACGATGGAGTACCCGCTGCACGGCGAGCGGGCCGCCGACGACGGGCTGGAGGCCGCCCTGCGCGACCCGCGGCGCTTCGCGCAGATGCTCGACGAGACGGTCGTCGACCTGCGCCGCGCGCTCGACGTCCTCGCCGGGCGGCCCGAATGCCAGGGCAAGCGCATCGGCTACCTCGGCGAGAGCTACGGCGGCTTCGCCGGCGCGCTCGTCAGTGCCGTCGACCTGCGCCCGCAGGCCGTCGCGCTGCTGGTGACCGGCGGCGACTGGGCCCGCATCGTCCACGCGCCCGGACGGGTCGTCGACTTTCCCGACGACGCGGCGGCCGTGCGCATCGTCGCGCCCTACGACCCGGAGCGCTGGGTGGCCCACATCGCGCCACGGCCGCTGCTGCTCGTCAACGGGCGCCAGGACACGACCGTGCCGCCCGCGGCCGCCCGGGCGCTGGCGGCTGCGGCGCGCGAGCCCAAGCAGGCCGTCTTCTACGACGGCGGCCACGCCGCGTTCAGCGGGCCGTGGGCCGAGGAGGTCATGGCGACCGTCGGGCACTTCCTGCAGACCGAGCTCGTCGACCGCTGACCCCAGCGCCAATGCGCCGAGATGCGGTCGATCCGTGCGATCCGCTCGTTCGCCTGCCACACTGAGTGGTCATGCGCACGCACGGACGGCTGCTCCTCCTCGCCCTCATCGCGGTGCTCGCCGGTGCGGTCGCCGCGCCGACGGCCTCTGCCGCACGCCCGCTCTACGGCGTCCAGGGCCCGACGGTCACGTCGGACATCACCGACGCGCGGGCCGATGCGGTCGCCAAGCAGGTCGCCGGCCTGAAGGCCAAGGCGATGCGCGTCGAGGTGCTGTGGTCGCTGCTGGAGCCCGACGCGGCGGGGGTGCGCGACCCCGCCGTGGTCGCCGCGGTCGACCGGGTCGTCGACGCCGCCGCGCGCCATCACCTCAAGGTCCTGCTCATGGTCGACTCGACGCCGTGCTGGGCGTCGACCGCCCCGGCCGCCGCCCGCGGCTGCTCGGGCGCCGACCGCCTCGACCTCTCCATCACCCGCTACCCGCCGAAGGACCCGGCCGCCTACGCCGACGTGGCGGCGTTCCTCGCCGACCGCTACCGCGGCAAGCTGGCGGCGTTCGAGATCTGGAACGAGCCCGATCAGGTCAACGAGATCTACTGGGCCGGTCCCAACAAGGTCCGCGGCTACGTCGCGCTCGCCAAGGCCGCCTACCCGCGGCTGAAGGGCGTCGACCCCAAGCTGCCGGTCCTGGCCGGCGCGTTCGTCGGCGCCGACGGCCGGTGGCTCGAGGCGATGTACAAGGCCGGGATCAAGGGTTCCTACGACGCGATCTCCGTCCACTTCTACGACCTCACGCTCTACGCGCTGCGCGAGACCCGCAAGATGCAGCGCAAGTACCACGACAAGAAGCCGCTGTGGCTCGCCGAGTTCGGGTTCACGAGCTGCTACGGCCAGAAGGGCGTCAAGCCGCTCTTCGAGCACACGTGCCTCTCGCGCGCCGGCCAGGCCCGCGCGCTGAACGACACCCTGCGCGGCATCGCCAAGGTCAGCTGGGTCAAGGCGGGCATCGTCTTCGACCTCGCCGACTCCGGCGGGCCCTGGCAGTTCGGCCTCTACCGGACCGATGGGAAGGCGAAGCCGTCGGCCAAGACGGTCGCGCGCGCGTTCAAGGCGCGCAAGGGCGCGGTGCGCCGGCCGACGCTGAAGCTCAAGGCGCGGCGCGGCCGGCTCGTCGCCAGCGGCACCGGCTCGTTCGTCGACGTCTACACCGTCGACGTCCGCCGCCACGGCGTGCTGCGCTACCGGGCCAGCCTCCGGGTCGACCGGGCCGGGCGCTACAAGCTCAACGTGCCCAAGTCGGTGGGGACGAGCGGCGTGCGGGTGACGGTGCGCGGCAGCTGGGGCGGCCGCGTCACCCGGTCGCGCTGAGTGAGGCGGCCGCGGGACTCGCTCGTGGCGCGCCCGGTGTACCTCGACGATCCGTCGCTCGGCGGACCGCTGCTCGCCACGCTGCACCCCGCCGCGGGCGCCGCGGATGCTGCCGCGCCGGCCACCGGCGTGCTGCTCTGCGCCCCGTTCGGCTACGACGCCATGTGCGCGCACCGCGGGCTGCGGACGTGGGCCGGCGAGCTGGCCGCCGACGGGCGGCCGGCGCTGCGCTTCGACCTGCCGGGCACCGGTGACAGCGCGGGCGGCCCGCGCGACCCCGAGCAGGCACGGGCATGGACGACCGCGGTCGGCGTTGCGGCCCGCCATTTGCGCGCGGCGACCGGTTGCCGCCGCGTCGTGGCCGTCGGACTCGGGCTCGGCGGGCTGCTCGCCGCCCAGGCGGCCGCCGACGGCGCGCCGATCGACGACCTCGTCCTCTGGGGCACCCCGGCCCGCGGCCGCGCGCTCGTGCGCGAGCTGCGTGCGTTCTCGCGCCTGGGCATCTCCGACCTCGACGCATTCGACTTCGACGCTGCCGGCGCCCCGCCGCTGCCCGACGGCGCGATCGAGAGCGGCGGCTTTCTCATGAGCGGCGAGACGGCCGCGGCGGTCGGTGCGGTCGACCTCACCGCCCTGGACCTCACGCGCATCGGTCGGGCGCTGCTGCTCGGCCGCGACGGCGTGAGCGTCGACGCCCGCCTCGTCACCGCGCTCGAGGCCGCCGGTGTCGCGGTGACCGTCGAGGACGGTCCCGGCTGGTCGGAGCTCACCGACGAGCCGCACCAGGCGGTGGCCCCGGCGGCGACGATCGCCGTCGTCGCGCGCTGGTTGGAGGAGGGGGAGCGCGAGGCGCACGCCGGCCCCGGCAATGACGTGGCGGCGCCTGCCACGAGCGACACGCTCACCCTGCCCGGCGGCGGCACCGAGACCCCCGTCGTCCTCGGCGACGGGCCGAGTGCCCCGGTCGCCATCATCACCACCCCGGGGTCAGACCCGTTCCGTTGCACCGGAGCGCGAGTGCAACGGAACGGGTCTGACCCCGGTGGGTTGTGCGTCGTGCTGTTGAACGTCGGCGGCGAGCGGCGCGTCGGCCCCAACCGCATGTGGGTCGAGGCCGCCCGCCGCTGGGCCGCGCGCGGCGTCGTGACCGTCCGGCTCGACCTGCCCGGCATCGGCGACGCCGGCGGGCCGCCGAGCCCGTGGGGCGCCTTCCTGTCGCTGTACTGCGACGAGCTCGTCGACGCCACCGGCGCCGCGCTCGACGCGCTGGCCGCCCGCGGGCTCGGCCCGCGCTTCGCGCTCGTCGGTCTGTGCTCGAGCGGCTACTGGGGCTTTCAGCAGGCGCTGCGCGACGACCGGGTCAGCGCGCTCATGCTCATCAACCCGCGCATGCTGCTCTACGACGACACGCTCGGCCAGGCCGCCGAGGCCCGGCACGTGCGGCGCGTCGTCTCGCTCGACGTCTGGCGGCAGATCCTGCGCGGCCGGCTCACCGTCGCCCGCGTCCGGCGACTGGCGGCCGCGCTGCTCGTCATGGTCCGGCGGGTGCCGGCGATGCTCGCCGCCCGCCTGCGGGCGCGCCGCGCGGGCGGCGACGCGCTCGACCTCGCGTTCGACCGGCTGCGCGACCAGGACACGACGCTCGGGCTCTGGTTCACGCCCGACGAGCCCGTGCTCGCCGACCTCGAGCGCACCGGCCACCTCGACCGCCTGGACCGTTGGCCGACGATGACCGTCGGCCACGTCCCAGGCCCGCCCGACACCCACACCTTGCAGGTCGTGCGGATGCAGCCGCTGGCCCACGACGTTCTCGACGCCTGGCTCGACCGCCAGCGGGCCCGTCACGCCGAGCCGGCCGCGCCCAGCGCGGCGGAGATCGCGTGACGGCCGCGCCGACCGAGGCCAGCCGCGGCCGCGCGCTCGCCGATGTCCTCATCCAGGTCGCCTCACGCGTCCTGAACCTCGGCCTGGGCATCGTCGTCACGGTCGTCCTGGCCCGCACGCTGGGCGACACGGGCTACGGCCAGTGGATGACGCTGCTGGCGGTCTTCCAGCTCGCGTCCTACTTCACGAACTTCGGGCTGGAGATGGTCGCCGTGCGCGAGGCGGCGGCCCGGCCGGAGGAGGCCGAGGACTGGGTCGGCGCGCTCGTCGTCACCCGGCTGGCGCTCTCGCTGCCGGTCATGCTCGCCGCGGTCGGCGTCCTGCTCTTCCTCCACGAGGGCGCGGCGATGTTCGCCGCCGGCCTCATCCTCGTGCTCGAGATCCCGTTCGGCGTGGGTTCGTCGCTGAAGGTCGTCCACCAGCTGCGGATGCGCAACACGCTGCCGATGGTCGTCCTGACGATCCAGAGCGTCGCCTGGGGCATCGCCGTGATCGCGATCAGCATCCTCGGCGGCGGCCTCGTCGCCCTGGCGGTCGCCATGACCGCCACCACCGCCCTGGCCTCGGCCATCCAGGCCGTCGCCGCGCTGCGCATCGTCAAGTTCCACCTGCGGCCCTCGCGCGCCGCGATGGTCCGGCTCGTGCGCACCGGCGGCATGCTCGGCGTCGCCGGGCTGCTCATGATGTCCTACGCCCGGGTCGACCAGGTCATGGTCTTCGAGATCGCGGGCGCGCGGGAGGCCGGCCTCTACGGCGCCGTCTACCGGATGCTCGACCAGGCGCACTTCATCCCGGCGTCGGTGCTGACGACGCTCGCGCCGCTCATCGCGGCGCTGTGGGCCAGCGACCGGGACCGGCTGCTGCGGGTCCTGCGCCTCGGGACCGAGTTCCTGGCGATCGGGTCGCTCGGCGCCCTGGCGTTCGCGATCGTGGCCGCCGAGCCGGTCGTCGTCCTGCTCTTCGGCGAGGAGTTCCGCGACGCCGCCCCGGCGCTGCCGATCCTGGGGGCCGCGTTCGTCTTCGTCTCCTTCGGCTACCTGACGAGCAACCTGCTGCTCGTCGGCGGGCTCGTGCGCAAGGGCGTCGTCGTGACGTTCGCGGGGCTCGTCGTCAACCTCGTCGGCAACATCATCCTCATCCCGCCCTACGGGTTCGTCGCCGCGGCGTGGACGACGCTCGTGACCGAGGTCGTCGTCGTCGGCTTCAGCGTCTACTACATCTCGCGCGTGCTGCCGCTCGGCCGCGCGGGCCTGGGGCGGCTGCCGCGGGTCGTCGCCGCCGCGGCCGCGACCCTGCTCGTGCTCGCCGGCGTCCACGCGGCCGACGTGCCGCTCGCCGGGCTGGTGGCCGTCTTCGTGGTCGCCTACCCGGCGCTGCTGCTGGGGCTGCGGGCCGTCGAGCTGAGCGAGATCAAGGCACTGCGGGGCGGGACGGCGGCTTGAAGCGCTCGCGGGGCCTCGTCGCCAGCCTGCTGACCGTCGCGGTTCTCGGCGCGGGCGGCTGCGGCGGCGGGGAGGATCAGACGCGCCCGCCCGGCCCGCCGCCGCCGGTGCTCGGCCTCGTCGACAACACGGTCGGCTGGGGCACGTCGATGGGCCACGAGCAGGACCTCGCCGTGCGCGCCGGCGCGAGGTGGCTGCGCGAGGAGCTGTTCTGGAACGAGGTCGAGCCCGAACGCGGCGTGCGTCGCTGGGGCCGCTTCGACCGGCTCTTCGTCAGCGCCGCCCGGCGCGGGCTGCGGGTCCTGCCGCTGCTGAGCGACACGCCCGACTGGGCTCGGCCGGTCGAGGGCGGCCTGCCGACCGACACCGACGGCTATGCGGCGTATGTCGGCGACGCGGTGAGGCGCTACGGGCCGGGCGGCACGTTCTGGCGCGAGCACCCGAAGCTCGACGCGCGGCTGGCACCCCGCTGGTTCGAGCTGTGGAACGAGCCCTATCTCGTGCCCGAGCCGCACCCGGGCGCCGACGCCGAGCGCTACGCGAAGCTCGCGGCGGCCGGGATGCGTGCCGGCCGCGCCGCGAACCCGGCGGCGCGGTTTCTCGTTGCCGTCGACACCGAGAACAGCGGCCGCACGAACGTCACGGCGCCGTGGCTGGACGGCATCGAGACCTCCGTCTCCGGCGTGCTGCGCACCGCCGACGGCTTCGCCGTGCATCCGTACGCGCCGAACGCGAGCCGCTCACTCGGCGCGCTCGACGAGCTCCAGGCCCAGCTGCAGATGCGCGGGGTGCACCATCCGCTGTGGATCACCGAGATCGGCTGGACGACCTGCGACGACGGAGACGGCTGCGTCAGCGAGGACCGGCAGGCCGCCAACCTCGACGGGCTGCTCGGCGCGCTGCGCAGCCGCTACCGCCGCACGATCCGAGCGGTCTTCGTCTACCGGCTGCGCGACCTGCGCCCCGAGGGCGAGCACCAGTCGGCGTTCGGCCTGCTGCGCACCGACGCGTCGCGCAAGCCCGCCTGGGCGGCGTTTCGCCGCGCCGCGGACCGCTGAACGTTGGTCTGCTGCACCCAGGGGTGCAGCAGACCAACGCTCAGCCGGGGTGGGGTCAGCCGCGCTGGGGCCGGAACCAGCCGCCGCCGGTCGCCTCCGTCCAGGCCCCCGGACGGCGGACGTCCTCCATGAGCTCGGGCGCCTCGAGGACCTTGGGCTCGTGGGCGGCGCCCAGCGCCTCCTGCAGCTCTTCGACCGACCCGTGGTCGGCCGGGCGCAGCGGGGCACCGAACTCGCCCGTGTGTTGGGCGCCCTCGTGCGACGTCCAGTAGGGCACGATCGTCGCGCCGGTGGCCCAGGCGAGCCGGGCGTTGCTCATCGAGATGTCGACCGGCTTGCCGAGCCATTGCATGCGGTGGCTGCCCGGCATGTCGAAGGCCATGATGATCGGAGTCCCCTGCTGCAGCAGCGCCTCGAGGACCTGGTAGCTGCCCGCGGCACGGATCACGCCGATGCCCGAGCGCGCGAGCGTCCGCTTGATCAGGGCGACCCGTCGGCCCCAGAGCCCGGGGGACAATGGTGCGTGCATCCAGTCGCCGGTGACCCCGACGATCCGGGACGTCTGGTCGCCGAGGATGCCGTCGGCTGCCTGAAAGGGCCCCCGGTGCAGGTAGCTGAACAGGACGCCGACGCCGTCGGCCAGCGCGGCGTCCCGGTGGTCGGTCTCGGTCCAGCGCCGCTTCGGCAGCAGCCACGGCCGCCAGAAGAGCTCCTCCAACGCGGCCTGCTCGCGCAGGAACGCCACGGCGAGCTCGTCGACCTCGCCGGCTCGCGGCGTGTGCGCGACGATCGCCTCCATCGTCAGACGCGCCTGCGCGACCACGTCGTCGGGGAAGCTGGCG
>JBDZVZ010000124.1:0-5663 GCA_040255945.1 Solirubrobacterales bacterium | reverse complement strand
CGCGCGACCTGCCGGTGCCCGGGCGCGACCTCGACGGCGTGCACTTCGCGATGGACTACCTCTACACCCGCAACCGGGCGATCGCTCGCGAGATCGGCCCCGAGCCCAAGGTGCCCGCGCCGGAGCCGGCCGGGATCAGCGCCCGCGGCAAGCACGTCATCGTCATCGGCGGCGGCGACACGGGCGCCGACTGCGTCGGCAACTCGACGCGGGAGGGCGCGCTGAGCGTCACGCAGCTCGAGCTGCTGCCCGAGCCGCCGTCCAACCGCGACGACGACCGCACGCCGTGGCCGCAGTGGCCGCTGAAGTTCCGGCTCTCCTACGCGATGGAAGAGGCCCAGGCCATCGGCAAGGGCGAGCAGGACTACTCGATCGTCACGACCCATTTCGAGGGCGAGGACGGCCGCGTGACGGCCCTGCACTATGCGCAGGCCGGCGACGCGCCGCCGTTTGCGCCGGTGGCGGGCACCGAGGGCCAGATGCAGGCCGACATCGTCTTCCTGGCGATGGGCTTCCTGCATCCGGAGCACGAGGGTGTCGTCGGCCAGCTCGGCCTCGAGCTCGACCAGCGCGGCAACGTCAAGGCGCCGCTGTATTCGACGTCGGCCAAGGGCGTGTTCGTCGCGGGCGACGCGCGCCGCGGCCAGTCGCTCATCGTCTGGGCGATCAACGAGGGCCGCCAGGCGGCCCGCGTGGCCGACCGGTATCTGCATGCGCTGAATGCGGCCGAGCACGAGCCGGTGCTGGCGGGCAACGTGTCGCCGGCCGACGAGGGGCCGGAGGGTCCGCCGTCGCACACCAACGGCGCGCTCTCGGTCGAACAGCCCTAAAACTTGACGCAGGCGTCATCTTCTGACACGGTGGCGGCATGGCCGCCACCGTCGACCTGCCCACCGTCTGCCTGATCGGGGCCGGCTCGTCCGGCATCGCGGCCGCCAAGGCGCTGCACGAGCACGGCATCCCGTTCGACTGCATCGAGGCGTCCGACCGCGTCGGCGGCAACTGGGTGTTCGGCAACTCCAACGGGATGTCGGCCGCCTACCGCGACCTGCACATCAACACGTCGCGGGACCGCATGGAGTACTCGGACTTCCCGATGCCGCGCGACTACCCCGACTACCCGCACCACAGCCTCATCGCGGCGTACTTCGACCGCTACGTCGACCACTTCGGGTTCCGCGACCGCATCCTGTTCGCGACGAAGGTCGAGTCGGTCACGCGCCGTGAGGGCGGCGGCTACGACGTTCGCACCGACGACGGCACGACGCGCGCCTACGACGTCGTCCTGGTCGCCAACGGCCACCACTGGCACGCCCGCTGGCCCGAGCCGGCGTTCCCCGGCTCCGACACGTTCCAGGGGGTGCAGATGCACGCCCACGAGTACGTCGACAACGCGAGCTTCGAGGGCAAGGACGTCGTCGTGCTCGGCATGGGCAACTCGGCGATGGACATCGCGGTCGAGGCCAGCTACGTGGCGGCCAACACCTACCTGGCGGCGCGCCGGGGCGCCTACATCGTCCCCAAGTACCTCTTCGGCCGCCCGACCGACCAGCTGCCCAACAACATCCGCATCCCGTTCGCGATCCGCCAGCGGATCGTCGCGGCGATCATCCGCCTGCACACCGGCCGGCTGGAGCGCTACGGGCTGCCGAAGCCCGACCATCGCTTCGGCGAGGCGCACCCGACGATCTCGGGGCGCATCCTGGACCGCATCCAGCACGGCCGGGTGACGCCGAAGCCGAACATCGCCCGCCTGGACGGCGACACGGTGCAGTTCACCGACGGCAGCCGCGTCCACGCCGACGCGGTCGTCTACTGCACCGGCTACCGGATCACGTTCCCGTTCTTCGACGAGGGCTTCATCGCCGCGCCCGACAACCACATCGAGCTCTTCCGCCGCGTCTTCCATCCCGACCATCCGGACCTCGGGTTCGTCGGCCTGCTGCAGCCGCTCGGGTCGGTCATGCCGCTGGCCGAGGCCCAGGGCCAGTGGCTGGCCGCCTACCTCAAGGGCGAGTACGCGCTGCCGCCGCGCCGCGAGCTTCAGGCCGACATCAGCGCCGACCAGAAGGCGATGGCCAAGCGCTACGTGACCTCCAAGCGCCACACGATCCAGGTCGACTTCGACGAGTACCTGCACGACCTGGCCGTCGAGCGCGAGGCGGGCGCCGCCCGGGCCCGTGCGGCCGGCAACCCGCTGCCGGTGGCCCACCGCGTGCCGGACGGGCCCCGCACGGCCGGCGACCATACGATGGCCGCATGACGACCGTGGGCCGCCGGGAGGCCACCAAGCAGGCCAACCGGGCGGCGATCCTCGCCGCCGCCAGCGACGTCTTCGCCGAGCTCGGCTTCGGCGCCGCGACGGTGCGCGACATCGTCCGCCGCACCGACCTGGCGACCGGCACGTTCTACAACTACTTTCCGGACAAGGAGTCGGTGCTCCGGGCGATCATCGAGGAGGCGGTGGGGGAGGCGCGCGCCCGCGTGCGGGCCGCCCGGCGCAGCGGGACGACCCTGGAGGCGTTCGTCGCCGACGGCTACCGCGCCTACTTCGAGTACCTCTTCGAGGACCGCGCGACGACCGAGCTGCTGAACCGCAACCAGGGCACGATCCGGGCGATGTTCGAGGAGCCGTCGGTCCTGGCGGGCGTCGACGAGCTGGCCCAGGACCTGCGCGACGGCATCGCCGCCGGCGTCGTGCCCGACCATGACGTCGACCTGCTGGCCCCGGCCATGGTGGGGGCGGCGGTCGAGCTGGGCGCCCGGCTGCTGGACGACCCGGCGCCCGACGTCGACGGGGCGGTCGCGCTGCTGACGACGGTGTTCGTCGCCGGACTGCAAGCGCTCGGCCGATAGCAACTTCCGGGCGGGCTACCCTGTCGGGGTCTCGCGGTGTGTCCGCCAACACGCCGCCTTCCGTCTCCCCCCGACGCTGACGAAGGAGCACCCGTCATTCTGAAGCGACGTCTCGTCACGACCTGCCTGCTCGGCGCCGCCCTCGGCGTCGCCGCGCCCGCGAGCGCTTCCGCCGCGGTCACGGTCGGCATCTCCGACCAGCAGGCCGCGACGTTCTCCAACCCGCTGTACCAGCCGCTGAAGCTCAAGGTGGCGCGCTACATCGCGCCCTACGACGTCCTCGACGACCCGGTCCAGAAGCAGAAGCTCGACGACTGGATCACCGGGGCGCGGGCCGCCAAGCAGAAGATCCTGCTGTCGCTCGAGCGCTCACGCCAGGACGGCCGGCACGCCCACGCGCCGAGCCTCAAGGAGTACACGAAGCAGATCAAGGCCATCAAGAAGGCCTACGGCTCGAAGATCGAGTCGTTCTCGCCGTGGAACGAGGTCAACGTGTGCCAGGCCAAGGGCCGCACCGAGGGCCAGCCGAAGAAGATCTGCAAGTCCTCGACGGGCCCGAAGCTCGTCGCCTCCTACTACAAGGAGGCGCGCAAGGTCTTCAAGGGCAAGAAGATCGTCGGCCTCGACATCCTCGACGGCTACAACGTCAACGGCGCGGTCAGCTACCTGCGCAAGTTCAAGCGCTACGCCAAGCCGCTGCCCACCTACTGGGGCATCCACAACTACTCCGACACGAACCGCGGCTCGACCTCGCGCACGGCCCGGCTCATCAAGGAGATCGGCAACAAGCGGGCCAAGATCTGGCTGACGGAGACGGGCGGCCAGGTCAAGCTTCGCGGCCGCGTCTCCAGCGACGCCAAGGCGGCCAAGGCGCTGAAGTGCATGTTCTACATGCCGAAGAAGTACAAGCAGATCCAGCGTCTGTACGTCTACAACTTCCACGGCACCGACGACAGCAACGACTTCGATGCCGGGCTCATCTCGGTCGACAACGTGAAGCGCCCCGGCTACACGGTCGTCCAGAAGCGCCAGTCGGCGAAGTGCAAGCCCTGAGCGGGCCTCGGCGCTGACACGTCCGTCGTCAAGGGGCGCCCCGCGGGGCGCCCCTTTGCGTCCATAGACTGGCGAGGTGCCCACCTTCTGCCGTCATAACCGCATCGTCGAGAACTGCCCGATCTGCTCGAAGAAGTCGGTGGTGAGCAGCTCGACGGTGCGGTCGGCGCCGTCGCCGCGGCGCGAGCCTCGGCGCGCCGGCGAGCCGAAGCGGGCCCCGCGGCGCTCCTCGACGGGCGGGATGACGGTGCGGCGCATCACCCGGGCGCCGGAGGACGGCTACAGCCACGACCTCGTGCCCGGGCTGCGCTCGAGCGTCGACGCGGCCCGGCTGGCCGACGAGCTGGCCTTCAGCGCGGCGCGCGTGCGCGAGCTCGGCGAGGCGCCCCCGGGCCTGTACGCCGAGGTGGCCGCGCAGGCCGACCGCGAGGAGGCGGCGTGGCTGGCGTTCCAGATCGCGTTCTTCAGCCCGCTGGAGGGCGTGCAGGACCCGTGGGCGGGCATCCGCGCCGCGCGCACGTCGTGGGCGTCGGGTGAGCTGCCCGACCTCGACGAGGCCGAGCTCGGCCCGCGCAGCGCGTTCGACGCCAAGCGCGGCGACGCGGCCCTGGCCGCCTACCGGGCGTGGGCGCAGCGCTCCGGCGGGCAGATCGCGGCGCTGGCCGGCGAGGAGAGCTGGACGCCCCAGCACCGCTACGACCGCGCGTTCGAGCGGATGGGCTTTCCGGGCTTCGGCCGCCCGCACCGGCTGGAGTTCCTGCTGACCGTGGGCGCCCTCGGCCTCGTCGACGGCATCGACGTGTGGACGCTGCATCTGAACTCGGCCACGCCGACCGATCCGTCCGTGCTGGCCGCCAAGCGCGTGCTGGGCATCGGCGACGCCGTCCTGCTGGCCCGCCGGGTGCGCGACCTGGCCCACGCGGTCGGCGTGCCCGTGGCCTGCGCGGACCTCGCGCTGCTCAACTGGGCGGCCCCGACGCCCGAGGCGCGGGTGACCGCGGGCGCGACCGTCGAGGCGGACCCGGGCGAGCGCGCGGCGATCGCCGAGGCGCTCGGGGTGAGCTGAGCGGGTCGCCCGGCGCCGGCCGCCGGTCGGTCCGCCGCCTGGACGCCGCGCGGGACCCTGGTCGAGCGTCCAGTGAGATGGCCTTAGTGATGCTGGCGCGGGCCGCGATTCTCAGTTAGGCTCGGTGCTGATCGTTCGGGCAGGAACGGTCCGTCGAAAAACTTCGGCGAGAGGGGGGGGGAGAGAAATGGTTCCCCCAGACCTATTACGCATGGATGCCGGCAACCCGGGACATGGACGACCTCACGACGGCCGAGCAGGATGCTCCGGCACGCCTGACCCCTGAGCAGGCCGAGCAGCTCGTTCTTCACACCGTGTCGCTGCACGCCGAGGCGCTGCTGCGCACGGCGCGCCGCCACAGCCTCTGCGTCGACGACGCCCACGACGCCTACCAGCGCGGCCTGGAGATCCTCATGCGGCGGGCGCCGACCCTCCGGCCGGAGATGGCGGCCGGATGGATGCACGCGGTCGTCAAGCACGAGGCGATGGCGGTGCGCAAGAGCCGCGCCGAGCTCGTCCACTTCGACGACGTGGACTTCGACCGCCAGGAGGCGATCCATCTCGCGGGCCCCGAAGAGCAGGCGCTGAGCGTCGACCACGTGACGCGTGCCGCCGAGGCGCTGCAGCGCGTCAAGCCGCAAGAGCTGCGCGCCATGTGGCTCAGGGCGATCGGCAAGAGCTACGAGGA
>JBDZVZ010000009.1:0-73131 GCA_040255945.1 Solirubrobacterales bacterium | reverse complement strand
GTACTCCTTGGAGTAGCCGTAGCCGCCGTGGATGCGCAGGCACTCCTCGGCGCAGTAGCGGGCCGCCTCCGAGGCGAAGAGCTTCGCCATGCCGGCCTCCATGTCGGAGCGCTGCCCGGCGTCCTTCATCCGCGCGGCGCGATGCGTGAGCAGGCGGGCCGCGTCGAGCTGGGTGGCCATGTCGGCGAGCTTGAACTGGATCGCCTGGTGCTCGGCGATCGGGCGGCCGAACGTCTTGCGCTCCTGGGCGTACTTCAACGCGAGCTCGAGCGCGCGCTGGGCCAGCCCGACGCCGCGGGCGGCGACGTTGGCGCGGCCGACCTCCAGCGCGTCCATCATCTGCGCGAAGCCCTTGTTGAGGCCCGCGTCCTCGCCGCCGAGGATCTGCTCGGCCGGGCACGTGTAGCCGTCGTAGACGAGCTCGGTGGACTCAACGCCCTTGTAGCCCATCTTCTTGATCTTGGGCGGAACCGTCAGGCCGGCGTACTCGCCCGTGTTCTCCGAGACGCCCGGCTCCTTCTCGGTGATGAAGCAGGTGAAGCCCTTGTGGCGCGGCTGGGCGTCCGGGTCGGTCTTGACGAGCACGAAGACCAGCGACGACATGAGGCCGTTGGTGACCCACATCTTCTGGCCGTTGATCTCGTACGTGCCGTCGTCGAGCTTCTTGGCGGCCGTCTTGATGGCCTGCACGTCGGAGCCGAGCTCCGGCTCGCTCAGCGAGAACGCGGCGCGGATCTCGCCGGTGGCCATCTTCGGCAGGTACTTCTGCTTCTGGGCGTCCGAGCCGTACTTCAGCAGCAGGTAGGAGCCGATGAAGTGCGTGTTGATGACGCCGCTGATCGAGATCCAGCCGCGCGAGAGCTCCTCGACGACCATGACGTAGGTCGTCAGATCCAGGCCGAGCCCGCCGTACTCCTCCGGGATCGTGATGCCGAACAACCCCAGTTCCTTCAGCTGCTCGACGATCGGCTCCGGGTACTCGTCGGCGCCGTCGTAGTGCTCGGCGTTGGGGATGATCTGCTCGTCGACGAACTGGCGGACCATCTCGATGATGGCCTTCTGCTCGTCGGTCTGATCGGTGTAGGCGGCGGGGGCGACGGCCATTGCTGCTCCAGGGTTCAAGGTCGTTCGGGCACGTGGTGGAAGGGTTCGGAGGATACCCGCGGGGACCGAACGTTCGTCCGCCGCCCTGGGTTCCGAAGCCGACACGCCGACTTCCGGGGACGATGACTCAGGGGAGCCGGCCATGACCACCGACGCCAGCAGCAACCCCGGAGCCGCCCAGCGTCTCGGGCCTCTCGACGACGCCCTCCAGGCGGCGACCCTGCCCGCCTGCGTCCGCGACGCCGCGGGCCGCTACGTGGCGGTCAACGCCGCGTTCGCCGACCTCGTCGGCCTGGAGCCGGCGCGCCTGGTCGGCAAGACCGACAACGCCCTGCAGCCGGCCGACGTCTCCCACCGGGTCGCCGAGCTCGACGCGCTCGTCCTCGAGGCCCACGGCCACCTGGATGCCCGCGAGGTCGTGCTGGCCCGCGACGGCCGCCGTACGGTGCGCGCCTGCCGCTTCCCGGTCTACGACGGCACCGAGCCGTGGGCGATCTGCGTCGTCATGGCGCCGGGCGACGACCTGCAGGCCGGCCGCGAGCAGCGCGAGCGCCTGCAGGCCTCGGTCGGCCAGGTCGCCACGAGCGGCATGACCGCCCCGGCCGACGAGCTGCTCGCCGAGCGCGAGCGCGCCCAGACCTCCGATGCCGAGGCCCTGGCCGCCCGTGAGGCGCTGGCCGTCGAGCGCGAGGCCCGCCTCGAGGCCGAGATCCAGGCCCGGACCGCGGCCGAGGAGCTCGAGCGCGCCAACGACCTGCTCGGCCAGCTGCGCGAGGAGGCCGAGCGCGTCGGCCGCGACCGCGAGACGCTCGAGCATCAGCTCACCGAGGCGGGTGCCCGCCGTGACGCGCTGGAGGCCGAGGTCGCCGAGCTGCGCGCGGGCGCCGGTGGCGTCGAGGCGCAGATCGAGGAGGCCGGGGCGCGGGTCGCCGCGCTGGAGGCCGAGCTCGAGCAGCTGCGCCCGCAGCGCGAGGAGCTCGAGGCCCGGCTGGCCGGCGCGCTCGCCGACGCCGAAGCGCGCGACGCCGAGCTCGCCGAGCTGCGCACCGCCGTTCAGGAACGCGCCGCCGACGCGTCCGCCGAGGAGCTGGAAGCGCTGCGCGCCGCTCACGCCGAGCTGCGGGCGGCCGCCGCCCAGAAGGACGGCTACGCCGACGAGCTGGCCGCCCTGCACGGCGCCCACGACGACCTCAAGCGGCTGCTCGACGAGACGATCGCCTCCCGCGAGGAGCTCAACGCCGACCTGGCCGGGCTGCGCGAGCGCCACGACATCGCCGCCCGCGAGCTCGAGCAGGAGCGCGCCCGCGGCGAATGGCTCGGCGAGGAGCTGACCGCCGCCCAGGAGGCCGCGCGCTGCGCCCAGGAGGCCGCGGCCGCAGCCGACGTGCGTCGCGACGAGCTCGAACGCGCCCTGCACACCGCGCAGGACCGGGCCGACACGCTGCTGGCCGAGCTCGAGCAGGCCCGTTCGGCCGCCGGTGACGGCGAGCGGATGGCCCGCGCCCTGGAAGCCGAGCGCGAGAAGACGCAGGCAGCCGAGCGGACCGTGGCCGAGGCGCGCGAGCGCGCCGAGGGCATCGGGCGCGAGCTGGCCGCCGCCCAGGAGTCCCTGGCCGCCGCCGAGCAGCGGCTGGCCGCCGAGCGTGAACGCGTCGCCGAGGTGGCCGCCGAGGCCGACGCCCGCGTCGCCGCCGAGCGCGAGCGGGCGGCCGCGGTCGAGCGCGACGCGCTCGAGCGGGCCGCGACCGGCGAGGCCGCCGAAGCCGAGATCTCCGCCGAGCGTGAGGCGCGCCGCGCCGCCGAGCTCGAGCGCGACAACGCCCTCGACGTCCAGGCCCGCACGGCTGAGGCGCTCGAGCACCACCAGCGCGTCGCCGCCGAGGCGCAGGCGCGGGTGGGCCAGCTCGAGGAGGCCCGCGCCGAGGCCGCCGACCGTCTCGCCGACGCCGAGGCCGAGCGCGAGGAGCTGCTGGAGCGCGCCCAGAGCGCCGAGGCCGCGGCGACCGAGAGCCGCATCGCGCTCGAGGACGCGGTCGCCGGGCGCGGCGAGGCCGGCGAGGCGCTGGAGGCCGCTCGCGCCGAGCGCGACGCGGCCGCCGCCCAGGCCGCCGCATCGCAGACCGCGCGTGAGGACGCCGTCCGGGCGCTGGCGTCGATCGAGGCCGCGCACGCCGACGCGCTGGCCCGCATCACCGAGCTGGAGACCGCCGCCGGCGAGCTGTCGGCCGACGCCGAGTCGCTCGCCGAGGCGCACGCCGCCCGCGACGAAGCGGTCGCCGCGGCCACCGCGCTGCACCAGGAGCGCGACGCGCTCACCGAGCGCGTCGCCGGGCTGGAAGCCCAGGCCTCCCACGCGGCCGCCCGTGCGCAGGACGCGGAGGCGGCCCTCGCCGAGGCGCACGTCCGCGCCGAGGCGGTGCAGGCCCAGGTCGCCGACGCGGTCGCCCGCGCCGAGGCCGCCGAGGCCCAGGTCGCCGAGGCTCTCGACGGCTCCGGGGAGGAGGTCGCCGAGCTGCTGGCCCGCGCCGAGGCCGCCGAGGCCGCCGCCGAGCAGGCCACGAACCACAGCAGCGAGCTGCAGACGGAGCGCGAGGCGCTCGCCGCCCGGCTCCAGGCGCTGGAGGTCGAGCGCGATGAGGCCGCCGCCGGCCTGGCCGCGGCCCGGCGGGAGCTCGAGGTCGCGCAGACGGCGGTCGAGCGGGCCGGGATCGTCGGCCACGCCGAGACCGAGGTGCTGCGCGACGAGCTCGCCACCGCCAACGCGACGATCGACGAGCTGCGCGCGACCCTGGCGGCTGAGCGCGGTGCCCGCGAGAACCTCGAGCGCAAGCTCGCCGACGGCGGCGCGGCCGCCCCCGGCTACGTCGCCCCGGCCTTGGGCCCCCCGGCGATCGGCGCCGCCAACGGCCATGGTGTGCCGATGGCCCCGATGGCCCCGGCCGCCCCCGCGCTGCCGCCGCTCTCGGTGGCCGCCGAGCAGGCCAAGGCGTTCGCGTTCGCTGCGCCGGACGAGGACGCGGGCCCGCCTCCGGGCCTCACGCCCGAAGCGCTCGAGGAGCTCGACGCGGGACTCCTGAAGGCGTCGTCCCCGCGCGCGGCCGGCCGCGCCGCCCTGCAGTGCCTGGCGACCTCCACCGGCTGGACCGGGGGCGCGCTGTGGCAGGCCAAGGACGAGGAGGGCGCCACGTTCGCCTGCTCGGAGACGTGGAGCGCCCACATGTCCGGCCTGGATGCCTGGGAGACCATGGCGTGGCGCGCGAATCTCGAGGACGGCCTCGTGCCCGCGGCGGCCGGCTCCGGCGAGCCGCACTGGGCCGACACCGAGGAGATGCTCGCCTGTCCGCGCTCGCGCAGCGCCGCCTGGGCGGAGCTCGGCACGCTTGCGACCGTCCCGGTGCGCCATCCCGACGGCCGCGTCCTCGCGGTCCTGGAGCTCGTGCGCAAGACGAGCGACCCGGCCGACCCCGAGCTGCTGGCGACGCTCACCGGTGTGGCCGTCCGGCTCGCCGAGCGCCTCGCGGCGATCGAGGCGCAGGTCGTCTCGACCGCCGGCCGCCTCTGGGCCCGCCCCCCCACGTCGAGGGCCGACTCAACCGCGATATGCGCGGTTGATTCGTCCCTCGACGTTCACGAGCTCGCGATCGCGACGCCGAGCCCGACGATGACGAGCGAGACGGCGAACACGAGGCCCTCGAGCGCGTGCTGGTTGGGCTTGCGCATGTGGACGAGCAGGAGGCCGATGACGACCGCGACGAGCGCGAGCTTGACGTGCAGCGTGGCCGACCCCCACTTGTCCCAGTCGGACGCCATCGCGGCGCCGCTGACGACGAGGACGACGAGCGCCATGATGCTGCCGACGCCGAAGCGCCTCGCGATCGCCCGGATCGGCTCCCGGTCCTCCTGCCCGCGCAGGACGGGGACGACGGCGCCCGCCAGAAAGAGCTGGCCGCCGACGAAGAAGGCCATCGCGATGAGGTGCAGGTAGAGCCAGGCGTTGCCGTTCATCGGCCGCGACGATATCCACCGGCGCCGGGCCACGCCCCCACCGCGCGCCGATGCGCCCTCGCCACGTAGGGTCAACCCCGATGAACTTCGCCACCGACGTCGTGGAGGCCGCCGACCCGGGCCGGCTCGCGCTCGTCGAGCTGCCGCGCGACGGCGCCCGGCGCGAGTGGAGCTTCGGCGAGGTCGCGGACGCCGCCCGCGCCACCGCCGCCCGGCTTCACGCTCTCGGCGTCGGCCGCGGCGACATCGTCCTGACGCTCGTCGGCAACCGGCCCGAGTGGGTCGTCACGATGGTCGCCTGCTTCCGGCAGGGCTTCATCGTCCTTCCCTGCACCGAGCAGCTGCGACCCAAGGACCTGCGGCTGCGCCTCGACGCGGTCTCCCCCACCGCCGTCGTCGCCGACGTCCGCAACCGTGACACGCTGGCCGCCGCCGGCTGGGACGGTCCCACGATCTGGGCGCCGTTTGACCCCGACAGGGGCGCCCCGGCCGCGACCGAGGCGCCGCCCGCCGCCGACCTCGCTCCCACCGACCCGTGCCTCATCACGTTCACGTCCGGCACGTCCGGCGAGCCCAAGGCGGTCCTGCACGGCCAGCGCTACCTCGACGGCCAGCGCCTGCAGGCCGAGCACTGGCTCTCGGCCCGCCCCGGCGACCTCGTCTGGTGCACGGCGGCCAGCGGCTGGTCGAAGTCGGCCCGCAACGTCTTCATCGCCCCGTGGCTGCGCGGCGCCACCGCCCTGCTGCACGACGCGCGCTTCGACCCCGCCCAGCGCCTGGACCTCCTCGAGGCCGAGCAGGTCAACGTCCTGTGCCAGGCGCCCACCGAGTACCGGGTCATCGCCAAGCGCATCCCGCTGCGCCGTTTCCCGCACCTGCGCGCGCTGGTCGCCGCCGGTGAGGCGCTCAACCCCGAGGTCCTGCGCGCCTGGGAGGCGGCGACCGGCCTGCAGATCCGCGACGGCTACGGCCAGACCGAGACCGGCCAGATGACCGGCAACCTCGACGGCCACCCGGCGCGCCCCGGCTCGATGGGCCGCCCGCTGCCCGGCGTGAAGCTCTGGATCGAGGACGGCGAGCTCGTCGCCGACCCGCGCACCGTGCCGACGTTCTTCCTGCGCTATCTGGGCGACCCCGACCCGGACCCCACCCGGCCGTGGCGCACCGGCGACCGTGTCCACGAAGACGACGACGGCTACCTGTACTTCGAGGGCCGCAACGACGACGTCATCATCTCGGCCGGCTACCGGATCGGCCCGTTCGAGGTCGAGTCCGCCCTGGTCTCCCACCCCGCGGTCGCCGAGGCGGCCGTGGTCGCCGCCCCCGACGAGGAGCGCGGCAGCATCGTCCGCGCCATCGTCGTCCTGCGCGACGGCCACGCCGGCTCCGACGCCCTGGCCCGCGAGCTCCAGGACCACGTCAAGGAGCAGACCGCGCCCTACAAGTACCCGCGCCGCGTCGAGTTCGCCGCCACGCTGCCGAAGACCAGCAGCGGCAAGGTCCGCCGGGCCCTCCTGCGCGACCAGGGCTGACCCGACCCGCCGGTCACTCGGCCGAAGCCTGGCTCTCGCGCGCGTCGGTGACGACGGCGCCGAGCGCGGTGCGCAGCCAGGCCAGCTCCTCGGGCCCGGCCCGGTGCATGCGGCCCTCGATCCAGCGGCTGAGCTGCCGTCGCGAGCCGACCGCGAGGATGGCGCCGCAGATCGCGTAGCGCCCGTCGTCGAGCACGACGAGGCTGCCGGGCGCGTCGCGGCGCAGCCGCAGCAGCTCGAGCACCTCATGGCCGGCGACGGCCTCCGGCCGGGTCGCGTCGCCGTCGTCGGCCGTCCAGTGCCGGGACATGAAGACCGTCGTCGCCCCGCGCAGCTGCCGCGGCGGGCGGGGACGCGGGCCGATCGGGCCCGTCCGCCACGAGGACGACAGCTCGACGACGTGGCGCGCCGCCTCCTCCCGGTAGAGCACGTGGAGGCGGTCGCCGGCGCTGACGCGGGTGGACCCGCGCGGGGGGATCGCCTGCCCGTCGCGCACGATGACGTTGACGACCGCCTCGCGCGGCAGCCCCAGATCGCGCACGGCGACGCCGACGACGGCGTCCTTCGCCGTGACCGGGAACTCGAGCACCTCGGCGCCGAGGCGCCGGATCGTGCCGGCCTCGGCGAGCGGCCGGGGCAGCGCCGGCTCGTCGGTCGTGAGCCCCAGGCGCCGGGCGAGCGGCTCGAAGGTCGCTCCCTGCACGAGCGTCGACAGCAACACGACGAAGAAGACGATGCTGAAGAGCTCGCCCCCGTGCTTGACGCCGGCGATGACCGGAAACGTCGCCATGACGATCGGCACGGCCCCGCGCAGGCCCGCCCAGCTCAGCACGACGCTCTCGCGCGCGGTGAAGTTGAACGGCGCCGTGAAGAGGAACGTGATGATCGGCCGGGCGACGAACATGAGCACGAGCGCGAGTCCGGTCGCCTGGAGGGCGATCTCGTCCAGCGTCGAGGGATTCACCAGCAGGCCGAGGACGAGGAACATCGACAGCTGGGCGACCCAGGCGAGGCCCTCGTGGAACGTGGCGATCGTCCGCTCGGCCGGGATCGTCGACGAGCCGACGACCAGGCCCGCCAGGTAGACGGCCATGAACCCGGAGCCGCCCAGCGTGTCGGCGGCGCCGTAGGCGACGGCGACCGCCGCGAGCGTCGCGACCGGATACAGCCCGCCGGTCGCCAGCCGCGCCTCGCGCAGGGCGGTCGTGATCGCCCAGCCGACGCCCACGCCGACGACCGCACCGATCGCCAGCTGCTTGACGAAGAGCCACACGAAGTCGGGCAGCCCGAAGTCCGGTTCGGTCAGGACGCTGATGAACCCGAGGACGAGCAGGACCGCGACCGGGTCGTTGAGACCGGTCTCCCCCTCGAGCGTGCGGGCGAGCCGCCGCTTCAGGCTCGAGCTGCGCAGCAGCCCGAAGATCGCCGCCCCGTCGGTGCCGGCGACGATCGCCCCCAGGAGCAGGCCCTCGGTCGTCGACAGGTCGAAGATCCACCCGGCGGCCAGGCCGGTGAGGATCGCGGTGAGGATCGTGCCCGCGACCGCCAGCGACAGCGACGCGCCGAGCACCGGCCGGATCTCGACGATGCCGGCCGCGAGACCGCCCTCGAAGAGGATGACCGCCAGCGCGATGATCCCGATCCACTGCGCGACCTCGAAGTCGTTGAACGGGATGAGGCCGAGGCCGTCGCCGCCCACGAGCATGCCGAGGCCGAGGAAGAGCACGAGGCCCGGCAGCCGCACCCGGGAGGCCAGCATCGAGGCGACGAGGGCAGCGGTGAGCAGCGCACCGGCGATGAGGATCCGCTCGCCGATGTGCACGATCCCACCCTAACGGTCAGGCCCCGCCCGGGTCCGGCGGACGAGCGGACCCGGACGGGGCGAGGACGCGCCGCACCTGGGTGCTGTCGGCCTCGGCGATCTCGAGCGCCACGCCGGCGAGCTCGAGACGTTCGCCGGCCTCGGGCACGCGGCCGAGCCGCTCGATGATGAGCCCGCTGACGGTCGCCTCGTGGTGGGTATCGAGGTCGAGGTCGATCTCCAGGGCGCGGGCAGCGAGGCGCACCGGCGCGGTGCCGTCGAGGTGGATCCCATCGGGCAGCCGGCGCACGAGCTGCTCGGCCACCGTGTCGAACTCGTCGTCGATCTCCCCGATGAGCTCCTCGATGACGTCCTCGAGGGTCACGAGCCCGGTGACGGTCCCGTGCTCGTCGACCACGAGCGCGAGATGCCGGCGCTCACGGCGCATCTCGCGCAGCAGCTCGTCGGCGCGCATGCCCTCGGCGACACGCGGCAGTGGCCGGGTGAGCGAGCGCAGGTCGACCGCGCCGCCACGATGGTGGGCGGCGAGCAGATCCTTGGCGTTCAGGACGCCGACGGCGGCGTCCAGCCCGCCCTCGGGCTCGACGAGCGGCAGCCGCGTGCGGCCGGTCGAGACGATCGTCTCGACGGCGGTTGCGGGCGAGTCGGCGGTCGTGACGAGGTCGATCTCGGGCCGGGGCCGCATGACCTCCCGCACCCGCAAGTCGCCGAACACGAGCGCGGCCTCCGAGACCCGGCTCTCCTCGGCCTCGATGAGCCCACCCTCGCGGCTCTCGCGCAGCAGCTGGCGCAGCTCCTGCTCGCTGTGGGGCACGCGGCCAGCCTCGGAGGCGGGCGGGATGCCGAACGGCTTGAGGACGAGGTTGCCCAGCGCGTTGAAGACGTCCACGAGCGGCTTGGTCGCCAGGTAGAAGGCGCGCATGGCCGGCGCGAGCAGCAGGGCCATCGGGGCGGTGCGCGAGATCGCGGCGCTCTTGGGCGCCAGCTCGCCGAGGACGACGTGGGCGACGGTGATGACCGCGAAGGCGACGAGCGAGGCCAGCCCGAACCCGGCGATCTCGGCCGAGTCGCCGAGCAGCGGCTCGAGCAGGTCGTGGAACGCGGGCTCGCCGACCGCGCCGAGGCCCAGCGAGGCGAGCGTGATGCCGAGCTGGCAGGCCGACAGGTAGGCGTCGAGATGGTCGACGGCGTGCTGGGCGGACTTGGCCCCGGGCCGCCGCTCGCGCACGAAGCCCGCGACCTGGGTGGGCCGCAGCCGAGCGATGGAGAACTCGGCGGCGACGAAGAAGCCGTTGGCCGCGACGAGCGCAACGGCGACGGGTAACCCGATGTCCATGTTCGCCCAGAGCCTACGAGGTGCCGTGCGGGTACGGGTCCCGCGTCACCCCGTATCCCGCGTCACGCACGGTCGCCACGACCGCGTCGGCGTGCTCGCGCGAGCGGGTCTCGACGACGAGCTGGACGCCGGTCTCGCGGACGTGCAGGTCGATGCCCTCGCGCAGGTGCGAGACGTCGACGATGTTCGCGCCCGCCCCGGCGACGGCGTCGAGCAGGCGGGCGAGGGCGCCGGGCCGGTCGGGCACGCGGGTGAGCAGCACGTGGCGGCGGCCGGCCTCGGTCTCGTGACGGCGGGCGATGGTCGCCAGCAGCCCGGGGTCGACGTTGCCGCCGCTGAGCACGATGCACGTCGCGCCGCGCGGGTCGGCGGTGACCTGCCCGCCCAGCAGCGCGGCGACGCCGACCGCCCCGGCACCCTCGACGACGAGCTTGGCCTTCTCGAGCAGCAGGACCATCGCCTCGGCGATCGCGTCCTCGCTGACGACGACCACCTCGTCGACCCACTGGCGGATGAGCCCGAGCGTCAGCTCGCCGGGGCGCTTGACGGCGATGCCGTCGGCGATCGTCAGGGCCGGGTCGACCTCGACCGGGCGCCCGGCCGCCAGCGAGGCGGACACCGAGGCCACGGTCTCGACCTGGACGCCGACGACGCGCACGTCGGGCCGAGCGGACTTCACGGCGATCGCGACGCCGCTGACCAGGCCGCCGCCGCCGACGGGCACGACGACCGTGGCGAGGTCGTCGATGTCCTCGAGCAGCTCGAGCCCGAGCGTGCCCTGGCCGGCGATGACGTCCGCGTCGTCGAACGGGTGCACGAACGTCAGCCCGCCCTCGGCGGCGCGTGCCTGGGCGGCCGCCAGCGACTCCTCGACGTCGGCGCCGACGAGCCGGACGGTCGCGCCGAGCTCGGCGGTCGCCTCCGCCTTGGCGATCGGGGCGCCGACCGGCATGAAGACCTCGCACGGCACGCCGCGGGCGGCGGCGGCCAGGGCGAGCGCCTGGGCGTGGTTGCCGGCGCTGCCGCACACGACGCCCGCCGCGCACGCGTCGCCGAGCGCGTGCAGCCGGTTCAGCGCGCCGCGCACCTTGAACGCGCCGGTGCGCTGGAGCGTCTCGGCCTTCAGGACGACCGGCCCGCCGGCGCGTTCGCTGAGCGTCGAGGACGACACGATCGGCGTGCGGCGGGCGACGTCGACGATCGCGTCGCGGGCGTGCGCGACGTCCTGGGCGGTGACGGTCCGTGCTCCGGCGGCCACGAGGTCCCCGGTCAGCCCACCGCGACGATCGCGTCGATCTCGACCGGCGCCCCGGCGGGGAGGGCGGCGACGCCGATCGTGCTGCGGGCGGGCGGCGCGTCGCCGAAGAACTCCGCGTAGGCGGCGTTGACCTCCGCGAAGGACCCCATGTCGGTGACGTAGATGCCGCAGCGGACCGCGTCGGCCAGCTGCGCCCCGGCCGCGGCGCAGACCGCCTGCAGGTTCTCCAGGCAGCGCCGCGTCTGGTCGCCCACCCCGCCGCCGACGAGCTCGCCGCTGCCCGGGTCCAGTGGGATCTGGCCCGAGCAGAACAGCAAGCCGCCGTTGCGCACCGCGTGGCTGTAGGGGCCGAGCGCGGCGGGGGCGCCGGGCGCGGTGACGGCATGGCGATCTGCGGGCAAGTGCGGCTCCTGGGAAGTTCGACGCGGCTACCGGTGGCACGCTACCGTCCTGCGCGCTCATGCCCGCGCACCGTCCGCTGCTGCCCGCCCCGCTCGTGCTCCTGTTCGCGCTCGTCGGGCTTCTGGCCGCCGGAGCAGGTTCGGCGTCCGCCCAGCAGATCGCCTGGCAGCCGTGCGCTCAGGCGGGCTTTCAGTGCGCGCGCGTCGATGTGCCGCTCGACCGCAGCGGTGCTGTCCCGGGCACGGTCTCGCTGGCCGTCGAACGAGTGCCGGCGGCGTCGAACCCGACGAACGCGGCGGTCGTCGCGCTCGCCGGCGGTCCCGGACAGGCGGCCACGCCGCTGGTGAGCGACTTCGCGCAGACGCTCCAGGCGGCGATCACGACCCGTGACCTGCTCGTCTTCGACCAGCGCGGGACCGGCGGCTCCGGCGCGCTGGACTGCGCGGCACTGCGGGTCGCCGACTCGCTGCTGACCGCCAGCGAGCGCTGCGCCCAGCAGATCGGACCGCAGCGGGCGTTCTACCGGACGCCCGACTCGGTGCAGGACATCGAGGCGCTCCGCGTGGCGGGCGGCTACGACAAGCTCGTCCTGTTCGGTGTCAGCTACGGGACGAAGGTCGCGCTCGCCTACGCCGCCGCCCACCCCGACCACGTCGAGGCGCTCGTGCTCGACAGCGTCGTCCTGCCCGAGGGACCCGACGTCTTTCGCCGCTCGACGTTCCGGGCGACCCCGCGCGTGCTCGGCGACCTCTGCGCCCACGGCGCGTGCAAGAGCGCGACGCCGAGCGTCCGGCGCGACCTGGACCGCGTGGCGGCCAAGCTCCGCAAGAAGACGCTGCGCGGAACGGTCATCAGCCCGTCGGGCAAGCGCGTCCGCGCGTCGCTCGGCCAGACCGGGCTGGCGCTCATCCTCCTGGCCGGGGATCTCAACCCGACGTTGCGCGCCGAGCTGCCCGGCTCGATGCGTGCGGCGCTGCGCGGCGACGCGGCACCGCTGCTGCGCCTGAGCGTGCGGTCGGCGGGCCTGGCCAACGGCCGCCAGTCGGCGGTCGCCGACAGCGACGCGCTCTTTCTGACGACGACCTGTGAGGAGGCGCCGTTTCCGTGGACGCGCGGCGCGAGCGTCGAGGAGAAGGCCAAGCAGATCACCCGCGCGGCCGACGCGATCCCGCGCTCGCAGCTCGGGCCGTTCTCGCCCAAGGCCGCCCTGCAGGCGGGCACGACGCCGCTGTGCCTCGGCTGGCCGACCGCGTCGCCCGCCCCGCCGGCGCCCGGCCCGCTGCCCGCCGTGCCCACGCTCGTCCTCGACGGCCAGATGGACCTGCGCACGCCGGTCGAGGACGCCGCCGAGATCCCGAAGCGGATTCCGGGCGCTCAGCTCGTCACGATCCCCTACACCGGCCACTCGGTCCTCAGCACCGACCAGTCGGAGTCCAAGTGCGCGGCCACCGCGGTGACGAGGTTCTTCACCGGTCAGCCGGAGACGCCGTGCGCGACCGAGGACAACCCGTACTCGCCGACGCAGCGGCCGCCCACGAAGCTCTCCCAGCTCAAGCCGCGCGGCGTCAAGGGCCGCACCGGCCGGACGCTCGCGGCGATCCGGGCGACGATGACCGACGCCAGCCGCCAGATCATCGGCGAGGCGATCGCGCTCGGCCGGGTGCCGTCACGCGTCGGCGGCCTGCGCGCCGGCACGGTCAGCGCGCGGGTGACGGCGGACACGATCAGTCTGCGGCTGCGGCGCTACCAGTACCTGCCGGGCATCACCGTGAGCGGCTCGTTCAACGAGAAGGGCGCGGGCACGCTGACGGTGCGCGGCGGCGGCACCGCGCGCGGCAAGGTGACGTTCGACGCCTCCGGCGGCACGCGCGGGACGCTCGGCGGCAAGCGGGTCGTGACGAGCGTCGCCAGCGCCACGCGCCACCCGTTCGTCCTGTCGGGTCTGCGCCGGGCGCTCAGCCGCCCGCATCTCGGCTGGTAGGTCAGCCGCCCGCCCACGGGCCGGTGGCGATCCGGTCGCCGACCGGCCTTGAGCTTTTTCCACTCCTATTGGTAGAATTCGGGCGTGGACCGCCCCCCTCCTCAGTCGTCGCCGACCGGAAGCGGCGGGGCCCTGCCCAGCTGCTGTCAAGCGTGGATCGCCGAGGAGGTCCACCGGCAGGCACGCGCGACGCCGCCTTCCCGGCCGGCGCCGCGCATGCCGCCGCCCTTGCCGGGGCAGCGATCCGCCGGGACCTGAGTCACGGCGCGCAGGAGACCGGCGTGCCGGGTACGGTCGCGGCATGGCCTGCCCCCCCGGTGACCACCGCGCCGCGCGAAGGATGATGCGGGTCACGATCACCGGCGCCACGGGCCTTGTCGGCCGCAAGCTCGTCGCCGCCCTGCAGCAGCGCGGCGACGAGGTCACCGTCCTGTCCCGATCGCCCGACCGTGCGGCCGCCGAGCTCGGCGTCGAGGCCGTGGGCTGGCAGCCGCTTCAGGAGCCCGCCCCCGCCGACGCGCTGACCGGGCGCGACGCGATCGTCCACCTGCTCGGCGAGAACGTCGCCCAGCGCTGGACCGAGCGGGCCCGCACGGCGATCCGCGACAGCCGCGAGGTCGGCACGCGCAACCTCGTCGCCGGCCTGCGGGCGGCCCAACCGGCGCCGGCGGCGCTCGTGTCGGCCTCGGCGGTCGGCTACTACGGGCCGCACGGCGACGAGATCGTCGACGAGCGCACCCCGCCGGGCAACGACTTCCTCGCGGACGTGTGCGTCGCCTGGGAGCGCGAGGCCGACGCGGCCACCGGCCTCGGGATGCGGGTGGTCAAGCTGCGCACCGGCGTCGTGCTCGACCGCGACGGCGGCGCCCTGGCCAAGATGCTGCCGCCGTTTCGCCTCGGCGTCGGCGGCCCGGTCGCCGGCGGACGCCAGTACCTGCCCTGGATCCACGTCGACGACCTCGTCACGCTCTACCTGCGCGCCGTCGACGACGCCGGCTGGTCCGGCGCGTTCAACGCGTCGGCGCCGGAGCCGGTCACCAACCGGGACTTCTCCCGGGCGCTCGGGCGGGCGCTGCACCGACCGGCGATCGCCCCGGTGCCGGGCCTGGCCCTGCGCGCCCTCTACGGCGACATGGCCGAGATCGTCACCGAAGGCCAGCGGGCCGTGCCGCGACGCGCGTTGGAGGACGGTCACCAGTTCACCCGCGGCGACCTCGACGAGGCGCTGCGCGACGTGCTGTCGGAGGCCTCCTGAGCGGCCCCGCCCAGGTGCGCCTGGGCTTCGCGGTCAAGGTCCTCGGCGCCGGCGGCCTGCCGTCGCACGACACGCGCCGCTGGCAGTCCGAACCGACGCTGGAGGTCTCGCTGGACCGCCTCGAGGCGATCCTCGGCTACTGCGACGCCCACGACATCCGCATGTACCGGATGGCGACCGCGCTGGCGCCGTACGCGTCGCACCCCGACCTGCCCCAGTTCCGCGACGCGCCCGCGCGGTGCGCCGAGCGGCTGGCCGAGGTCGGCGCCCACGCCCGCGCGCTGGGCATCCGCCTCTCCACCCATCCGGGGCAGTACACCGTCCTGAACTCCGAGGACGAGCGCGTGCGGGCGCTGGCCGTCGACGAGCTCGAGGTCCAGGCCGAGCTCATGGACGGCATGGGCCTGGGGCCCGAGGCGGTCGTCGTCCTGCACGTCGGCGGCGCGGCCGGCGGCCGGGAGGCCGCCCTGGACCGCTTCTGCCGCGGCTTCGAGGCGCTCTCGGACGCGGCGCGCCGGCGCCTCGTCGTCGAGAACGACGACCGCACGTTCTCCCTGACCGACGTGCTGGCCCTGTCGGAGCGGATCGGGCGCCCGGTCGTCTGGGACGTCCTGCACCACCACTGCCACGACCCCGACGGCATCGACGATGCGCAGGCGCTGCGCCTGGCGCTGGCGACGTGGCCCGACGGCGTCGTGCCGAAGGTCCACTTCTCGACGCCCAAGACCGCCGTCGAGGAGCAGCGCCGCCGGGTGGGGCGCCGCGTCGAGCGCCGGCTGGTACTGCCCCAGCTGCGCGCCCACGCCGACACGATCGACCCGATCGCCTTCGAGCGCTTCCTCGCCGACGCCGCCGGCTTGCGCTTCGACGTCATGCTCGAGGCCAAGGCCAAGGACCTCGCCCTGCTGGCGCTGCGCGACGCGCTCGCCAAGCGACGCCCACCGCACGACGCGGGCGCGGTCGGCGCTTGACGGCGCCGCGGGCCGGATAGGCTCGCTTGACGATGGCCAACGCCCTGGCCCGCGAGACCTCCCCCTATCTCCTCCAGCACGCCGACAACCCCGTCGACTGGCTGCCCTGGGGCGACGAGGCGCTGGAGCGCGCGCGCACACTCGACCGGCCGCTGCTGGTCTCGATCGGCTACTCGGCCTGCCACTGGTGCCATGTCATGGAGCGCGAGTGCTTCGAGGACCCGGGGATCGCCGCGCTCATGAACGAGCGGTTCGTCTGCGTGAAGGTCGACCGCGAGGAGCGCCCGGACGTCGACGCCATCGCCATGGAGGCCGTGCAGATGATGACCGGCCAGGGCGGCTGGCCGCTGAACGTCTTTCTCACCCCCGACCAGGTGCCGTTCTACGGCGGGACGTACTTCCCGCCCGAGCCACGCCAGGGCATGCCCGCCTGGCCCGCCGTCCTCGCCGCCGTCGCCGACGCCTGGCAGACCAAGCGCGAGCAGATCACCGCCCAGGGGCCCGCGATGGCCGAGCGGCTGTCGGGCACGGCGCGGCTGCGCGCCCCCGACGACCTCGTCCTGTCGGCCGACGTCCTCGACGACGCGGTCCGCAACCTGCGCGCCCAGTTCGACGCCGCGCACGGCGGCTTCGGCGGCGCGCCGAAGTTCCCGCCCTCGGCCGTCCTGCCGTTCCTGTGGGCGCGCGCGGCCCGCGGCGGCAGCTGGGCGTCGAAGGCCGGCGACATGGCCGCCGCCACCCTGCGCGCCATGGCGGCCGGCGGCATGTACGACCAGGTCGGCGGCGGCTTCGCGCGCTACGCGGTCGACGCGACGTGGACGGTGCCGCACTTCGAGAAGATGCTCTACGACAACGCGCTGCTGGCGCGGGCCTACCTGCACGGCTGGCTCATGACCGGCGAGCCGCTGCTGCGGCGCGTGTGCGAGGAGACGCTCGAGTTCATGGTGCGCGAGCTGCGCGGCCCCGAAGGCGGCTTCGCCAGCGCGCTGGACGCCGACAGCGAGGGCGTCGAGGGGAAGTTCTACGTGTGGACGCTCGCCGAGCTGCGCGAGGTGCTCGCCGACGACGCCGACGCGGCGATCGACTGGCTCGGCGCGACGGAGGCCGGCAACTTCGTCGATCCACACCACCAGGATTCGCCCGCCGCGAACGTGCTCACCGCGCGCGGCCCAGAGCTCGACGCGGCGACGCGCGACCGGATCCGCGCCGCGCTGCTGGAGGCCCGGGCGGCGCGCGTTCGCCCCGGCACCGACGACAAGCGGCTGACCGCCTGGAACGCGCTGGCGATCAGCGCGTTCGCCGAGGCCGGCGCCGTCCTGGAACGCGACGACCTCGTGGCGGTCGCCGCCGACGCCGCCGCGTTCGTCGAACGCGAGCTGCGCGACGCCGACGGGCGCCTGCTGCGCACCTGGAAGGACGGCCGCGCCCACCTCAACGCCTACCTCGAGGATCACGCGTTCCTGCTCGAGGCGCTGCTGACGCTCTACGAGGCGACGTTCGACCCGCGCTGGCTGCAGACCGCCCGCGGCACCGCCGAGCAGGTGCTCGGCCGCTTCGCCGACGACGACGCCGGCGGCTTCTTCTCGACCTCCGATGACCACGAGCGGCTGATCGTCCGCCGCAAGGACCTCGAGGACGCGCCGGTCCCGTCGGGCAGCTCGTCGGCCGCCGCCGGCCTCATCCGGCTCGCACGGCTGACCGGCGAGACGCGCTACGAGGACGTCGCCGTCGGCCATCTGCGGCTCGTCGGGGCGCTGCTCGGCCGCCATCCGCAGGCCTTCGGCCACGCCCTGCTCGCCCTCGACCTCCACCTCGGCCCGCCGCGCGAGGTCGCGCTCACCGGCCCGGCCGACGGGGTCGCCGCCCTGGCGGCCGTCGTGCGCGAGCGGCTGCGCCCCGGCCTCGTCGTGGCCGGCCCCCCGGGCGACGGCCTCGCGCTCATGGAGGGCCGGGGACCCGTCGACGGCCGGGCCGCCGCCTACGTCTGCGAGCGCTTCGCCTGCCGGCGGCCGGTCACCGAGCCCGGCGAGCTGCGCGAGCTGCTGGCTGAGTAGACGCCATGGTCCGGAGCCTGCTGACGATCCCCGCAGGGCGCCGGACCAAGTACCTCGTCGTCGCCCTGTGGCTCGGGGCGATCGTCGTCATCCTCGGCGCCCAGCTGCCGACGAAGCTCAGCGACGCCGAACGCAACGAGGCGACGTCGTTCCTGCCCGGCGACGCCGAGTCCACGCACGCGCTGAAGGCCATCGAGCGCCTCCAGGGCGGCGAGGAGGCGCGTACGGTCGTCGTCTACCGTCGCCCGAGCGGGCTGACGGCCGCCGACCGCCGCCGCATCGCCGCCGACCGCCGGCAGCTCAACCGGCTGGACTTCCCGGGCACGACCACCTTCCAGCCGCCGGTCGTCTCGCGCGACGGCACGACCGCGCTCGTCGTCAACGTCATCTACGGCAACGGCAAGGGCTCGCGCATCCGCACACCGGTCGAGCGCTACCGGGAGCTGCTGCGCACCGACGAGACCCGTCGTGGGCTGACGGTGAAGGTCACCGGGCCGGCCGGCCTGTCCGCCGACGCGATCAAGGTCTTCGAGAGCCTGAACGGCACGCTCATCGCGGCCGCCGGCGGCCTCGTCCTGCTGCTGCTCATCATCATCTACCGCAGCCCGATCTTCTGGATCGTGCCCGCGATCGCCATCGGCTTCGGCGAGCTGGCCTCGCGCGGGCTGGCCTACGGGATCACCCAGCTCGGCGTGACCGTCAACGGCCAGTCGTCGTCGATCCTCTCGGTGCTCGTCCTCGGCGCCGGCACCGACTACGCCCTGCTGCTCGTCGCCCGCTACCGCGAGGAGCTGCGCCGCACCGAGGACCGCCACCAGGCGATGCACGACGCGCTCGCCAACGCCGGGCCGGCGATCGTCGCCTCCGGGTCCACGGTGGCCATCGCGCTGCTGGCGCTCCTGCTGGCCAAGGTCAACGGGACGTCGGGCCTCGGGCCGATCGGGGCGATGGGCATCGCCGTCGCGCTGCTGTCGCAGCTGACGCTGCTGCCCGCGTTGCTGCTCATCGCCGGCCGGCGGCTCTTCTGGCCGTTCGTCCCCCGCGTCGGCGACACGGGCACCGACGCCACCCACGGGTTCTGGCGTCGCGTCGGCGAACGGATCGCGCGGCGGCCGCGCTCCGTCTGGGTGGGCTCGAGCCTCCTGCTCGTCGCCCTCGCGTTCGGCCTGCTGAACTTCTCGACCGGCCTGACCCAGGGCAACTCGTTCCGCGGCACGGTCGAGTCCGTCGAAGGCCAGGACCTCATCGCCAAGGCGTTCCCGGCCGGCGCCAGCGCCCCCACGCAGATCGTCGTGCCCGACCCGGCCCGTGCGCGGGCGGTCGCCCGGGCCGTCGCGCGCGTGCCCGGCGTCGCCGGCGTCGAGCCCACCGCGCGCGGAGCCCCCGGCGTCCTGCTGGCGGCCACCCTGAGCATCGACCCGAACACCCAGAAGGCCTACGACCTCGTGCCCGACCTGCGCGCCGCGGCCCGCGCCGCTGCGCCCGACGCGCTCGTCGGCGGCCCCAGCGCGGTCGAGCACGACCTCCGTCAGGCGTCGGCGCGCGACACCGAGCTGCTCGTGCCGATCACGCTGCTCATCGTCCTCATCATCCTCGTCGTGCTCCTGCGCGCGCTCGTCGCGCCGCTGCTGCTCATCGCCACCGTCGTGCTGAGCTTCGCGGCCGCGCTGGGCGCCGCCGCCGTCGTCTACGACGTCATCTTCGGCTTCCCCGGCTCCGACGCGTCGCTGCCGCTCTACGCGTTCGTCTTCCTCGTCGCGCTCGGCGTCGACTACAACATCTTCCTCATGGCCCGCTCGCGCGAGGAGGCGCTGCAGGCGGGCACCCGGCCGGGCATGCTGCGCGCGCTGGCGGTCACCGGCGGCGTCATCACCTCGGCGGGCGTCGTGCTCGCCGGCACGTTCTCGGCGCTGGCGGTCCTGCCGCTCGTGTTCCTCACCGAGATCGGCTTCGTCATCGCGTTCGGCGTCCTGCTCGACACGTTCCTCGTCCGGTCCGTGCTCGTGCCCGCGCTCGTCCTCGACATCGGGCCGCGCGTCTGGTGGCCGTCGGCGCTGGCGCGCCCCGAGCCCGCTACGCCGCCGCGGCCGGCTGATCCTGGGCGGTGAGCAGCTCGCCGATCGTCTCGATCGGCACCGGCTTGGAGTAGAGGTAGCCCTGGCCCAGCGGCGACTGCATCGCGCGCAGCTCCTGCGCCTGGGCGATCTCCTCGATGCCCTCCGCGATGACCTGCAGATGGAGGCTGTCGGAGAGCTGGACGATGCCCGCGACGAGCTTGGCCTTGTCGGGCGCCGTGTGGATGTCGTCGACGAACGACTTGTCGATCTTCAGGAGATCGATCGGGAACTCCTGCAGGTAGGAGAGCACGGAGTAGCCGGTGCCGAAGTCGTCGACCGCCAACCGCAGCCCCAGGGCCTTGAGCCGCTCGAGCTGGACCATGATCTCCTCGCGGTCGTCGACGAGCAGGCTCTCGGTGAGCTCGAGCACGAGCGCCTCGGCGGGCAGGCCGGTCTCGACGAGGATCCGGGCGACGCGGTCCGGGAAGTCGATGTCGCGCAGCTGCTTGGTCGAGACGTTGACCGACACGTAGAGGCCGCCGCGGCCGGGCGCCGACTCGCGCAGATGGCGGGTCTGCCGGCAGGCCTCGCGCAGGACCCAGAATCCGAGCGGGACGATCGCCCCGGTCTCCTCGGCGAGGCTGATGAAGTAGTAGGGCGACAGGCGGCCGCGGACCGGGTGCTCCCAGCGCACGAGCGCCTCCATGCCGAGGATCCGCTCGCTGGCCAGCTCGACGATCGGCTGGAACTCGAGGATGAACTGGCCGGACTCGATCGCCTGCGGCATCTCGGCGCCGAGCTCCAGCCGGTCCATGACCCGCTTGTGCAGCGCGTCCTCGAAGACCCGGATGTTGCCCTTGCCGTTCTCCTTGGCCGCGTACATCGCGATGTCGGCGTTGCGGACGAGGTCCTCGACCGAGCTCGAGCCCGGGTCGAGCACGAGACCCAGCGACGCGCTCACCGTCAGGTCGCGGTCGCCCACCGCGAACTCGGGCCGCAGCACGTCGGCGATCCGCTCGGCGACCGCCAGCGCGGCCCGCTCGTCGGCGACCTCGGTCAGCAGGATCGCGAACTCGTCGCCGCCCTGGCGCGAGGCGACGTCGCCCGGACGCAGCGCCCCGGCGATGCGTCCCGCGACGCTGCGCAGCAGCTCGTCGCCGATCGCGTGCCCGAGGCTGTCGTTGATCGTCTTGAAGTCGTCGAGGTCGAGGAAGACGACGGCCGTGTGATGGTCGGCGTCGCTGGCGGCCGCCAGCGAGGCGGCCAGGCGCTCCTCGAAGAGGACGCGGTTGGCCAGCCCGGTCAGCGGGTCGTGGAAGGCCTGGTGGCGCAGCCGGTCCTCGAGCGCCTTGCGCTCGCCGACGTCGCGCATGCTCAGCAGCAGGCCCTCGACCGCCGGGTCCTCGATGCGGTTCTCGGCGATCGCCTCGACGTGGACCCAGGAGCCGTCGGCGTGGCGCAGCCGGCCCGCGACCGTCTCGATCTCCGAACCCGCCGAGCAGCGCGCCAGGCAGCGCTGGACGCGCATGAGGTCGTCGGGATGGATGAGGTCGTCGAGCGGCCGTCCCTGGGTCTGGGGCGGGTCGACGCCGAGCATCCGGTGGACCGATGCTGCCTGCCAGCGGATGAGCCGGTCGTGCGGGTCGATGACCGTGACGACGTCGGAGGAGTGCTCGACGAGGGCGCGGATGCGCTCCTCGCTGCGGCGCTCGATGTCGCGCACCTCGGCGGCGACCTTCGAGCGGCGGCGGATGCGCTCGAGCCAGAGCGTGAGGGCGAGCATGGCGAGCATGCCGCCGGCCAGCGAGGTGAACAGCGCGGTGCGAGCGCGCTTGTTGGCCTGCCTGGCCTGCGCGCCCTGGAGGCGGCGGCCGGCCTCGATGTCGGCGTCGAGGCGGCGCACGGCCGGGCCGAAGATCTCGTCGCTGGCCTTCTGGCCGGCCGCCAGGCCGCCCGCGCGCGCCTGGCTCATCGTCGACATGCCGGTCCGGTAGACCTCGCGGGTGCCGGCCGTGACGATCCTGGCGTTCTCGCCGGGCGCCAGGCGCCGGACGGTCTCGAGCGTGCGCGTCATGTCGCCGTACACGCGCAGGCCGTCGGCGAAGACCTTGGGCAGGACGGCGCCGATCGACTTGTGGTTGACGTGCACGTCGTACTGCGCGTCGGCGATGAGCGTCGACAGCTCGAGGCTGCGGGCGCGCAGGTGCTCGTAGCCCACCTGAGCCTGGCGGGCATGGTCGGCCTCGACCCGCGCGTTCTCCGCGACGAAGACCATGCCGACCATGAGTCCGAGCGCGAGCAGCACGAACGGCCACACCCGCAAGGACCGAACGAGCGCACGCGGTGAGAGAGCCCGACGCACCATCTCACCAATCGATCGGCCGAGTGCACCTCAAAGTTGAGGCACCAGAGCCGGATGTCAGCTAGAGGACAGGCAGGTAGCGGTCGAGCTCCCACTGGGTGACCTGCACCCGGTAGTCCTCCCATTCCTGGCGCTTGAGCTCCACGAAGCGGTTGAACGTGTGCTCGCCGAGCGTGCGCAGGGCCAGCTCGGAGCCTGCGGTGAGCTCGATCGCCTCGCCCAGCGTGCCCGGCAGCTGCTCGACCCCGAGCCGCGCCCGCTCCTCGCGCGACAGGTGGTAGAGGTTCTTCTCCATCGGCTCGGGCAGCTCGTAGCCCTTCTCGATGCCCTCCAGGCCCGCCTGCAGCAGCGCGGCGAACGTCAGGTACGGATTGCAGGCCGGGTCCGGGCAGCGCAGCTCCATCCGGGTCGCCGCCTCCTTGCCGGGCCGGTAGAGCGGGACGCGGACGAGCGCCGAGCGGTTGCGGCGGCTCCAGGCGACGTACACCGGGGCCTCGTAGCCCGGGACGAGGCGCTTGTAGGAGTTCACCCACTGGGCGAAGATCGCGCTGATCTCCCGCGCGTGCCTGAGCTGGCCGGCGATGAACGCCTTGGCGACATCGGAGAGGTAGTACGGGTCGTCGGCGTCGAAGAACGCGTTGCGCCCGTTCTGGAACAGGCTCATGTGGGTGTGCATCCCGGAGCCGTTCTCGCCGCGCAGCGGCTTGGGCATGAACGTCGCATGCCACCCGTACTGCATCGCGTACTCCTTGACCGTGATGCGGTAGGTCATGCAGTCGTCGGCCATCTTCAGCGCGTCGGCGTAGCGCATGTCGACCTCGTGCTGGGACGGGCCGCTCTCGTGATGGGAGTACTCGACGTGGATGCCGAGCTGCTCGAGCGCGATGACCGTCTCGCGCCGCACGTCGGAGCCGGCGTCGAGCGTCGTGAGGTCGAAGTAGCCGCCGCGGTCGAGAACCTCGGTGCCGGTGCTGTCCTTGAAGAGGAAGTACTCGAGCTCGGGGCCGACGTTGAACGTGTCGAACCCCAGGCGCCGCGCCCGGTCGACCGCTCGGCGCAGGATGTGGCGCGGGTCGCCCTCGTAGGGCGTGCGCTCCGGGGTGAGGATGTCGCAGAACATGCGGCCCACGCCCTGCTCGTCGGGCCGCCACGGCAGGATCGCGAACGTCGACGGGTCGGGCATGGCGACCATGTCGGACTCCTCGACGGCGTTGAAGCCGGTGATCGAGGAGCCGTCGAAGCCCATGCCGTTCTCGAACGCGTCGTCGAGCTCGGCGCTGTTGATCGAGAACGACTTCAGCTGGCCGAGGACGTCGGTGAACCAGAAGCGGATGAAGCGCAGGTTGCGCTCGGCGACGATCGCCTTGACGTCCTCGGGCGTGCGCGGCTGGTCGCTCATGCGGGCGACACCCTAATCCATCGTCCGCCCGCGGCCGGGCGGGTGGGGTCTACCGGGCGGCCGCGACGGCCGCCGCGTGCTGGGTGATCTCGGCCGCCTGCGACGAGGAGGTCATCGCGGCGAGCAGGATGAGGATGACGCCGAGCGCGACCGCCCACATGACGATCCGGTCGGGGCGATGCCCGACGACGTCGGCGGCGGTGCGCGGACGGTGCCGGCGCGCGTTCGACGGCAGGCTGATCGCCTCGGGGCGGCCCTTGATCTGGACCGTTCGGCGCTCGCCCGGGGCCGGCGGCGGGGAGGCGTAGGGATCGTCGGCCGGGCTCAGCGACGGCGCGGCCGTCTCGAGCGTGACCGTGGCGGTCGTCGCGGCGGCCGGGGCGGCGACGAAGACGCCGTGCAGCGGATGATCGGCCGCGGGGCGCGTGACGCGGCGACGGGGCACGAAGTCGATGTCCTCACCGAGCCAGTCGTCGGCTGAGCGCCGACCCGTCGGGTCGAGATCCTCGCGGTCCTGCTGGACATCGGCCCACCAGGTGGGCGTTTCCGTCGTCGGCATGGGCGGCTCAGGTCCTCTTCCTTGGCGGCTTACGGGGTTAGCTGACGGGCTCGCGCCTGAAGAGCAGCGCTACGCGACGAACGCGATTCGCCCCAGTACGTCGTGGGTCCCCCGCTCCCGGCGCCACGGCGACGGGATTCAGCGGTGTGCGATCGGCGGCATCGTAGCAACGTGGGAAATCCCTGCTCTCTTGCAGCGTTATGGCAACGCGGCCGTGTCGGATGCTCTGCGACCCGTCGGACGGAACGTCGACAGCGTGTCGATTCGACCCCGTTGCGGGGACTTCGCGGCCGGTGGAGCGGTCGGCGGGGCTAGCGGCCGGCGACGCGGGACACGTAGGACGCAACGTCCTTGGCGTCCTGGCCCTGCAGGAGGTTGGCCGGCATGTTGCCGGCGCCCCGGTTGCGCCCGTTCTTGATCGCGTCCAGGACGAACGCGGCCTGCATGTTGCCGCCGCTGAGCGTGTCGAGGTCGGGCCCGACGCGGCCGACGGCGTTCGACGCGGCCAGCGAGTGGCAGGTCGAGCAGTTGATGTGGAACAGCTCGCGGCCGTGCGCCTGCGCGTCGGTGAGCTCGACGCCCTTCGGCGCCCGCTTGCCGCTGTTGTCGCTGTTGTCGACGATCGCCAGGGCGGGAACGCCGACGCCGAGCAGGACGATGGCGAGCATGATCCCGATGCCCCAGCCGCGCTGCTGGAGGCGGCCGCCGCGGCCCTGCGTCCCGGTCGACGGCTCCTGGCCACGCAGCGCGATGAAGACGACCGCGAGCCCGATCAGGACGAAGGCGAGGATGAAGAGAGCGGTGGCAAGCACGGGCGGGCAGCCTACCTCGTCGGCGTCATCGACGCCGTCCCGACGCGAAGCTCTGGGCGGGCGGTGCGACGGCGCGAAAGTCGCCGGCCGGCGCCGGTGCCAGCTCCGTGACGGGCGCGGCGGCCCGCTCCGCCCCGCCGGCGACCGTCGGCGTATGCGGCTGGGCGAGGTCCGCGGCCGGACGCGCGCTGAGGGCGCCGCTGGCGTCGAGGCGGGCGAGCCGGCGGCAGAGGACGTTGATCGCTCCGCCGGCCGACGCGTGGCGTTCGAGGACGCCCTCGGCGACGATGAGCGGCTCGGCGCGCACGACGGTCCGGTCGCGCTCGTAGACCTTCGGCGGCACGATGAGGTTGACCGTGCCCGCCTCGTCCTCGGCCAGCAGGAAGCAGACGCCGCTGGCGGTGCTCGGTCGCTGGCGGGCGACGACCAGCCCGCCGAGGCGCACGTGGCTGCCGTGCGGCAGGCGCGCGAGGTCGGCGGTGCTCACGAGGCCGCGGGCGCGCAGCTCGTCGCGCAGCAGCCCGAGCGGGTGGGTGCTCGTCGTCAGGCCGGTCGTCGCGTAGTCAGCGACCATCGCCTCCCAGCCGCCGAGCGCCGGCAGATCGGGCGCCGTGCCGGCGTCGAGGGCGAGCGACAGCTGGGTGCCATGCTCGTGGCGCCGGCGAGACCGGCCCCCACCCGTCCCGCTCACGATCGACGTGCGCAGCCGCAGGCCGGGCGCCGCCACGCCGAGCTGCCACAGCGCGCGGCGCCGGTCGCCGCCGGCCAGCGTGTCGCAGGCGCCCGACCAGGCGAGCTGCTCGAGCGCGGCGCGGCCCGCCCCGGCGCGCGAGGCGAGGTCCTCGATCGAGGTGAACGTCCCTTCGGCCTCGCGGGCGGCCACGAGCGCCGCGACCTCGTCGGCGCGCACCCCCAGGACGTAGCCGAGCCCGAGCTGCACGGTGCGGTCGGCCGGCACGGAGCAGCCGACCGCGCTGCGGTTGACGTCGGGCGGCAGAACCTCGAAGCCGCGCCGCTGGGCCTCGTGGACGAGCGCGTCGGGCGGGTAGAAGCCCATCGGCTGCTCGTCGAGCAGCGCGGCGAGGAACTCCTCGCCGTAGTGGACGCGCAGCCAGGTCGACTGGTAGGCCAGCAGCCCGAACGCCGCCCCGTGGGCCTTGGGGAAGCCGAAGCCCGAGAACCCCTTGACCATCGTCCACACGCGCTCGGCGAGCTCGGCGTCGACGTCGTCGAAGCGTTGCTGCGCACGGGTGACGAAGCGGTCGTGGTAGGCGTCGATCGCCGCCGCCGAGCGCTTGCGGCTCATCGCCCGGCGCAGCCCCTCGGCCTCGCCGGGCGAGAAGCCGGCGAACGCCATCGCGACCTCGATGACCTGGTCCTGGAAGATGATCGTGCCGAGCGTCTCGCGCAGGACCGGCTCCAGCGACGGGTGGTCGTAGGGCACCTCGTAGGCCGGGTCGGCCCGCAGCCGCTGGCGCCGCTCGATGTAGGGGTTGACGGCGCCGCCGACGATCGGCCCGGGCCGCACGATCGCGACCTGGATCGTGAGGTCCTCCAGCGTCTCGGGCCGGGTGCGGCGCAGGGAGCCCATCTGGGCGCGGCTCTCGATCTGGAAGACGCCGGTGGTGTCGGCGTTCTGGATGCACTCGAACGTGGGGCGGTCGTCGATCGGGATGCGCGACAGGTCGATCCGCTCGCCGCGCCGGGCGGCGATCATCTCGACGCAGCGCTCGACCGCCGAGAGCATGCCGAGGCCGAGCAGGTCGATCTTCAGAAAGCCCGCGTCGGCGCAGGAGTCCTTGTCCCACATGACCATCTGGCGGCCCTCCATGGCGGCGGGCACGACCGGGCAGCAGTCGATGAGCGGACGGGTGGCGACGATCATGCCGCCCGAGTGCTGGCTGAGATGGCGCGGCAGGCCGTGGGCCTCGTGCGACAGCTCGGCCAGCCAGCGCCAGCGGCTGGGCGGGTCCGATTTCAGGCGGCCGTCGCCGAGCGCGACGGCGATGTCGGCGTCGACGGTCTTCGCCGACCAGGCCTCCGAGGAGCGCGCGACGCGCTCGATCTCGCCGGGCGGCAGGCCGAGCGCCTTGCCGAGCTCGCGGATCGCGCCGCGCGCCCGGTAGGTCGGAAACGCGGCGACGAGCGCGGAGCGCTCGCGCCCGAAGCGCTCGTGGATGCGCGGGATGAGCACCTCGCGCACGTCGCGCGGGAAGTCCAGGTCGATGTCGGGCAACGCGGTGATCTCCTCGTTGAGGAAGCGCCCGAGGAAGAGGTCGTTGGCGACCGGGTCGACGTGCGAGAGGCCGGTGAGGTAGCAGACGATCGAGGAGACCGAGGAGCCGCGGCCGCGCCCGGGCGGCAGCAGCTGGCGGGCCGCCGCGCCGCCGCGGACCTCGGCGGCGACCTCGCGGGCGAGCTCGAGCATCTCGTGGTGCAGCAGGAAGAAGCCCGACAGGTCGAGGCCGCGGATGAGCGTCAGCTCCTCCTCCAGGCGGGCGGTCGCCGCGGCGCGCAGGCGGTGGGAGACGGCCCCACCCAGCCCGTAGCGGGCCTCAAAGCGCGCGGCGCAGACGGCGGCGAGCTCGGCGTCGGCGCCGGCGTTCTCGGCACCGGGGTAGCGGTAGCCGAGGTCGGCGGTGAGGTCGAACGTCAGGGTCTCGGCCAGCCGGGCGGTCTCGGCGACAGCGTCGGGGTGGTCGGCGAAGCGGACGGCCATCGCCGCCGGGCTCGTGAGGACGTGGGTGTGGTTGCCGCGGCGCAGCGGCTCGGAGGCGTCAAGCGTCGTGTGCTCGCGGATCGCGACGAACGCGTCCTGCAGGCGTGCGCGCGCCGGGCTGTGGGCGTGGACGTTGCCGGTGGCGACGCAGGGAACGCCGAGCCGCTGGGCGAGCGCCGCCAGCGCCCGGTTGCGGGCGCGGTCGTGGCGGTGAGACGGCCGCTGGAGCTCGACGCGGAACGCGTCGTGTCCGAAGCCGTCGCGCAGGGCGCGCATCGTCGGCTCGTCACGCACGCCGCGGGCCGCGCAACCCGAGAGGCAGACGAGGCCGTCGGCGTGCTCGCGGAGGTCGTCGAGGGTCAGGACCGGTTGCAGCACGCGGCGACGGTCGGCCGAGCCGTCGCGCGTGTGCGCGTGCGCGCGCGTCAGCAGCCGGCAGAGGTTGCGCCAGCCGGCCGCGTCGCGGACGAGCAGCGTGACGTGGCGCGTCGGCGCGCCGGCGTCGAGCGAGGCGGTGTCGACGAGGTCGACCTCCGCCCCGTGGATGGCCTTGAGCCCGAGCGCCTTGGCGGCCTGGGCGAACTCCATCGAGCCCGAGACGGTGTTGTGGTCGGTGAGCGCGAGCGCCCGGTGGCCGCGCTCGACGGCCGCGCCGACGAGCTCCTCGGGCAGCGAGGCCCCGTCGAGGAACGAGAAGGCCGAGTGGCAGTGGAGCTCGACATACGACACGAACACATGTTCGCACGCCGGGTGGATGGAGGGCCAGCCCGCCTGTCACCAGGAGACGGGCACGTCGTAGGCGCGCAGCGCTTCGTCGGAGGAGACGATGACCGCACCCTCGATGCGCGCCTGGGCGACGAGGAGGCGATCGAACGGGTCACGGTGGCGCATGGGGAGTCGTTCGACCTCGGCGCTGTGGGCGACGCTGACGGCCAGCTCGGTCGCGCCGCCGTCGGCCAACAGCTCGGCAACGAGCCCCGGGCGCACCTCCAGCTTGCCGATGGCGCGTTTGATGGCGATCTCCCAGGCCACCACGGCACTCAGCAGGATGTCGTGGCGCCGGTCACCGACCAGCTCACGAGCGGTCTCGCTCAGCCGGCGCGAGTCGTGCGTCCACCACAGCACGACCTGGGTGTCGAGCAGCAGCTTCACCGGGTCCCGAAGGCGCGTGCAAGATCGTCGGGCAGCTCGTCGAAGTCCTCGGCGATGCGCAACTCGCCGGCGGGATAGCGGTCGCGCGCGTCGGCGAACGAACGCTCCGAGCGGACGGCGACGAGTCGCGCGACGGGCGTTCCGCGACGTTCGATGACGACCTCCTCCCCGTCCTGAACGCGCCGGATGAGCTTCGACAGGTGCGTCTTCGCCTCGTGCATCCCCACGACGACCATGCAGGGCAGACTAGACGATCTAGTCAACGGACTAAACCCCGCGCGCCGGGGCGCAGTCGACGCGCGGCAGCCAGTTGCCGTCGAGGCCGCGGGAGGCTGCGCCGATGAGGCGGGTGACCGTGTGCTCGTTGCGGTACTCGGCGCCGACCTTCCCGCCGAGGGCGCCATGGGCGCCGATCTCGGTCTCGTCGCCCTGGCGCTCCAGCACCCGGGCCTCGACCGTTCCCTCCTGATCGAAGCGGCGCCGCAGCGCGTCCGATGCCGCCGCGGCACGGCCGATGTGCGGCTTCGTCTTGGCGAGCTCGGCCAGGACGTCGCGCGCCGCGGCGAGGTTCTCCGGGACGGTGAGGTCGAGGTGGCCGGTGATCTCGTAGATCCGCGCGCGACCCTCCGCCGCCCGCGCGCCGATGAGCCGCTCGACCCGGGCCACGGATCCCGGCAGGTCCCCCGAGCCCTCGTAGGCGCCAACGGCGAGGATCTGGAGGTCGAGCGGCCGCCCGGCGGCGTCGAACTCGACCGCGTAGGTCTCGGCCGGCCCGACGGTCGACCAGGAGCGGTCGAGGATGCCGCCGCCGAAGGCGACCCGCGCCTGCGCCGTGTCGGCGGCGCGCGTGTAGACCGTGCGGTGCCCGGTGCGGTGGTCGGTCCGCGAGCCGGCGTGCTTGTCGAACGCCAGGCCGCCCTCGACGCTGCCGAGCTCGATCAGACCGCCGGCGCCGGCCGTGCCGCCGATCGTGCTGCGCAAGTCCGTGTCGCCGTAGGTGATGTCGGGATCGGGGACCGGCAGGTAGAGGCCCCCGCCCCGCGCCTTGAGCTTGCCGAGCAGGTCGTCGGCCTCGGCCTCGCTGCGCACGATCCAGGTCTCGCCGCGGTGCCGGCGGGCGAGGATCGCCGCCTGCACCTCGGCGCTGACCGCGAGATCGACCCCGCCGGCCTTGAACGCGGCGCCGACGCCGAGCGCCGCCTGCGCCCCACCGGCGAACTCGGGCGTGCGCGTGACCCGGACCGTGCCGTCGGAGAGCCGCTCGACGATCGCCGTCTGCCCGCTGCCCAGGCGCACGAAGACGATGTCGACGGTCAGGCCGCGGCTGCGCTGGTCGGTCGTCAGCGGGCACGGCTCCTGATCGCGGTGGCAGTCGCCCTGCCGGACGATGCACAGCGCCCGCGCCATCTCGCGCGTCACCTTGTGGCCGAGGAACGTCGCGTGGGCGAGCGCCGCGGCGGCGCCGAGCGCGAGCGCGACGAGCGCCACGAGGGCGATCCATTCGATCGTGGCCTGTCCATCGTCGGCGCGCACGCGAGGAGCCTGGCGGGCGTCGTGCGACGGCGGGGCACGCGCTCGTCACGACTCTGCGCAGGAGGTGCGCCGAGGGCCTCTCACCGCGACCGCTGGCGGTACCAGCCGCCCGGCCGGTCGAGCTCGCGGAAGAGGACGACGAGCTCGCCGCGCGTCGTGACGACCTCCCAGTAGCGGCGGCGCAGCGGCTGCTCGGTCCACCAACGGTCCTCGACGAGCCACGACTCGCGCACCGCGTCGACGGCGCGCCCGTCGACGGCCAGCGGGCGGCCGCGCGGATCGGCGCGGACCGTCGCCGGCAGCGGGACGTTGAGACGACGGGGGCCGACCATGGCCTAGATCTCGAACGGCGCGAGGACCGTCTGGCGCTCGGGGACCCGCGAGTCCGGGTCGACGGCGACGACGCGCAGCGCCGCCTCCGGCCCGGCGGCCGCCCGCGCCTGACGGACCGCTTCGCGCAGGCGCGCCCGCCGCTGGGCCGTGCCGTCCTCGAAGAGCGCGTGCGCGCCCGCATGGGCCGGCCCGAACCGCTCGACCGTGAGCCGCAGCGTCTCGGCGGGGGCGGGCAGGAGCGCGAGCTTCTGGCCGAGGACGAGCCGCATGCGCGCCGCCTCGGCGAGCGGCTCGCGGAAGACGACCCGCTCGCGCCACGTGCCGCCCTCGACGAGCCGGGCGCCCAGGACGACGACGCGCAGGGTCCGCCCGCGCCGCTCGCGGCGCGCGACGAGCCGGTCGACGAGCAGGCCCAGCGCACGTTCGAGCTGCTGGCCGGAGGCCGACTCGGGCAGCTCGAGAAGCTCCTCGAGCACCTCGCCGGGCCGGCGCGGCCGCAGCTCGCCGTCGCGGCCGCAGGCGAGGTCGTGAGCGAGCTCGCCGGCGCGGCCGAAGCGCTCGGCGACGACCGGGCGCTTCAGCGCAGCCAGCGCGCCGAGCGTCGTCAGGCCGAGGCGCTCGAGCGGCTCGACGAGCGCGGCGACCTCCTCGCGCCGGCGTAGCAGCGCGACCGGCTCGCCCGCCAGGCCGGCGGCGCCGTCGACGACCTCGGCACGCCGGGCGCCCGCCCGCAGCGCGCCGGCCATCGCGCAGAACCGCGACGGGCCGACCCCGATGCGCGCCGGCAGCCGCAGGCCGGCGCGGGTCGCGGCGACGACGCCGTCCAGCCAGGGCGGCGGGGCGTGGCGCTGCGCCCGGGCGCGCAGCGCGAGCGCCGGATCCTCGCGACCGCCGTGCAGGCGTGCGAGCGCGCCGCCGTCGAAGTAGGCCAGGCCGGGCGTCGCGGACTCGACCGCGGCCCCCACGGACTCCAGGCGCGTGAGGACCTTCTCCCACGCGTCGGCGACCCCCATCGGGTCGGGCGGGATGAGCGCGAGCTGCGGACAGCGCGCAAGCGCCTCGCCGAGCGGCATGCCGGCGTGGATGCCGAACGCCTCCGCCGCGGGCGAGACCTCGCCGACGCGCTGCTCGCGGCCCGGCTCGGGCGCCAGCGCCGCCGGGCCTTGGGCCAGGATGGCGCGGCCGCCGGCGGCGATGACGAGGGCGAAGCGGGCAAGGAAGATGCAGAGGACCATCGAAGCGAACGTATGTTCGCACGTTCGTTCGGGCGCGAGCAACCACCGGGTCGAGGGATGTCCGCAGGCGGTCGTGGGCGCCGTGGCGCGCCGCTCAGAGCCGCTGACCGAACATGTCGGCCAGACGCGTGGCGACCGCGAAGTCGCCGCGGAGGTCGAGACGGCCGGTCATGACCGCCTGGACGGGGTTGAGCTCCCCGGCGGCCACGCGCATGAAGTCGCCGACGCCGAGCTTGAGCGTGAGCCGCGGGTCCTCCGAGTGACCAACCCGCGCCTTCGCATGCGTCGGCGTCACGCTGACCGTCCAGCGGCGCACCTCGCCGTCGGAGGTGCGCAGGTCCCACTGGATGTCGCCGGTGAATCCGCCGGCCTTCTCCGGGACGTAGCGCTGCTGCATGGCCAGGAAGACGACCCTCAGGCCCGGGCGCGAGCCGGCGGTGCGCTCGAGCCGGCGGTCGTCCGACCGCGCAACGAAACGGCGGAACGCCAGCTCGCCGCGGGCCTCGATCGTGCGCCGGAGCGTCATCGAACGCGATCGTAGCGGCCCGTCGGCGCCAACGAGAACGGGCCCTCTTGCGAGGGCCCGTCCGCGGCACGCCTGTAAGCCGGATTCTGTCGTGGACGACCATCCATCTCTGCGACCGACCTGGACCTCGGCGGGCAGCCTGTGAACGGTCCTGCTTGGTCTTGCACCGGGTGGGGTTTGCCTGGCCGCCACGTCACCGTGACGCCGGTGCGCTCTTACCGCACCTTTTCACCCTTGCCTGTGCGGGGCGCACGTGCAGCCCCGCCATCGGCGGTATGTCTCTGTGGCACTTTCCCGCGGGTTGCCCCGGGTCGGCTTGCGCCGACCACCCTGCCCTGTGGTGTCCGGACTTTCCTCGACGGGCTGTCTCTCCCGCCGCGGTCGTCCAGCGTGCATGCGTCAGCGTAGCGCCGGCCGGCGCCCGCGCAAGCGCCGTTACGCGAGGGTCGTCGCGCAGTCGGTGCAGCGGCCGCCGACCGGCGCGGGCCCGGCGCCGTAGCGCGGGACCATCTCCGCGCCACAGGCCGGGCACGCGACGGTGCGGTGGGCGGACAGGCCCTCCCAGGCCCCGACGACCAGGTCGTCGAGGGTCAGCCCGCCGCCCGGATGGGCAGCCGCGTCGTGGTGGTGGTGATCGTGGTGGTGGAAGCGAGGCGCGTCGTCGACGGGGTCGAGGATCGACGGCCGGAAGAGGTCGAGGCTGAGGGTGGCGGTCATGTGACGCTCCGGAAGAGGCCGACGACGCGGCCGAGGATCCGCACGTCCTTGCTGCGGATCGGCTCCATCGTCGTGTTCTCGGGTTGCAGGCGGATGTGATCGGTCTCGCGGAAGAAGCGCTTGACCGTGGCTTCCTCGCCGACGAGGGCGACGACGATGTCGCCGTCGGTCGCGTTCTCCTGCTTGCGGACGACGACGTAGTCGCCCTCGAGGATGCCGGCGTCCTTCATCGACTCGCCGCGGATGCGCAGGACGTACTCGCCCTGCTCGCCGCCGGCGACCGGCGGTACGTCGATGTAGTCCTCGATGTTCTCCTCGGCGAGGATCGGCTGGCCGGCGGCAACCGAGCCGACGAGCGGCAGCCCGGCGGGCCGGACGAGCGAGCGGACGTTGCCGACCGCGTCCTCGACCGCGCCGCTCACGGCGGCGCCGGCCTTGTCGAGCAGCTCGAGCGCGCGCGGCTTCGACGGGTCGCGCCGCAGCAGGCCGAGCTTCTCGAGGTTCGCGAGATGTGCGTGGACCGTCGACGACGAGGCCAGGCCGACGGCCTTGCCGATGTCGCGCACCGTGGGCGGGTAGCCATGGCTGGCCGAGTACCGCTTGATGAAGTCGAAGATCTCCTGCTGGCGCTTGGTCAGATCCATCGGGAGCACTCCTTCGCGGGAACAAGGCGGTCGAACATGTGTTCGCAACGGTAGCGGGGGTGCCCGACGGAATCAAGGCGACGCGGCCGGCACGCCGCCCCGCGAGCCGCTCGCTAGACTGAGCCGCCCCCACGCGCCGGTGGCGGAATTGGTAGACGCGCAAGGTTGAGGGCCTTGTGGGCCGTATGGCCCGTGGAGGTTCGAGTCCTCTTCGGCGCACCTCACGGAAAGCCCCGCATCGCGGGGCTTTCCTGCTCTCGGAGCCGACCGAGATCCGCAGGCCGAGCGCCGACGCTACTGCTCCTCCAGCTCCCTGAGCCGGGCCCGACCGCCGGTCGTGAGCGTCAGCCCATTGGCGCCGCGCGTGAGCAGCCGGTGCCGGTCGACGTAGCCCGTGATCGTGCGGTTGACCGTCGCGCGGGCGATCCCCGTCTTCTGCGCGACCTCCTCGCCCGTCGTGGCCCCGTTGCGGACGGCGCGCAGGATGGCGGCCTCGTTGGCGCCCCGCGGCGCACGCCGCCTGCGCCCCGCCGTCCTCGAGCCGGCGGCCGCCTCGAGCGCCTCGAGGTCCTCGGCGATCTGGCGGAGCTCCTCGAGCGGGCCCTTGACCTGGCGTTGCAGCAGCGCCTGGCGCGCCTTGAGCTTCTTGATCGTGTCTCGGAGGATCGGGCTCGGCATGGGCCCAGGACGTTAGGGACCGGGCGGCGAACGTCCGCACGACGACCGGTAGCCTGGGCGCATGGAGCCGATCAGGATGGGCGATCTCGTCACCGTGGCCACGCGCGGCCCGCTGCTGGACGGCATCGCGTTCGACGTCACCAGCAGCTCCAAGATCGTCGTCGCGATCATGGACCGCGAGCGCGGCCCGGTGCTGCGCAGCGTCGATCGCACCGCCGTGACCCCGCGCACCGATGCGGGTCCCGACGACGCGCAGCTGCAGCTGCTCATCCGGCGCACGCCGGCGGGCAGCCACGGCACGGGCCACGTGGGCGGCGGCGTCGGCCCCGGCCGCGCCGGTCATCAGCGCGCGACCGGGCACCGCACCACCGGCAAGTAGTGCGACGTGGCGGGACGGTCGTCCACGGGCGCGTGGGGCGGCCCCGCGACGCCTGTCGAGTTTCGTCTCACTACAAGACGAAACTCGACATGCGTCCCACCGTGCCTGGCACCACCGTGCCTGGCACCACCGTGCCTGGCACCACCGTGCCTGGCACCTCCGCGAAGGCGCACCCTCTCGGCCCCGGAGCTGCGCCGTCTCCCCCATGACCGGTGAGCCGCCGCCCGGACGAAGGGTGTAGAACAGTTCCCCCCCGTCCCTAGGAGGTTCGACATGCAGGTGTCCATGCCCGCAGCGATGCGGCGCACCACGCTGGTCCTCGGAGCTGTTGCCCTCGTGGCCGCCGGTTGCGGCGGCGACGACAACAACAACGAGACGACGCCGGCCGCGACGCCCACGGCGGCCGAGACCACGGCCCCCGCCCCGGCGGAGACGACCACGACCGAGCAGACCACGACGGCCGCCGGCGGCAGCACCAGCGCCGGCAGCGGCACGCTCCAGCTCACCGCCGACAAGGCGCAGCTGAAGTACGACAAGACCTCGCTGGAGGCGCCCGCGGGCAAGGTGACGATCGACCTCACCAACCCGTCGCCGATCCCGCACGACGTGGCCATCAAGGGCAACGGCGTCGAGGCGAAGAGCAAGGTCATCCAGAACGGCGACAAGACGTCGGTGACCGCCAAGCTCAAGCCCGGCACCTACACGTTCTACTGCACCGTGCCCGGCCACGAGGCGGCAGGCATGAAGGGCACGCTGACGGTCAAGTAGCCGGCGGCAACCCGGCCGCCTCGAGGGCGGCACCCGCGCTGTCGAAGACGCGCCCGTAGACGATGCCCTGGTCGCCCACGCGCCAGAGCCAGCCGGCGGGCGCGTCGACGACACGCCCGGTCGCCCACGCGTAGACGCGGCCGGTGGCGACGATGACGCCGTCGCCGCACTGGCGGTACTCCTCCGGCGACGGGCGCAGCTCCTGCCAGATCTCGGCGACGTCGCGCAGGTACTCCCGCAGACCGTCGTGCCCGCGATAGGGCTCGGCCCGATCCGCCAGGCGGGCGGTCATCGGGTCGAACACGATGTCCGGCGCGCAGACGGCCAGCAACGCGTCGACGTCACGGCGCCAGAAGGCGACGAAGGCCCGCTGGACGAGCTCGAGATCCCTGGCCACGGACAACGCACTATGCCAGTGCCTCCCGTCCGACCGCCTCGCAAGGCGGTGCGTCGCTACACGTCGAGCCCGAGCTGCGGCGCCGGGTAGCGCGGCATGCCGTCCTCGACGACGGCGAACTCGGTGAGCGCGTGCGCGGTTGCCCGCGCGTCGGGCCAGATGTGACAGACCTCCCAGCCGCGCACGAGCAGGACGTCGCTGAGCACGCGGCGGTGGCACCGGTACCACTGGGCCTCGGCGCACATGACTGCGGTGCGGCGCCCGGCCGCGACCTCCTCGAGCCGCACAAGACCGCGGGTGAACTCGTCGCTGTCGAGATGGTCGGCGTAGCCTCGGAACCCCTCGACCTGCCAGCCGGTGTTCGGCGTGTCGGGCCGGGGCCGGCGCCGCCCGCCGAGCTCGGCCAGATGCTCGTAGCCGATCCCGGCGGGGGCGAGCTCGACGGCGAGCGCGTCGTCGTCGAACTGCGGGTGGCGGCGTGACCGCGGCCAGCGACGCACGTCGACCAGCAGGGCGATCTCATGCGCCTGCAGGAGCTCGACGAACCGCTCGAGGGTGTGCGTCGAGTGGCCGATCGTGTGAAGCGTGCCGGGCACCGGGCCCGGTGCATCCTATGGCGCCCGCAACGGCACCACCGGCTTGACGTGGACGGAGAGCAGCTCGTCGAGGTTGCGCTGGGGCGCGAGCGGCGCCCTGCGCTGGCCGGCCGTCGGCTCCTGGACGAACGGCACGTCCTGCTGGCAGCGCGTCCCGGCCGCCGGCAGCGTGCCCGCCAACAGGTAGGCCTCGACCGCGCTGTCGATGCACGGCGAGTTGCCGCCGTAGGCCGTGTGGCCGTCGCCGTTCATCGTCAGCAGCCGCGCGTTGCCGAGGTCGCGCACGAGGTTGCGCGCGCCCCGGTAGGGGGTCGCCGGGTCGTAGGTCGTCGCGACGACGAGCGGCGTGTTCGCCGAGGCCGGGATGCGGAACGGCCCGTCGAACGCGCCGTTGGGCCGCACGCCGTACAGGCCGTACGGCAGCTCGGCATAGCCGTTGTTGAACCAGAAGTGCTCGTGCTCGCTCCACGAGCGCTTGCCGGCGCGGAAGTAGCGCAACAGGTTGCTCGTGTAGCGCTGCTCGACCGCGCCGATCGTGAAATACCGGTCGTTGTCGGGCGCGAACGTGCCGTCGTCGTTGCGGCCGTAGAACAGGTCGGTGACGTAGCGCACGAGCGTGCCGTCCCCGGCCGCCGCCGACGCGAGCAGCTGGGCGAAGAACGGCCAGTTGCCCTTGTTGTAGACGACGAGGATCGCCGCGGCGCGCAGGTCGTCGCCGTCGACGGGCCGCGGGTCGGGCGTGTAGCCGGCGGCCGGCAGCGACGTGACGTCCATCTGGTCGGCAAGCGCGTCGAACGCCGACCACGGGTCGTCGCCGCCGAAGCCCAGGCAGGTGGTCTGGTCGCGGGCGCACGCCTGGAAGAAGCGGCCGAGCGCGGTCTCGAAGCCCGCGGTCTGGGCGCTCAGGTCGGCCAGCGGGTGGTTGATGTACTCGTCGGCGTCGACGGGGCCGTCGAGGACGACGCGGCCGAGCTTGCCCGGGAAGAGGCTCGCATAGGTGGCGCCGAGGAACGTCCCGTAGGAGAAGCCGAGGTAGTTGAGCTGGTCGTCACCGACCGCCCGGCGCAGCAGGTCGAGGTCGCGCGCGACGTTGCCGGTCGTGACGTAGGGCAGGATCTGCGGGTTGTTGCGCTTGCACTTCTGGACGTAGCCCCACTTCTGGCTGACGAGGCCCCAGAAGTCGACGTTGTCGGGGGTCGTGAACGGCTGCCCGTAGATGCCCTCGGTCTCCTGGTCGGCGTGGCAGTCGATCGGCGCCTGGCTGGCGCCGGTGCCGCGCGGGTCGAAGCCGACGATGTCGTAGCGCTGGTTGAGCGTCGCGTACAGCGAGTCGGCGGTCGCGCGGACGAAGTCGACACCCGAGGCGCCGGGGCCGCCCGGGTTCGTGAACAGCGAGCCGATCCGGTTCGCCGTGTCGGTGGCCGGCTTGCGGATGAGCGCCACCCGGTAGGTCAGGCCGTTGGGGCGCGAGTAGTCGAGCGGGACGGACGCGTTCGCGCACTGCAAGCCTCCGCCGCAGTCGGTCCAGCTCAGCTCGGGAACCGGCGCCTGGGCGGCCTTCGCCTGCCGTTTGGCCTGTGCGCCCGCGGGGATCGTGAGCAGCGTGAGCGCGACGACGAGCAGCGCTGCGCGCAGGCAGCGGCGGACCTTGAGCATCTGCGTCCCTCCCGAGGACGGTGCGCCCGGCCCCTGCGGCCGTGCGCGTGGCGGCAGTCCTATACCCAGGGCGGGGCGGGTCGCAACCCGAGGGTCCGCATAGGCTCACCCGCATGAACTTCACGTGGCGTGACGGGGAGCGGACGATCCGCTTCGGACGCGGGACGGTCGGGGAGGCGGCCGTCCACATCGGCGACGGGCCCTACACGCTGCTGACGACCGCACGGGCCGCCGCCGCGGCGCCCGCGGTCGTCGAGGAGGCCGCCGCCGTCCACCACGTCGCCCCCGGCCCGGTCGACGAGCTCGCCGCCGGCCTGCTGGGCGCCGTCGCGCACGACCTCATCGTCGCGCTGGGCGGCGGCCGGATCATCGACGTCGCCAAAGCCGTCGCCGGCACCCGCGGGCCCGAGGCGCGCGTCGTCGCGATCCCCACGACGCTCAGCGCCGCCGAGATGACCCCGATCCACCGTCTGCCGGTCGGCCGCGAGCAGGTTGCCCGATTCGTCCGGCCCGCGGTCGTCATCAACGATCCGGACCTGTCGGCCTCCCAGCCGGCCGCCGACCTGGCGGCCAGCTCGGCCAACGCGCTCGCCCACGCGGTCGAGGCTCCGGCCACGACGCTCGCCTCCCCCGTCCCCACCCTGGCCGCCCGCGAGGCCCAGCGGCTCATCGACAGCGCCTGGCTCGTCGAGGGCGAGGACCCCGGCGCCACGGCGCGCGAGCAGCTCGCCCAGGCGGCGCTGCTGTCCGGCTATGCGATCGGGGCGGCCCGCTACGGCCTGAGCCACGTGCTCTCCCAGACGCTCGTGCGCGCCGGCGGCGCCGGGCACGGGCCGGCGAATGCGGCCGTGCTGCCGGTGGCCATCGCGGCGCTCGAGCGGCGTGCGCCCGGCCGCGTCGACCCGGACGGCACGCTGGCCGAGCTGGCCCGCCGGCTCGCCCGCCGCGCGGGCGCCGACGGGATCCGCCACCTCGGCGTCGACGAGGCCGCGCTCGACGCCTGCGCCGCCGCCGCGGCCCAGCGCCGCGAGCTGTCGCTCACCCCGCCGCGCGCCGACGAGGCCGAGTTGCGCGAGCTCTACGCGCGGGCCTGGTGAGCGCCGCGGGCTAGGAGATCTTCAGCAGGACGATCGTGTTCACGACGAACAGGATCGAGAAGAAGATCGTCCAGCGGTTGAGGTTGCGCTCCACCAACGAGCCGCCGCCGAGCGCGCCCTGGCCGGTGCCGACGCCGAAGGCGCCCGACAGGCCCGCATCCTTGCCCGAGTGCATGAGCACGAGCAGGATGACGGCCACGCAGAGGAACACCTGGACCACGTTGAGCAGCGTCTCGAGCATGTCGGGCGCAATGGTAGCCCGTCAGGCGTCCCGGGCGCCGAGCTCGTCGAGCCGGCGCAGCAGCTCGGCCGCGTCGGCGCGCAGCTGGCGGTCGATCGCCCGCCAGTCACGCTCGGTGAGCTTGCCGGTCCGGTAGTCCATCTCGGCGTCGCGGATCTCGCGGTAGCGGGCCTCCTTGGCCGCCGCGAGGTCGGCGATCCGCACCGTCAGCGCCGTCTCCTCGCGGTCGCGGTGGCCGCGGCGCAGCGGGCCGGCGATGACGACGACCGTCAGCGCGACGGCCAGGAGCGTCAGGAGCACTTCGAGCGGGTCCATCGGGTCAGGCGCGGCCCAGCTCGCGCGCGACGTCGGCCGCGTAGCCCGCGGTCGCCCGTCGCCGGGCGAGGTCCGCCGTCGGCCACAGGCAGACGAGGGCGCCGGCGAAGATGATGAGGCTGCCGATCCAGATCCAGGCGACCATCGGCGAGACGAGCAGGCGGAACGTCGCCGGCGGCGCCTTGGTCGTGTAGCTGTCGACGAGCCCGCGGATCGCGAGGCCGAGCGACTCGGCGTACTGCGCGTCCGGGATCTTGCCCTGAGCGGCCTTGAAGCGGTCGTCGCCGACCTTCACGGTCTTCAGCAGCTGGGAGATGTCGGGCGAGACCGCGGTCCAGATGTCGCGGCCCACGCCGGCGCGCAGCGCGACCTCGCTCGTGGACTCGCCGTCGAAGTAGCGGCCCAGCGGCGGCGCGAACGGCGCGCCCTGGATCGGGTAGTAGCCGCGCTCGGGCAACAGGACGCCGACCTTCTTGCCGTCCTTGGAGAGCGTCAGGCGCGCGCCGAACACGAGCCGCTCGACGTCGCCGCGCGACAGGTCGATGCGCGAGGTCGGCCTGTCGTAGCGGACGCTGTAGCCGTTGCCCATCTTCGCCGTCTGGCCCGGGCTCAGGCGCACGTCGCGCACGTGCTGGAACGACGACGAGGCGGCGACCCCGACGAACATGACGGCGATCCCGAGGTGAACGATGTAGCCGCCGTAGCGGCGCCGGTTGCGCCGCACGAGCGACACGAACGCCAGCGGGGCGGCCTCGCCGGTCATCGCCCGCCGGGCGCGCACGCCGCGGACGAACTCCTGGACGCCGATCGCGATCGCGAACGCTGCCAGCACGAAGAGCAGCAGCGCCAAGGGCTGCCCGCCGACGCCGAACGGCAGCAGGACGAGCGCGGCGACGACCGCGGCGAGCACCGGCACCATGAACGCGCGCCGCGCGTTGGCCCACGTCGCGCGCCGCCAGGCGATCGCCGGCCCGATGCCGGTGAGCAGGACGAGCAGCAGCGCCAGCGGGACGACGTACTTGTCGTACCAGGGCGGCCCGAGCGACTGCTTGTCGCCGGTGAGCGCCTCGGAGATGAGCGGGAAGAACGTTCCCCAGAAGACGACGAACGCCAGCCCGACGAGCACGAGGTTGTTGGCGAGGAACATCGCCTCGCGCGACAGCAGCGAGTCGAGCCGGTGCTCGGAGCGCAGGACGTCGCGGCGCGTCGTGACGAGGTAGGTCGACGCGGCGATCATCCCGCAGATGAGGCCGACGAACGGCCAGCCGAGATCGCCGCCGGTGAACGCGTGGATCGAGTCCAGGATGCCGGAGCGCACGAGGAACGTGCCGAGGATCGCCAGCGTGCCGGTCGCCAGGATGAGCGACGCGTTCCACGTCTTCAGCATCCCGCGCTTCTCCTGGACCATGACCGAGTGGATGAACGCGGTGCCGGTCAGCCACGGCAGCAGCGACGCGTTCTCGACCGGGTCCCAGGCCCAGTAGCCGCCCCAGCCCAGCTCGGAGTACGACCAGCGGGCCCCCAGCAGGATGCCGACGCCGAGGAAGAACCAGGCGCCCAGGGCGAAGCGGCGCGTCGCGACGATCCACTCGGCGTCGACCCGCCGCACGATGAGCGCGCCGACCGCGAAGGCGAACGGGATCGCCCACAGCGTGTAGCCCGAGTAGAGCATCGGCGGGTGGGCCATCATGCTCGGGTGGCGCAGCAGCGGGTTGAGGCCGACGCCCTCGACCGGTGCGACCGGCAGCGCCTTGAACGGCGACACCTTGAAGACGAGCAGCGCCGCGAAGAAGACCGAGAAGCCCATGAGGACGGCGATCGCGTACGGCTGCACATCGCGCATCCGGAAGCGGGTGAGGAAGAGCACGAGCGCCGACCACACCGACAGCAGCCAGAGCCACAGCAGCAGCGAGCCCTCCTGCGACGACCAGGCGGCGGCCGCCTTGTAGAAGGTCGGCGTCGTCGTCGACGAGTGCGACCAGACGACCTCGAGGCTGAAGTCCGAGCGCAGGAACGCGACCTCGAGCAGGACGAACGCGGCGGTCGTCAGACCCGCGAGCGCGTAGGTCGCCCGGCGGGCGGACGTGACGTACTCACGGCGCCCGCTGCGGGCGCCGTAGAGCGCGGCGCCGATGCCGTAGACGGCGACGACGAGCGCCAGGAACGTCAGGGCGCGACCGAGGTCGGCCACGAAGCGTCCGTCAGGTCGTCGGGGCCGCGGTCTGGGTCGGCCCCTTCTCGGTGAACTTCGACGGGCACTTCGTCGTCAGCGTGTCCTTCTCGCCGACGTAGATGCCGCCCTGCTTGCGAACCGTGACGATGACCTCGCGGCCGTCACGGAACGGGTCGGGCACCGCGCCCGTGTAGCTCACCGGGACCTTGGCGGTGCCGGTGCGGTCGCGGACCTCGAAGCGGGTCGTGTTGCCGACCTTGACGATCGAGCCGTCCACGACCTTGCCGGTCAGCTGGTAGGTGCCGTTGGCGTCAGTGAGCGTCAGCAGCTGGCTCGGGCTCTTCGCCTCGCTCGAGGCGTTGAAGCTCTGCCAGACCAGGCCGGTGGCGAGCAGCAACGCGGCGCTGAGGGCGACGACCAGACGGATGGTGCGCTTGCGGGCGGGGTCCATCGCGCCGCCAGTATCGCACTCCTGGGCGCAAGGCGGTCCGTCGTCCGTCCGCCGCGGCTAAAGCCCAGCTCAAGCGGCCCGACTCCACCGTGCAACCACCACCTCGAGCAGCCCAGATGCGCGTTCGCCCCCAACGACCCACCGAGCGCCGCTCCGCCCAGCGGCGCCCTCACATCCTCGCCCACGTCAACGGGGCGAGCGTCACTGCCGCGGCGACGGACGCGACGTGGCCGCCGGCCGAGCACCGCCACCGCGCGGCCGGCCCGCCCGAGGACCACGCCACCTACGGCTGCGCCTGCGGTTTCGTCTTCGCGGCGGCCGTCTCGACGACGGTGATCTGCCCGAACTGCGGCGCCGGCCAGGCCTGGTAGGGCAATCCTCGCCTGGCGGCTCGGATTGCCTCAGCGAGTGTCCGCCCAGGGGGCGAAGCTCGCCGGTTGACTTCAACCGCGCTCGAGGCGCCATGATGGTGGATCGATGAGCCGTCAGAACCACCACCACCACCACGACGATCCGCCCGCGCTGCAGACCGTCGACCTCGTCAAGCGCTACCCGACCGGCACCGAGGCGCTGCGCGGCGTCTCGCTGGAGATCCGCCGCGGCGAGTTCTTCGGCCTGCTCGGGCCCAACGGCGCCGGCAAGTCGACCCTCATCCACTGCGCGACCGGGCTCGCGCAGCCCACCTCGGGCGAGATCCGCATCTTCGGCCACGACGCCGTCGACCACTACGAGAACGCGCGGATGGCCGTCGGCCTGGCACCCCAGGACCTCAACCTCGACTGGTTCCTGACGCTCGAGGAGACGCTCGACTACCACGGCGGCTACTTCGGCATGCCGCGCCGCGAGCGCCGCGAGCGCGCCGCCGAGCTGCTCGACGCGTTCTCGCTGACCGACAAGCGCGACGAGCGCACCCGGACGCTGTCGGGCGGCATGAAGCGCCGGCTCATCCTCGCCCGGGCGCTCATGCACCGGCCGCGGCTGCTCATCCTCGACGAGCCGACCGCCGGCGTCGACGTCGAGCTGCGCCTGGAGCTGTGGCACTACATCCAGCGCATCAACGCCGAGGGCACGACGGTGCTGCTCACGACGCACTACCTCGAGGAGGCCGAGCAGCTCTGCGACCGCATCGCCTTCATCAACGGCGGCGAGCTCGTCGCCCAGGGCTCCAGCGGCGAGCTGGCCGCGCAGTACGGGGTCGCATCGCTGGAGGACGCCTACCTGGAGCTCGTCGGCCGCAAGGAGCTCTCGCGCGCCCAGGCGGTGGCCTCGTGAGCGCCCGGCCGATGCCGCGCGCGCCGCGGCCGTCGCTGAGCCCGTCGCAGATCCGGTTCCTGACGCTCGTGCGGCGCGAGGTCAACCGCTTCATGAAGATCAAGCGTCAGACGGTCGGCGCGCCGCTGCTCGAGACGTTCCTGTACATCTCGGTCTTCGGCGCGGCGCTCGGCTCGCGCATCAAGGAGCTGCACGGCTTCGACTACATCGTCTTCGTCGTGCCCGGGCTCATCATGATGGCCTGGGCGATCAACGCATTCGCCAACAACTCGTCGTCGATCCTCCAGCAGAAGTTCCAGCGGTCGATCGACGACCAGCTCTCCTCCCCCGCCTCGCCCATGCAGCTGCTGCTCGCGTTCTCGCTGGGCGGCTTCCTGCGCGGGATGCTCGTGGCGACGCTGACGTTCGTCGCCGCCTCGCTGCTCGTCGACATCCCGGTCGACCACGTGCTCGTGCTCGTCCCGGCGCTGTTTCTCGTCGGGTTCTTCTTCGCCCAGCTCGGCGTGCTGGTCGGGGTGCGGGCCGAGCAGTTCGACGACGTCTCCTTCGCCCAGACGTTCATCCTGCAGCCGCTCATCTTCCTGGGCGGCGTCTTCTACTCGGCGTCGCTGCTGCCCGAGCCGTTCGAGACGCTCACGCACCTCAACCCGATCTACTACATGATCGCGCTGGTGCGCTACGGGTTCCTGGGCTACAGCGAGGCGAGCGTCGCGCTGTCGCTCGGCTTCCTGACGCTCGCGACGGCGGCGCTGTTTGCCCTGAACCACCGGCTGTTCCTGCGCGGCTACAAGCTGCGCGCGTAGTCAGCGCGGCGCGCCGATCGGCGCCCACGGCGAGTCGTGGACCGGCGTGGCGGAGAGCTCCCGCTCGTGCAGGTGATCGGGGCCGGAGACCGCCACGCCGGCCCCGGCGACGACGAGCGGGACCGGGTCGGCCGCGTGGCGCCCGGTCTCGACGCAGGTCGCGTGGTCGCAGGTGACCGCGAGCACGGCGCCCCGGTCGCGGGCGGCCCGGGCGAGCGGGGCGATGACGTCCTGGTCGGCGGACTCGAGCATGCCGCGCTTGCCGACCCGGTCGCGGAAGTGGGCGGCCTCGTCGGCGCCGCCGATGTGGACGACGACGAGGTCGGCGTCCTGGAGGGCGGCGAGCGCGGCGCGGGTCTTGGCCCACAGGTCGCTGCCGACGTCGCCGGTCGCGCCCGCCGGGGTGACGACGCGGGCGCCCAGCAGCCGGCCGCAGCCGGACGCCGCCCCGCGCGCGGCGATGACGACGGTGCGATCGTCGAGCACCGCCGGCAGCCCGTGGCCGTCCGGCCAGATGCGGGCGCGCAGCGACGCGATGCGATCGACGCTCGGGCGGGCGGGGCCGACGGCGAGCAGGCGGTGGCCCTTGAGATGGCGGACCTCGTGGTCGGGCAGCTGGCGGCGCACGACCGGCTCGACGAGGCCGGTCTCGGCGGCGAGCGCGCGCCGGCCGTCGGGATGGTGCAGGTCGATGCGCCAGGCACCGGCCCCGTCCGGGACGTCGACGTCGGCGGCGGCCGCCTCGACGAGCCCGCGGGCGACCGGCCCGGGGGGCGGGGCGCCCAGCAGGGTCGGGATGCCGATCTCGCTGCCGGGCAGCAGCCCGTCGGGGGTCGTGGCGACGCGCGCGACCGCCCCGGCGGCGCAGAGCGCGTCGACCGCCGGGGTGTGGGCCTCCTCGAGCGTGGACGGCCACGGCCAGATCGGCTCGGCCGCGCCGTCGAGAATGACCATGATCCGCTGTACGCCTGGCTCCATTCGTCTCCCTGCCGCCTGCCCGGTACTCATAGCGGGCCGCGCGCTTCGACGCCGTCCCCGTTGATATCCAGGCGGATATACTGCGAGCCATGGACGTCGCCGCCACGTTGCTCGAGGCGCGCCGCCACGCCGGTCTGAGCCAGCGCGAGCTCGCCCGGCGAGGTGGCACGTCGCAGGCGACGCTCTCCCAGTACGAGCGTGGGCTCAAGCAGCCGTCGGTCGCCGTGCTCGCGCGCCTGCTGGGCGCCGCGGGGTGGTCGCTGGCCGCGCGGCCCGAGGTTCGCCGCCGCCGCACCGAGCCGTCGGCCGAGCAGCTCGAGCGCACCGGACGCCGGCTGGCCGAGGTCATCGAGCTCGCCGAGCTGCTGCCCACCCGGCACGAGCGGGAGCTGCGCTTCCCGCGGCTGCCGACGGCCGCATGACGCTCGGCGAACGGATCCTCGAGCTCCACGCGGCCCTGGACGCCGCTGGCATCCCGCACGCGTTCGGCGGGGCGATCGCCCTCGCCTACTGCACCCTCGACCCCCGCGGGACGAGCGACCTCGACGTCAACGTCTTCATGCCCGGCGACAACTGCGCCCCGGCGCTGGACGCGCTCCCCGACGGCGTCGCGCGGCCCGACGGCATCGAGGCGGTCATCGCGCGTGACGGGCAGACCCGGCTGTGGTGGGACGAGACCCCGCTCGACCTCTTCTTCGACTACGCCCCGATCCACGAGGCAGCTGCCGCCCACCGCCGCAGCGTCCCGTTCTCCGGCGCCCAGATCCCGATCCTCGGCCCCGAGGAGCTCGTCGTCTTCAAGGCGATGTTCGACCGCACCCGAGACTGGGCCGACATCGAGGCCGTCATCGCCGCCGGAACCGTCGACCTCGCCGCGGTCCGAGCGGCGCTGAGCGACCTCGTCGGCCCCGGCGACGAGCGCCACGCCCGGCTCGAGGAGGCGCAGCGCCGCGCGGGCTGATCAGGCGGTGACGGTGAAGCGCGCGACGAGCCGCTCGAGCTCGGCCGCCGCCGACGCGAGATCCTGGGCGGACCCCGCGATCTCGCGCACCGCGGAGGTGTTCTCCACCGCCGATGCCGACACCTGCTGGGAGGTCGCCGACGTCTCCTCGGCCACGGCGGCCACCTCGGCGATGCCGTCGCTGACGCGCTGCGAGGAGGCGGCCAGCTGCTGGACGGCGGAGGCGATCTCGCCGACCTGCGCGGTCATGCGCTCGACGCCCTCACCGATCCGCTGGAACGAACCGCGCGCCTGCTCCACCGTCTCGGCGCCGCGCTCGGTCTCGACCGCGCTCTGCTCGACGACCCGGACGGCGGTGGCCGTGTCGGCCTGGATCTCGCCGATGAGGCCGGCGATCGACGCGGCGGCGGTCTGCGACTCCTCGGCGAGCTTGCGGACCTCCTCGGCCACGACCGCGAAGCCACGGCCCTGCTCGCCGGCCCGGGCCGCCTCGATCGCGGCGTTGAGCGCCAGCAGGTTCGTCTGCTCGGCGATCCCGGTGATCGCGTCCACGATCCCGCCGATCTGCTCCGACTTCGACCCGAGGCCGCGGATCGCTCCGGTCGCCTCGCCGGACGCCTGGCGGACCGCCTCCATCGCCTCGGTGGCCTGACGGACCGCGTCGGCGCCCTCGGTGGCCAGCTCGCGAGCGCGCTGGGCGGCACGCTCGGTCTCCCGGGCGCGCTCGCCGCCCTCGGCGGTCGCCTGGGTCATCTCCTCGGTGGCCGAGCGCGTCGACTGCACCGACCGCACCTGACGCTCGGTGCCCTGCGCGACCTCGCCGACCGCGTGAGCGATCTCGCCGACCGCGCGGCCGGTCTCCTCCGAGCTGGCGGCCATCTGCTGCGAGGCGCTCGAGAGCGTCCCGGCCGTGCCGGCGATCTGGCCGATCATGCCGGCCAGCGCGTCGCGGGAGCGGTTGTAGGAGTCGACCGACGCGACCGTGTTCGTGCGCAGGTCGTTGACGGCCTCGGCCAGCACGGCGAGCTCGTCGCTGCCGCCATCGTGGAGCTCGGGCGTGGTCGGGACGACCTCGACGGTGAGGTCGCCCTCGGCGAAGCGGTCGAGCCCGTCGCGCAGCTGGCTGGTGTCGTGGTCGCGCAACGAGCTGATCCGGTCGACGATCGCGCCGATGCGCCGCGCGAGATTGCCGGAGATGGCGAGCGCGAGCCCGACGCCCATGAGCAGCGCGACGAGCATCCCGATGACGATGAGCCGGCGGGCGTCGGAGACGCGCTGGTCGCTGGCCCCGGCGACCTGCGCGCCCTCGGCGACCTGGGCCTTCTGCCAGGCGGCCATCGCGGCCTTGATCTCGTCCCAGACCGGGTTGTCGATCGCGGCGGCAGCGGCCTCGGTGTCGCCCGCGTTCTGGAGGCGGACGAACGGCGCGGCGGTGCGCACGTACTTGTCCATGGCCCGCTTGAACGTCTGCGCCTCGGTGTAGGTGCCCGAGTCACGCGGGATGGCGGCCACGACCTTCTCGAGGTCGGCGAGCGCGCCGCCCAGGTCGTCGTTGAGGACCTCGGCGCGGTCCTTCGGCGCCACGAGCAGATAGTGCAGCTGGTCCTTGCGGATCTTGTTGGCAAGCGTCGTGGCCTCACCCATCCGCTCGGTCTCGGGGATGTGCTCGCGCCCGAGGTGGGTGACGTCGTCGCCGACGACCGACAGGCGGTTCAGCGCGAGCCCGCCGATGGCGAGGCTGAGCAGGAACATCAGAGCGAAGGCGGCCAGCAGCTTGGCGCGCACCGAGAGCTTCACGACGGATCCTTCCGGGGCAAATGGGCTATCCCGTTGGGTCGGCCGCCGCGGCCTGGGCTGCATCCCCCGAGCGGGGGACCGTTCGTCTGCGGACGGACGCGATCAGCCGCGCGGCACGAGCCGCACCTTCGGCGGCATGCGGAACGGCGGCGGCGGCGGGGTGTCGGCGGGGCGCAGGCGCACCCGGCCGGCGTTGCGCTCCAGCGGCCAGCCGGCCAGCTCGACCTCGTAGAGCGCCTGTGCGGGCATCTGCAGCCCTTCGCGCCGCATGTCGGCGACGGTGAGCCCGTCGGGGCCGGCCTCCTCGAGCATGCGCAGGGCCACGCGGGCGTCGGCGGTGGTCAGCGGGCGGGCGGGGTCGGCCATGAGCGGTGACGGAGGGTAGGGATCGAGGCGGCCGGACGCTGCACGGTCCGGTGCGCCGGCCGGCCGCTTAGGTGACGCTCAGGTTCACGCGCTGCACTGTCGCCATGCAGGTTTCGGCGCCAACCATCCCCGCCTCGGACTGCCCGACCGAGGTTCTCGACGCCCTGCCCCGTGTCGCCCCGCGGACCCGCCGCCAAGCGGTCGACGAGCAGCGTCCGCCCGCCGGGCGCTATCTCGTCGTCGAGGACGGCGAGCACCGCGAGCTGCTGCCGGTGGGCGAGGGCGTCACGCACCTGGGGCGCAGCTTCTCGGCCGACGTCCAGCTCGAGGACCAGAGCGTCTCGCGCCGGCACGCGATCCTCAACGTGCGCGCGGCTGGGGTCCGGCTGCTGGACGACCGCAGCGTCAACGGCACGTTCGTCAACGGCCGACGGGTGAGCGAGGCCGACCTCAGCGACGGCGACGTCATCGTGCTGGGCCGCGTCGTGCTGACGTTCCGCGACGTCAGCTGAGCGGCCCGCGCCGCTCAGAACGCCAGCGGCAGGCACACCCGGCGCGGCTCGGCCGCTTCGCCGGGCTGGCGACAGCCGCCGTGGCCGTCGGAGCCGAACGCGCAGAAGTGGTTGACGACCTCGCAGTTGCGCAGGCGGGACACGGGGAGAGCCATCGGCAGCGCCCGCCCCAGCCATGAGGTCAGAGGTTCCCGGCCGGGGCCGGTGCAGAGAGTTGACAGCGCGAATAGTCGCGATATATCGTTGACCTATTGCGATAGGCGCACGAACGGAGACCACCACATGACCTTCGCCTCCCCCGCCGCCCCGTACGGCGGCTGCCACCACCACCACCGTCGCACCGGGCTCTGGCTGAGCCTCATGACCGGGCCCGAGCGCGGTGACATGCCGCCGCTGCGCGGCGGCGACCCGCGCGGCTGGGGCCCCTGGGGCCCGGGCGGGCACGGGCCCGGCCACCGCGGCCGCCGTGGGCGGCGCGCCCGGCGCGGCGACATCCGCGCCGCCGTCCTGCTCCTGCTCGCCGAGGAGCCGCGCAACGGCTACGGCCTCATGCAGGAGATCGAGGAGCGCTCCGGCGGCGTCTGGCGGCCGAGCCCCGGCTCGGTCTACCCGGTCCTCGCCCAGCTCGAGGACGAGGGGCTCGTGCGGGCCGTCCAGGACGCGACGCGCAAGCTCTACGAGCTCACCGACGCCGGCCGCGCGCACGTCGAGGAGCGCCGCGAGCGCTTCGGCCTGCCCTGGGAGACGGCGGCCGGCCAACTGCCCGACGAGCTGCACGAGCTGCGCGTGGCCGCCAAGGGGCTGGCCATCGCCGCGATGCAGGTCGGCCAGACCGGCACGGCCACCCAGCTCGGCGAGGCGCGCCGCATCCTCGACGACGCCCGCCGGGCGCTCTACCGGCTGCTGGCCGGCGACGAGCCGGAGGCCTAGCGGCCGCTCAGGACGCCGTCGACTGCAACCACCGCGACAGGTAGCGGCCCTGGACCTTCACCGCCGCGTCGAGCGGCTCGAAGGCGGGGCCGTCGCCGGTCGGCGGCAGCGGCTGCACGCCGCCGCCGACGAGCAAACGCCCTTGGATCTCGGCGCGGAACGGGCGCGGATGGACGTCGGCACCGGCGCGCTGGGCGAGGGCCTCGGCGATCGCGTCAGCCAACTGGGTGGCGACACCGCCCTGCTTGACCGGCACGGTCGTCCCGTCGCCCGCCGCGTACACGTCCCGCACCCCGGCGACCCGGCCGTGGTCGTCGACGGCGAGGAAGCCCTCGGCGTCGCCCGGCACCCCGGGCACCGCCGGCCCGTGAAGCGTCGGCAGCGCGACGACGCGCTGCGCCGCCAGCGGCGTGCCGCCGACGACGAGATGCCCGTCGTCGCCGATCCGCGGCTCGACAGCGCCGTGGAACGTCACGCCGTACTCCGACAGCAGCGCGCCCACGACCTCGCTCGAGGCCGCGCCGAAGACCGCCAGCGGCGCGGGCTCGGGCGTGTAGAGGTCCAGCGCCGCGTCCTCGACCCCCATGGCCCGCGCCTGGCGGGCGGTCTGCAGGGCGAGCTCGTAGAGCGGCAGCGGCCAGGTCGTGCCGGGCGGCACGACGAACGCGACCGAGCTCGTCCAGCGCTCCTCCAGGTCGGCGAGCAGCCCGTTGTAGACGGTGCTGCGCCGGTCGCCCGAGAACGTGATCGCGCGCGGGAACTCGGTCCGGTGCTGGGCGCCGACGGCGAGGACGAGCGCGTCGTAGTCGACGGTGTCGCCGCTGCGCAGCCGCACCGCGCGGCGCTCGGGCGACACCGCGACGACCGCATCGACGAGCAGCCGCGCGTCGACGGCCTCGGCGAGCTCGGCGACCGGGTGGCGGACGACGTGCCCGGCCGAGAACGGCTCGGCGGTGCGCAGCGGCCGCAGGACGAAGTCCGGCTCGGGGGCCACGAGCGTCAGGGCGACCCGGTCGCCGGCCAGCTCGCGCAGCGCCAGGACGCATTCTGCGGCGGCGACACCGCCGCCGACGACCACGACGTTCAGGGACTCGGAGGGCGCCATGCCCCCAGACGCTACCCGGGCGCGGCCCGCTCAACCACCGCCGCAAGCCGGTCGTTATCGTCGATCCCATGGAGGCCCTGCTCGCCGTCGACGTCCAGAACGACTTCTGCGAGGGCGGCGCCCTGGCGGTGCAGGGCGGCGCCGCGGCGGCCGACCGGCTGGCCCGGCTCGCCGGCGGCTACGAGCTCGTCGTCGCGACCCGCGACTGGCACCCGGCCGACCACTCGTCCTTCGAGACCGAGGGGGGCCGCTGGCCGGTGCACTGCGTCGCGGGCACGGCGGGCGCCCAGCTGCACGCGCCGTTCGACACGGCCCGCGTCGACCTCGTCGTCGACAAGGGCACCGACCGCGAGACGGAGGGCTACTCGGCCTTCCAGGGCACCGACCTCGCCCGGACGCTGCGCGAGCGCGGGGTCGACCGGCTCGCGGTCGGCGGCATCGCCACCGACTACTGCGTCCGGGCGACCGTGCTCGACGCGCGCGCCGCGGGCTTCGAGGTCACGGTGCTCGAGGACGCCGTGGCCGGGATCGATGCCCGGCCCGGCGACCTCGAGCGCGCCTGGGGCGAGATGGTCGCCGCAGGCGCGACCAGGGGTCAGAGCACCCCTGACCCCACGGGGTCTACAGCTTGAACTCGCCCACGAGGCGGGTGAGCTCGCCCGCCGTGGAGGCGAGCGTCTGGGCCGAGGCAGCGATCTGCTGCGTGGCCGCCGACGTCTGCTGCGTGGAGGCCGAGACCTGCTCGGTCGCCGCCGACGTCTGCTCGGACACCGACGCCACCGCGTTGACCTCCTCGCGCATCTGCTCCGAGGTCTGGGCGAGGTTGCCGACCGCGACGGCGATGTCGGCCACGCGGGCGCTCATCTCGTCGACCTGGCCGGCGATCCGCTCGAACGACGCGCGGGCATGCTCGACGGTCTGCGTACCCTCGTCGGTCTGGGCGGCCCCGCGCTCGACGACGTCGACGGCGCGCTTGGTCTCGTGCTGGATCTCGCCGATGAGGCCGGCGATCGACGCGGCGGCGGTCTGCGACTCCTCGGCGAGCTTGCGGACCTCCTCGGCCACGACCGCGAAGCCACGGCCCTGCTCGCCGGCCCGGGCCGCCTCGATCGCGGCGTTGAGCGCCAGCAGGTTCGTCTGCTCGGCGATCCCGGTGATCGCGTCCACGATCCCGCCGATCTGCTCCGACTTCGACCCGAGCTCGCGGATGACGCCGGTCACCTGCTCGGACGAGTCGCGCACGGCGACCATCGCCTCGGTCGCCTGGGCGACGGCGCGGGCACCCTCGCCGGCGAGCTCGCGCGCGGCCTCGGCCGCCCGCGACGTCTCGTCGGCGGTGCGCGCCGAGCTCTCGGTCGCCGAGGTCATGTCGTCGGTGAGCCGGCTGGCGCCACGCATCGCCGTCACCTGGCGCTCGGCCCCGGTGGCGACCTCCTCGACCGCCGAGGCGATCTCGTCGACGGCGCGCCCGGTCTCACGCGAGGTGGTGGCCATCTGCTCGGAGGCCGCGCCGAGGGTGACGGCGCTCTCGGAGACGCGGCCGATCATGGCGCCCAGGCCGTCGAGCGACGCGTTGTAGGCCTCGATCGAGGCGGCGGTGTCGCGGCGAACCTCCTCGACCATGACCGCGACCGCGCCGATCTCGTCGCGCGAGCGCGCGGCGATCGGCTCGGTGGTCGCCTGGGCACGCACGGTCAGGTCACCGCCGGCGACCGCGTCCAGGCCGGAGCGCAGCGAGGCCGTGTCGCGCTCGCGCAGCTGGCGCAGGGCGCGGCCGATGCCGTCGACGTCGCGGCGGACGATCGCGGAGATGCGCAGCGAGATCGCCAGGCCGGCGAGGATCGCGACGATGAGCGAGATGAGGATCGCGGTGCGCCCGCTCTTGTAGGCGTCGTCGATCTTCTGGTTCTGGGCGGTGGCGAGCTTGCTGCCGGCCAGCGAGAGCTGCGAGGACGTGTCGTCGATGACCTTCTGGGCGTCCTCGATCTGCTTGCTGAGCTTCAGGCCCTTCGGCGTCTCGAACTCCTCGGGCTTGATCTTCCCGATGGCGTCCATGGCCGTGTTGTAGTCCTTGGCCGCGCCGATGAAGCGCTGGGCGAGCGGACGCTCCGGCCCGGTGATGTCCCCGAGGGCCTTGGCGATGCCGGCCAGCTGCTTCTGGTCGACCTCGATCGCCTTGACGAGCGCCTTGCCCTGCGGCGAGGACAGCGTCTTGGCGACGCCCAGCTGGGTGCTGAGCATCGTGAAGGTCTGGGTCTGGACCTGGAGGTCCTTGATCGTCGCGCGACCGCCGACGGCGGCGACCGTCGGGACGTAGGCGCGGTCGTGGAGCTCGTGGCCGGAGGCCTTCACGTCGCCGAGACGATCGATGGCGACGGCGAAGCCGACGGCGCAGAGGGCGACGAGGACGAGGGATGAGGCGAGAAGTTTGGTTCGAACCGAAAGGCGCATGGCCGGGTCAGTCGGCCGTCCGCCACGGTTCTTCAGACCCCGCGTCAGACGCGGCGCCCGGGGGGTAACAAACGTCCATGGCCGCGAACCCCACGTACGAGCAGAGCCGACAGGTCGCCGAGGAGAGCCGGGAGGCCGAGTGGACCCAGCCGAGCTTCGGCCGCGAGCTGTTCCTGGGCAGCTTCCGCCTCGACCTCATCCATCCGCAGCCGCCCGGCGACCCGGCGATGGTCGAGAAGGGCGAGGCGTTCCTCGACAAGCTGCGGGCGTTCCTCATGGCGCACGTCGACCCGCTCGAGATCGAGCGCGACGGGAAGATCCCCCAGGATGTCGTCGACGGGCTCAAGCAGCTCGGCGCGCTCGGCATGAAGATCCCGACCGAGTACGGCGGCCTCGGGCTCTCCCAGGTCTACTACAACCGGGCGCTCGGCCTGGCGGGCACCTGGCACTCGTCGCTGTCGACGCTGCTGAGCGCCCATCAGTCGATCGGTCTGCCCGAGCCGCTGCGGATGTTCGGCTCCGAGGCGCAGAAGCGCGAGTGGCTGCCGAAGGTCGCCACCGACCACATCTCGGCGTTCCTGCTCACCGAGCCCGACGTCGGCTCCGACCCGGCGCGGATGACCACGACCGCCACGCCGACCGAGGACGGCAAGGGCTACCGGCTCAACGGGACGAAGCTGTGGGCGACGAACGGCGCGATCGCCGACGTCGTCGTGGTCATGGCCGTCGTCTCGGAGTCCGCGGGCCACCGAGGCGGCATCACCGCGTTCATCTGCCCCTCCGACGCCGAGGGCATCACGGTGGCGGCGCGCAACGAGTTCATGGGGCTGCGCGGCATCGAGAACTCGCTGACGACGTTCGAGGACGTCTACGTGCCGGCCGAGAACGTCATCGGCGGCGAGGGCAAGGGCCTGCGCATCGCCCTGTCGACGCTCAACACCGGCCGGCTCTCGCTGCCGGCGATCTGCGCGTCCATGGCGACCTACTCGCTGAAGATCGCCCGCGAGTGGGCGGCCGAGCGCCGCCAGTGGGGCCAGCCGATCGGCAAGCACGACCCGGTCGCCCAGAAGCTCGCCTTCCTCGCCGGCACGGCGTTCGGGATCGAGGCGGTCGTCGACGTCGCCAGCCGGCTGGCCGACGACAAGCGCAACGACATCCGCATCGAGGCGGCGCTCGCGAAGCTCCTCGGCTCCGAGCTCGGCTGGCAGGCGGTCGACACGATGGTGCAGATCCGCGGCGGGCGCGCCTACGAGACCGCCGCGTCGCTGAAGGCTCGCGGCGAGAAGCCGATCCCGGCCGAGCAGCTGCTGCGCGACATGCGCATCAACCGGATCTTCGAGGGCTCGACCGAGATCATGCACCTGCTCATCGCCCGCGAGGCGCTCGACCAGCACCTCCAGGTGGCGGGCGACATCCTCGACCCGAAGGTCGAGCTGGCCGACAAGGCGAAGGCGGCGCTCGGCGCCGGGAAGTTCTACGCCGGCTGGCTGCCCTCGCTCGTCACCGGTGAGGGCCAGAAGCCCGGCGCGTTCGCCGAGTTCGGGCCCAACGCCAAGCACGTCCGCTACGTCGAGCGCCACGCGCGCAAGCTCGCGCGTTCGATCATGGGGCTCATGGGCCGCCACCAGGCCGGCCTGGAGCAGAAGGGCGCGCTGCTGGGCCGGGTCGTCGACATCGGCGCCGAGCTGTTCGCGATCGCGGCGGCGTGCACGTACGCCGAGACGATCGCGCGCGAGCGGCCCCAGCACGCCGCCCAGGCCCGTGAGCTCGCGGGCCTGTTCAGCGCGCAGGCGCGCCGCCGCGCCGACCGGCTGTTCGGCGAGCTGTTCAACAACGGCGACGGCGCCCAGTACCAGGCCGCCCAGCAGGTGCTCGACGGCCGCTACGACTGGTTCACCAGCGGCGTCATGGACCCGTCGGGCGACGCGCCGGGCGCGGCCGATTCGAAGGCTCAGGCGCCGGCGGCCGCGGGCGCCGCGTCCAGCGGCGACTGAGCCTCGTCCCAGCGGCCGACCGGAAGCGGCCGCTCCTCGCCGATCACCCAGTGGTCGGCGAGGAGCGCCGCGACCTCCTCGTAGGCCCAGCCGAGCGCGCGGTCGGCCGTCGGGGGCAGCTCGACCGGCATGTTGGCGCGCAGCGGACCGCTCGACAGAAACCGGAAGTGCAGCGACCACCGGGCACGTTCCCCGGTCCCGTCGCGCCGCAGCACCGCCACCGGCTCGCCGGCGTCGGCGAGCTGCAGCTCGCGCTCGGTGATCGCGTGGACGGTGAGCCGCGCCAACGCCTCGCGCATGGCGGCCGCGCGGTCGGTCACCCCCCTGTCCTCATGCCGGTGTTCCCCCATCATCGGCGACGACATCACGTCCCTCCCGTCGGTTCGGAACGCTAACGTACCAGATATGGGCAAGCCGGATGCTGGCCTGCGGTCACCGCTCTTGGCCGCCCTCTGGGGTGACGATGACCTCGCCCCGCTGCCGTCCGGACCCCGCTCGCGCAGCGCCGCGGAGGTCGACGCCGTCCACCGGCGCCGGATCATCGCGGCGATGGCCGAGTGCCTCTCCGAGCAGGGCTACGCCGGCACGACCGTCGCCGCCATCGTCGGGCGCGCGCAGGTGTCGCGCCGCACGTTCTACGCCCTGTTCGACGACCGCGAGGACTGCTTCCTGGCCACCTACGACGCGGTCAGCGACCAGCTCATCGCCCAGATCGCCCGCGAGGCCGTCGAGGCCCGGGCGGGCGCCCCCTGGCAGGAGCACGTCTCGGCCGGCGCCCGCGTCTACCTCCAGCTGCTGGCCGACGAGCCCGGCCTCACCCGCGTCCTCATGCTCGACGCCCTCTCGGTCGGCGACGCCGCGCTGCGCCGGCGCGACGCGGCCCTGCGCCGCTTCGCGACGATCGTCGAGCAGATCGCCGACGCCCACCGCGATGCCCTGCCGGCCGACTACGCGGTCGACGCCGACATCGCCTACGCCATGGTCGGCGCGATCCACGAGCTCATCCGCAAGGCCATCGCCGAGGACCGCGTCGAGCAGCTGCCCGAGCTCACCGGCATCGTGGAGCGGCTCGCGTTCGCGGTCCTGGCGATCGGCCGCGAGCCGAGGGCGCGCGGGGCCGGCGTCTAGACGTGCGCGCAGCGGGCGGTCGCCCGGCCGGCGCGCTTGGCCTCATACAGCGCGCCGTCGGCGCGGCGCAGCAGCTCGCCGGGCTCCACGCCCGGTGCCCCGCTCGCCGCCACGCCGATCGAGAGCGTCACCGGCATCGTCGGGTCCTCGAACGTGGCCGCGACGGCCGTCGCGATGTCGCCGGCGACCTGCTCGCCGTCACGCGGCGCAGGCACCAGCAGCGCGAACTCGTCGCCGCCGAGCCGGCCGGCGACCCCGTGGGTGCCCAGGATCCGGCCGATCTCGGCCAGCACGTAGTCGCCCGTGTGGTGTCCGTGGAAGTCGTTGATGCGCTTGAAGTGATCGACGTCGCAGATGAGCACGCTGCCCTCGCGGGCGGTGAGCTCCTCGCGGGCGGCCAGCGACCAGTAGCGCCGGTTCAGCAGGCCCGTGAGCTCGTCGGTGCGCGCCTCGCGCTCGAGCCGCGCGACCTGCTCGGCGAGCGCCGGGCCGGTGGGCTCGGCGGTCGCCGCCGGCAGCGCCGTCAGCGAGATCTCCTCCAGGCAGCTCATCGGCAGGCCGAGGGTGCCGAGCGCGACGTCGAGCAGCAGCTCGTCGGCCGGCTGGGCGTGGACGAGCGCGACCGTCGCGTTGGCCACCTGCACGCAGGCGGTGAGCTTCGGCGCGTCCGGCGCCTCGATCGGCGGCCCGTGATGGGCGCAGATCGCGTCGACGACCGGCGTCGACAGGCCGGCATGGGCGGCCAGCAGCGCGCCCGCCTCGGCATGGTCGGTGCCCAGTGCGGCGCGCTCGGCGACGACCCGGTCCGGGCCGCCCGCCGTCTCCGCGCTCAGCGCGTCGAGCAGCGCGGCGCCGAACGCCACCGGCAGGACGAGCTTGCCCATGTCGTGCAACAGCCCGGCGAGGTGCGCCTCGGCGTCGTCGATCCCGACCCGGCGGGCGAGCTCGGCGGCACACGAGGCGACCTCCACCGCATGGACGTGGAGATGCCCGCGCGCGACCCCGCCCGACCCGGGAGCACGCTCGAAGAAGGAGCAGACGGCCGCCTCGAGCGCGAGGCGCCCGACGGCCCGGCGGCCGACGAGCGTCACCGCCTGGTGCAGGCTCGTCGCCCGCACCGGACGGTGCGACAGCCCGGCGTTCGCCAGACGGATGAGGTTCGTCGCGAGGTTCGCGTCGCGCTCCAGCACGACGACGATGTCCTGCGTCGTGGCCCCCGGGTCGTCGGCGAGCCGACGCACCTGCTCGACCGTGCGGTCGAGCACGGGCAGCTCGCCCATCTCCTTGATGGCGGCCTCAACGGCGTTGCGCGGCGCGCGTGTCGCGCCGCCCTGCTCCCCGATCCCCATGGCCGCTCTATCGGCAGCCACGGGGATCAGTTGAGCGTCGGCGTTCAGATGGCGGCGGCCGGCTCGCCCGCGGCGCGCGCCGGCTCGGCGGTCCGCTGCTCCGCGCTGCGGCCCATGAGGCCGAGCGCGACGACCAGGAATCCGCCACCGGTCAGGAGCATCGCGATGCCCATGACGATGGAGAACAGCGCCACGTTCTCGGCGAAGTAGGACGTGTTGAGCGCGGTCGACAGGGCCGTCTCGTTGACCCAGATGTTGCGCTTGCCGTTCTCGACCGGCTGCTTGGTCTTCGGATCGACGGCCGCCTTCGTGGCGTCGTCGGTCACCTGGCCCTTGGGGTCGATGTAACGGCCCATCTGGGCGTAGACCTGGCCGCCGGTGGCCTCGAGCGCGTGGACGCGCATGTACTGGGCGAAGCAGCGAGCATCGTTGCCGTTGTCGATGGCCTTGCCGGCCACCGAGCAACTCGGCAGGTCGACGTTGGTGAGCCCGGCGGCCTTCGCCTCGGCGGCGATCGCCTTGGGGGTCATGTCCGGCGACCCTACGATCTTCTCGGCGCCGAGGTTCGAGCGGACGGTGTCGCGGCCGGCGATGCCGAGCCCGATCGAGGCGACGCCGAAGATGATGAGGACGGCACTGGCGACGATGCCGCCGTACTTGAGATAGCGAGTCATGGCTGTTCCTCTGGAAGTCGTGAAGCCCTACGCCCAGCAGTGGACCGGTTCCCGGTCCGCCCGCCATCCGCAACAACCGCGTCCGTTGCGCGCGAAAAGCCGCGCCGTCAGCCGCCGCGCGTGCGGGATTTCCGCAGTCGGGCGCGCCGCAGCTCGTCGGCGCCCCACACGATGAACGGGAACGGGACGACGAATGCGAGCGCCTCGGCCGGCAGGGCGGCGGTCCCGAAGACGTCCTGCAGGAACGGGACGTAGACGAGCGCGAGCGTGAAGAGGACCTCGAACGCGATGCCGGCGAGCAGCAGCGGGTTGGAGAAGACGCCGACGGCGCGCAGCGACGCATGCTCGGTCCGTGACGCGAACGCCGTGCCGACCTGGCAGGCGACGATCCCGACGAACGTCAGCGTCGTCGCCTGCACGTAGTCGTGGTGCAGCGGCGTGCCCTCGCCGGTGTCGTCCCCGGGCCGCCAGCCCGACCGGAGCAGCATCCAGAAGAAGCCGGCCATGACGAGCGCGGCGGAGATGAGTCCCAGGAACGCCCAGGCGCGGACGAGCAGCTCCCGCGTGACGACCCCTTCCTCGCGGGCGCGCGGCGGCCGCTGCATCGACCCGGGCTCGGCCGGGTCGCGCCCGAGAGCGAGCGCGGGGACGGTCTCGGTCCCGAGGTCGATCGCCAGGATCTGGACGGCGGTCAGCGGCAGCGGGATCGCCCCGCCGCCCAGCGCGAAGACGATGAACGGAACGACCTCCGCGGGCGCGTGGGCGAAGATGTAGAGGATGAACTTGCGGATGTTGTCGTAGACCCGCCGCCCCTCCTCGACCGCCGCGACGATCGTCTCGAAGTCGTCGTCGGTGAGGATCATCGTCGCGGCCTCGCGTGCGACGTCGGTGCCCGAGCGGCCCATCGCGACGCCGATGTCGGCGGCCCGCAGCGCCGGCGCGTCGTTGACCCCGTCCCCGGTCATGGCGACGACGTGCCCGAGCGCGCGCAGCGCCTCGGCGATCCGCAGCTTGGCCTCCGGCGAAGCGCGGGCGAAGATGAGCTCCTCCTCGCCGGCCAGCAGCGCCTCCAGCGCGTCCTCGGCCATCGTGTCGAGCTCCGCGCCGGACACGATCCGTCCTGCCTCGGTGCCGATGCCGACGCGCCGGGCGATCTCGGCGGCCGTCAGCCCATGATCGCCGGTGACGATGTGGATCCGGATGCCGGCCGCGTGGCAGGTCGCCACCGCGTCGGCGACCCCGGGACGGGGCGGGTCGACGAGCGCGACGAGGGCGAGGAGCGTGAGCCCGGTCTCGGCCGCGTCGCGGTCGGCCGGCAGCGTCTCGTCGGGCCCGAGCGTGCGGTCGGCCACCGCCAGCACGCGCAGGCCGCGGGCGGCGAAGGCCTCGGCCTGCGCGATCGCCGCCGCGCCCGCGCCGGCCCCACAGCGGTCCAGCACCGCGTCCGGCGCGCCCTTCAGCGCGATGACGCGGGCGCCCTCCACGCGCTGCACCACCGACATCCGCCGCAGCCGCGGGTCGAAGTGGTTGAGGGTGAGCCGATCGCGCTCGCGGCGTTCACGGGACGGGTCGCCGCCGAGCCGGGCGCCGAGCTCCAGCAGCGCGAGCTCGGTCGGGTCGCCGATGCCGTCCTCGCCGCGGCCGGTCGGGCCGAGCTCGGCGGTCGTGCAGGACACCAGCGCACGCGCCAGCCGGGCCTCGTCGACCTCCGGCGCCAGCCAGCGATCCGCGACGCGCATCCGGTTCTCGGTCAGCGTGCCGGTCTTGTCGGTGCAGATGACGGTCGTCGACCCGAGGGTCTCGACGGCGCTGAGCTCCTTGACGAGCGCCCGGCGGCGGGCGAGCTGGCGAACGCCGACGGCGAGCGCCAGCGTGATCGTCGGCAGCAGCCCCTCCGGGACGTTGGCGACCAGGAGGCCGATCGCGAAGATGACGGCGTCGCCGAGCGACAACCCCGCGGCCAAGGTGCCGAGCGGGACGAACGCGATGCCGGCCGCCACGGCGACGATCGCGATGAGCCAGGCGACGCGGCGCACCTGCTGCTGAAGCGGCGTCGGTGCCGACTCGACGTTCTCCGAGAGCGCGGCGACCCGCCCCAGCTCGGTCGCCATCCCGGTCGCGAAGACGACCGCGGTGGCGCTGCCGCCCGTGCACGTGCAGCCGCTGAAGACGAGGTCGCGCTCCTCCAGCAGCGGTCCCGCGGTGGGCATGGCGTCCGCGCTGCGCAGGACCGGCTGCGACTCGCCGGTGAGCGCCGAGAGGTCGAGCTCGACGTCACCGTCGAGCAGCCGCGCATCGGCCGGGACGCGCTCGCCCTCCTCGAGGACGAGCAGGTCGCCGGGGACGAGCGTGGTCGCGTCGACGACCTGGTGACGGCCGTCGCGAACCACCGTCGCCTGCGGCGGCAGGTACCGGGAGAGCGCCCCGATCGCCGCCTCGGCCTGCCGCTCCTGGGCGAAGGCCAGCACCGCGTTGAGGACGATGACCCCCGCGATGGCGGCGGCGAGCACGGCGATCCCGGCGATGATGGCCAGCACCGCCGCCCCGGTGAGCAGGAGCGCCAGCGGATGGGTGAACTGCGCGGCCAGCTGCCTGGGCCAGCGGCGCCTCGTGCGCTGCTCCAGCAGGTTGGGGCCGTACCGGCGCAGCCGCCGTGCGGCCTCGCGGCCGGCGAGCCCGCCCGGGCCGGTGCCCAGCTCGCGCAGGAGCCGGTCGGCGGGCTCGAGCGGGTCGACCGACGGCTCCGGCTCGTGGGGTTCGGGACGGTGGATCGGCATGGTTCGGGCGGCTACTGAGGCGGTCTGCGGGATCATCCCGATGGCCGGTGGCGCGCGCGACCCTACGTTCGGTGCATGTTCACGCACGTCATCGTCGGGATCGACGGCCGCGACGGCGGCCGGGACGCGGCCGCGCTCGCCAAGGCGCTGGCGCCGGAGCGTCTGACGCTCGTCACCGTCTATCCCTTCGACGACGTCATCTCGCGCGGGCACGTCGACGGCTACTTCGACGTGCTCCACAAGGAGGCGCTCGACCGGCTCGCGCGCCTGCGCGACGAGCTCGGCCTCGACGACGCCGACGTCCGCGCCGTCGGGGACCTGTCGCCCGCCGGCGCGCTGGCGCGCCTGGCCGCCGCCGAGGAGGCCGACCTCCTCGTCGTCGGCTCCGCCCATCACGGTCCGCTGGCCCGCCTGCTGCTCGGCGACGTCGGACGCGCCGTGCTCCACGGGGCGCCGTGCGCGGTGGCCATCGCACCACGCGGCTACGCGCGCCAGGACCACGCGCAGCCGCGCCAGATCGGCGTCGGCTACGACGCCGGCCCGGAGGCCCGCGCCGCCCTCGCGACCGCCGTCGCGGTCGCCGAGCGCTCCCCCAACGACCCGGCCTTGACGCTCGTCCACGCCTGGGCGCTGCCGCCGATCGTGGTGGCCGGCCCGACCTACGTCCCGAACGTCGAGCAGCTCCAGGACGACGCGCGGGACGAGGCGCGGCGCACGCTGGACCGGGGCCTCGATGCCGCCGGCCCGCGCGCCGCCGGCGTGCTCGCGCACGGCCGGCCCGACAAGGTCCTGCGCGACGCCGCCGAGCGGCTCGACCTGCTCGTCGTCGGCTCGCGCGGGTTCGGGCCCGCGCGCCGGGTCGCGCTGGGCAGCACGTCGGACCGGCTCATCCACCACACGACCGTGCCGGTCGTCGTGGTTCCCCGACCGGAGGATGCGCGCCCCACCCGCCCGGCCGAGCCGTCCGCCGCGCAGGTTCGCGCATGAGACGCGCGGAAGCCCTCTGCCCCCCTGGGGTCAGACCACCTCTGACCCCCTGGGGTCTGACCCCAGGGCGGCGTCGAGGTGCTCGGCCGTCACCCCGGCCGGTGCCACGAGCACCGGGCAGTGGCAGCTGCCCAGCAGGTCGTCGATGCCCTCGTCGTGACGGCAGACCACGAGCAGGTCGAGGTCGGCGACCCGCGAGCGCGTCAGGTCGCCGGAGGCGCCTGGCAGGTGGGCGTCGGTCACCCACACGTGGGCGAGCGCCGGCTCGAGCCGGTCGCGGGCATCGGCGATGAGGTCGGGGTCGGCGGCCAGCAGCTGCAGCTCGTTGGCCGCCCGGTGGGCGATCCCGGCGGCGACCGGCAGCGCCGTGCCCGCCTCGTCGAGCAGCACGCCGACGCGCGACGGCCAGCGGATCGGCCGGGCGCTGAAGCCCTCGGGGGCGATCGCCAGCGCGCAGTCGCACTCGTCCAGCAGCCAGCGGGCCGTCCCCGGACGCGACGAGCGCGCCGCACCGCGGGCGCCGAGGACGATCGTGTCGGCGCCCTCGCGCAGCGCGTGGTCGCGCAGCGCCTGCGCGCGCGAGGTCCCGCCGACGAACCGCGGGGTGCGCATCCGCACGTAGCGCTCGGTCGGGGGAAGCTGCACCGTGCCGGCCTCGAGCGTCGGATCGCTGTGGCTGACCACGAGCACCTCGCCGCCACTGACCGACGCCAGCGTGTGCGCCAGCGCGAGCGCGTCCGCCGAACCGCTCGCCGTTCCGTATCCCACCAGCAGGCGATCGAGCATCGCCATCACCTCGTCTGTCCGCGCCGACCCTGAGCTCCCAACCTACCCATCCGGCGGCCCCGGCCATCCGTGATCACCCGCAGGAGGTCTGCGGGGCGCCCCGGTCGGCATCCGCCCTCTGACACACCAGAGTGCAGGCATGCCCAGGCCGACCGCCGACACCGCGCTGCACGAGGCGCTGGCGGCCGCGGGCGAGCCGCCCCGGACCACCCTGGAGACCCACACCGCCTGGGTCGTGCTCACCGACGCCCACGCCTACAAGGTCAAGAAGCCGGTGCGCTTCGACTTCGTCGACCTCAGCACCCCGAAGCGCCGCCGGGCCCTCTGCCACGAGGAGGTCCGGCTCAACCGGCCGCTCGCCGCCGGCCTGGAGCACACCGTTCTCGCCCTCGTCGAGGACGACCGCGGCTGGACGCTGGACGCCGACGACGCCCCGGGCGCCGCCGAATGGCTCGTGCGCATGCGTCGCTTCGACGAGGCCGACACCCTTGCGGCGCGCCTCGCGGCGGGAACCGTCGTCGACGACGATCTCGACCGCGTCGCGCGCCGCATCGCCGCGTTCCACCGCGACGCCGAGCCGCGGCCGCGCGGGCGCTTCGACGACGACTTCGCCGCCCGCCTGACGACGAACCTCGGCGAGCTGGAGGCGGCCGGCGGCGCGTCGGTCGACGACGAACGGGGGCGACGGATCGCCGCGCTGGCCCGCCTGCCGGCCGCCGTGCTGCCCACCCACGCCCCGGTCCTGCGCGAGCGCGGCATCCTCGGCCGCGTCGTCGACGGCCACGGCGACCTCCGCGCCGAGCACGTCCTGCTCGAGGACGGCGACGTGCTCGTCTTCGACCGGCTCGAGTTCGACCCGGCGCTGCGCACCGTCGACGTGGCCGACGACCTCGCGTTCCTGACGACCGACCTCGAGGCGCTCGGCGCCCGCGCCGCCGCGCAGCGACTGACCGACCGCTACCGCGCCCACGGCGGCGACCCGGGCCCTCCCGCGCTGCGCGCCCTCTACGGCGCGCACCGTGCCGCCATCCGGGCGAAGGTCACGCTGCTGCGCGCCGCCCAGCACCCGGCCGACGCCGACGCCGACCAGGTCAGAGTCCTGGCGCTGCTCGGGCTGGCCGAGCGGCTCGCCTGGCGGGCCCGCGAGCCGCTGGCGATCGTCGTCCACGGGCCGCCCGCCAGCGGGAAGAGCACGCTCGCCCGCGCGCTGGAGGACCGCACCGGCCTGGCGGTCCTCTCCTCCGACCACGTCCGCAAGGAGCTGCTCGACCTCGACCTCGACGACCGTGCGCCCGACGAGGCCTACGGGCCGGCGGCGCGCGCCGACGTCTACGCCGAGCTGGGCCGCCGCACCGCCGCCGCGCTCGACGACGGTTGCAGCGTCATCGTCGACGCGACGTTCGGCGACCTGCCGCTGCGCGCCGCGTTCCTCGACGCGCTCGGCGGCAGCCGTCCCCGCCACCGTCTGCGCTCGGTCGCCTGCGAGGCGCCGCTCGACGTCCTCGCCCGGCGCGCCGCGACCCGCACCCGCTCCGACGCCGCCGGCTCGGACGCCGGCCCCGCGATCGCCGAGCGACTCGCGCGCACGGCCACCGCGTTCGACGAGCTGCCGGCCGCGGCGCGCACCACGGTCTCGACGAGCGACCGGCCCGACCGGACCGCCGACCTCGTTCTCCGGAGGCTCGATGCCTGACCCCGCCACCGTCCCCGCGCCGGACCGCACGGTGCTCATCGCCGACGACCACGTCGTCGTGCGCCGCGGCCTGCAGATGCTCGTCGAGTCCACGCCCGGCCTGAGCGTCATCGCCGAGGCCGGCACCGTGGCCGAGACCGTGCGCAAGACCCGCGCCCTGCACCCCGACGTGCTGCTGCTCGACCTGTCGCTCGCCGACGGCTCGGCCCTGCCCGTCGTCCGCGAGCTCGCGACCGACGCCCCGGACATGGCGATCGTCGTGCTGACGATGCAGGACGACACCGCCCTGGCCCGCCGCGCGCTGCAGGACGGGGCGCGCGCCTACGTCCTCAAGGAGGCGGCGGGCGAGGATCTCGCCCGGGCCATCGACGACGCGACCGGCGGCCGGGTCTACCTCGACCCGCGGCTCGGCGCCCGCATGGCGCTCGTGCGCGACGTCGACGCCGAGCCGCCCGACGGCCTGTCGCGCCGTGAGGCCGAGGTGCTGCGCCAGATCGCACTCGGCCTGACGAACGCCGAGATCGGGGTCGCCCTGCATCTCTCGCGGCGGACGGTCGAGTCGCACCGGACGAACATCCAGCGCAAGACCGGGCGCAGCTCACGGGCCGAGCTCGTGCGCTACGCCCTCGACCACGGCCTGCTCGACCGAGAGCGGCACTGAGAAAGGGGTACGGTCGACGCCATGTTCGATCATCTCATCGTCGGCATCGACGGTCGCGACGGCGGCCGGGACGCAGTCGCCCTGGCGCGCGCCCTGGCGCCGAAGCGGATGACGCTCGTGCACGCCTACGCGCTCGACGCGGCGCCGCCGTTCATGACCACCGACTTCCTCGGGGCCGCCCAGGCCGAGGCCGACCGGACGGTCGAGACGCTGCGTGACGAGCTCGACCTGGACGCCGACACGGTCGCGATCGGCGACCGCTCGCCGGCGCGGGCGATCCAGCAGGCGGCCACCGAGCGCGAGGCCGACGGGATCGTCCTCGGCTCGGCCCACCACGGAGCCCTGTCCCGGCTGCTGCTGGGCGACGTCGGCCGCGCCGTCCTCAACGACGCACCGTGCGCCGTGGTGGTCGCGCCGCGCGGCTACGCCGAGCAGGCCGCGCCGCCGCGGCGGATCGCGGTCGGCTACGACGACGGACCCGAGGCGCGCGCCGCGCTCGAGGTCGCCCGGGCGGCCGCCGACGAGCTCGGCGCGGCGCTGACGCTCGTCAACGTCTGGGACGTGCCGCAGGCCGCGGTGCCGGAGGCGATGTACCTCGCCGGCGACGAGGAGCTCCTCCGCGTGCTGCGCGACGGTGCCCAGGAGCGTCTCGACGCCGGGCTGGCGACCGCCGGACCGCAGGCCAAGGGCGTGCTCGAGCGCGGCGAGCCGGCGCACGTCCTCGCCGAGCTGTCCGAGCACCAGGACCTGCTGGTCGTCGGCTCGCGCGGCTGGGGGCCGGTGCGGCGGATCATGCTCGGCAGCACGTCGGACCGGCTCGTCCATCGCGCCGCCTGCCCGGTCCTGGTCGTGCCGCGTCCGGACGACGCCGAGGGCGGGGCCCCCGCCGCCTCCGACGCCGGCGACCAGGTCGCGACATGAGCCCCGGCACGATCGTCGCCGCCTGTGACGGCCGCTCGCCGGCCACGCTGCGGCTCGCGGTCCTGCTGGCCCGCACCCTGGAGGCCGAGCTCGTGCTGGCGACGGCCTACCACTATGAGCCGGTCGCGCTCGGGGCCGCGCCGCTGCCCCGGGTCGAGAGCGACCGCGAGCGCGAGGCGGCCGAGCGAACGCTCGACCGGCTGCTGGGCGGCGTGCCCGACGACGTGCGCGCGACCGGCCGTGTCGTGCCGGCGACCGCGCCGGCCACGGCGATCGCCGACCTCGCCGACGAGCTGGGCGCGGCCCTGCTCGTCGTAGGCGCCGACGAGCGCGGACGTGTCACCGACGAGGCGCTCGGTCGGGCGCGCTGCCCGGTCGTCGTCGCCCCCGGCGACCCGCTGCTCGTGCCCGACGCGTTCGAGCGTGTCGGCGCCGCGTTCGACGGCTCGGAGCCCAGCCGGCTCGGGACGACCGCCGCGGCGCGGATCGGCCTGTGTGCCGACGTGCCCGTGACGCTCGTCGCCGTCGCAGCCGACGCGGCGGCGGTCGGAGCGCTGGAGGGCGAGGCGCGCGGCGAGCTGTCGCGCGACCGTCAGCAGCTCACGCTCGAGGCCCGGACCGGCGACCCCGCCGCCGAGCTGCGCCACGCCGCCGAGGATCTCGACCTGCTGGCCTGCGGCTCGCGCGGCCGCGGCCGCGTGGCCCGAGCACTGCTGGGGTCGGTGAGCAGCCGGCTCGTCGAGCAGCCGCCGTGCGCGATGCTCGTCGTCGGCCCGCACGTCGAGCGCGACGCGGCCGGTCCGCTCGGCCTGACGACCGCCGGCTGACGCGCGCCGTCCCCCGCTGACTAGGGCACGAGCACGGCCGCGCCCTGCAGCCGTCCGGCGCGCAGGTCGTCCAGCGCGGCCTGCGCGTCGTCGAGCGCGTAGGTCGTCACGCTCGTGCGCACGCCCGCGCGCGCCGCGACCTCGAGGAACTCGCGGCCGTCGGCGCGGGTGAGGTTCGCGACCGAGCGCAGCATCCGCTCCCCCCAGAGCAAGGCGTAGGGGAACGACGGGATGTCGCTCATGTGGATCCCGCCGCAGACGACCGTCCCGCCCGGGGCGACCGCCCGCAGCGCCTCGGGGACGAGCTCGCCCGCCGGGGCGAAGATGAGCGCGGCGTCCAGCGAGCCGTCCGGCACGTCGTCCGCCGGCCCCGCCCACACGGCGCCGAGCTCGAGCGCGAACCGCTGGCTCGGCTCGTCGCCCGGACGCGTGACCGCCACGATCTCGCGGCCCTCGTGGACGGCCACCTGGCAGACGAGGTGGGCGGCCGCGCCGAAGCCGTAGATGCCGATCCGGCGCGCCATGTCGCCGGCCATCCGCAACGTGCGGTGGCCGATGAGCCCCGCGCACAGCAGCGGCGCCGCCTCCACGTCGCCGAGCGGGTCGGGCAGCGGCAGGCAGAAGCGCTCGTCGGCGACCGCGTACTCGGCGTAGCCGCCGTCGATCTGCCAGCCGGTGAACCGCGCCGCCTCGCACAGGTTCTCCCGGTCCGAGCGGCAGTAGCGGCACGTTCCGTCGGTCCAGCCCAGCCACGGCACCCCGACCCGCTGCCCGGTGTCGACACGCTCGGCGACGATCTGGTGGCCGGGCACGAACGGCAGATGGTCGGGCGCCAGCTCGCCGTCGAGCAGGTGCAGGTCGGTGCGGCAGACGCCGCAGGCCCGCACCCGCAGCAGGACCTCGCCCGGGCCGGGGACCGGCTCGGGACGCTCGCCGACCCGCAGCGGCCGGCCCGGGGCGTCGATCATCGCGGCGCGCATGGCTGACCAGGACCGTAATCCGGTGACCGGCCCACCGCCACCATCGCGCGGCTCGCCCCGCGCACGACCGCCGGTTCGGCGTTCGCGGCCGCCGACCTCGCGCTCTACGAGGCCAAGGCGTCCGGGCGCGACCAGGCCGCGGGCACCGGCGACGACACGCTCAGCGCGTCGCCGGCCGGGGCCCGCGGCACCGGACGATCGCTGAGCCGCCCACCACGACGGCCCCCACGGTTCACGACCCAGAGCTGAGCGACGACCGCGTCGAGGTGCCGGCGCTGGCGGAGGAGCAAACGCTCAGCGGACCGCGACGCGGCTATGGGCGCAGCTGCGGGGACGGAACCCATGATGGTGGCCATCCTGCCGGCCGTGCGACGGCGGCACATCCGCAGATGCCCGCGGCGTCTTGCGTAGCTCCTACGGTCCCGTAGGCTGCGCGGCTGCGATGCCCGCACCCGACGGCGCCCCGACCATGCTGCGCGACGGCGACCCGGCCGGCCCGCCGCTCGTGCTGCTGCACGGCGTGACCGGCGGCCCGCGCATGTGGCGCGACGTCGTGCCGCTGCTGCGCTCCGAGTTCGACGTCGTCGCCCCGGCCGCGCTCGGCCACCACGGCGGCCGCCCGGCGGGTCGGCGACCCGCGCGGATCGCCGACGTCGTCGACGACGCCGAGCGCCTGCTCGACGAGCTCGGCTTCGACCGCCCGCACCTGGCCGGCAACTCGATGGGCGGCTGGGTGGCGCTCGAGCTGGCCCGCCGCGGCCGGGCGGCGTCCGTCTGCGCGCTGTCGCCCGCCGGCTGCTGGGAGCCCCACGCGCGCGATCACCGCCGCGCGACCCGGCCGCTGCGCCGCGCGGTCCTCATGGCCCGGCTCGGCCGGCCCGGCCTGCCGTTCACGGCGCGGTGGGCGCCGGTGCGCCGCCTGTCGCTGGTCGACACCGCCGCCCACGGCGAGCGCGTCAGTCCGCGCCTGCTCGTCGGGCTGGCCGACGACCTGCTCGGCTGCACGGTCACCGACGACATCCTCACGAGCGACGAGCGGCTCGAGCACCTGGACCCGCTGCCCTGCCCGGTGACGATCGCCTGGAGCGAGCGCGACCGGATCCTGCCGCTGCGCCTGCACGGCGCCCACGCGCGCGAGCTCTTCCCGGACGCCGAGTTCACGGTCCTGCCGGACGTCGGCCACGTGCCGATGCTCGACGACCCGGCGCTCGTGGCCGAGACGATCCGCACCGCTACCCGCGCAGGGCGCGCAGGGCGCGCAGGGCGTTGAGGATGACCGCGACGTCGATGCCCTCCTGCAGCAGGGCGCCGGCGACCGGCGGCAGGTAGCCGAACGCCGCGACGATCATCGCCACGAGGCTGAGCGCCATGCCGGCGATGACGCTCTGCAGCGCGATGTGCAGCGAGCGCCGTCCGATGCGCACCGCGTCGGCGACCGGGGCGATCGCCGCGGCGGTCACGACGGCGTCGGCGGCCTCCGAGGAGGCGGTCGCGCCGCCGGAGCCCAGCGCGATGCCGACGTCGGCCATCGCCAGGGCGGGCGCGTCGTTGACGCCGTCGCCGACCATGAGCACCGGGCGCAGATCGGCCCGGGAGCGCACGGCGCGGACGACCTCGAGCTTCTCCTCCGGGGTGCGCTCGGCGTAGACGCGGTCGAGGCCGAGCTGGAGGCCGACCGCCTCGGCAACCGAGCGCCGGTCGCCCGAGACCATGGCGACGTGCCGCACGCCGGCGGCGCGCAGCCGCTGCACGAGCTCGGGCGCGTCGGGCCGCAGGTGGTCGGCCATGACGATCGTGCCGGCGGGGCGCCCGTCGATGTCGACCGCGATGCGCGCCAGGCCCTCCTCGTGGGCGGCGATGCCGTCGGGGTCCTCGACCGGCGCGCCGAGCGCGATCCGCCGGCCCTCGACGGTCCCGACGATCCCGGCGCCCGGCTCCTCGTCGACGTCGTCGGCGGGGGCGAGCGTCAGCCCGCGCTCGAGCGCCGCGTCGACGAGCGCCTCGGCGAGCACATGGGCCGAGAGCTGCTCGACCGAGGCCGACAGGCGCAGCAGCTCGTCGACCGGCACGCCGTCGAGGGCCTCGATGCGCTCGATCTGCGGCGCGCCGAGCGTCAGCGTGCCGGTCTTGTCGAGCAGGACGCTGCGGGTGCGCCCGAGCCGCTCGATGACGCTGGCGCCCTTGACGATGATGCCGTGGCCGGCCGCCCGCGACACGCCGGAGACGAGCGCGATCGGGGCGGCGAGGATGAGCGGGCACGGCGTTGCCACGACGACGACCGACAGCGCCCGGACCGCGTCGCCGCTGGCCGCCCAGGCGGCGCCCGCGATGAGCAGCGTCAGCGGCAGCAGCAGGACGGCGTAGCGGTCGGCCAGGCGCGTGAACGGGGCGCGGTCGGCCTGGGCGGCCTGGACGAGCCGGACGAGCGCGGCGTACGCGCTCTCGGCCGCCGGCCGGGCGGCGCGCAGGTCGAATGGCCCGCCCGCGTTGATGACGCCGCTGCGCACGCCCGCCCCGCGCGGGTAGGTCGCCGGCAGCGGCTCGCCGGTCAGCGAAGACTCGTCGACGACGGCGTGCTCGGAGGCGATCGTCCCGTCGACCGGCACGACCTCGCCGGCCCGCACGACGACGACGTCGCCGCGGCCGATCGCGTCGACGGCGACCTCCTCGATGCGGTCGCCGACCCGGCGGTTGGCCCGGGTCGGCATGCGGGAGACCAGCGCGGTGAGCTCGCGGCGGGCCCGTCGGTCGGCGGCGGCCTCCAGCGCGTTGCCGCCGGCGAGCATGAGCGCGATGACCGCGCCGGCGAGCTCCTCGCCGAGCGCGAGCGCCCCGGCCATCGCGACGAGCGCGATGAGGTCGACCCCGACGCGGCCGCGCAGCAGGGTGCGCAGGACCGACCAGGTCAGCGGGACGAGCAGCGCCACGATCGTCGCCGCCCAGATGTAGGACGCGGTCGCGTCGTCGCCGGTTGCGGCCACGACGAGGCCGGCGACGATGGCGGCCAGCGCGCCGACCGCCGCGGCGAGGTACGCGCGATCCTCCATTGACGTCCCACGGTATCCGCGCGCAGCGTCCGCGGGCACCGGGGAGCCCCGGCGCATCGCTGCGGGGTTTCCCGGTCGTCGGCGAAGACGCAACCGGCGAGCATGGGCGCCGTGACCGAGCACCGACCGGCGACCACCGACGAGCTGGAAGGCCTCGACGCCTACTGGCGGGCCGCCAACTACCTGTCGGTCGGCCAGATCTACCTGCTCGACAACCCGCTGCTGCGCGAGCCGCTGCGCATCGAGCACATCAAGCCGCGGCTGCTCGGCCACTGGGGCACGACCCCGGGCCTGAACCTCGTCTATGCCCATCTCAACCGGGTCATCCGCACCCGGGACCTCGACGCGATGTTCGTCGCCGGCCCCGGCCACGGCGGCCCGGCGCTCGTCGCCAACACCTACCTGGAGGGCACCTACTCCGAGATCTACCCGCGCGTCGGGCGCGACCTCGAGGGCCTGCGCCGCCTGTTTCGCCAGTTCTCGTTCCCGGGCGGCATCCCGAGCCACGCGGCGCCCGAGACGCCGGGCTCGATCCACGAGGGCGGCGAGCTCGGCTACGCGCTCGTGCACGCCTACGGGGCCGCGTTCGACAACCCCGGCCTGGTGGTCTGCTGCGTCGTCGGCGACGGCGAGGCCGAGACCGGCCCGCTGGCGGCCAGCTGGCACTCCAACACGCTCCTCAACCCGGTCACCGACGGCGCCGTCCTGCCGGTCCTGCATCTCAACGGCTACAAGATCGCCAACCCGACGGTCCTCGCCCGCATCCCGGAGGCCGACCTCTGCGCGCTGCTGGAGGGCCACGGGTACGCGCCGCGCGTCGTCGCCGGCGACGAGCCGGCCGCCGTGCACCGCGCGCTGGCCGACGCGCTGGACGCCTGCCTCGACGAGATCGCGGCCATCCAGCGCCGGGCGCGCGACGAGGGGGTCGTCGAACGTCCACGCTGGCCGCTGATCGTCCTGCGCACCCCGAAGGGCTGGACCGGGCCCAAGGAGGTCGACGGGCTGCCGGCCGAGGGGACGTTCCGCTCCCACCAGGTCCCGCTCGCCCAGCTGCGCGAGCGGCCCGAGCACCTCGCCCAGCTCGAGGCGTGGCTGCGCTCCTACCGGCCCGAGGAGCTCTTCGACGACGACGGGGCGCTGCGCGCCGAGCTCGCCGCCCTGGCCCCCACGGGCGACCGGCGCATGGGCGCCAACCCGCACGCCAACGGCGGCCTGCTGCTGCGCGACCTCGAGCTGCCGGACGTCCGCGCCCACGCCGTCGAGGTCCCGGCGCCGGCGACGACGACCAGCGAGCCGACCCGCGTGCTCGGCGGCTGGCTGCGCGACGTCATCGCCGCCAACCCGCAGACGTTCCGCCTCATGGGCCCCGACGAGACCGCGTCGAACCGGCTGCAGTCGGTCTTCGACGTCACCGACCGCGTGTGGAACGCCGAGATCGTCGCCGGCGACGACCACCTCGCCCCGCAGGGCCGCGTCATGGAGGTGCTCAGCGAGCACCTCTGCCAGGGCTGGCTGGAGGGCTACCTGCTCACCGGCCGCCACGGGCTGTTCAACTGCTACGAGGCGTTCATCCACATCGTCGACTCGATGTTCAACCAGCACGCCAAGTGGCT
>JBDZVZ010000123.1:0-5761 GCA_040255945.1 Solirubrobacterales bacterium | reverse complement strand
CGCGGAGCAGCACCGACATCACCATGCTCGCGCCGAACTGCTCGGTCGCCAGCGCCTCGCCGGCAGCCGACGGCGTGCCAGGCAGCGTGAGGTCGGTCTGCTTGACCGGATCCTGCGCCTGGGTTCCCAGCATGCCCAGCGCCGCGACGACGAGCAGCCACGTCGCGACGGTCACGACGCGGCCGCATCAGGGCAGCCGCGGTCACCCGGATCACCGCTCGGTCTTCCGCAAGGCCCGCACCCACCTGGAACGTACCGATCGGAGAACGAATGTGCGCCACCCCGCTCCCTCGGCGATCGGCGGCGCTCGATCCGCGCAGCGCGCCTCCCCGCCACCGAGCGCACAAACGTACCGGACGACGAACTCCGTGCAAGCATGCGCCGGGCGATGACACGCCCGGTGGTGACGATCTCGGCGTCGTACGGCGCGAGCGGCAGCCGGATCGGCCAAGAGCTCGCTCGCCGTCTCGGCGCGCGGTTCTTCGACCGCGCGATCCCCGCGGAGGTCGCCCGACGGCTCGCCGTTCCGCTCGAGCGGGCGCTCGCGCACGACGAGGCTGCCCCTTCGGGGATCGCCCGCGTGCTCCACTCGTGCGGGTCGTTCACGCCCTGGCCCGGGCCGCCCCCTTCGCCGTCCGAGATCGGCGAGCGCGCGTTCCGCGCCGAGACGGAACGGGTCATCCTCGAGGCAGCCGGCGCTGGGGCCGCCGTGCTGCTCGGACGCGCCGCGGGGCTCGTGCTGGGCGATACGCCGGGAACGCTCCACGTCCGACTCGACGGGCCGCAGGCCCGACGCGTCGAGCAAGCGATGCGCGCGGAGGGCATCGATCGGAAGACGGCACGGCACCGGCTGCGCGAGAGCGACCGGGCCCGCGAGGCCTACGTCCGGCACGCGTACGGAGCCGACCCGCACGATCACCGGCTCTACCACCTCGTGGCCGACTCCACGGCCCTGGACCCCGCGACGTGTGTCGACCTCCTCACCCTCGCGGCGTTCGCCAGGTCCGAGCCACCGGCGCACGGGTGACCGGCCGACTTGCCAGTACGTACCGATCGGCGTAAAATCGTGAGCAGTCATGGCACGTCCATCTCTCGCGCGGGTCCACCAGCGATGGGTGCCGCCCCAGGCGACGCTCGGCGGCGTCGCGCCGGCGGGGAGGGGCGGAGGGTGTTCCAGCGCATCCTGGTAGCCGTCGCGGGCTCGCCGGTCGCATGGGCTGCGCTCGAGCAGGCCGTCGACCTCGCGCTCGGCGAGCGTGCGCGGCTGACGCTCATCGCGACGCTCCCCCGCCTGCCGGCCGTGGCCTACCTGTCGCCCGTGACCCCTGTCGGTGAGCTTGCCGATGCGCGTGCAGCTTGCGAGAAGGGCCTGCGTCAGGCGGCCGGCCGAGTGCCCGCCGAGCTGCCGGTCACGACGCTGCTCGTCGAGGGCCCCGCGCACCGGGCGCTCGTCCGCGAGGTTCGGGGCGGGGGATATGACCTGCTCGTCGTCGGCTCGTCGACGCGCCGACGGCTGCCGGCGGCGCTGGGCGGAGACCTCGGCGCGGCGCTCGTGCGGCGCTGCGCGATCCCGGTCCTCGTGGTCCGCCCCCCGGCGCTCGAGGCCAGGGTGGCGGGACCGCAGCCGACGACCGTGACCGCGCTTGGCATCCCCGGGAGACGGCATGCCCGGGCTTGACCAACGCGCGCTCGACGCGCTCACTCAGATGCTCGGGGCGCTGCTGCTGTCGGTCGCGGTCGCGGCCGTGCTGCTCGGCCTCCTCTGCGCGCTCGCGACGGCGATCGCCGACCGACGGCGCCAGCGGCGTGCCGCGGCCGCTTCGCCGATCGGTGGGTACCTCGTCGGGCGGCCGGACGACGAGGGCGCGGCCCTGTACGTCCTGGACGAGCACGGCGTCCGCCGCATCGCCCGGGTTCGCTTGCCCGAGGACGGGCCCGCGTCCTCCCACCGGCTCGTCGCGATGCTTCGTCGTCGTCGCCGCCCGGCCGCGCCGGCGGCCAAGCCGGCGGCGATGGGCATCCGCCTCCCCGAGACCTGGCGCGAGGAAGGGTTCAGCGTGCCGCTGAGCGCCGGCTCGCCCAGCGACCGACGTCGCCGCCGCGATGGCCGGCGCGGCAGGTCGCCCCGCGGCCGGCGACGCTGACGTCAGCTCGACACGGGATCGGTCACGGAGGCGAGCCACTCCTGGAACGCCGCGATCGCCTTCGCGAGCTGCGGCGTGTCGCCGTGCGTCAGCCATTCGAGGGTCAGGCCGTTGATGCCGGCGATGATCAGCACGGTCAGCGTCTCCTCGTCCATGCGCAGCGCGCGTCCGCGCTCTTTCGCGCGCGCGGCCATGAGGGCGATGAGATCGCGGTACCCGTCGGTGACGTAGGCGATCGTCGACCGCAGCCTGGGATCGGTCACCGCCTCGGCGACGAGCCCGAAGTACGCCGTCAGTAGGGCACGATCGGACGTGACGCCCGACCAGAAGCGGTCGAACCCGACCGCCACGATGTCGGGCGGGTCCTCGAGTTCGCGCACGGCCTCGGCCACGCTCGTCAGCAGCGCATCGCCGACCCGCCGGACCACCGCGTCGAAGAGCTGCTCTCGGCTGGCGAAGTAGTAGTGGACCATGCGCTTCTGGACGCCCGCCTCGTCGGCGATGCGCTGCACCGACGTCGCGGCGTAGCCGTCGCGGGCGAGGCAGCGCACGGTCGCCTCGATGATCGACTCGGCCGCTCGTTCGCCCTTGGGTGTGGTGGCGCGGAGACCCGTCACACCAGCCACCCTAGTGCCCGCTGCTGCGGAGCAGAACCACACAACTTCGCCGATCGACGACTTCACGCCGCGCGCGGGGATATGGTCCGGCCATGACGAGCTCGTCGTTCGATCGCTCGTACCGCTCGCGGGACGCGCGCCGTCGGGATTTCGTCAGCGCCCTCGAGCAGCTGCTTGCCGATGGTCGTCCGTTCAGCGAGATCTCGGTCCAGCAGCTGGCGGACGAGGTAGGGCTGTCACGCACGGGCTTCTACTTCCACTTCGGGCACACGCGCGACGTCCTACTCGCCGCCGCGACCGGCGTCGCAAGCGACGTGTATGAGGCCGCCGCGCTCTGGCTCGACGACGAGGACGCCGGGTTCGACGGGCTGGAGTCGGCGCTGGCACGCATCGCCGAGGTCTACCGGAGCCATGGTCCCGTGCTGCGGGCCGTGTGCGAGGCCGCCGCGTACGACGACGCGGTGCGGGTGGAACGGCGCCAGATCATCGGCCGGTTCATCGTCGCGATCCGTCGCCGGCTCGAACGTTCCACCCCCGGGCACAGCCGCGGTCTGCAGGCAGCCGCGCTGGTCTGGATGACCGAGCGCACGCTCCTCGAGCACGTGGCAACCGACGGCGAGGATCCCGCACCGGTCTCCACCGCTCTGGCGCGCATCTGGTGGGCGGCGCTCGAGGACCCCGCGCCCCGCGCTCGCACTGCCTAGAGCGAACCCCCATGATGTACCGATCGGCGAATTCGTGCTATTGTCGCGCGCGGTGCCGGCACACGGGGCGGACACGAGACCGGCCCGGAAGGCGTCTCCCAATAACGCGCCCGCCGGGCTCCCATCGGCCGTCGGACACGGCGGCCGGTAGCCGTCCAGCGATCCCCACCGGGTCGGCACCGCGGAGAGGGGCGGCGAGCGGCGCTCGCCGGGCGGGGCGTGGGGTAGGGCGCGTTCCGCCCTACCCCGCCCGTCGCCGGTCGAGGGTCGTCGGCAGGTCGCGACGGCGCCCGGCGCGGTGCTAGAGCCGCCGGACGGACAGGATCTCCTGGTCGGCGTCGCTGCCCGTCGATGCCTGAATGACGATGCGGACGTTCCCGCGGCCGACGCGCTCGGCCGGCACGCGCAGCCGGATGAGCTCACCCGCGGCCACGCGCCGTGCGGCGAACCGGCGGATGATCCTCCCGCCCTCCTCGACCCGAACCCGGACGGTCGCCTGCCGCGCGACGCGGTACGCCACGCCCAGGGCGCGGTTGGTCCGTCCGCCGAACACCGGCCTTTCGGCCTTGGCCAGGCGCAGCAGGCCGCACGGATCCGCGGCGGCGAACGTCGGTAGCAGCGCGAACCGTCCGCTTCTGCGGCGGACCGCGATGCGCCGGACCGATCGACCGTGCCGCAGGCGGACGAGGAACGTCCCGTCGGTGACCCGCCGCCCCCGTCTCGTCGCCCGGCCGCGCCAGGTGAGCGCCGAACGGCGGACCGACAGCCGTGCGATCAGGCGGTTTCCGAGGATCGTGCGACCGCGATCATGCTGGAAGACCGCGACGCGCACGTTCTTCAGATCGCGCGGGAGCACGAGGCGCAGCCCGCGCCCACGCGGGCGGATCGCGACGCGCTCCAGGGCAGAGCGACGCGGGCACGCGCCGAGCGAGCTGCCGGCCGAGCCGGCCGGTCGCGAAGCAGGCACAGACGGGACGACGATCGGTGTCGGCGCGCCACCGGTCCGCGCGAGGACCATGCCCCCCGTCCCCGTCCCCGGTGTGTTCGTGCACGCGAAGGATCCGGGCGCCTCGCGGTACAGCAGGCTCAGGCACGTCCCGATCGCCTGCTGCGCGTACGCGTTGGGGTGGAAGACCTCCTGGACCTCGCCCTGAGCGATGGCGCCGACGCTCAGGGCGCGCCCCCACTCGCTGCGCTCGGGCGACGGCGGGGATGCCGGGGTCGCTGCCTGGGCGGTCTTCGAGCAGATCTCACGACCCTGCAGCGCGTCGACGAGCTCGAGCACCTCGACGCCTCGCGACCGGGCCGCCGCCTTGCTCACCGCGCCGATCTGCGGCGCGGCCACGTCGCGCGCCCAGTTCAGATCGGCGTCGTAGAACGGGCAGCCGTCGCTGGTACGGCGCGGGTCGGCCTCGGCGTACCGCGCCTCGGCGGCGCGTGGCATCACGGACGGATACGTCTGCATGACGAGCCGGTAGTCGCCCGGGCGGTAGCCGGCTGCCGCCATGACGGCTCGGACCTCGTCGATCGCACGTTCGACGTCGGCGACGGCGCGCGGCACCTGGGCGTCGATCTGCGCCTGCTGCTCGTCGCGGCACGGACCGCTGCGCGTCTCGTAGGCCAGGAAGCAGGCCGTGACGATCGAGGCGAACCCGAGATCGTTGCCGCCGAGCGACAGGACGATGAGCTTCACGTCGCGATCGCGGGCGATCGGGGCGAGCTGGTCGGCCTGCGGCGCCTCGCCGTTCTGACCCTCGCCGCCGCTCGACGCGCGGTAGATGTTCCTGGTCTGGCCCCCCGAGCAGCTGATGTTGAGCTTCTCGTCGACGGGGATGCGTGCGCTGCGGATCTCGGCGACGTCGGAACGATGGCATCCGCTGTCGCTGCCGCCGACGTAGACCCGCGCCGGGTCGTAGGTGCAGGCGAGCGCCGGCAGCAGCGGCGCGCACGCCCGATCGGTGCCGTCGCGGTCGCCCGCCGGGTTGACCGAGTTGCCCTGCCAGCGACCGGCTTCCCCGGAGATGTAGCTGTCACCCATGCTGACCACCGCCGTGTACGGCGCCCCGGGACCTGCGAACGCCGCGCCGCTCGACGACAGCGCTGCTGTGAGCGTGACCACGGCGACAAGGAGGGTTCGGGGCGAGACACAGCGGAGCATGGGACGTACCGTACGGCGAACTTTCCGCCTGTGCGCCGGTCGGTCGGTCAGGGCGCCACGGGCGTCTCGCCGGACGGCCAGTCGCGCCAGCGCTCGGGAAGCTCGCGCCCGCCGCGCTGGAAGTGCGCGAGGTCGACC
>JBDZVZ010000122.1:0-5790 GCA_040255945.1 Solirubrobacterales bacterium | reverse complement strand
GGCAAGACGACGCTGACCGCGGCCATCACCACGGTGCTCGCCGAGAAGATGGGCGGCGAGGCTCGCAGCTTCGCGGAGATCGACAACGCTCCTGAGGAGAAGGAGCGTGGCATCACGATCGCCACGTCGCACGTCGAGTACCAGACCGAGACGCGCCACTACGCGCACGTCGACTGCCCGGGGCACGCCGACTACGTCAAGAACATGATCACGGGCGCCGCCCAGATGGACGGCGCGATCCTCGTCGTCTCGGCGGCGGACGGCCCGATGCCGCAGACCCGCGAGCACATCCTGCTCGCCCGTCAGGTCGGCGTGCCCTACATCGTCGTGTTCCTCAACAAGGTCGACATGGTCGACGACGAGGAGCTCCTGGAGCTCGTCGAGGTCGAGGTCCGTGACCTGCTCTCCGAGTACGACTTCCCGGGCGACGACATCCCGTTCATCAAGGGCTCGGCACTGAAGGCCCTCGAGGGCGAGGAGCAGTACAAGCAGAGCATCTACGAGCTCGCCGACGCGCTGGACTCCTACATCCCGGAGCCGACGCGCGACCTCGACAAGCCGTTCCTCATGCCGGTCGAGGACGTCTTCTCGATCACCGGCCGCGGCACCGTCGCGACCGGCCGCGTCGAGCAGGGCGTCGTCAACACCGGTGACACGGTCGAGATCGTCGGCATCAAGGCGACGACCACCACGGTCGTCACCGGCGTCGAGATGTTCCGCAAGATCCTCGATCAGGGCCAGGCCGGCGACAACGTCGGCTGCCTCCTGCGCGGCACCAAGCGCGAGGAGATCGAGCGCGGGCAGGTCCTCTGCAAGCCGGGCTCGATCACGCCGCACACGAAGTTCAAGGCCGAGGTCTACGTCCTCAAGAAGGAGGAGGGCGGCCGTCACACGCCGTTCTTCACCGGCTACCGCCCGCAGTTCTACTTCCGCACGACGGACGTGACGGGCGTCGCCAACCTGCCCGAGGGCGTCGAGATGGTCATGCCCGGCGACAACGTCGCCATGGAGATCGAGCTCATCCAGCCGATCGCCATGGACGCCGGCCTCCGCTTCGCCATCCGTGAGGGTGGCCGCACGGTGGGCTCGGGCGTCGTCACCGAGGTCATCGAGTAGTTCTCAGGAGGCCGCCCGTCGCCCCGCCGCGGGGCGGCGGGCTGGTCCTCCACCGCAGCAGACCGATACGACAGCAGTGCATGGGGTGGAGACCCGTCGGAGATCCGGCGTGCGGTCCGCCCCCACAGCCATGAGGCTGGCAGTTCACAGCATCACCGAGACAGCAGACGGAACTTCGAACCAAGACAGGCAGATGGCAGCCGCCACTCAGAACAAGATCCGCATTCGCTTGAAGGCCTATGACCACCAGGCCCTCGAGACGGCGGCCAAGGAGATCGTCGAGACGGCGACGCGCACGGGCGCGAGCGTCTCGGGTCCCGTGCCGCTGCCGACCGACCGCAACATCTACGCGGTCATCAAGTCGCCGTTCAAGGACAAGGACTCCCAGGAGCACTTCGAGATCCGGACGCACAAGCGCCTGATCGACATCCACGGCCCGACGCCGAAGACGGTGGACTCGCTCCAGCGCCTGGACCACCTGCCCGCCGGCGTGAACATCGAGATCAAGCTCCTCGCCTAATGCCCGCCATCCTCGCCAAGAAGCTCGGGATGACCCAGCTCTTCCTCGACGACGGCCGCGTCGAGCGCGTCACAGTGCTCGAGGCCGGCCCGTGCCCGGTCACGGCGATCCGCGCCGAGGACCGTGACGGCTACAACGCCGTCCAGCTCGCGTTCGGCGCGTCCAAGGAGAAGCACCTCTCCAAGCCCGAGCTCGGCCACCTCAAGAAGGCCGGCGCCGGCCCGATGCGCCACCTCGTCGAGTTCCGCGACGAGGCCGGCGAGCTGCAGGTCGGCGACACCGTGACCGTAGAGGCCTTCGAGGTCGGCCAGACGGTCAAGATCGCCGGCACCTCCAAGGGCAAGGGCTTCCAGGGCACGATCAAGCGCCACAACTTCGGCCGCGGCCCCAAGTCCCACGGTTCGCACAACGTGCGCGCCCCGGGATCGATCGGCGCGTCGGCCTGGCCCGCCCGCGTCATGAAGGGCATCCGCGGTCCCGGCCAGATGGGCAACAAGCGCGTCACCCAGAAGGGCCTGGAGATCGTCCGCATCGACGCCGGGGAGAACCTCCTCATCGTCCGCGGCTCGGTGCCCGGCCCCAAGAACGGCTTCGTGGAGGTCCGCACCGATGGCTGATCCGAAGGCCAAGAACCTCAGCGGCGCCGACGTCACGCTCGACGCCGCCGCGTTCGGCGCGGCGTTCAACGGCCCGCTCGTCCACGACTCGGTCCGCGCCGAGCTGGCCGCGCGCCGCCAGGGAACGCACGCGACCAAGACCCGCGGTCTCGTCCGCGGCGGCGGCGCCAAGCCGTGGCGCCAGAAGGGCACCGGCCGCGCCCGCGCCGGCTCGTCGCGCTCGCCGATCTGGACGGGCGGCGGCACGGTCTTCGGGCCGCAGCCGCGCAAGTACACGTTCAAGATCAACCGCAAGGAGAAGCGCGCGGCGTTCCGCAGCGCGCTGTCGGTCCACGCCGACCGTGGCTCCATCGCGGTGTTCGACGTCGCGGCGTTCGACGACCCGTCGACGAAGGCCGCGGCCAAGCTCATCGAGAGCTGGATCCCGGCCGCCCGCAAGGGCTCCGTGCTGGTCGTGCTCGCCGAGGCCGAGGCGCAGGCCGCCCTGAGCTTCCGCAACCTGGCGAGTGTCCGGGGCGTGCTGCCCGCCGACGGCGTCGGTGTCGTGGACCTCATCGGCGCCGCGAACGTCCTCGCCAGCCAGGCGGCGCTTGACGCGCTGACCGCGCGCGGCAAGGGCGAGAAGATCACCGAGGAGGCGAGCGCCTGATGGACCCGACGCAGGTCATCATCCGTCCGGTCGTCAGCGAGAAGAGCTACGTGCTCGCCGCGGCCGACAAGTACACGTTCCGGGTCCATCCCGACGCGCACAAGACCCAGATCCGCCAGGCGATCGAGAAGCTCTTCGACGTCAACGTCGTCGACGTGCGGACCCTCTCGGTGAAGTCCAAGCCCAAGCGCCGCGGCTACACGAACGGGCGCACGCGGGCCTGGAAGAAGGCGATCGTGCAGGTCGCGCCCGGCCAGTCCATCCCGATCTTCCAGGGCCTGCAGGGCCTCGAGGAGTCGTAGACCGATGTCGATCCGCAAGCCCAAGCCCACGAGCCCGGGCCTCCGCTTCGTCAGCTACCCCGACTTCGCGGAGATCACGAAGACCGAGCCCGAGCGCACGCTCGTCGAGGGCCTCAAGAAGTCCGGTGGTCGCAACAGCAACGGCCGCAAGACCTCGCGCCATCGCGGCGGCGGGGCCAAGCGCCTGTACCGCAAGGTCGACTTCAAGCGGCGTCGCGACGGCATCCCGGCGAAGGTCGCCGCGATCGAGTACGACCCGAACCGCACCGCCTACATCGCGCTGCTGCACTACGCCGACGGCGTGAAGTCCTACATCCTGGCGCCGCAGCGGCTCCAGGTCGGCGCGACGGTCATGAGCGGCCCGGAGGCCGAGATCGCCGTGGGCAACTGCCTGGCGCTGGCGAACATGCCGACGGGTACGGTCGTCCACAACGTCGAGCTCCAGCCGGGGCGCGGCGGCCAGCTCGGCCGCTCCGCCGGCGTCGGCATCCAGCTCATGGCCAAGGAGGGCGAGTACGCGACGCTGCGCCTGCCCTCCGGCGAGATGCGCATGGTCCGCGCCGAGTGCCGCGGCACCGTCGGCACGATCGGCAACTCCGACCACCAGAACGTCAAGGTCGGCAAGGCCGGCCGCAAGCGCCACATGGGCGTGCGTCCGCAGACGCGCGGCACGGCGATGAACCCGGTCGACCACCCGCACGGCGGCGGCGAGGGTTCGACGACGCCGGGCCGCCATCCGGTCACGCCGTGGGGCGTGCCGACGCTCGGGTATCGCACCCGCAAGAAGAACAAGTCGTCCGACCGCTACATCGTCCGCGGCCGCCGTCGCGGCAAGGGCAAGCGGTAGAGGTAGAAGCCGATGAGCCGTTCATCCAAGAAGGGCCCGTTCGTCGAGGAGCGCCTGCTGGCGCGGATCGAGAAGATGAACGAGTCCAACACCAAGCAGATGGTCAAGACCTGGTCGCGGACGTCCACGATCTTCCCCGAGATGGTCGGCCACACGATCGCCGTCCACGACGGGCGCAAGCACGTGCCCGTCTTCGTCTCCGAGTCGATGGTCGGTCACAAGCTCGGCGAGTTCGCGCCGACGCGGACCTACCGCGGGCACGCCGACACCGGGAGGAAGCGATGACCCCGGCCGACGAGAAGACGCCGGACGAGACGCCCGAGACCGAGGTCGAGGCGACGGAGACCGAGGCGCCCGACGCGCCCGAGGCTGCCGCTGAGGAGACCGAGGCCGTCACCGGCTCGGCGCCGCAGGCGACGACCGAGGACGAGGCGACCGAGGAGCAGCCGACGACCGAGGACAAGCCGAAGCGCAAGCGCGCCCCGGCCAAGAAGAAGCCGGCCGCCGAGAAGGACGAGGCCGCCGAGGAGCAGGCCGAGCCCAAGGCGACGCCGAAGCCGGCCGCGACGCCGTCGACCAACGGCGCGCCGGTCGTCCGCGCGCACGCCAAGTACGTCCGCACGTCGGCCCGCAAGGCCCGCCTGGTCTGTGACCACATCCGCGGCAAGTCGGTCACCGAGGCGCGCGCGATCCTCGCGCACACCCCCCGGGCGGCCGCCCGCGACTGGGCCAAGCTCCTGGAGTCGGCCGTCGCCAACGCCGAGCACAACCACGAGCTGCTGGGCGAGGACCTGCGGATCCTGTCCATCAACGCCGACGAGGGTCCGACGCTGAAGCGCTTCCAGCCGCGCGCCATGGGCCGCGCCTCGCGGATCCGCAAGCGCACCTCGCACCTGTCGATCGCGCTCACGCCGAAGGAGAGCTGACCATGGGTCAGAAGGTTCACCCCGAGTCCATGCGCGTGGGCTACATCCACGACTGGAAGTCGAACTGGTTCACCGAGCGTGAGTTCGACGACTACCTCGCCGAGGACGTGGCCATCCGCGGACACATCACCGGCAAGCTCGCGCACGCCGGCCTGTCGGACATCACGATCCGCAAGGACGCCAACGAGGTGGAGGTCAACATCCACACCGCGCGTCCGGGCATCGTCATCGGCAAGTCCGGCTCCGAGGTCGACGCGCTGCGCCGCGATCTGCACCGCATCACCAAGAAGCAGATCAAGGTCAACATCCTCGAGATCAAGCGTCCCGAGCTCGACGCGAAGCTCGTCGCCCAGTCGATCGCCGAGCAGCTGCAGAACCGCGTCGCGTTCCGCCGCGCCATGAAGCGCGCCCTGACGAGCGCGATGCGCTCCGGCGCCAAGGGCTGCAAGATCCAGGTCGGCGGCCGCCTCGGCGGCTCGGAGATGGCGCGCACCGAGATGTACTCGGACGGCCGCGTGCCGCTGCACACGCTGCGCGCCGACATCGACTACGGCTTCTACGAGGCCCGCACGACCTTCGGCCGCATCGGCTGCAAGGTGTGGATCAACAAGGGCGAGATCATGCCCGAGGGCTACAGCGGCTCCGACCTCACCGAGATCGAGGCCCCGCAGCAGGCGGGCATCGGCTCCGGCGACGACCGTCGTCGCGGTCGCGGCGACCGTGACGGTCGCGGCGGCGGGCGTGGCGGCCGTGGCCCGGGCGGGCCGGGTGGCCGTGGCGGCGGGCGCGGGCCGGGCGGCCGTGGCGGCGGTG
>JBDZVZ010000054.1:0-25239 GCA_040255945.1 Solirubrobacterales bacterium | reverse complement strand
GCTCGTCGAGCCGGCGGTCGCGCGGCTGCGGGAGGCCGGCGCCGCGCTGCTGAGCCGCGCCCAGCTCGGCGACGACGCCGAGGCGCTGCCCGCGCTGCGGGCCGCCGGGCGGGCGGTCCGCGTCAGCGGCGAGCTCTACGCCGACGCGCACGTCGCCGCGGACGTCGACGCGCGGATCGTCGGCCTGCTCGAGGCGCGCGGAGCGGCGTCGCTGGCCGAGATCCGTGACGTCCTCGGCCTGTCGCGCAAATCCGCCCAGGCGTTCCTCGAGCATCTCGACGCCGAGCGCATCACCCGGCGCCGCGACGACGACCGCCGCGTCCTGAGGTCACCCCATGGGATCCGCTGACCGCCTGCGGGCGCTGCCGGCCGTCGACCGGCTCGCCGCCCAGCTCACCGCCGACGGGATCGCGCCGGGCGAGGCGGTCGCCGCCGCGCGGGCCGTGCTGGCAGCGCGCCGCGCGGAGCTGCGCGCGGGCGCGACCGGCGACGCCGACCTCGTCGCCCGCGCCCGCGCCCACCTGGCGCCGTCGCTGCGGCGCGTCCTCAACGGGACCGGCGTCGTGCTGCACACGAACCTCGGCCGCGCCCCGCTGGCCGAGGCGGCCGCCGACGCGGTCGCCCGGGCGGCGCGCGGCTACGTCAACCTCGAGCTCGACGTCGAGGCGGGCCGGCGCGGGGCGCGCGACGCCCACGTCGCCGGCCTCCTGCGCGAGCTCACCGGAGCGCAGGACGCGCTCGTCGTCAACAACGGCGCCGCCGCGGTGCTGCTGGCCGTCGCGGCGCTCGCCGGTCCGGGGCGATCGGTCGTCGTCTCGCGCGGCCAGCTCGTCGAGATCGGCGGCGGCTTCCGCGTGCCCGACGTCGTGGCCCAAGCCGGAGCGGCGCTCGTCGAGGTCGGCACGACGAACCGCACGCGGCTGGGCGACTATCGCGCCGCGCTCGCCGACGGCGCCGACGCCGTCCTGCGCGTGCACCCGAGCAACTTCCGGACGGTCGGCTTCGTCGAGGACGTCGGGATCGAGGCGCTCTGCGGCCTGGGCGTGCCCGTCGTCGACGACCTCGGGTCGGGCGTCCTGGCCGAGGGTTCGGCGCTGCTGGCCGGCGAGCCGCCGGTGCGGCGCTCGGTCGCGGCGGGCGCGGCGGTCGTGACGTTCAGCGGCGACAAGCTGCTCGGCGGTCCGCAGGCGGGGATCCTCGTCGGCACGCGCGAGGCCGTGGCTGCGTGCCGCCGGCATCCGCTCGCCCGCGCGCTGCGGGTCGGGCGGCTGCCGATGGCGGCGCTGGAGGCGACGCTCGCCCTCTACCGCGACCCGGAGCGCGCCCGCCGGGAGATCCCGGTGCTGGCGATGCTCGACGTCGACGACGCGACGCTGCGCCGCCGGGCGCAGACGCTGGCGGCGGCCTGCGGCGGCGAGGTCGTCGAGGCGGTCGGCCGGGTCGGCGGCGGCGCCCTGCCGCTGGCCGAGCTGCACGGTCCGGTTGTCGCGGTCGGGCCGGCCGGCGCGGGCGCCGCCGCGTTCGCCGCCGCGTTGCGGACCGCCGACCCGCCGCTGCTGGCGCGCATCGCCGACGGCCGCGTGCTCGTCGACCCCCGCACGCTCGCCGACGACGAGCTCCCCCTCGCCGCTTCCGCCATCCACCACGCGTCGAGGGACGCGGGCGCCACGTCATGCCGATGACCTCCCACCGCAACCGAACCCGCGTTCGCGTGGTCTCAACACGATGCGAGTACGACTCCTCCTGCTCCTGACGACCCTCGGCCTCGCCGCCCTCCCCACGGCGACGGCCGCCGCGCGCAGCGACCAGCGCGTCCTCTTCGAGGCCCCGCGCGAGCTGCGCTCCGACGACGCGGCGCTGCGCACCCAGACGCTCGACGAGATCAAGAGCCTGGGCGCGAACTGGCTGCGCATCGTCATGTACTTCAACGACGTGGCGCCCAACCGCGACAGCACCCACATCCCGACCGGCGACGAGGCCGACCCCGCGTTCTACGACTGGACGCGCTTCGACCGCATGCTCAAGGAGGCCGACGAGCGCGGCTTCAAGATCCTGCTGACGATCTCCGGACCGGTGCCCCGCTGGGCGACGAAGAGCCGCGACGACCACGTCACCCGGCCGAGCCCGACGCGCTTCGGGCGCTTCGCCGAGGCGGTCGCCAAGCGCTACGGCTCGATCGTCGACGCCTACTCGATCTGGAACGAGCCCAACCACCCGGACTTCCTGCAGCCACAGTGGACCGGGCACGGCAAGAGCCGCGACGCGACGTCGGCGCGCCTCTACCGCAAGCTCTACCAGTCCGCCCACCAGGGCCTCGAGGCGGGCGGGGTGGGTCGCACGCCGATCCTGCTCGGCGAGACCGCGCCGCGCGGCACCGGCCACGTCGTGCACCCGATCATCTTCCTGCGCCGGGCGCTGTGCCTGAACTCGCGTTGGCACAAGCGCGACGGGTGCCACCGGCTCGACGCCGACGGCTGGGCCCACCACGCCTACACGACCCGGCGCGGCCCGTACTTCGTCCCGCCCAGCCCGAACGACGTGACGATCGGCGTGCTGGATCGCCTGAACTCGGCGCTCTACAAGGCCGGCCGGGCGGGCGCGATCCGCAAGGGCATGGACATCTGGCTCACCGAGTTCGGCATCCAGTCGTTCCCCGACCGCCTCATGGGCGTCAGCGAGCACACGCAGGCCGAGTACCGGGCGATCTCCGAGCGCATCGCCCAGCGCAACAAGCGCGTGGTCGCGTTCTCGCAGTACCTCATGCGCGACGACTTCCCGCGCGAGGACGCCGACACCGAGCTGTCGCGCTACGGCGGCTTCGAGTCCGGCCTGCGCCACAGCGACGGGGACCCGAAGGTCGCCTACGACGCGTTCCGGCTGCCGCTCGCCGTGTTGAAGGGCCGGACCCGGACGACGCTGTGGGGCCTCGTGCGCCCGGCCGACGGCAGGACGCGCGTCTCGATCGACTACCGCGACCGGGGCTCGTCGCGCTGGCGCTACCTCAAGCGCGACCACACGAACGCCGACGACGTGTGGTCGACGACGACCGCCCAGCGCGACGGCCGCCGGTACCGCGTCCGCTGGACGGCGCCCGACGGCACGAGGTACGAGGGCCCGCTCACCCGCCTGCACCGGGCGCCGTAGGCGGGGGGCCGCTCGGCGCGGCGGGCGGGACCGCCTCGGGCGCGCGCTTGCGCAGGCCCCGGTCGAGGATGAGCGACCAGTCCTCGATCGTGCGGCCCGGCAGCTCTCGCTTGCCGCGCGAGCGGATGCCGAGCAGCCGGCCGCTGTCGCGGTCGAACAGCAGCAGCGTGTCCCAGGCCTCGTCGGAGAACTCGACCGCCTCGCCGCTGCGGCCCCGCGGGTCGGTGAGGGTGCCGACCCGCCGGGCGCCCGGCGCGGTCCGCAGGACCTCCGCCAGCGCGGTGCGCACGTCGGCCGGGGTCAGCGGCGAGGCCAGCAGCATCGCCGCGCGCTGGACCAGCGCCTGGTCGGACGCGGCACCCGCTCCGCGCAGGCGCTCGCGCAGCGCGGCCGGCTGGGTCGGCAGGTCGGCCAGCCCCCGTGCGGGGATGCCGCCGACGGTCGCCTGCCGGACGGTGGTGGGCATCGGGGCGGGCGGCGGCACCGGACCGGCGCGCTTCGCAGCACGCCGATCGGCCTCGGTCGGGTAGGTCGCGGCCGCCTCGTCGGTGGTGGTGCGCATGACGCCGCGGCCGTCGGCAGCCAGCCACAGCTCGTACGTGGTCGGGACGATCGTCACGAACGTCGTGCCGCCGCCCCGCCTCGTGCCGCGCACGTGCGAGACGTAGTCCAGCGTCTTCGTGTAGGCCCAAGGCCCGCTGCCGGACGCGTCCGGGGCCGCGGCGCGCTCGAGCACCGCGGCCGCCGACGCGGGCGACACCGCGCCGGGCCGGTCGCCGCCGAGGATGGGCACGGCCGCCATCGCGCAGGCCGCTGCGCCCACGAGCACGCCGGCGGTCAGGCGGCGCCGCTCGGCGCGGGCGGAGCGCGCCGGACCCGGCGGCTCGTGGCTGACGAGCGCCTCGACGAGCGCGTCGAGGCTGCGGGCGCGGTCGGTGGACGGGGTGGCGCCGGCGGCCGGATCCGCGGCGCGCAGGCGGTCGAGCAGGTCGGCGGTCATCGGTCGTCCTCCTGGATGAGTTGGGTGGCGGCGACGCGCGCGAGGCGCGTCCGGGCGCGATGCAGGCGCACACGCGCGGTCCCCGGCCGACAGCCGAGGACGGTGGCGATCGCGTCGCTGTCGAGGTCCTCCCAGACCGCGAGCATGAGGACCTCGCGATCGGCGGGCGACAGCAGCGCCAGCGCGGCCAGCAGCGCGTCGCGCTCGGCGACGGCGGCGGCCGGGTCGCCGCCGCCCGGCGCGACGGCGGCGGCGAGGCGGTCGTCCAAGGCGGCACGCCGGCCGGCGGCGCGTCGCTCGTTGGCGAGTACCCGGCGCGCGACGCCGTAGGGCCACGGCAGCGCCGGGGCGGGCACGTCGGTCCAGCGCCGCCACGCGACGGTGAACACCTCGCTGACGACGTCCTCCGCCGCCGCGGCGTCGGCGCCGCGGCGCACCGCGTAGCGCCAGATGGCGTCGCGGTGGGCGACGTAGAGCGCCCGGAACGCCGCGGCGTGGTCGGGGCCGTCGGCCGCGTGCGGGCGCGGCACGGCGGCGGCGAGGGCGGGGGCGGGGGTGGACACGAGCGGTGGGGATCCTTCCTCGTCGGGCTGACGCGTGGGCGTCCTCGACGAGCCTGTGTCCGGCACGCCGCGTCCTGTTACCGGTTCCGTTGGACTTTCGGATACCGGTCGGTATATTCCCGCACCCCAGGTTGGTACGCGCGTGTACCGACCGGCCTCCGACCCGAGAGCTCCCCGCGTGTCGCACGACTCCATCAACGGCCGCACCGCCGTCATCACCGGCGCCGCCTCCGGCATCGGCCGCGCGATGGCGCGCCGCCTGGCGAAGCACGGCTGCCCGGTCGCCATCGCCGACATCGACGCCGACGGCCTGCGCGACACCGCCGATCTCATCGAGGGGTCGGTCCTCACGAAGATCCTCGACGTCCGTGACCGTCAGGCCCAGCTCGCCTTCGCCGCCGAGGTCGACGCGTGGAAGCCCGCCCCGCTCGGCATGGTGTTCAACAACGCCGGCGTCACCGTCCTGCAGAGCGTCGCCGACGCGGCGATCGAGGACGACGACTGGGTGCTGGACATCAACCTCTACGGGGTGATCCACGGCGTCCGCGCCTTCCTGCCGCTGTTGCTCGCCCAGCGCTCCGGGGTCGTCGTCAACACCTCCAGCGTCTTCGGCCTCGTCGGCTTCCCGCACCAGAGCGCCTACTGCGCCTCGAAGTTCGCCGTGCGCGGCTACACCGAGGCGCTGCGCCAGGAGCTGCGCGGCACCGGCGTGCGCGCCGTCGTCGTCCACCCGGGCGGCGTGAAGACCGACATCGTCCGCAACGCCCGCTTTCGCTCCGACCACCGCGGCGCCCACGACAGCGTGCAGAGCGCCGCCAAGGAGTTCGACACGCTCGCCCGCACGAGCCCCGAGCGCGCCGCGAAGATCATCCACCGCGGCGTCGAGAACGGGCGCTCGCGGATCCGCGTCGGCCCGGACGCCGTGTTCTTCGACCTGCTCGCCCGCGCCCTGCCCACCCGCTACTTCGACGTCATCGACCGCCTCGAACCGATCGTCGCCCGAGGAGGCTCCTCATGAGCACGACCACCACCCTCCCGCCCGGCCCGCGGGCCCCCATGAGCTGGCAGACCGCCGGCATGCTCGCCCGCCAGCGCCCGTACCTCGAGCGCCTGCGCCGCCGGCACGGCAACCTCTTCCGCATGCGCGTCTTCGGCTTCGACCCCATCGTCATCGTCGCCGACCCGGAGCTCTGCAAGCAGGTCTTCACCGCGCCGCCCGAGGTCCTGCACGCCGGCGACCACAGCCCGCTGCGCGCCGTGCTGGGCGAGCACTCGCTGCTGGCCATCGATGAGGATCGCCACCTCGAGCAGCGCAAGCTCCTGCTGCCGTCGTTCAAGGGGCAGCGGATGCCCGGCTACGAGGCGCTCGTCGAGGAGATCGCGGCCGCCGAGCTCGACACGTGGCCCGAGAACACCGAGTTCCCGGTCGCCGAGTCGATGCAGCGCATCACGCTGCGCGCGATCCTGCGCGCCGTCTTCGGGGCCAGCGGCCGCGAGCTCGCCGACCTCGAGCGGCTCATGCCGCCGTGGACGACGCTCGGCTCACGCCTGGCGAACTTCCCGTTCCTGCACAAGGACCTGGGTGCGCGCAGCCCCTGGGGCCGGTTCCTGCGGCTGCGGGCGAGCATCGACGTCATCCTCGACCGGCTCATCGCGACCGCGAAGGCCGACCCGCGCCTGGCGGAGCGTGACGACGTCCTGGCGATGCTCGTCCAGGCCCGTCACAGCGACGGCGAGCCGATGGCCAACGCCGAGATCCGCGACCAGCTCGTGACGATGCTCGCCGCCGGCCACGAGACGACCGCCCACACGCTGAGCTGGGCGGTCGAGCGGCTCACCCGCCATCCGCACGTCGTCGAGCGGCTCGTTGCCGAGATCGACGCCGGCGAGGGCAAGGCCTACCGCGACGCGACGATCCGCGAGGTGCAGCGCATGCGCCCCGTGATCTTCTTCGCCGGCCGCTTCGCGATGACCGACTACGAGCTCGCCGGCTACAACCTGCCGCGCGGCACGCTCATGGGGCTGACCGCCGCGCTGACGCACTTCGACCCGCAGCTCTTCGACCGGCCCGGCGAGTTCGACCCCGGGCGCTTCGTCGGCGTGCTGCCGGGCACGTACTCGTGGATCCCGTTCGGCGGTGGCCGGCGCCGCTGCCCGGGTGCGACGTTCGCCCACATGGAGATGGACGTCGTGCTGCGCGTCATGCTCGAGCGCGTCGAGCTGCTGTCGACGACCGACCGGCCCGAGCGCTGGAAGGACCGCGGCGTCGCCGCGGCGCCCGCCTACGGCGGGCTCGTCACGGTGCGCCGGCGGCGGGCGCGCCGTCCGGCCCCGCCGCACGAGGTCCCCCAGGCCGCTTGAGCGCGAAAGGCTCGCCCAGGGGGCTCGCCTTCCGTCGCACGAACTCGCCCGGGGGCTCGTTCATGCAGTCGGTCGCGGCCGAGCGATGAGCTTGGTCCCCGACGACCAGGGCTCGCACCGCGAGCGGCTGCTGGCCGGCATGGCCGCCGCGGTGCGCGAGCACGGCTACGCGCCGACGACGGTCGCCGAGGTCGTCGCCCACGCGCGCACCTCGCGGCGGACCTTCTACCAGCACTTCGAGGACCGCGAGGACTGCTTCCTGGCGCTCTTCGACGCCCTCACCGAGCGGATGCTCGACGTCATCGGCGAGGCGGCCACCGGCGACGACCCGTGGGAGGAGCGCGTCGACCGCACGCTGGCCGCCTACCTGGCGGCGGTCGCGGCCGAGCCGCAGGTCACGCGCGCGTGCATCGTCGAGATCCCGGCGCTCGGGCCGACCGGCCTGGACCGGGCGCGGGCCGTCAACGAGCGCTTCGCCCACCAGCTCTGCCGGCTGGTCGAGGAGGCGCGCGAGCACGACCCGCAGCTGCGGCCGTTGACGATCGAGGCCGCCGTCCTGCTCGCCGGCGGGTTCCGCGATCTCGTCCTGTGGGCGGTGGACCACGGCCGCGATCTCACCGAGCTGCACGCGGTCGCGGGCGACCTCGTGCGCCGGATCACCCTGCGCACATAGACGACGCTCGTCGATGTCAGCTGCAAGACCGGCGCGCCGCGGCCGATGTAGATGGCGTGGGGACCGGGGGTCTTCTCTTTCGCGATGCCGCTGAGCGCCAGCGGCTGCTCGACATGTCCCTGCGGCTGCGCGGCGCCGAGCTGCTGTCCCTCGGGCTGCTGGGCATTCCGCTGTCGTTCTCGGTCGGCCAGTACGGGCTCGGGATGGCGATCCCGCCGCTCATCGCGGGCGTCGCGTTCGCCGTCTGGTCGTGGTGGCTGCCGCGCTTTCGCCGGCCCGGGCTGTCGATGCTCGGCATCTGGGCGTTCGCGCACGCGATGGTCCTGCTGGCGATCGCGCTGGCGGACGGCGAGCACCGCTACGTGTTCATGATGACCCTGGTGCCGACGCTCATCGCGGCGGCGACGCTGAACCGTCAGGTCGTGCTCATCGGCACGGGGGTGACGATCGCCACGCTGGTGCCCGTCGCGCTGCTGGTCGCCGGCGACGAGGTGGGGGCCATGCCGCCGCTGCTCGTCGTGCCGGGCGCCGTGCTGCTCATGACGGTCGTGGTCGCGTCGGGCATTCGCGACGTCGACGTCGTCTCCCGCGGCACCGCGGTCGTCGACCCGCTCACCGGGGTGCTCAACCGGCTCGCCCTGCAGGCGCGGCTGTCGGAGCTCGAGGCCCAGAGCCGCGCCGCTCCGCGCCCGGTCGCGATGGTCCTGGCCGACGTCGACCGCTTCAAGGCGATCAACGACGAGCTCGGCCATCGCGCGGGGGACCGTGCCCTGACCGACATCGCCGCGCGGATGCGTCGCGCGCTCGGCGACCTCGGCACGCTCTACCGCTTCGGGGGCGAGGAGTTCGTCGTCCTGCTCACCGAGGGGGTGGTCGGCGGCGCGGCAGAGGTGGCCGAGCGGCTGCGCGAGGCCGTCTCCGCCACGACGATCTCCGGCCGCGTCGTCACCGTCTCCTTCGGCGTCGCCACCGCGGACCCCGACGCGCCGCTCGACCAGCACGTCCTGTTCGACGCCGCCGACCGCGCGCTCTACGCCGCCAAGCACGCGGGCCGCGACCGGGTCGAGGTCGCCTCCGAGCGCTTGGCGCCGCGGCGGTTCGATCGCCGCCGCGCGGCGGCCGCGCCGGTCGTGGACGGCGCGCGGCCGGAGACTCCGCCGCTCGCGCTCGCGGACCCGGCGGTCGAGCGCGGCAGCAAGCGGACGTCGAGCTGGCTCATTCGCAACAGCGTGCAGCGTCAGCAGCTCATCGAGGTCATCGCGCGTGCGGAGGAGACGACGAAGGCCTCCAACGCGGTCGGCGTGCTCATGATGCTCTCCTGCGTGCCGTGGCTGGGCTGGGCCTACGTCGTCCCGGGCGCGGTGATCGCGACGCTCTTCCGTCCGGTCATGCGCCGGGCCCGCGACGTGCGCCGTCCGGAGTACCTCATCCTGGCCAACGTCTTGGGGTCGATCGCCGCGATGGGCGCGGCGATCCTGCTGGCCGGCCCGGTGGCGCTCTTCGCGCTGCCGATGTTCGCGCTCTTTCTCGTCATCCCGTGCGCGGCGTTCCCGGCCCGGGGCGCTTGGGTCTCGTGGGGCGTTGCCGCCGCGGTCATGGCGGGCGTCGCGTTCGCGCTCGACCCGCACGGCGCCGTGCACGACGCCGGGGTGCTCATCGTCCCCGAGGGGCTGCTGGCGTCCACGTGCCTGCTGTCGCGGGCGGTCGGCCGGTCGAGCACCGAGCACCGCTCGGCGGCGATCGTCTGCCCGCTCACCGGCGTGCTGAACCGGGTGGCGCTCGACGCCCGGCTGCCCGAGGTCGAGCACGAGTCCGGCGACGCCGGCCGGCCCGTCTCGCTGCTGGTCGCCGACCTCGACCACTTCAAGGCCATCAACGACCTGCACGGCCACGAGACCGGCGACGCGGTGCTGGCCGGCGTCGCCGCGCGGCTGCGCGACGAGCTGCGCCTGTCGGACGCCGTCTACCGGATCGGCGGCGAGGAGTTCGTCGTCCTGCTCGACGGCGTCGCGCCCGACGAGGCGGTCGTCGTGGCCGAGCGGCTGCGGGCGGTGACCGAGGAGACCGAGGTCGCCGGCCTGCCCGTCAGCGTCTCGATCGGGGTGGCCGGCACCCAGCCGGCGCAGCGGTTCCGCTACGCCGACACGTTCGCGGCGGCCGACGCGGCCCTGTACGCCGCCAAGCGCGCGGGCCGCAACCGCGTCGTCGCCGCCGACGAGCCCGGCGAGGCGCTGGCGGCGTAGGCGCGGCCTCAGCCCAGGATCCGGTCGAGCCGCGGCTGTAGCTCATAGGTCTCGAAGGTCGCGAACGTCGAGAAGACCGGGTGGTCGGGCCCGTGGAAGTCGGCCGACCCCGTCGTCTGCAGCCCGAGCCGCGCCGCGGTGTCGTAGAGCAGGCGGGTCTGTGGCTCGGTGTGGGAGGGGTAGAAGACCTCGACGCCGTCCAGGCCGAGGCCGACATACCGCTCGATCGCGCCGACCACGGCCTCCGGGTCGTCGAGGTCCCAGAACGGGTGCGCCCACACCGCGACCGCGCCGGCCGCGTGCACGGCCGCGATCGCCTCGGCCACCGTCGGCGTCGTGCGGCCGCGGTAGGCCGGCGCGCCCGGGATGAGGTAGGCGACGAGCAGGTCGGAGAACGTCTGCAAGCCCTCGTCGGCGACGCGCGCGGCGTTGTCCGGATGCTCGAAGGCGGCGGCGGCCAGGTGCGGGCGGCCGATCGGCAGATCCTGAGCCCGGCGGGCCTCCAGCGGCCCGCGGTCCAGGGCGAAGCCGAGCTCCTTCAGCGCGGCGGCCATGCGGTCGGCGCGCGTGGCGCGGTCGGCGCGGAAGCCCTCCAGCGCCGTCCGCAGCCCGGCATCGGCCGGGTCGAACCCGTAGCCGAGCAGGTGCAGGTCCTCCAGCTCGCCGTCGACCGCCGAGATCTCCACGGCGGACACGACCCGGATGCCGGCCGCCGCGCCCGCCGCCAGCGCCTCGCCCACGCCGTCGACCGTGTCGTGGTCCGACAGCGCGAAGACGTCGACGCCCGCGGCCGCCGCCCGGCGCACGACCTCCGCCGGCGCCAGCGCGCCGTCGGAATGCGTGGAGTGGCCCTGGAGGTCGAAGACGAGGCTCATGGGCGGGCACTCCATCGAATTGCGGCCCCGCGCGTCGAACCGGCCGCGATCCGGCGTGCCGCCCACGGGGTATGTGGAGCCACGATGGCCGAAGTCGGCGCACGTCCGAAGGTGCCCGCGTGGCGGCGGCAGACGCTGCGCGCCGTGCGTGCGTTCTTCACGCCGCTGCTGCCCGACGACTACCTCGAGCTCATCAACCCGCTGTGGTCCACGCAGGAGCTGCGCGGCCGCATCGAGCGCGTCGAGCGCGAGACCGACGACGCGGTCACGATCCACATCAAGCCCGGCTGGGAGTGGCCCGGCCACCGCCCCGGCCAGTACCTGCGCATCGGCGTCGAGGTCGACGGCCGCCACCACTGGCGCGCCTACTCGCTGACCTCCGACCCGGACCGGGCCGACGGCCGCATCTCGATCACCCCGAAGCTCTACGAGTCCGGGGCGGTCTCGCCGCACCTCGTCCGCCACGCGCGGCCCGGCACGGTCGTCCGCCTCGGCGGCGTCGAGGGCGGGTTCGTCCTGCCCGAGCCGCCGCCGCGCCGGCTGCTGTTCATCACGGCCGGCAGCGGCATCACGCCGGTCATGTCGATGCTGCGCAGCCTCGCCCACCGCGACGCGCTGGGCGACGTCGTCCACGTCCACTCGGCCCGCACGCCCGAGGACATCATCTTCGCCGCGCGCCTGGCCGAGCTCGACGACCGCCACGCCGGCTACCGGCTGCACCGCCGCCTGACCGCCCGCGACGGCCGGCTGGCCCCCGCCGACCTCGAGCGCCTGTGCCCGGACTGGCGCGAGCGCGAGGCCTACGCCTGCGGGCCCGGGCCGCTGCTCGACGCGCTCTGCGAGCACTGGGAGCAGGTCGGCGGCGACCGCGCCCATCTCCACATGGAGCGCTTCCAGCCCGCCGACGCGATGGGCGACGGTGAGCGCGGCGAGGGCGGCACCGTCGAGCTGCTGCGCAGCGACCTGACCTTCGACGCCGACGGCGACACCCCGATCCTCGTCGCCGCCGAGCACGCGGGGGCCGCCATGCCCTACGGCTGCCGGATGGGCATCTGCCACACGTGCGTCGGCCGTCTGTGCCGCGGACGGGTCCGAGACCTGCGCACCGGCCAGGTGTCCGGCAGCGAGGGCGAGATGGTCCGCACCTGCATCAACGCGGCCGAGGGCCCGGTCGCCATCGACCTGTGACCACGACCGAGGAGCACGCCGCCATGACGATGACCACGCCCGTCCCCACCCCCGCCGAGCAGGAGCTCGAGAGCCCGCTCGCGCACCTCACCGACGCCGAGGTCGAGGCGATCGGCGAGGAGCTCGCCGCCATCCACGACGAGATCTTCGCCGACCTCGGCGACCGCGACCGCCGCTACATCACGTCGATGATCGAGCTGCACCGGCGCCTCGTCGTCGCCGGGCGCGTCCTGCTGTGGCGGGCGCGCAGCCGGCCGCGCTGGCTCGCCGGCACCGCGACGCTCTCGCTGGCCAAGATCCTCGAGAACATGGAGATCGGCCACAACGTCATGCACGGCCAGTGGGACTGGATGAACGACCCGCGCATCCACTCCTCGACGTGGGACTGGGACACCGCCTCGACCCCCGAGGCGTGGAAGCACTCCCACAACTTCATCCACCACACCTACACGAACATCCGTGGCAAGGACCGCGACCTGGGCTACGACATCATGCGGATCGACCCGCACCAGAAGTGGCATCCGGTCTACCTGCTGCAGCCGCTCTACAACGTGGTGCTGATGGCGTTCTTCGAGTGGGGCGTGGCCGCGCACGACCTCGACTTCGAGGCCATCAAGCGGGGCGAGAAGTCCAAGAAGGAGCTCAAGCGCGAGCTCAGGGGCATGGCCGTCAAGGCCCGCAACCAGGTCGTCAAGGACTACGTGGCGTTCCCGGCGCTCTCGGGCCGCAAGGGCTTCAAGACGACGTTGAAGGCCAACTTCACGGCCAACATCATCCGCAACGTCTGGGCGCACGCGATCATCTTCTGCGGGCACTTCCCCGACCAGACGTACACCTTCAGCCAGGAGGAGACGGCCGACGAGAGCCGCGGCGCCTTCTACGTCCGCCAGCTCGTCGGCGCGGCGAACATCGAGGGCAGCCCGCTCTTCCACGTGTTGAGCGGCAACCTCGGCTACCAGGTCGAGCACCATCTCTTCCCGGACATGCCGAGCTCGCGCTACGCCGAGATCGCCCCGCGCGTCAAGGCGCTGTGCGAGCGCTACCGGCTCCCCTACAACTCGGGCCCGTTCCTGCAGCAGTGGGCGATGGTCCACCGCACGATCCTGCGCCTGGCGTTCCCGGGCGGGCGGCCGCGGCCCAAGCCGGGGCCGTACGTCAGCTCCGACGCGTGACGACGACGGTGCCGCCGCGCTCGGGGATGAGCGTGACGTTGCGCAGCCGCGGGCGCTCGGGCTTGGGGTCGGCGGCGCGCAGGTCGGTCCGCCGCGCGATCTCGCGCAGGACGATGCGCTGCTCGGTCATCGCCAGCGACGCGCCCAGGCAGCGCCGGATCCCGCCCCCGAACGGGATCCACGTGTACGTGCCGGGGTTGACGCCGAGGAAGCGCTCGGGCCGGAACGCGAACGGGTCGGGGTACAGGTCGCCGCGCAGGTGCAGCAGCACGATGTTCAGCGCGACGGGGGTGCCGGCGGGCACGCCGAAGTCGCCCAGCTGCCAGGGCTTCTGGACGATGCGCCCGACCATCGGGATGACCGGCCGCAGCCGCATGCCCTCGTGGATCGTGGCCTCGACGAACGCGTCGCCGTCGTCGGTGCCGCCGCCGCGGACCTCCTCGCGCAGGCGGTCGTAGGCGGCGGGGAAGCGCACGAGCCGCTCGGCGATCCACGCCAGCGAGTTGGCCGACGTCTCGTGGCCGGCGAGCACGAGCGTCAGCAGCTCGTTGCGGACCTCGAGGTCGGTCAGCGGCGTGCCCTCCTCGTCGGTGGCGGCGAGCAGGAGCGACAGCACGTCGGCGCCGCGCTGGTCCTCCGGCACGGCCCGGCGCTCGGCGACGACCTGCTCGAGGCCCCGGTAGACCGGGGCGATGATGCGGGCCAGCAGGCCGCGCGGCTCGTCGTGGCCCTGGCTGGGCGCCTCGACCAGCGGCCACCACACCTTCGTCGACAACCCCATGACGCGGCGCAGCGCCGCGCGCAGCTTCGCCTCCCCGCTGCCGGGCTTCGCCCCACCCGGCTCGAACCCGAAGATCCCGGCCATGATCACGTCGAGCGTGACCGCCTGCATGCGCGGCGCCATGGCGAACGTCTCGCCGGCCCGCCAGCCGTCGATCTCGCGCGCGACGATGTCCTCGATGATCGAGATGTAGCGGTCGATCGCCTCGCCGTGGAACGACGGCAGCAGGAGCTTGCGCTGGCGCATGTGGCGCGGCCCGATCGCGGTCAGCACCGTGTCGGGGCCGAGGATCGGCCGCAGCGGCGACTCGCCGGTCAGCGACGGCGCGTCGGCGGGCTTGGCCATGAACAGCGACTTGACGTGGTCGGGGTGGCTCGTGATGACGAACGGCACGTCGTCGTCGAGCAGCTTCAGCTGGAACGTCTCGCCGGCCTGACGGCGCGCCCAGAGGTTGAAGTCCAGTGGGCGCATGACGAACCGCAGCGTCTGCAACCCCGCGCCCAGCGGCAGCTGCGGCACGGTGCGCAGGGTCGGGTCGGGCGCGTCGAGCGGCCCCGCCGGAGAGGGCGGCGCCGTGCCGATGAGGGGGTTGTCGACCGTCACCGTCGTCGCCATGTACACGACTGTACAGAAGCGCCGCCGGGGCGCCCACCGGTTCGGTCAGGCGTTCAGCGGTGGCGCTTGCCGTACGCCCGGACCTGCTCGCCCGCGACCGCGACGAGGTTGCCCAGCGCGATGTTCGCGTCCGCGAGGTGCAGCCCCCAGGACGGGTCGGGCAGCGCGTGGAGCGCCGGAGCGCCGGGCCGCGGGGCGACCATGAGGACGTTGGCGCCGTTGACCGTCTCGCAGCGGCCCGTGTAGGCCAGGGCGCTCAGCCACGGCGTCGTGACACCCGCCGGGACCGGGAAGCCGATCTGGGTCGTCAGCGCACCGATCGTCGTGCCGGGCGCGAACGGCTCGCTCGGGTAGATCGAGCCGAGCAGCCCCGTGCCGCCGCCGAGCTTCGCCGGGTTCGTGCACAGCACCTCCATGCCCTTGGGGGAGGCGCCGAACAGCGTCGTCGACGCGCGGCCGAAGAGCGCGTTGGCCGGCGGCGGGGCGTTGTAGGTCGAGAACGCGATGACGCAGCCGACCTGCGACTCCCGGCGGCACGCGCGCAGGTGGCGGAAGTCGCCGCCCGTGCTCTTGCCCTTGCGGACGAGGACGTTGCCGCCGAGCAGCATCGCCGAGACGACGCGGTGGCGGACCGAGCGCTTGCGCTCGACCTCGCGACGCAGCAGCTCGCGCAGCATGAACGTGCCCTGCGAGTGCGACAGGAAGATGACGCCGCGGCCCTTGTTGTAGCGCTTGAGGTACTCGCGCCAGGCGTTGCGCACGTCGTTGTAGGCGGTGCGGCGCATCCGGTCGGTGACGCTCTTGGGGTCGAGCAGACCGGCGAGCGTGATCTGGCGGTAGACGGGTGCGAAGACGCGGCAGACGCTCGAGAAGCGCGCCGCCTGGTAGCGGGCGATCGAGCGCTGCTCGGGGTCGATCGCGCGGTTGGCCTGCGGGCGCTTCTGGTCGCTGACGGTCGGATAGACGTAGAGGCAGTCGACCTTCGGCTTCTTGCCCTCCGCGCGCGCGGAGGGCACGGTGGCGGTCGGCTGGCCGTCGAGGCCGACCAGCGTCGTGCCGAAGCCGACTGTGCACGGGTCGTGCTTCATCCCGGGCTTGCAGAGCCACGTCGTCTTGCCCTTGGAGGACGACGAGGCCGCGGCGGCGGGGCCGGGCCCGGCGGTCAGCAGCGCGACAAGCGCCGCGGCGGCGATGAGCAGGACGGTCCGGGTCACGCGGGGCACACCCGCATGATCACCGATCCGGCGGTCGAGTTGCGCCGTCTTCGCAGCGCTGTCTGCCGCCGGTGAGCCCGCGGGCGATGCGGTCGGCGTTGGTCTGCTCCATGCCGACGTACGTGGCCCCCGGCGAGCCGGCGGGGCCGAGCGTGTCCCCGTAGAGCTCGAGGTCGGCGTCGGCGCCGGTCTGGCGGGCGACGGCCTCGGCGAGCCGCGCGTTGACCGAGGCCTCCGGGAAGACGGCGCGCACGTGCTCGCGGCGGATGAGCCGGACGAGGCGGGAGATGTCGCCGGCCGACGGCTGGGCCTGGGTCGTCTGTGACGGGATGACCGTGCCGATGACTCGCAGGCGGTAGCGGTCGGCGAAGTAGCCGAGCGCGTCGTGGTCGGTGACGAGCTTGCGCTCGCGCGCCGGGATGGCGGCCAGGCAGCGCGCGATGCCCCGGTCCATCGCCCGCACCCGGGCGGCGTAGGCGGCGGCGCTGCGGTCGATCGCGGCGCGGACCCGGTCGCCGTCTGCGACGCGCACGAGCGCGGCGCGGATCCGCTCGATGGCGTCCAGGACGTTGCGCGGGTCGTGCCACCAGTGCGGGTCGTCGGCGCGGACGACCGGCCGGCCGGCGCCCGCGTCGAGGACGGTCGCGTCCCCGCCCGCGTTGTCGACGACCTCGTCCATCCACGCGTCGAGTCCGTCGCCGTTGATGATCACGAGGGCGGCCCGCGCGGTCGTCTCGACGTCCCGTGGGCGGGGCTCGTAGTCGTGCGGGTCGCTGTTGGGCTCCAGGAGCTGGTGGACGTCGACCGCACCGCCGCCCACGTGGCGGGCGATGTCGGCGAGCTGCGTCGTGCTGGCGACGACGACGAGGCGGCCACGGTCGTCGTGGTCGCCGCGGCTCGCACCGCACCCCGCCGCGGCGCAGAGCGCGACCACGGCGAGGAGGGACGGCGCGAGACGGCGCGGAAACACCGCGCCACCGTAGCAGAATGAGAACGAGTCTCGTCTATGGCCGGATGTTCTGGTTGAGGCGGAAGACGTTCTCCGGGTCGTAGCGCCGCTTGAGCGCGACGAGCCGCTCGTACTTCTCGTCGCCGTAGGAGGCGCGCAGGCGGTCGTCCTCGGCGTCGCTCATGAAGTTCACGTAGGCGCCGCCGCGGCTGACCGGGTCGAACGCCCGGGTCGTCTCGCGGGCCCACGCGACGTTGGCCGCGAACCCGTCGGCGTCCGGCTGGCGGGCGATGACGTTGAGGACGTAGGGCGCCGACCGGTCGCCGAACGCCGCGTGGCCGTCGCCGATCCGGGCCACCGCGCCGCCGAACTGGTGCAGGTGGATCTCCGACTGGGGCGAGGGCACTGCCCGGTGTTGGGCGACGGCGGCCGCGATGACCGCGTCGGTCGGCTCGTCGACGAACGCCGAGCGCATGTAGTTCTGCGCCCCGCGCGTCCACAGCGCGTCGAGCAGGCTCTGGATCGTCGTGTAGGGCATGACGCCGATGAGGTCGGCGATCGGGTCGGGCAGGTCCTTGAGCGGCTGCACGAGCGCGTGGCCGCGGTCGTGCTCGCCGGCGTGCACCGCCACGACGCCGACGATCGGCCTGCCGTGGACCTCCTCGGGCAGGAACGGGGCGGGCGGGGCCGTCGTGAGGTTGACCAGCGACGTCACCTCGTCGGGCAGCGACCGCGCCCAGTCGCGCCACCAGCGCAGGATCTCCTCGGCGCGGTCGCCGGCGAAGAAGATCGGGCCGCCGACGAGCATCGGCCCGATCGGGTGCAGCCGGAACTCGAACGACGTCACGATGCCGAAGTTGCCGCCGCCGCCGCGCAGCCCCCACAGCAGCTCGCGGTTCTCGTCCTCGGAGGCGTGCACGAGCTGCCCGTCGGCCGTGATGACGTCGGCGCCGACGAGGTTGTCGCACGCCAGGCCGACGCTGCGCATGAGCCAGCCGATCCCGCCGCCGAGCGTGAACCCGGCGACGCCCGTCGACGAGACGAGGCCGCCGGTCACGGCCAGCCCGAACGCCTGGGTCTCGTGGTCGAGGTCGGCCCACGTGCAGCCGCCCTCGGCGACCGCGATGCGGCGCGCCGGGTCGACGTGGACGGCGCGCATCCCCGACAGGTCGATGACGACGCCGCCGTCGCAGCTCGAGAAGCCGGGCATCGAGTGGCCGCCGCCGCGGACGGCGACGAGGATGTCCTCGCTGCGGGCGAAGTCGACCGCGCGCATGACGTCGGCGACGCCCGCGCAGCGGACGATGAGCGCGGGCCGCTGGTCGTGGGCGCCGTTCCAGATGGCGCGCGCCTCGTCGTAGTCGGGGTCGGCGGGACGGATGAGCTGTCCGCGCAGCCCCTGCTCGAGCTCGTTGAGCGTCGCCTCGCCGAAGACGTGAGCGACGGTGGTCTGGGTGGTCATGCCTGGGCTCCTCGTGGTGGTGGTGGAGGTGTGGTGGTGGCGGCCTCAACGCTGCACGGCGCGACTTAGCGGGTGCTTAGCCGCCGCTTGATCGAGCTCCAGGGCGCGGGCGACACCCCACCGGTCCCGCAGCGCCCGCAGCCGCGCGAGCGCCTCGTCGAGCAGCGCGGCCGCCCGTTGCGGCTCGCCGTCGTTGATCGCCAGCTCGGCCAGGCGCAGCGTCGCCCAGCCCGCGCAGCGCGCGAGCCGCTGGCCCTCCGCCCAGGCGCGGCTGGCCTCGAGCAGCGCACGGGCGCCGTCGTGGTCGCCGGCGTCCGCGGCCAGCGTGCCGAGGTTCAGGCGCATGCCCATCTGCCCGGGGGCGTCGTCGCTGGCCTCGAACAGGGCGAGCGCCTCGCCGATCATCGATCGGGCCCGCTCGAGGTCGCCGGCGCGCCCGGCCAGCAACCCGAGGTTGCCCAGCGTCATCCCGGTCGCGCGACGGTCGCCGAGCTCGCGGCGGCGCGCCAGGCCCTCCTCGAGCAGCTCGCGGGCGAGCTCGTGCTCGCCGGTGGCGGCGGCGAGGTTGCCGAGCCGGTTGAGCGTCAGCGCGATGCCCATGCCGTCCTGCCGGTCGCGGAAGTGGGCGAGGCCCTCGTCGTAGCGCTCGCGCGCCGGCCCGCGCAGGCCCTGGGCGCGGGCGACGTCGCCGAGCGCCGACAGCACGTAGCCGACGGCGGGGCCGGCAGCGACGCGCCGGAAGAGCTGGACGGTCTCCTCGAAGTACATGCGCGGCGCGCCGCCGGGTCCCTCGGCGGCGACGAACAGGCCGACCGTGTGCACGCCGAAGAACGGCTCGCGGTCGGCCGGCGCCAGCCTTCGGAGCCGCCCGAGGCTGTCGAGCAGCGCCTCGCGCGCGGTCGCGAAATGGCCCCGGCAGTGGGCCAGCACGGCGATCGAGTGCATGACCGCGGCGGCGACCCGGTCGTCGCCGAGCTCCTCGGCCAACAGGCGGCTCTCCGCGAAGCGCCGCTGCGCCTCGTGGTTGCGGCTCACCATGTACTCGTAGACGCCGGCCTCGTCGAGGGCATGCGCGACGCCGCGCCGGTCGCCGAGCGCCCGGAAGATCGCGACGCGCTCGGCCCCCAGGGCACCGAGGTCGCCGGTGGCACCGAGACGGATCTCGAGCCCGCACGCCGCCCGCAGCGCCTCGGCGCGCACGGTGGTCGGCTCGGGCGCCGCGGTCAGGGCGGCCTCCAGCCAGCGGCGGCCCTCCTGGAAGTGGCCGGCGGCCATCCACATCGGCCACATCCGCACCGCGAGCTCGAGCGCCCGCTGCGGCTCGGCGCCCAGCGCCCAGCCGAGGGCCGCGCGCAGGTTGTCGTGGTCGACCTCCAGCCGGTCGAGCGCGCCGCTCGATCCGGCGGCCGCGCCCTCCGGGTCCGCCGCGGCCGCGACCCGCAGATGATGGGCGAAGTGGCGGGAACGCAGTGCCGCGGCCTCGCCGGCCGCGACGAGGAGCTCGTTGGCGTACTGGCGCATCGTCTCGAGCAGGCGGTAGCGGTAGCTGCCGCGCTCCTCGTCGGTGACGACGAGCGACTTGTCGACCAGGCGGCTGAGCAGGTCGGCGACGTCGCGCGCGTCGATCCCGTCGCCGGCCGCGACCGCCTCGGCGCCCTCGAGCGGGAAGCCGCCCGCGAACACGCCCAGGCGCCGGAACAGCCGGCGCTCGTCGTCGGTCAGCAGGTCGTGGCTCCAGCGCAGCGTTGCCCGCAGCGTCTGCTGGCGGTCGAGCGCCGTGCGGCTGCCGGCGGTCAGGACCGCGAGGGCGTCGGTGAGCCGGCCGGCGATCTGGGCGGGCGACAGCGCCCCGACGCGTGCGGCGGCCAGCTCGAGCGCGAGCGGCATGCCGTCGAGGCGCAGGCAGATCTCCGTGACGGCCCCGGCGTTGTCGGCGTCGAGGGCGAAGCCGGGTGCGGCGTCGGCGGCGCGCTCGCAGAACAGCCGGACCGACGCGTAGGACATGAGCTCGGCGGGGTCGTCGCGGTGGGCGCGGTCGGGCAGCATGAGCGACGGGACGCGCCACGTGACCTCGCCGCCGACGCGCAGCGGCTCGCGGCTGGTGGCCAGGACGCGCAGACGTGGGCAGATGCCGAGCAGGTGCTCGGCCAGCACGGCACACGCGGTGACGAGGTGCTCGCAGTTGTCGAGGACGAGCAGCGCGTCCCAGCCGGCGAGCTGGGCGCTGAGCCCCTCCAGCGCGCTGCGCTGGGAGCGGAGCGTGAGCCCGAGCGCCGAGGCGACCTCCGCGGGCACGAGCGCCGCCTCGTCGAGTCCGGCGAGCTCGACGAGCCAGACGCCGTCGGGGCAGGCGTCCGCGCGCGTGCAGGCGGCCTCGATCGCCAGGCGCGTCTTGCCCGCACCGCCGGCGCCGGTGAGCGTCACGAGCCGGTGGCGGTCCAGCAGCCCCGTGACCTCGCGCAGCTCGCGGCCGCGTCCGACGAAGCTCGTCAGGGCGGCCGGGAGGTTGTTGGGCGGGGTGAAGCGAGCCGGCCCGCCGGCCTCGTCGGCGTGGCCGGCGCCCGGGAGCTCGTCGCGCAGCAGCGCCCGGTAGAGGGCGACGGTCTGGGCGTCGGGGTCGGCGGCGAGCTCGCGGCCGAGCGCGGCGCGCAGGCGGTGGTATTGCGCCAGGGCCTCCTGGCGGCGCCCGTCGGCGGCGAACCGGCGCATGAGCGCGCGGTGGGCGGCCTCGTGCAGCGGCTCGGCGACGACCGCCCCGACGAGCGCCTCGGTCGCCGCGGCCGTGTCGCCTTCGGCGACGAGCCGGTCGGCGAGCTCGATGAGCAGCGCGAGGTGGGTCTCGTGCAGCGCCTCGCGCCGGCTCGCCGTCCAGGGCTCGTAGCGATCCTCCGGCAGCAGCTCGCCGCCGTGGAGGGCGAGCGCAGCCCGCAGGTCCGCGACGGCGCGGGTCGTCCGCGCCCGGGCCGCGGCCGCCTCGAAGGCGTCGACGTCGACCCCGACCGGCCCGCCGGGATGCAGCGCGAGCATGTCGTCGCGCAGCGGCAGGGCGGTCCGGGCGTCGACGCCGGCGGTCTCCAGCGCCCGCCGGGCGACGTAGAGCGCCTGGTGGAAGTTGTTGGCGGCCGCCTCGGGCGTGCGGTCGGGCCACAGCAGCTCGGTCGCGCGCTCGCGGTGGATCCGCCGGTCGGGCTCGAGCGCCAGCAGCTTGACGAGGCTCTTGGCCTTGCGCAGCCGCCAGGCGCCCTCGGGCACGTCGTCGGCACCGACGCGCACCGCGAAGGCGCCGAACAGCCGGATCTGCACGGTCGTGCCCACGGCCCTCGGGGCCACGATACGCCCGCCGGCCAGGCGGGTGGGGGTGTTTCGGTCGTCAGGCGGGTCGGCCCGGCGCGAGGTGGACGACCTTGACGACCGTCAGCTCGTCGAGCAGCTCGGGCCCGTAGCCGAGGCCCTGGCCGCTGATGCCGCGCGGCGTCGCGGCGCCGCCGGGCGCGCCGCCCCACACGTCGTTGACCTTCACCGTGCCGGCCCGCAGCTGCGCGGTCGCGCGCGCCGCGTGCTCCTGCGAGCAGGTCAGCACGGAGGCCGCCAGCCCGTAGGGCGAGTCGTCGGCGAGCGCCAGCGCCTCGTCGAACGAGGCCACGACCCGCACGGGGGCGACCGGACCGAACGTCTCCTCGCGCATGACGGCCATGTCGTCGCGCACGTCGGTCAGGACCGTCGCGGGGTAGAAGCAGCCGGCGCCGTCGGCGGGCGCGCCGCCGCAGCGCGCCGTCGCGCCCGCCGCGAGCGCCGCCCGGACGTGCGCGTCGACCGAGGCGACCGCCCGCGCGTCGACGAGCGGGCCGAGCTCGAAGGCGCCGGCGCAGCGCACGAGCGCGTCGGCGAACGCGTCGGCGATCTCGGCGTGGACGTAGATGCGCTCGACCGAGACGCAGATCTGCCCGGCGTTCGCGAACGCGCCGGAGGCCGCCTGCTGCGCCGCCCATTCGGGGTCGACGCCGGCGTCGACGACGAGCGGGTCGTTGCCGCCGAGCTCGAGGACGGCATGCGCGCCGCGCGCCGCGCAGACCTGGGCGATCTCGCGGCCGGTGGCCGCCGCGCCGGTGTGCACGACGGCGTCGACGCCCTCGTGGGCGGCCAGCGCCCGGCCCGTGCGCCCATCGCCCTGGAGCAGCCCGACGACGCCCGCGGGCAGCGCGGCAGCGAAGTGCTCGTAGAGCCGCTGCGAGCACAGCGGGGAGCGCTCCGACGGCTTGAAGACCACCGTGTTGCCGACCGCCAGCGCGGCGACCAGGCCTTGGCAGCCGATGGCGATCGGGTCGTTCCACGGGACGATCGCGGCGACGACGCCGCGCGGCTCGAAGACCATGGCGTCGTGGGCGCGGGGGTGGCCGACGAGCGCCCGGCCGCGGTGCAGCGGACCGAGCTCGGCGTACTGCTCGATCGTCGCGGCGCCCGCCTGCACGCCGCCCGCGCAGTCGGGCGGGAGCTTGCCGGTCTCGCGCCGGTTCAGCTCGGCGAGGCCGTCGGCGTGGGCGCGGACGGCGGCGGCGATCCGCTTCAACGCCGCGGCGCGCTCGCCGGCGGGCGTCGCCGCCCAGGCGGGCTGCGCGTCGCGCGCCGCGCGCACGGCGGCGTCGACGGCCCGGGCGTCGGCGACGGCGATCCGGCCGATGCGCTCACCGGTCGCCGGATCGTGGATCTCGAGGTGGTCGGTGGTCGGGGTGGCGGTCGCGGCCATCACGGCCTCCTTCGGTCGGTGGTCGTCAGGGCAGGGTCGTCAGGGCGCCGAGGACGTCGTCGGCCTCGATGTCGAGCAGCCCGTCGTGGGGCGCATGGGCGTGCGGGTCACCAGTCCGCCCCGCCCACAGGACGCGGTGGCGGTCGTGCGGTGGCGGTCCCCAGGCATCGGGTGAGGTCGGGCCGAAGAGCAGGACCGACGGGCGGCCGAGCGCGGTCGCGAGGTGCGCGACGCCGGTGTCGCCGCAGACGACGCGCGCCGCCGCGCCGACGACCGCCGCCAGCTCGACGAGGCTCGTGCGCCCGGCGAGCGCGACGTTGCTGCCCAGGCCGGCCAGGCGCGCGACCTCGGCGGCGAGGGGCCGCTCGTGCGGCCCGCCGGTCAGCACGACGGCTCGTCCCGCGGCCGCCTCGGCGCGGGCGACCTCCGCGAAGCGCCCGGCCGGCCAGCGGCGCGCCTCGCTGGCCGCGCCCGGGTGGATGACCGTCGCGCCGCGCGCGGTCGCCAGCTCGTCGGGCAGCCGCGGGGTGGGCAGGTGCAGCGCGCCCGGATCGGCGGGGATGCCGGACTCGACGAGCAGCCGGCACCAGCGCCGGACCTCGTGCTCGTCGTCGCGGAACGCCGGGCCCTCGGCGCTCTCGGGCACCTCGGCGTTGGCGAACGCGATGAGCCGCCGTGGCCGGGCGGCGAGCGCGACGCGGTGCGACTGCGGGCCGCGGCCATGGAGGTTGACGAGCAGGTCGGCGCGCGCGGCCTGCGGAGGCAGCGGCTCCAGCGGCCCGACCGGGATGAGCTCCCAGCCGACGAGCCGGACGAGCGGCGCCAGCGGCGCGGGCGCGGCGACCGCCCGCGCCGCCAGCGGGAACGCCTGGCGCAGCGCGCGCAGCGCCGGGACCGCCGTCAGGAGGTCACCGAGTCCGAGGGCGCGCAGCGCGACGACCCGCACCGGTGGGTCCTACGGCCAGCTCGGCTCGGTGGAGACCGACACCATCACCTCGCGCACGTCGACGCCGGGCGGCCGGGTGAGCGCGAAGAGGACGGCCTCGGCGACCTCCTCGGGCGGCGCGAGCACCGCGTCGGCGCCCGGGCGGTACTGCTCGGGCCGGCCATCGAAGAAGTGCGTCTGCATGCCGCCGGGCAGCAGCAGCGTCACGCCGACGCGGTCACCGAGCTCGGCCATGAGCGCCCGGGTGAAGCCGACCACGCCGAACTTCGAGGCGCAGTAGGCGGTCGCGTCGGGCAGCGCCCGGCGGCCGAGCGTCGAGGCCACCGTGACGACGCGCCCCTGCGACGCCTCGAGGTGCGGCAGCGCGGCGCGCACGACGGCCGCCGTGCCGAGGAGGTTGACGGCCACGACCTTCTCCCACCGCTCGCGCGGCACGTCGCCCAGCGCGCCGCAGGCGTCGGTGCCCGCGGCGGTGACGACGCCGCGCAGCCCGCCGTGGCGCTCGGCGGCGCGGGTGACGGCGGCCTCGGCGGCGGCGGTGTCGGAGAGGTCGACGACCTCGTGGTCGACGTCCGCCTCGGGCGCGTCGAGGTCCAGGACGACCGGCGTGCCGCCCGCACGGGTGACCGCCTCGGCGACGGCGCGGCCGAGTCCAGAGGCGCCGCCGGTGACGACGACGGGGCCGAGCGCCACCTCCGCGTCGGGCGTTCTCGGAGCACCTGCGGTGGCGGTGTCAGACGGCATGCAGCCGGGCCTCCTCGATGAGTCGGGTGGTCGAGCGCCCTTCCAGGAAGGGCAGGATCAGGGCGCGCCCGCCCCACTCGGCGAGCACGGCGGCCTCGGGCAGTTCGGCGGCGCGGTAGTCGCCGCCCTTGACCCACAGGTCGGGGCGCAGCTCGCGCAGGACGTCGGCGGGCGTGTCCTGCGCAAAGACCGCAACCGCGTCGACGCAGCCGAGTGCCAGCAGGACGGCCGCGCGGTCCGCCTCGCCGACGAGGGGCCGCGACGGGCCCTTCAGCCGGCGGACCGAGGCGTCGCTGTTGAGGCAGACCACGAGGCAGTCGCCGAGCGCCCGGGCGGCCTGCAGCGTGCGGACGTGCCCGGGGTGCAGCAGGTCGAAGCAGCCGCCGGTGGCGACGACGGTCCCGCATCGCGCGCGGGTGCGCGCGATGACGTCGGCGGCGCCCGGCTCCGCGAGCTCCGCCGTCGGCGGCGCCACCGCGCCCGCGGCCGCCGACGCGCCACCCGCCGCCACGAACGCCGAGGCGGCCGTGACGGCCTCGGCCACCGCGTCGGCGACGCCCGCGCC
>JBDZVZ010000053.1:0-25484 GCA_040255945.1 Solirubrobacterales bacterium | reverse complement strand
CGTCGTGCCGCTCGTCGTCCTCGGCGCGCCGCGGCGCCGCGCCGCATTGGCCGGCGCCGCGGCGGCCGCGGCGGGCGTGGTGCTCGTCGACCTCGTCGCGTTCGGCGGGGCGCTGCCGGCCATCGGCCTGCAGGGGCGGCTGGCGACCCCGCTGAGCGCGCCGACCCTGCTCGGCCTGGCCGCCGGGCACGGCGGTGCCGACGCGACGGTGCAGACGGCCGCCCACGGCGTGCTCGCCGCCGTCGTGGCGCTCGGGTGCCTCGCGGTCCTCTGGCGGCGCCGGCTCGTGCTGCCGGTGACCGGCCTCGTGCTGCTGGCGGCGAACGTCTGCCTGGCCTGGGTCATGCCGTGGTATCTGGGCTGGTGGCTGCCGTTCGCGGCCCTCGCCGTGGGGCGGGCGGGCCGTTTGCTGGTGCCGCTGGCGGTCGTCGCGTGCGTCTGGCTGGGTGTCGGCGGCCTGCCCCAACTGCCGCAGATCGCTCACGGCCTGGGCTACTATCCGACGCGCACCGCGACCGGGCTGGCCAACCACGATCTCGAGATCCGGCTGGTCCGATGACGGCCGAGCTGCAGCGGCTCGTGCGCTTCGGCCTCGTGGGCGTCGTCAACACGCTGCTGACCCTCATGGCCTATCTCGTCCTCACGCGCTTCGGCGTCGCGGCCGCGGCCTCCTCCGCGCTCGGCTTCGCGCTGGGCGCGACGAACAGCTACCTGCTCAACCGGTCGTGGACGTTCCACTCGGCGCTGCGCGGGCCGGGGGTGCTCGCCCGCTATCTGGCGGTGCAGGGCCTGGGGGCCGGCCTGAGCGCCGCCGGCGTGGCGGTCGCGATCGGCGCGCTCGCCGTCCAGCGCCTGGGGGCGGAAGCGCTCGTCATCCCGCCGGTGACGCTCATCACCTATCTGCTGTCGCGCACGGTCGTCTTCGTTGCGGCGGAGCCCGTGGCGTGAACCCACGTCGCGCGGTCCTGCCCGGGATGGCGCTGCTCGGCATGCTCGGTCTGCTGGCGGCCGTCGGCGTCGCGCTGGCCCGCTCGGGCGGGCCGACCGGCCCGTCGACGACCACGGCTGCCGCCCCTCCCGCCTGCGCGCCGCCGAGCCCGGGCAACCACTCGCTGGTCGTCGAGCCGGGCCGCGCGCCGGTGCTCCTGCACGTGCCCCGCCGCGGCTCTGCCCCACGCCGGCCGCTCGTCCTCGTGCTGCCCGGCGCCGGGATGACCGGTCGTGACATGGCCCGCTACACCGGCTACGACCGGCTCGCCGACCGCCAGGGCTTCCTCGTCGCCTACCCGACCGCCGCGGGGCGCCGGCCGTTCTGGAACGTCTCCGGGCAGGTCCCTGGAAAGCCCGACGACGTCGCCTACCTGCGCGCCGTCATCACGACGCTCACCGGCCCCGCCGGGTGCGCCGACGCGGCGCGCGTGGGGATCACCGGGGTCTCGAACGGAGGCGGCATGTCGGCGCTCATGGCCTGCCGTGCCGCCGACCTGCTGGCCGCCGCCGCCCCGGTGGCCGGCGGCTACTCGACGCTGCCTGACTGCCGGCCGCAGCGGGCACTGCCCCTGCTGGAGATCCACGGGCTGCGCGACGCGGTCGTCCCCTATCGGGGCAAGAAGCCCCACGGGGCGGGCAACGTCGGCGACTACCTGGCCGACTGGCTGGACCGTGACCGCTGTGACCGCCGGGCGCGCCGCAGCACGCCGGTCCGGCGCGTGGTCGAGCTGCGCTGGCGCTGCCGCGACGGGCGGGTCGTCGCCCACTACCGGGTGCTGGACGCCGAGCACGGCTGGCCCGGCGAGCGCTCGCTGCGGCCGTTCAGCGCGACCGTGCGGACCTGGCGCTTTCTGTCCGCGTTTCGGAACGAGCTCCAGGGCTGAGGGCGTAGACGAGGCCCGGGTGGGGCTGGTGTGCCCGGCGGCTGACGTCCACGCCGTGGGCGCGGATCCAGCGGGCGGCCGCCGAGCAGCCCGCCCAGCGGTCCGGCGAGGCCGCCGTGCAGCTGTCGCCGACGAGCGCGGTCCGGACCTGTCCGGTGGCGACGAGCCCGGCGAGCTGGTGGGTCGTGACCAGCGGCCGGCCCCACGAGGCGGTGAGCATGAGCACCGGCCGTCCGTCGTGGGCGATGACCGCGCCGGCCTTCGCGACCGCGACCGACGCGGCCTCGTAGCGCGCGCCGCCCTGATGGGCGCGCAGATAGGCGGTCAGGTCGGTCAGGCGCCGGGCGGGCAGCGCCCCCGGCGTCCCCGAGTCCTGGACATGGCGGGCCACCGCCCGAGCGCTCGCACCCGCCGGCACGGCCAGGACGGCGCAGAGCGCCAGCACCGGCACGAGCGACCGTGCCGCCGCGCCCCGCAGCCGTTCGCAGGCGAGCACGATCCCGGCGCCCAGACAGCCGGCGACCGCCGGGTCGAACGCCTCGAGGTAGCGGGGGCGCAGCAGTCCCTGGGCGCTGAAGAGCACGGTGCCGAGCGCCAGCCAGGCGGCGAGCGCCGCCAGCCCCGCGCGGGCCGCCCGGTCGCGTCGGCGCCACGTGCCGGCGATCGCCGCGGCCAACACTGCCGCCCACGCCCCGGCAAGCTCGACCCCCAGGCGGGCGCGCATCCGGTCCTGCGCCGACAGCAGCCGCAGCGGACCGGCCGGCGCGGGCTGGCGGCGCAGCGCGGCGCGGTGCTCGGCCGCGGTCCGCCGACGGGCGGCGGCGAGCCTCGCCGCCGCGCGCGGGCCCGGCGCCCGGGCAGGCTCGGGCGGGGGCGGTGACGGCATCGTGGAGCCCGTCAGCCGCTGCCAGCCGTCGTAGACGAACGTCGACTGCCACGGCGACCCGGTCGTCGAGCCGAACGCCCACGGCCGGTGCGCCGGCGCCACCACCGTCGTGACGACGACCAGCCAGGCGAGCGCGACGACCGCCAGGGCGGCCGCCCCGCCGGCCAGCGCGGTCAGCCGCGTCCGCCGCGGCGCGCGGGCGCCCCACCACCACATCGCCGCCAGCGGCGCGGCCGCGACGAGCGCCTCGAAGAGCTTGACCTCGAAGGCGGCGCCCAGCAGCGCCCCGGCGACGACCATCCGCGACCTCCGGCCGGTACGCAGCCCGCGCGCCGCCACCGCGAAGGCGCCCACGACCAGCGCGGCCATGACCGAGTCCATCGTGTCGCTGCGCGACGTGATGACCGCCACCGGCAGGACGGCCAGCGCGAGCGCGCCGGCGAGCGCGGCACGGCGTCCCGCCAGCGTCCGCAGCAGGTCATACAACAGCGCGACGGCGGCGATCCCGCCGAGCGCCTCCGGCAGCAGGAGCGCCGCCGGCGTGAACCCCAGCAGCTTCGTGCTCGCGACCTGGAGCCAGAGGTCGACCGGCGGCTTGTCGATGGCCAACCGGGACGACGGGTCGAACGCGCCGACCAGCAGCGCGTGCCACGACGTCCCCATGCTGCGCACGGCGGCGTCGTAGAACGGGTCGGTCGGGGTGCGGCCCAGGGCCGCGAGCCGCAGCGCCGCGGCCAGCGCGAGCACCCCGGCGAGCAGGAGGAGATGGCCGCCGCCGGGAGCCCTGCCGCGGCGTTCCGGCGACGGCCTGTCCTCCGCGGCCGCGGGGCCGGCGGTCGCGAGCCCCCACGCGACCGCCGGCGCGCTCATACCGCGGACGGGCGCTGCGGCATGGCCGCTGCGCCACGGCGCCGGCGCTGCGGACGCCTGCCCTCGAGCCGGCGCCGAAGGGCGCGCCGCTCCTCGAACGCCCGCAGGACGACGCGCGGATTGCCGCCGCTGGCCCGGCCGGCCTGCCGCGGGCGGTGATGGACGCCCAGCTCGGCGATGCGCCAGTCGGCGGCCTGGGCCCGGACGAGCAGCTCGGTGGAGACCATCGCCCCCTCGCTCTCCAGGGCCAGGGCACGAGCCGCGGGCCCGCGCAGCAGCTTGAACGCGCAGTCGACGTCGGCGATGCGCACCCCGAACGTGTGGCGGATGAGCCGGTTCCAGGCGTCGGCGGCCAGCCGGCGCAGCGCCGGGTCCGCCCGGTCGATGCGGTATCCGGCGACGAGATCGCATTCGGGCGCCAGGCCCAGGAACGCCTCGAGCTCGTCCAGGTCGAACTGGCGGTCGCCGTCGGTCAGCAGCACCCAGTCCAGCTGCGTCGCCGCCAGGCCGGAGCGGACGGCGGCGCCGTAGCCGCGGTTGACGGCGTGGGCGACGACGCGCACGCGCGGGTCGGCGGCCGCCAGCGCGGCCGCGATCTCGCCGGTGCCGTCGGTCGAGCCGTCGTCGACGACGACGACCTCGTGGGCGACGGCGAACCGCCCGCCGGCGCGGCGCGCGTCGGCCACCGCGGCCGCGACGTTCTCGGCCTCGTCGTGGCACGGCAGCACGATCGAGAGGCCGGGGAGCTGAGGTGCGAGGGTGAGCACGCAGCCACTGTGCGCGTGGGCGGTGAGCGCCGACGAAGCGCGGCGTTGTCGTTCGGTTGGGTCTTCCTTGGTGGGCCTCCGAGCGTCTACGTTTGCGAAGGCATGAACACGAGGATCCTGCTCGTCGAGGACGACGCCGACCTGCGCGAGGCGATGGCGGCGGCGCTCGGCGCCGACGGCCACGACGTCGCCGTCGCCGCCGACGGGCACGCGGCGCTCGAGGCGCTCGCCGACGCCCGCCACGACCTCGTCCTGCTCGACATCGGGCTCGGGGCGGGCCCTGACGGGGTCGAGATCTGCCGGCGGCTGCGCAGCGTCGACACCGACGCCTGGGTGATGATGCTCACCGCGCGCGACGCGGAGCCCGACATCGTCCTCGCGCTGGAGGCCGGGGCCGACGACTACGTCACCAAGCCCGTCGGCATCACCGAGCTGCGCAGCCGCGTGCGCGCCGCCCTGCGCCGGCACTCCGGCGGCGGCACACCGGACGGGCGATTGCGGCAGGGCGACCTCTCGCTCGACCCGGGCACGCATGTCGTCACGGTGGCCGACCGCGTCGTGCCGCTCACCCGCTCGGAGTTCGCGATCGTCGAGGCGCTGCTGCGGGCCGGCGGCGCGGTGCGGTCGCGCGTCGAGCTGCTGCAGACCGTCTACGGCGACGACGCCTACCGCGACCCGCGCGGCATCGACGTCCACGTCCATCACATTCGCGAGAAGCTCGACCGGGCCGGCGGCGATGGCGGCTGGCTCGTCACGGTCCGGGGGGCCGGGTACCGGCTCGGGCCATGAGGCGGCCGGTCGGGCGGCGCGGCGTCGGCTGGCATCGCGGTCTGCGGGCGCGGCTCGGCCTCGCCCTGCTGCTGACGAGCGTGGCCACGCTGGCGGCCGCGACGCTCACGCTCGTCCCGCCGCTCGAGCACCGCCTCGAGGCCGACCGGCTCGCCGACCTGCGCCGGCTGGCGCTCACCGCCCGTCCGGCGCTGCGTGCGCTCGGGCCACGCGATCTCGAGCCGCATTCGGCACCGCTCATGACGCTCGTGGATCGGCTGGAGCGCCGGACCGGCGGGCGGATCGTCGTCTACGACGAGGGTGACCGGCCGCTGGCTGACAGCGCGGCCGACCGCAGCGAGCCGCCGGTCGCCGGGCTGAACCGCGAGCGCTCGCGCGCGATGGCGCGCCGCGACCACGTCGTCTCGGGCAGCAGCGACGGCCGCGCGTTCGCCCTGACCGTCGTGCGGGCGGGCGGCGACCGGCTCACCCTCCTGCTGGCGAAGCGGCTGGCCGACACGCGCGCCGCGGCCGGCGTGGTCCGCGGCGCCCTGCCGCTCGCGCTCATCGTCGGCGTCGGCGTCGCGCTCGCGCTCGCGCTCCCGCTCAGCCGTGGCCTGCTGCGCCGGCTGGGCCGTCTGCACGCCGACGCGCGGGCGCTCGGGACCGAGGGGTTGGGCCACGAGGTGGCCGTCGAGGGCCACGACGAGGTCTCCGACGTGGCCGAGGCGCTCGAGGACATGCGCGCCCGGCTCGTCGAGGAAGAGGCGTCGCGGCAGGCGTTCGTGGCCACCGCCAGCCATGAGCTGCGCACGCCCCTGGCGTCGCTGCAGGCGACGCTCGAGCTGCTGCGGGAGGAGGCGACCGGGACGCCGGCCGATCCGGCGCGGCTCGTGGGTCGCGCCGACACCGCCCTGCGGCAGACGCATCGGCTCGTCGGGCTGGCGACCGACCTGCTGGACCTCAGCCGCGTGGAGGGCGACGCGCCGCTTCGGCTCGAGCCGCTGGAGGTCCGCGAGATGGCCGACACGCTGGCCCGCGAGTTCGCGGCCCGCTTGCTGCCCGAGGGGCGCGAGCTCGTCGTCGAAGGCGGGCCGGCGCTCGCCCTCGCCGACCCGGCGGCCCTGGCCCGGATCATCCGGATCCTGCTCGACAACGCGTCGGGCCACGGCGCCGGGACGGTGGGCGTGGCGATCGACACGCAGGACGACCGGGTCGTCGTCAGCGTCACCGACGAGGGGCCGGGCCTGGAGCCCGACGAGCGCGAGGCGGTCTTCGTGCGCTTCGCACGGGGGCGGGCGGCCGCGGGTGCCCCGGGCGCCGGGCTCGGGCTGGCGATCGCCCGTGCGCTGGGCCGGGCGATGGGCGGCGACGTCGTCGCGGCGCCGGGCGCGCCCGGCACGCGGTTCGTGCTGACGCTGTCGGCCTGGCAGGGCGGCGGCGACGGCCACCATGGAGCGCCAACGGCGTCTTGAACCGGCCCGAAGGTCGGTGCGCGACGTTGGGTTCCATGCGCATGGCCGCCGCCGTTCTCGGGGTGACCTGCCTGCTGGCCACCGGCTGCGCGGAGGTGAGCTCCGCGTCACGGCCGCCCGAAGCCGGGATGGCTTCGGCGGCGACCGCTCGGTCCTGTCCGACGGTCGTGGCCGGCACGCTGGCCGGGGTGGCGGGCCGGATCTATGCGCAGGCGGCCGGCGGGCGCAACGTCCTCAGCGCGACCCGCCGGCTGCAGCGATCTGGCGCCCTCGTGGCGGCTGTTGCCTCGGGCGAGCCCGCCGCCACCCGGCGGGCTCTGTCGCCGTTGCTCGAGCACCAGATCCGCCGCATCGTGATCCGGCGCGGGCCGCGCGTGCTGGCCCGCGCCGGGCACGGTGCTGCGCTCGCGCCCGTCACGGGCGTGCTGCGCGACCGGGCCGGTCGTGACGTGGGCGACTACACGTTGTCGGTCGCCGACGACGCCGCGGTCGTCGGGATCACGCGGGCGCTCACGGGCGCCGACGTCACCGCCGTTGCCGGTGGCCATGTCGTGGCCCGGGCGGCCGGCGGGTCGGGCGGGGCGCCGGCGCGGGTCGTGGTCGTGCGCGGCCGGGCGTTCCCGCGCGGGCCGCTCTCGGTCCGGATCGGTCTCCCGGCCGGCGCGCTGCGCTCGTGCTCGGGCTGCGCTGCGGACGTCCGCGCCGACACGATCGGGGCCGTCGGGCAGCGGCTGCTGACCGGCGAGGCCTCCGGGCCCGACGCGCGGCGCGTCGTGCGCTACGTCGCCGCCGATCCGGGCGTGCGGCGCGCCGTCGCCGGCGATGATCCCGCCGGGCTGCGGATGGCGATCGTCCGGCTCTTCGGCGTGCGCGCCCTGCACGTGGTGCGCATTCGGGCCACGACGGCCGACGGGTCGCTCGTCAACGACGTCGGCGGCCCGTACGCGCTGGCGCCGATCTCGGGCCCGGTGCGCGGCCCGGACGGTCGCCGGACGGGCCAGGTCGTCGTCTCGGTCCAGGACGACGCCGGCTACATCAAGCTCGCCCACCGCTTCACCGGCGCGCAGGTCGTGCTGCGGGGGGCCGGCGGGGTCATCCCGGGCAGCACGCTGAGCGCGGTCGGGGCCGGCCCGCTGCCGGCGCGCGCGACGATGAGCGTCGACGGCCGCCGCTACCGAGTGCGCTCGTTCGCCGGCCGGGCGTTCCCGGACGGGCCGCTGTGGATCTCGCTGCTCGTGCCGGCCTAGAGGAACGTGTGGCCCTCGCCGCGGTAGGTCGGGACCTCGTCGACGACCCGGTCGCCCTGGACGAGCAGCAGCGTCGCGAAGCGCTCGCAGAGCTCGCCGGCCTTCGCGTGGCGGAAGAGGACGCGGTCGCCGAGCTTCAGGGTCGCGGCGGCCGGCCCGTGCAGCGGCGTCTGGACCTCGCCGGCGCCCTCGTCGCCGTCGAGCGTCAGGCCGGCCGGCAGCCAGGGGGTGGGGGCGCGGTCGGCGGCGGCGACGCCGGAGGCCAGGTAGCCGCCGCCGAGCACGGTGACGGTCCGCGGGCCGGGGCGGCGGACGACCGGCAGCGCGAAGCCGGCAGCGGCGCGCAGCCGCAGCGACCGGTAGGTGTCGAAGAGCGTCGGCGCGTACAGGCCCGAGCCGGCGGCGAGCTCGGTCACGGTGCCGGCGGCCGCGGTCCGGGCGAGGCTGCCGGTGCCGCCGCCGTTGACGAACTCGAGCTCCCCGGTGACCGCGCGAACGGCCGCGACGACCCGCGGCAGGCGGTCGCGCAGCTCGCGCAGCGAGGCGGCCTGCATCGCCCGGATCGCCGTGCTGCGCAACGGGCGGCCGGCAAGCCGGTCGCCGACACCGGCGATCTGGCCCTCGTAGGCCATGAGCCCGACGATCCGCACGCCGTCGGTCGCGCCGATCGCCCCCGCGACCGCCGCGGCCTGCTCCGGCGTGCGTAGCGGCGAGCGCTTCGGCCCGATGCGCACCCGTCCGCCCGCGGTCCGGAAGCCCGCGTCGAGGTCGAGGCAGACCGGCAGCTGGACGCCGGCGGCCCGCGCGGCGACGGCCACGAGCTCGGCGCCCTCGACGCTGTCGACCATCGCGACGATGCGGCCCGGTGCGCCCTCGGCCGCCCGCTGCGCGACCGCGGCCAGCGCGCGGCGGTCGACGCTCGGGTAGGCGATGACGAGGTCCTCGAAGCCGTGGCCCGCGAGGTGCAGCGCCTCGGCCGGCGTGAACGCCAGCACGCCGCGGAAGCCGTCGCCGAGCGCGAACGCCCGCCGCAGCACGTCGACGCAGCGCACCGACTTGGAGGCCAGCCGGACGGGCAGCGCGCCGGCCTGGTCGAGCATGAGCCGCGCGTTGTGGGCCAGGGCGTCGAGGTCGACGAAGGCCAGCGGCGCGTCGCGGTTGCCGAGCGCCGTCTCATAGCGGGCGCGCAGTGCCTCGTCGCCCGCCGTCATCGGCCGACCGCTCCGAGCACCTGCTCGAGGTGCGCGTTCGTGAACGTGCCGTTCGGATCGAGCCGCGCCCGCACCGCTTGGAAACGATCCCAGCCTGGGTACCGTGGGGCGAGCTGCGCGGCGGTCAGCTCGTGGCGCTTGCCCCAGTGCGGGCGGCCGTCGAGGCCGGCCATGAGCTCCTGGACGGCGCGGAAGTACGGGCCGTACTCGCCGCCGACGACCTGGTGGACCGCGACGTAGGCGGTGTCGCGGCCGTGCGCGGTCGACAGCAGGGCGTCGTCGCCGGCGGCCAGGCGCACCTCGATCGGGAACGAGACCGGCAGGCGCCGGTGCGTGATGAGCTCCAGCACACCCTCGAGCGCCTCGCGCAGCGCGGCCCGCGGCAGCGCCCATTCCGACTCGGTGAACTTCACGTTGCGCTCGTTGGCGTAGACGCGATGGCTGTGGTCGCAGCGCTCGGTCCGGGTCAGCGCGCGGCCGATGACGTGGCCGATCGCCGGGCTCGCCTGCGGCCAGCGCCGGCCGATCCGCTGCAGGGCGCCGAGCACGCCGTTGGCGAGCAGGTCGTCGGCGACCCAGCGCCGCACGCGCCCGCCGGGCCGGGGCGGATCGTCGGTGCGCCACGAGCGCAGCAGCAGGCAGCGGTTGGCGTGCGGGATGACGAACATCTCGAACTGGTCGGGCTCGCCGGCGATGGCGTCGAAGTGGTCGAGCGTGTCGGCCAGCGGGGCCGGCTCCTCGATCTTGCGGATCCGGAACGCGGGGACCGTCTTGAGGTGCAGCTCGGAGAGCACGCCGAGCGCGCCGAGCGACACGCGCGCGGCCCGCAGGACGTCGGGGTCGGGGTCGGCCGCCAGGTCGACGATCTCGCCCGCAGCGGTGACGAGCCGCCCGCCGACCATCGACGCCGACAGGTTCGGCAGCTGCGCTCCGGTGCCGTGGGTGGCGGTCGCCAGGGCGCCGGCGATCGACTGCGCGTCGACGTCGCCCTGGTTCTCGAGCGCCCGCCCGCGGCGGTGCAGCTCCTCGGCGAGGTCGTGGATCGTCATCCCGGCCTGGACGCGGGCCACCCCGGTCTGCGGGTCGAGGTCGAGGACCCGGTTCATCGGCGACAGGTCGACGTGGCAGTCGTCGGTGAGGCAGATCGCCCCGAACGAGTGCCCGGCGCCGACGGGCCGGATCGTCAAGCGGTCGCGCGCGGCCCGGGTGACGGCGTCGACGAGCTCTCCCTCGTCACGGGGCCGCTCGCGCCGCGCGGGCATGCACTGCTGCTGACCGGCCCAGTTCGTCCAGGTGGCGGGGGACACAGTTGGACATCAGTACAACACGCGCGGCGGCGCCGCGCGGCGCCTACCCCGCCTTGCGGGCGGTGATCATCAGGTTGTAGAACATGGCCGGCGGCAGGCGCGGCTCGAGCAGCACGCGGTCGACCTGCTGGAGCCCGACGTAGCCACGGAAGGCGTACATCTTCCACGCCCACGGCACGGTCTCCGGGTCGGCGGTCGCCTCGAGCGCCCGGTTGGCCCAACCGAACCAGTTGGCCAGCAGCTCCTCGCCGCGCACGCGCACCTCAGCGAAGCCGGCCGCCCGCGGCCCGACCACGAGCTGCTCGGGCGTGAACGCGTGGACGTCGACCATCGACTCGAGCTGGTGGTTCTCGGCGCCGCCGTCCTGGTGGCCGTCGGCGGCCGGCCGGGCCCGCACGACCGCGCGCCAGGCCGGCGCCAGATGCGACGCGGCCCGCTTGGGCACGTTGGCGATCCGGTCGCCGTAGCGGGACGGCTCGCCGGCGAAGAGCGCCACCCCGCCGGGCGCCAGCACCCGGTGGATCTCGCGCCACGCCTGGTCGAGGTCGGGCAGGTGGTGCAGGACCGCATGGCCGAGCACGAGGTCGAAGGAGTTGTCGTCGAACGGCAGCGCTTCGGCGTCGGCGACCTGGGCCTCGACGTCGAGCCCGAGCCGCGCGGCGTTGCCCGCCAGCGTCGCGACCATGCCGGGCGAGATGTCGGTGCAGGTCGCCTCGCTGATGACCCCGGCCTGCAGGAGGTTCAGCGAGAAGTAGCCGGTGCCGGCCCCGAGCTCGAGGCTGCGCTCGAACGAGCGCAGCTCGCCGCCGAGCGCCTTGCGCAGCTTGCCGAGCACCTGGGCGCGGCCGATCTCGCCGAAGTCGATGCCCCATTTGGCGTCGTAGTCGGCCGCGGCACCGTCGTGGTAGCGCGTGTTGACGTCGCGGATCTCCTCCGCGCTGGCAGGAGCGGGGCTCATGGGCGCGGCATCGTAGCGCCACGGGGCGGCGGGCGACCGCCCCGGGTAACGTGCCCGCCCCGTGCCCGAGCCCGTCTACCTGCAGCGCGACCAGCCGGAGGGCGTCCCGCCGCTCGCCCTCACCGGGGAGCGGACGCTGCCCGACGTGCCCGAGGAGAACTACTGGTACCGGCGTCATCTCGTCGTCTACGAGTGGATCCGAGCGCGGGTCGGTGGGCTGAAGGTCGTCGACATGGCCTGCGGGGAGGGCTACGGCTCGGCGGTGCTGGCGAAGACCGCGCGCGAGGTCGTCGGGGTCGACGCCAACCCGGAGGCCCACGAGCACGCGCGCCTGCGCTACGGCGACGAGCACACGCGCTTCGAGCGTGACCTCGTCGAGACGTTCGCCGAACCCGCCGACGCGGTCGTGTTCCTGCAGACCATCGAGCACGTGCGCAACCCCGACGAGGTCCTCGAGCACTTCAAGTCCTTGGTCGCCGACTCGCCCTCGCCGGCCGTCTACGTGACGACGCCGAACCTCCTGACGCTCGCGCCCGAAGGGGCCGAGAAGTCCGAGAACCCCTGGCACATCAAGGAGTACCGGGCCGACGAGTTCCGGACCCTGTGCGAGGCGCACTTCGGCCACGTCGAGCTGCTCGGGCTCTTCCACGCGCGCAAGCTCGCCGTCCACGAGTTCGCCATCAAAAAGCTGCGGTGGGACGACGTCCACGCGAAGCTGCGGATCACGAAGCCGTTCTACGACCGGTTCACGCCCGCGATCGCCGCCTCGGACTTCGCGCTGCGCGACGACCGGCCGCTCGACGACGCGCTGGACTTCCTGGCGGTCTGCCGCCCGTAGGCATGGCGCCGCGTCTCTCGATCGTCCTGCACACCCACATGCCCTACGTCGAGGGCTTCGGGACGTGGCCGTTCGGCGAGGAGTGGCTGTGGGAGGCGGCGGCGACGGTCTACGTGCCGCTGCTCGACCTCCTGGAGCGCCGGCGGCCGCCGCTGACGCTGTCGCTCACGCCGGTGCTCGCCGATCAGCTCGGGGCGCCCGGTGTCCATGAGCGGCTCATGGCGTTCCTCACCGACATGCGCGCGACGACCCACGCCCTGGACGCCGAGGGCTGCCGCAGCAGCGGGCATCCGGAGCTGGCGGTCGAGATCGAGCGCGCGGCCGAGGACTACGCCTGGGCGGCGCGGCGGCTGGCCGAGCTCGGGCTCGGCGGGCTGGCCGACGGCTTGGCCCGGCACGCGGCGTGGACGAGCAGCGCCACCCACGCGGTCCTGCCGCTCGTGGCCACCGAGGCGGGCGTCCGCCTGCAGCTGCACGCGGGACTCGAGGCCCACCGGGAGCGCTCGGGCGGCTGGGCGGGCGGCCTGTGGCTGCCCGAGTGCGCCCATGCGCCCTGGCTGGACCCGCTGCTGGCCGAGGCGGGCGTGCACGCGACGTGCGTCGACCTCACCGACGTCGCCGAGGACCCGCGCGCGGTGCTGGTGACCGACGCCGGACCGCTGCTGGTGGGGATCGATCGCGCAGCGATCGACCTCGTCTGGCATCCGCGCGGCTACCCGTCGAAGGCCGCCTACCGGGACTCGCACCGGCGGACCGTCCACCATCACAACCCGTGGGCCAACGACGGCGCGGTCTACGACGTCGATCGCGCCCGCGAGCAGGCGGTCGCGGACGCGCGCGACTTCGTCGAGCGGGTGGCGCGCGGGGCGGGCGAGGACGGGCTGTCGGTGTGCGCCCTGGACACCGAGCTGCTCGGCCACCACTGGTACGAGGGGCTCGACTGGCTCGAAGCGGTCCTGGATGCTGCGCCGGCGGCCGGGTTGGAGCTCGTCGCCCTCGACGACGCGCTGGCCGACCTCTCGGATGCCGACGTGCGCGCCGCACCCGACGACCTGCCGGTCACGACCTGGGGGCAGCCGCGGACGCTGTGGACCTGGAGCGGCCCGCAGGTCTCCGACCTCGCGTTCGCGGCGCGCGACGCCGAGCTGCGCGTGCTGGCGGCGGGGCGCGACGCCGACGCGCGCGCGGTCCGCGAGCTGCTGGCGCTGCAGAGCAGCGACTGGGCGTTTCTCGTCACTCGCGCCACGGCGGGCCCGTACCCGCGCGAGCGCTTCGACGCGCACCGTGCGGCGCTCGACGCGGCGCTGGCGGCCCCCGGCGAGCACAAGCCGACGCTGCGCGCGCTGGCGCCCCACGCGTCGCCGGCGCTGCTGCTCGAGCCCTGAGCGGCCACGCCTGGCGACTTCGCCACCGCGCCGCCCGATCTCTTCGCCCGACAGGGCCATTGCGTGCGGGTCAGACGGCGAGCTTCAGGTCGTCGCTCGGCACGGCGTAGTACGTGCCTTGGGAGAGACGGCGGTGGAGGTCGGCGAGCTGCTTCTCGCTCTCGCGCAACGCGGCAATGATGTGGTCGTCGGCGCCGTCCTTGGCGACGGCCTCCGCGGCCTTGGCGGCTCGCGTGCGTGCGTCGCTGATGTAGAGAAGAACCTTCTCGACCTCGCTGGCCTGGCGCTCTGTCATCGCGGCCCAAGGTAGGGACCGAGCCGGACGCCGCCGGCCCGATGTCACGATCTCGCCGCAGGTTCCGCGGACTTCGTCGACGAGCCGTGCCTAGGCCCAGCGCAGGGTGCGCGGGGCGCGCCGCATCCGCAGCACCTTCGCCGGCGCGCCGCCGACGACGGCGTTCTCCGGGACGTCCTTGGTGACGACGCTGAGCGTGCCGACGACGGCGTTGTCACCGACCGTCACCCCGCGCAGGAAGCAGGCGCCGTAGCCGACCCAGACGTTGTGGCCGACGCGCACGTCGCGCTTGTAGATGCCCTGCAGGCGGATCGGCCGCTCGACCTCGGTGACGCCGTGGTCGAAGTCGATGAGCATCACCCGGTCGGCGATGATGCACTCGCGGCCGATCGAGACGTGCTGGAACGCCGAGATCGTGCACTCCTGGCCGAGCACGGACTTCGCCCCGATCTCGCACTCGCCCTCGTGGACGCGCACCTTGCAGTCGTGGCCGAGCCACGACCAGCGCCCGAGCCGCAGCACCGCGTCCTTGCCGATCTCGAGCTTGACGCCGGGGCAGATGAACGCGAGCCCGTCGAGCTGCAGACGCTTGCGCAGCCGCAGCTTCCAGTACCCGAGCCGGACGATGAGGCGCAGGTACTTCAACGTCAGCATCCGGTGCCGGCGCATGAACTTCAGCAGCGCCAGCGGGCCTCCCCGCAGGGGCGGGGGCTCTTCGCGGATCTCGAGGATCTCTGGCGCCTCGACCGCGGGCGCAGACAGGACCGGCTCCACGGCGCCGGAGGGTACCGGGCGGGGAGGCATCCGGGCCGGGCGGCACCGGCGGTCGCCGACCGCGTCGGCGGCCGCCCGTAGGCTCACGGCCATCGTCGAGATCCCGCGCACCATCCACCGCATCTGGCTCGGCGGCGCGCCGATGCCGGACGCGTTCGCCGCGTACGGCGAGACGTGGCGCACCCACCATCCGGGCTGGGAGGTCGTCGACTGGACGGAGGCGACCCTGCCCGCGCTGCGCTGCCAGGCCGCCTTCGACGCGGCGGCGGGCACGCCGGCCCGCCAGGCCGACCTCGCCCGCTACGAGCTGCTGGCCACCCGGGGCGGGATCTACGTCGACTGCGACATGGGGTGCCTGCGCAACGTCGAGGACCTGCTCGACGGGGTGCGCGCGTTCGCCGCGCGCGAGGACGAGCACATCGTGAACGTCGCCATCCTCGGTGCGGTGCCCGGGCACCCGTTCTTCGAGCTGGCCGCCGCAGAAGCCGTTCGGCGCATCGCCGCGCTTCCGGGCGCGCCGACCAACGAGCAGACCGGGCCGGTGATGTTCACCGAGCTGCTGCAGGCCGTCGGCGCGGCGGCCGACGTCACGGTGTTCGGCCCCGAGCGCTTCTACCCCTACCACTACAACGAGCCCGAGCGGGCCGGCGGCCCGTTCCCCGACGCCTATGCCGTCCATCACTGGGCGCGCAGCTGGGCGGGCGAGCTCGACGGGCTGGCCGAGCGCTTCCGCGTCGCTGTCGTCGTCGACCCGGCCGACCCGGACGCCGCCCGCCCGGCGCTGGCGGCCTACGCCGCGCTCTTCGGCCCGCTGGACCCGGTCGAGCTTGCGCTCATCGTCGCGGGAAGCGGCCCGCCGGACGCCGCGCTGCTCGGCGCGCTCATCGCCGAGCACGGCGTGCCGGGCGAGGTCGTCGCGCACACGCCCGACGAGGTGGCGGGCGAGCGCTTCAGCGCTGCGGCCGGCGCCGAGCCGCGGGCGCTGGCCGAGGCGCTGGCCCGCATGGTCCTGCTGCGTCGCTACCTGGACGGCCGCGCGATGGCCCCGCCGCGGCCGGTCACGCCGCGGCCGGCATAGGGGCGGCGCCGAGCGCGTCGGCGAAGCGCAGCAGCGCGTCGGGGTCGCGCCAGGGCCGGCCGTGGCCGAAGACGACGAGCTCCGGCCGCAGCGCGACGAGGCGGCGGATCGCGTCGCGGTTGCGGGCCGGGTCGGGCGTGAAGCGCTCCGGCGGCTCGTGGAGCCCGGGGCGGCCGGTGATCGGGTGGCGGCCGAAGAGGACGTCGCCGGCGACGAGCGTCCGGTCCTCCTCGCGCCAGAACGAGAGGTGGCCGGGGGAGTGGCCGGGCGTCTCGAGGACGACGAAGCCGGCGTCGAGCTCGTCGCCCTCGTGCAGCTCGCGGGCGACCGGGACGCCGGGGCCGGCCCAGAAGCGCCGCTGCAGGCGGGTGACGACGTTGTCGAGGCCCAGCGCCATGACGTCGCCGGTGCGCAGGGCGTCCGCCTCGCGAGCGGGCGCCCAGAACGGGACGTCGAGCGCCGCGCACAGCGCCGCGCTGGAGCCCTGGTGGTCGAAGTGGCCGTGGGTGACCGCGTGGGCGCGGACGGCGTGGCCGCGCAGCGCACGCAGGATGCGCCGCGCGCCGTGGCGGGTGGCGGCGTCGACGACGACCTCGCCGACGAGGTGGACGTTGAAGGCGTCGCGCGGGATGCCGGGGAGGGCCTGCAGGCCGGGAGCGAGATCGATCATCGTTGACCATACGGTGCCGTATGGCGAGCCGTCTGTCAATACGGTGGCGTATGGTCTGCGAACGGCATGACCTCCGACGCCCTCGATCGCGACCGCTGGACCGCCGCCGCGCAGGACGCCCTCGAGGCGGGCGGACTGGCCGCGGTCGCCGTCGAGCCCCTGGCCCGCACGCTCGGCGTCACGAAGGGCAGCTTCTACTGGCACTTCAAGGACCGCCGGGCGCTCATCGACGCCATGCTCGAGCGCTGGCGCGCCGAGCACGTCGACGCGCCCCTGGCGATGCTCGCGACCGTGCCCGACCCGGCCGACCGCCTGCGGCGGCTCGCCGACGTCGCCTCCGGCAAGCCGCCGTCGATCTTCATCCGCCTGCTGGACGCCGTCGACGACCCCACCGTGCGCGAGACCGTCGCCTACGCCGCCCGGGCCCGCGTCGACTTCCTCGCCGCCGCCTTCCGCGAGATCGGCCTGACCCCCGCCAGGGCGCGCCGGCAGGCCGTCGTCCTCTATGCGGCCTACGTCGGTCTGGCCCACCTGGGCCGCGACGCGCCAGAGGTGCTCGGCGACCGCAGCGCCGTCAGCCGGCAGCTGGCGTCGCTGCTCATCCCGTGACGGCCGCCAGCGCCTCCCAGTCGACCTCGTCGGCCCGGAAGTTGTGCATGGGGCAGTACTTCGGCCCGCACATCGAGCAGAACTCGGCCTCCTTGAAGTGGTCGTTGGGCAAGGCCTCGTCGTGCATCGCCCGGGCGGTGTCGGGATCGACGGCGAGCGCGAACTGCCGCCGCCAGTCGAAGGCGAAGCGCGCCCGCGACAGTTCCCGGTCACGGCGGGCCGCCCGCCCGTTTCCGCGTGCCAGGTCGGCGGCGTGGGCGGCGATCCGGTAGGCGATCAGGCCCTGCTTGACGTCCTCGGGGCCGGGCAGGCCGAGATGCTCCTTGGGCGTGACGTAGCAGAGCATCGACGTGCCATGCCAGCCCACGACGGCCGCGCCGATCGCCGACGTGATGTGGTCGTAGCCGGGGGCGATGTCGGTCACGAGCGGGCCGAGCGTGTAGAAGGGCGCCTCGTCGCAGACCTCCTGCTGGCGGCGCACGTTGTCGGCGAGCTGGTCGAGCGGCACGTGGCCGGGGCCCTCGACCATGCACTGCACGCCGGCGTCCCGGCAGCGCACCACGAGCGCGCCGAGCGTGTCGAGCTCGGCGAACTGGGCGGCGTCCGAGGCGTCGGCGATGCAGCCCGGCCGCAGCCCGTCGCCCAGCGAGATCGTCACGTCGTGGGCGGCGCAGATCGCCAGCACGTCGTCGAAGCGCTCGTAGAGCGGGTTCTGCGCGCGGTGCTCGACGATCCAGCGCGCCAGCAGGCCGCCGCCGCGCGACACGATCCCGGTGATGCGGTGACGGGTGAGCGGCAGGTGCTCGGCCAGCACGCCCGCGTGGATCGTCATGTAGTCGACGCCCTGCGCGGCCTGGCGTCCGATGACGTCGAGCAGCAGCTCGGCCGTCAGGTCCTCCGGGCGGCGCACGGCCTCCAGCGCTTCGTAGATCGGCACCGTCCCGACCGGGACGGTCGCCGCGGCGAGGATCGCGCCCCGGGTCGCCTCGATGCGCTTGCCGGTCGAGAGGTCCATGACCGTGTCGGCGCCCCAGCGCTGCGCGAGCCGGAGCTTGCCGACCTCCTCGTCGAGCGATGAGGTCGTCGGCGACGAGCCGATGTTCGCGTTGACCTTCACCTGCGCGCGCAGCCCGATGCCCATGGGGTCGAGCACGGTGTGGGCCGGATTGGCGGGGACGACCATACGGCCGCGGGCGACCTCGTCGCGGACGGTCTCCGGCGCGAGGTGCTCACGTTCGGCCACGCGGGCCATCGCGGGCGTCGTCTCCCCGGCGCGGGCGGCCTGGAGCTGTGTACGGAACGGCATCGTCGCTCTCCCTTCGCTGGCATGACCCAGATCAGGTTCGGCGGGTCGGCGCCCGGCGGCGCCCTCTCAGCCCGCTGCGGCGGGCTCCCCGGTGTGGGTGGACGCGTCGTCGTTACCCACCCCGGCCCGGTTCGGCATCATGGGCCGTCCCATGCCGCAGGCCGCCGACACCCTTGCCCAGCGTCTCCTCGACGGTGACCGCCGCGCTCTCGCGCGGGCGATCACGCTCGTGGAGAGCAACGATCCCGCCGGTTGGGAGCTCGTCCGCGAGGTGTATCCGCAGACCGGCCATGCGGCGATCGTCGGCATCACGGGCGCGCCGGGCGCGGGCAAGTCGACGCTCATCGGGGCGCTGACGAAGGCGCGCCGCGCCCAGGACCGTGACGTGGCGGTCCTGTCGATCGATCCGTCCTCGCCGTTCACGCAGGGCGCCCTGCTCGGGGACCGCATCCGGCTGACCGACCACTTCCTCGACCCCGGGGTCTTCATCCGCTCGATGGCCAACCGCGGCGCGCTCGGCGGGCTGAGCGAGGCGGCGCTGCAGGCGGCGCTGCTCATGGACGCGTCGGGCAAGGACGACGTGTTCCTCGAGACGGTCGGGGTCGGGCAGGCCGAGATCGACATCATCGACCACGGCGACACGATCGTGTTGGTGTTGATCCCGGGCTCGGGCGACTCGATCCAGGCGCTGAAGGCCGGGGTGATGGAGATCCCGGACATCATCGTCGTCAACAAGGCCGACCATCCGCTGACCGACACCATGGTGCGCGAGATCCGCGGCGTGCTGTCGCTGGCGCCGACGACCGAGGGCGCGTGGCGGGTGCCGATCGTCAAGACGCAGGCGGCGAACGGGACGGGGGTCGACGAGCTCGTCGAGCAGCTCGACGCTCACCGCGCCCACATCACCGCGGAGGGGACGCTGGCCGAGCGGCGGCGGCGCAACCTGCGCTCGGAGGTGCTGGCGCTCTGCACGCACCGGCTGCGCCGCGAGCTCGAGGAGCGCGTCGAGCAGGATCCGGCGTTCGCCGAGCTGCTCGAGGAGGTCGTCGCCCGTCGCCTGGACCCGGCCTCGGCGGCGACCCAGATCCTCGAGCGCCGCGACGCCACCACCTGACCCCCTGGTGCCAGGCACCGTCAGGTCGCGACCATCACGGCGCTGAGCGCGAGCGTCGCCGCCGCCAGCAGCGCGCCCGCCCGCGGCGCGAAGCGCAGCCCCCATGCGCACAGCGCGGCCAGCGCGGGGAGCACCGGCACGAGCTGGCGGGCGTGCGACCAGGGGCGGTCGCCCGGATCGATCGACGGGGCCAGGAAGACCGCGACGAGCCAGGTCGCGGCCACCAGCGCCAGCAGGAACGCGGCGGCCACCTCGACGTCGGCCTGCTCGGGGATCGCCGCCGCCAGCCGGTCGCGTCGTGAGCGCCACAGCAGCCAGCACGCCACGCCCGCCAGCGCGAGGAACGGCGCCCACAGCACCAGCCCCGCCTCCGGCCCCACCCACGTCTGCCAGAGCCGCGGCCACCGCGCCAGATGCTCACCGAGCCCCGCCGCGCCGGTCGCCCCGCCGCCGGCAAGGTCCTGCGCCGTCAGGCCGCCGAACACCCGGTCGCTGACCGTGATGTACATGACGCCGCTGAAGACGAAGACCTCGAGCGCCACGAACCCGGCCAGGCCGCGCTGGCGGCGCCGCAGCCAGCGCGCCAGCGCGGCGGCCGTCACCGCGGCCGACGCGACGAGCTTGGGGGCCAGCCACGGCAGGGCCGCCGCCAGCGCCGCCGACCAGAACGTCCAGCGCAGCCGCGGCCGGTCCCGCACGCGCAGCGCCAGCAGCGCCGCACCCGCCAGGCAGGCGGCGCCCGCCGCCTCCGGAGCGATCGCCGTCGACGCCCCGATTGCCGGCGGCGACAGCCCGACGACGAGCGCGGCCCGCGTGGGCCAGGGGTCGGGCACGAGCCGCCGGCCCAGGGCGGCCGCGAGGCAGAACGCGAGCGCGCAGAGCGCCGCCAGCCACACGCGCACGCCGGTCTCGCCGCCGATCCACTGCGCCGGCGCGATGAGCGCCTCGAACCCCAGCGACTGCGGTCCCTCGTGGATCTCGCGATCGTGCAGCAGCGCGTGCGCGACGGCCAGCCGGTGGTGCTCCTTGGAGTCGGTCGCCGGGCCCGCGACCGCGAAGGCCAGGAGGTAGACGGCCAGCAGCGCCGTCCACAGCGGCAGCCCGCGGCGCAGCGCGGCCACCGGCCCGAGCTAGCCGGCGGCCGGGCCGCCGGCGGCGGCGCCGGCGCCGCCGGCCCGCTCGGCGAGCGCGACGAACGTGCGCACGAGCACCCCGGTGCCGCCCTTGGCCGCATACGGGCGCCCGCCGTCCCAGGCGGTGCCCGCGATGTCGAGGTGTGCCCAGGGCACGTCGCCGGTGAAGCGATGCAGGAACTCGGCGGCGGTCACCGCCCCGCCGGTGCGCGCGGGCGGCGAGTTCGTCAGGTCGGCGGTCTGGCCCTTGACGAGCTCGGCGTAGCGCTCGTGCAGGGGCATCCGCCACACCATCTCGCCGGCGTCCTCGGCGGCGGCCGCGATCTCGGCGGCCCACGCCTCGTCGTCGGCGAACAGCCCGCTGTGGACCTTGCCGAGCGCGACGACGATCGCCCCGGTCAGCGTGGCGGCGTCGACGAGCCGCTGCGCCCCGAGCGTGATCGCGTGGTGGAGGCAGTCGGCGAGCACGAGCCGACCCTCGGCGTCGGTGTTGTCGACCTGGACGGTGAGGCCGTTGGCGGTGGTGATGACGTCGCCGGGCTTCATCGCGCCGCCGTTGAGCAGGTTCTCGGTGGCGCCGATGACCGCGATGACGCGCACCGGCAGCTCGAGCGCGGCAATCGCCCCCATCGCCTCGAGCACCGCCGCGCCGCCCGACATGTCGAACTTCATGTCCGCCATCGACGCCGAGGGCTTGATCGAGATGCCGCCCGAGTCGAACGTCACCGCCTTGCCGACGTAGCCGAGCGTCGGCCCGGCGACCTCGACGCCGCCGGGCGGCGTGTGGCGCAGGACGATGAGGGCCGGCTCCTCGTCGCTGCCCTGCGCGACGGCGGCGAAGGCGCCCATGCCGAGCTCGCGCAACCCGTCGCGGCCGTGGACCTCGAAGCTCAGCGACGCGTGCGTGGCGGCGAGCTCGGCCGCCCGGTCGCCCAGCGCGGTGGGCGTCATGTGGTTGGCGGGCGTGTTCTGCAGGTCGCGGGCGGCGTTGACGGCCTCGGCGACGACGACCGCCCGCGCGACGGCGGCGCTCCGGTCTTCGTGGTCGCTGAGGATGAGCGCCTCGAGCCCCGCCGCGGCGTTGCCGTTCTCGTCGTCCTCCTCGCGCTGGGACTTGAAGCGGTCGAACCGGTAGGCGGCCAGCAGCGTGCCCTCGACGATCGCCCGCGCCGAGTGGGCCGACGCGGGCAGCTTGTGCGGCAGCTCCCAGCAGGCGACGCGGCTGCCGAGCTCACGCAGCCGGCCGAGCGCGGTGGCGGCCGCGACGCGCAGGACCTCGTCGTCGAGCCGCTCGCGGGCGCCGAGCCCGACGAGCACGTAGCGCTTGTCGGCGACACGGGTGACCGCCAGATGGTTGCGCGACGCCTTCGCCTCACCGCAGGCCAGCAGCGCGCCGAGTGCGCCGTCGCCGACGTCGTGCGGGACGCCCTCGCCCTCGATGAGGCCGATGACGACGGTGTCGGCGGCGGTGCTCGCCGCGGGCTCGGTGGTCGCGGTGACGCGCATGGGCGGCGAGGCTACCGGTCGGCCGTGCGCGGATCTCAATACCCTTCGCCCCCGCAGCAGTTGAACGCAGTCAAGACCCGGAGAGTCTGATGCCCAAGACCGTCATCCTCGGTGCCGCGCGCACGCCCATCGGCAAGCTCGGCGGCGGCCTGTCGTCCGTCGACGCCACCGACCTCGGCGCCACCGCGATCGAGGCCGCGCTCCAGCGCGCCAGCGTCGATCCCGAGCAGGTCGACCACGTCGTCATGGGCCAGGTGCTCCAGGCCGGCCAGGGCCAGATCCCGTCGCGCCAGGCGCAGATCAAGGCCGGGATCCCGAAGGGCGTCTCCAGCGAGACCATCAACAAGGTCTGCGCTTCGGGCCTGCGGGCGAGCGTCATCCTCGATCAGGCGATCCGCGCCGGCGACGTCCAGGTCGGCGTCGGCGGCGGCATGGAGTCGATGTCGAAGGCCCCGTACCTGCTGCCGCAGGCGCGCTTCGGCTACCGCATGGGCGACGCCAAGGCCCTGGACGCCATGGTCCACGACGGTCTGACGAACCCGTTCAGCGGCCGCCAGATGTTCGACGAGGCCACGGAGGTCGGCGACGAGCTCGAGCTCACCCGCCCCGACCTCGACCGCTGGGCGCTGCGCAGCCACGAGCTCGCGCTGAAGGCGATCGACGACGGCCGCATGGCCGACGAGATCGTCGCCGTCACGGTGAAGGGGAGAGGGTCCCGCCATCCCGACACGGTCGTCGAGGTCGACGAGGGCCCGCGCCGCGGCTCGACGCTCGAGGCGCTGGCCAAGCTGCCGGGCCTCGTCGGCAAGGAGGGCTCCCACACGGCCGGCAACTCGCCGGGCGTCAACGACGGCGGCGGCGCGCTCGTGCTCGCCTCCGACGAGTGGGCCGCGGCCAACGGCAAGGAGGCGCTGGCCGAGATCGTCGCCCACGCCCAGTTCGCTAACGACTTCGCCTACCTCGCCACGACGCCGTCCGGCGCGGCCAAGAAGGCGCTCGACAAGGCCGGCCTGCAGCCGGGCGACATCGATCTGTGGGAGATCAACGAGGCGTTCGCGTCGGTGACGATCCAGTCGGTCCGCGAGCTCGGCGTCGACGAGGACCGCGTCAACGTCAACGGCGGCGCGGTCGCGCTCGGCCATCCGATCGGCGCCTCGGGCGCCCGCATCCTCGGCGTGCTCGTCCACGAGCTGCGCCGGCGCGGCGGCGGCTACGGCTGCGCGGCGATCTGCTCGGGCGGCGGCCAGGGCGACGCCGTGATCCTGAAGGTCAACGGCTAGCTTCCGGAGTTCTTCACGCGCCGAGGGCCCCTCACCGGGGCCTTCGGTCGTTAAAGCCGCCTGTCGGACGACCGACATCTTGGGGGAACGGGATGCTGACGACGCGACTCACTCCGGCCATCCGCGTGGCGGCGATCGCCGGGCTCCTGGCGCTGAGCGCGGTCGGCACGTCGACGTTCGCCGCCTTCCGAGCCACGACGCCCAACGCGGGCAACCGCATCACCTCGGGCACGGTGTCGCTGAGCGACGACGACAGCGGCACGGCGATGTTCTCGCCCACCGGCCTGCAGCGCGGTGCGAGCGGCTCGAAGTGCATCGTCGTCACCTACAACGGATCGCTGGCCGCCAGCGTGAAGCTCTACGTCACCTCCTCCAGCGGCGCGCTGGCGCCGTATCTCGACCTGAAGATCGAGCAGGGCACCGGCGGCTCGTTCTCGGGCGGCTGCGGTGCCTTCACGCCGGCGACCACGATCTACACGGGCACGCTGTCGGCGTTCGCCACCGCCGCGACCGATCACGCCAGCGGCGTCGGCACCTTCGCCCCGACCGGCTCCGGCCAGTCGCGCACCTACCGCATCACCTACACCTTGAACGCCGCGACGCCGAGCAGCGCGCAGGGCACGAGCGCCTCAGCGGACTTCCGCTGGGAAGCGCGCAGCACCTGAACCGACGTCTCAGCTGACGAGCAGCAGATGCGACGCGGTGCTGCTGCGGCCGACGGCGGTCGCGCTCGACGGTGAGCTCAGCTGCACCGGCGCGCTGCGGATCGTCGTGTCGCCGAGGCCGAGCTGGCCGGAGCCGTTGTCGCCCCAGCACCACAGCGTGTTGTCGCTGCGGCGGCCGCACGTCGAGTCGCCGGAGACGTCGACGGCGTTCCACGTCGTGACGGTCCCGACCCGCTTGGGCAGCACGACCGGGCTGGTGGTCGTGCCGTCGCCGACCTGGCCGCTGCCGTTCTCGCCCCAGCACCACAGCTGGCCGGTCGTCTTGACGGCGCAGTTCGAGTAGCGGCCGACGCTGACGTCCGACCAGTCGGTGGCCGCGCCCACCTGGCCGGGCGACGACCGCGGGTTCGTCGTGCCGTTGCCGAGCTGGGCGGAGCTGTTGCCGCCCCAGCACCAGATCGTGCCGGTCGTCTTGACCGCGCAGGCGTAGGAGTAACCGGCGCCGACGCTCTTCCAGTCGGTGGCGGTGCCGACCTGCCTCGGCGACGTGCGGGTGGTCGTCGAGCCGTCGCCGACCTGGCCGAGACCGTTGTAGCCCCAGCACCACAGCGTGCCGTTCGTCTGCACACCGCAGGTGAGGTCGCTGCCCGCCGACACGACGCGCCACGGGGCGCTGCCGACCTGCACCGGCGCGGTGCGGTCGCTCGTCGTCGCGTCGCCGACCGCGCCGAAGCCGTTGGAGCCCCAGCACCACAGCGAGCTGTCGGCGCGGATCGCGCACGCGTGTCCGTCCCCGGCCGTGACGCTCGCCCACGTCGTCGTCGAGCCGACCTGCGTCGGCGCGTTGTGCGGGGTAGTGTCCCCGACGCCGAGGCGGCCGCTGCCGTTGTCGCCCCAGCACCACAGCGTTCCGGTGCTCTGCACGCCGCAGCTGAAGTTCGAGCCGGCGGCTGCGGTCGACCATGACCCGGCGCCCGACACTGTCGTGAAGGACCTGCGCTGGGTCGTGTCGGCGAGGCCGAGCTGGCCGGAGCCGTTGCTGCCGGAGGCCCGCAGGGTGCCGCCGAACGTACCGGCCGACCACGTGCTGCCCGTGCTCGCGGTCTGGGCGACGAACGCCGCGTCGGTGGTCCGGCCGGCGAGCGTTCCGAGCGCCGGCAGCGCGAGCGCCGCCAGCACCAGCAGGAGCGCGTACCTCACGCCGCGGCCTCGCGCCGCTTCGGGCTCACCGCCACCCGGTTGCGCCCGGCGCGCTTGGCGTCGTAGAGCGCCGCGTCGGCCGCGGCGGTCAGCTCGGCCACGGTCGCGCCGTGCGCGGGCGCGCTGGCGACGCCGATCGACGCGGTGAACGGCAGGTCGGGGGAGACGTGCTCGATCGCGAGCCGGATGCGCTCGGCCGCGTTGGCGGCGCCGGCGGCGTCGACGCCGGGCATGACGACGCAGAACTCCTCGCCGCCGTAGCGGGCGG
>JBDZVZ010000152.1:0-1579 GCA_040255945.1 Solirubrobacterales bacterium | reverse complement strand
TCGGTCGTCACCCAGTGGTTGACGAGAAACAGCGGCGCGTCCGCCGGCCCGCGGTTCTCCCGGCAGCTCGCGGCCAGCCCCGCCGGCCGCGTCAGCTGGGCGGGCTGCGAGAAGTGGTACGGCGTCTCCTCGGTGAGCGACGTGTAGGCCAGCTGGTACCACGGCGCCGCCCCCGCCTCGTTCTCGGCGAGGAAGACGACTCGCTGGTTGCGGTCGATCATCTGGCGCAGCGTCGGCCAGCGGCCGTCGGCGGGCGGCGTGAGCACCATGTCGCCGAGCCCCGCCTGGTCGACGGCGCCGACGAAGTCCTTCGGCATGACGTAGTCCTGGTTGATGACGACGACGACCTCGCCCGGATTGGCGACGAGGAAGTCGTGCAGGTCGTCGAGCACCTCGTCCAGCCGGGTGCCGCCGAGCTCGCAGAACGAGTGGCACAGATACATCCCGCGCTCGCCCTCGCCGCGGAAGCCGAGCCGCTCGCGCAGGCGCAGCGCCGCGTCGACCGACTCGGGGCTCACCCCGTCCTGGCTGGCGACCTTGCGCAGCTTCGACCGCTCCCCGAAGTAGGTGCGCAGCCGTCCGTCGCCGAGCCGGTCGGCGTAGTGGGTGTCGATGAGCAGCCCGCGGATGCCGTCGTGCAGCTGGTCGGCGATCGGGCGCTCTTGCACCGACGAGAACCAGCCGGGCAGCGGCACCGACATCGAGTTGTGGGTCGCGGGCAGCACGATCTCGGGCAGCGTGCGGCCGCAGAGCTCGCGGTGCCCATCGCACGGTCCGGCCGGCGGCGAGGCGGTCGAGGTGCCGCCGTTGCCGACGAACGCCCCGACGGCCACGACGATGAACAGCGCGGCGACGGCACCGGCGATCAGCGGGCGGCGCCGGCCCGGCTTCAAGCCAACGGAGGCCGCCTTCGGCGCGTCCCGGACTGCCGCCGGCCGCGGCTGGTAGACGAGCCACAGGATCGCGCTGACCCCCGCGTAGATGAGGTAGACGCCGGCGAGCGTGAACGCGACCCGCAGGACGGTCTCGCGGTCGGCGACGAAGAGCACGCCGACCGCCACCAGCGCGACGCCGCGCACCGCCCGCAACGCCGGCCGGGACGGCTCGGCGACGACCCAGCGGGCGGCGTGCCGCAGCGGCACGTTGAGGTCGATCGGCCGGATGAGCGACGCCGCGGCGGCGGCCACGACCGCGCCCGAGCCGGCGAGGATCCACGCCGCGGTGTGGAGGTCGCGCAGGAACGCGTCCCAGATGGCGCCCACGGCGGCCCGGGTCTCCGCGCCGGAGACGTCGTCGATGACCACCGAGCGCGCGACGTCGAGCGCGACGACGAGCACGACCCCGGCGATCGCCGCCCCGACGCCGAGCCCGACGACGGTGCGCCGCCGGTCGGCCGACAGCCACAGCCCGCCGGCGGCCGCCGCCACGGCCAGCCCGAGCAGCAGCCAGGCCAGCAGCCGGACCGTCCCGGCCGCGTCGGCCGCGGTCGCGCTGACGCTGCCGATGTCGCGGCGCACGAGTTCGACGCGGCCGATCGCCTCGACCTGCTTGACCAGCGAGGGCCGCACGACCTCCAGCC
>JBDZVZ010000121.1:0-6173 GCA_040255945.1 Solirubrobacterales bacterium | reverse complement strand
CACGGTCGCTGGCCGCTCGGCTGACCGGTCGCGACCTCGTCGCCGCCGCGTCGGGCCGTCTCGTCGCCGTCGCGCTGCCGGCCGACGCCGGCGAGGCGTGCCGGGCGCTCGAGCGGGCCTGCGCCGCCGCGGGCGAGGTGCCGCTCGTGCTGCTCGTCGATGGGCCGCGGCCCGCCGCGTTCGACGGCGTGCTCGCGTCGCTGGACCGGCTGATCGTCGTCCCGCCGGTCGGCGGGACGGAGGCGCTCGAGCAGCTCGCGGTCGCCGACGCGGCGCGCGTCGGCCGGGCGACCGGGGTGCTGCGCCTCGCACCGTCGCCCGCGGCTCGGGCGCTCGTGGCACGCGGCCTCGTCGCGGCGCCCAACCTGCGTGCGGCCGCCCGGTCGGCGCTCGAGGGCCACCATGCGTGAGCGGCTCGCGCGCGACGACGGCCAGACGCTCGTCCTCGGGCTCATCCTCGTGTTGACGGTCGCGGTGCTGGCGATCGGCGCCGGCACCGTGGCGCGGGCGCTCGGCCTGCACGCCGACCGGCTGCGGGCCGCCGACCTCGCGGCGCTCGCCGGTGCCCGGGCGCTGCTCGACGCCCAGCCGCGGCTCTTCGAGCCCGCGGTCGTCGACGGCGTCCCGAACCCGCAGCACCTCGAGAAGGCGCAGTACCTGGCACTCGGTCGGGCGGCGGCCGTGAACGTCGCACGGCGCAACGGCGCCCGGCACGTGCAGGTGACCTTCCCGGACGCCGCAGGCAGCCTCGCCCCGGGCCGGATCGTCGTGACCGTGGTCGACCCCGTACGGGTGCGCGACCGCGAGGTCGACGACGCGGCGCGCGCGGAGGCCGAGCTCGGCGTGACGGCGGTGCCCAGCGCGGGCGGCGACCTCGCCGGCGAGTACCGCGGTCCGCTGGCGATGCGCCAGGGCAAGCCGATGCGGCCGGACGTCGCGATGGCGTTCGATCGGCTGGCGGCCGCGGCGGCGCAGGACGGCGTCGGCCTCATCGTCAACAGCGGCTTTCGCAGCAACGCCGAGCAGGCGGTCCTCTTCGCCGCGCACCCCGACCCGCGCTGGGTGGCGCCGCCGGGCAAGTCCCTGCACCGGCTGGGGACCGAGCTCGACCTCGGGCCGCCGGCGGCCTACGGCTGGCTGGCCCGGAACGCGTCGCGGTTCGGCTTCACCCAGCGGTATTCGTGGGAGGCCTGGCACTACGGCTACGTGCGTTCGGCCGGGTCGCGCAGCGTCGGCTACGGGCCGCCCGACGGGCGGCGGGCGATGCCGTCGTTCGTGCCCGCGCGCTGGGCGCCGGCCATCAGCGCCGCCGCACAGCGCTGGAACGTCGGCGCCGCGGTGCTCGCCGCCCAGTTGTTCCAGGAGTCGAAGTTCAACCCGTTCGCCCGTTCGGGCGCCGGGGCACAGGGCATCGCCCAGTTCATGCCGGCCACCGCGCGGGCCTACGGGCTGCGGGACGCGTTCGACGGCGAGGCGGCGATCATGGCCCAGGCCCACTACCTGCACGACCTGCTGCGCGAGTTCGGGTCGGTCCCGCTCGCCCTTGCGGCCTACAACGCCGGGTCGGACGCCGTGCGCCGCTACGGCGGCATTCCGCCCTTTCGCGAGACCCAGGACTACGTCGCGTCCATCCTCGCGTTGCTCGGCGGTGCGGGGTCGCCGGTTGCGGGCACCGGGCTCGAGGTGCGGCTGGTGAAGTGAGTCCCCGACGGCGTGACTACGATCCGGCACGGTGACGGGCCATCGACTGCTGGAGCGCGACGCCGCCGTGGCGGCGTTGCACGCCGCACTCGACCGGGCGTGCCGCGACGAGGGCTCGGCACGCCTGCTCGTCGGCGGGGCCGGGCTCGGCAAGACGGCGCTGCTGGACGTCGTGCGCGACGCGGCCGCGCGCCGCGACGCGCTCGTGCTCGGCGCTCGCGCGTCCGAGCTCGACCGCGGCTTCGGCTTCGGCGTCGTCCACCAGCTGCTCGAGCCGGTCGTCTACGGCCGCGACGGCCCGGCGCGCGAGCGGCTGTTCTCCGGGGCCGCACGCCGGGCCGAGACGCTGTTCGGGGCCGCCCCGACCGCGTCGGATGAGCCTGAGTACGGCGTGCTCCGGGGCCTCTATTGGCTCGTGGCGAACCTCGCGGAGGAACGCCCGATCGTCCTGAGCGTCGACGACCTGCACTGGGCCGACGCCGCCTCGCTGCGGATGCTCGAGCTGCTCGCCCGCAGGATCGATGGGCTCCCCGTCCTGCTCGTCGGAACGCTGCGCGCCGGCGAGCCCGGCGCGCACACCGATCTGCTCGACGCCCTGCTGGTCCACGCGGCGCCCGGGCGCGTCGAGCTGACGCCGCTCAGCGCCGCCGCCGCCGGCACGCTGCTGGAGGCCGCGCTCGGCAGACCGCCCGCGCCGGCGTTCCGCGATGCCGCGTGGCAGGCGACCGCCGGCAACCCGCTGCTGCTCTCGGTGCTCGCGCGCGAGGCGGCGAGCCACGGGCTGCGCGGGCACGAGGACGAGGCCCAGCGGCTGCCGTCGTTCGCGGCGCGCGGCGTCCGGCCGATCGCGGCACGCCGCCTCGCGGCCCTCGGCGCCGAGGAGGCGGCTGTCGCCAAGACCGTCGCGGTGCTCGGCGCTCGGGCCCGTGCCGACGACGTCGCCGTCCTCGCCGGCCTCGACCGTCCCGCGCTGGATCGTGCCCTCGACCGGCTCGCCGCCGTGGGGATGCTGACGCCCGGCAGCCCGGCCTACGCCCATCCGCTGCTGCGGTCCGCGGTCCTGGAGTCGCTCGCCCGCGAGGAGCGCGAGCAGCTGCACCGGGCCGCCGCCCGGCGCCTGCGCGATCGCGGCGCCGCGCCGGCGGAGATCGCGCTGCACTGGCTGACGGTCGCCCCGGCGGCAGACCCGCAGGCCGTCGCGGACCTGCGCGCGGCCGCGCGCACCGCGGCCGCCGAGGGAGCGACGAGCACCGCGGTGGACCTGCTGCGCCGCGCGCTCGCCGAGGACGCCGACGACAGTGACCGCGCCGCTCAGCTCTTCGAGCTCGCCGAGCTCGAGCTGCGCATGCTGCTCCCCGAGGGCGCCGACCGCATGCGCCAGGCGCTGGCGGCCGGGCTCGACGGCCCCGCCGCCGCCCGCGCCCACGCTGCCCTCGGCAGCGTGCTGCTGCTCTCCGACCCGGTTGCGGGCTTCGAGGAGATCGCCGCCGCGCGAGCGCGGACGACCGATGAGCGCCGGCAGCTGCGCCTCGAGGCCTCCGAGCTGGAGGCGCTCGTGTTCGTCGACGCGCTCGAGGGTTCCCGCCTCGCCCGCTACGAGGCGATCCGCGCCGACCCGGCACCCTCGGTGGCGGCGCTCGCCCACCTCGCATCGGAGGAGGCGATGCGCGGCGGCCCGGCGGACGAGGTCGCCGCGCTCGCGGCGCGCGCCGCCGCCGGCGACCGGCTGCTCGACGAGGTCGGCCCCGGCGGCTCGACCTGGAGCCTGCTCACCCACGCCCTGCGCTTCGCCGAGCGACCCGACGCCGCCCGGCGGCTGCTGGCCGCCGGCGACCGCGTCGTCCGCGATCGGGGCCTGCGCGCCGCCGGCGCCTTCGGCGACCAGTCCTGGGGCTACTGGCACCGCGACTTCGGGTCGGCGGTCCGCGGCCTGGCCCACGCGCAGGCGGGCTACGAGGCGGTCGTCGAGATCGGCCTGCCCGTGTCGGTCGCGGCGGTCGCCGCGATCGTCGCCGAGAACCTCGTCCTGCTCGATCGCCACGCCGAAGCCGCCGAGCTCATGGAGCTTCCGCTCGGCGCCGTCCGCGACACGTTCGTCGAACCGTTCGCGCTGACCGCCCGAGGGCTGACGCGCATGATGACCGGCCACCACGAGGATGCCGAGGTGGACCTGCGCCGGGTCGTGAGGATTCTCGACGCCCGCGGATGGCAGGCGCCGTCCGCTGCGCGCGGCCGGATCCGGCTCGCGGAGCTGCTCGTCCTCCGGGGCCGCGCCGACGAGGCACGCGAGCTCATCGGCCACGACGTCACGGCGGCGCAGGCCGCCGGGACCCGGGGGTCGCTCGGCATGGCACTGCGGGTGCGCGCCCTCGCCGAGGAGGGCGCCGCGCGTCGGGCCACGCTCGAGCGGGCGGTCGCCGTCCTCGACGCGGCACCCCTGCTGATCGAGCACGGGCGTGCCCTGCTCGACCTCGGCGCGGCGCTGCGCGAAGACGGCCGCCGCGCCCGCGCGCGCGACGTCCTGCGGGGCGCGCTCGACGTGGCCAGTCGGGCCGAGTCCGCCTGGCTGGCACGCCTGGTCCGTGCCGAGCTGCACGCCAGCGGGGCGCGGCCGCGCCGCGAGCGCACGAGCGGCGTCGAGGCGCTCACCCCGAGCGAGCGGCGGGTGGCCGACCTGGCCGCGGATGGCCTGACCAACCGGGAGATCGCCGAGTCGCTGTGGGTGACCCCGAAGACCGTCGAGTACCACCTCAGCCGCGTCTACGCCAAGCTTGGGGTCGGCGCGCGCGGGGCGCTCACCCACGCGCTCGAGGCGTAGGGGAGCCGGGCCGAAACTCTGGGGTGATCTCTGGGGTGCGCTCCGCGCGCCGTGTGACAGCGTGGCCGGCCATGAGATCAAGCATCGTTCTGGCCGGCGCGGTCGCCGCGGCGCTGGCCATCCCCGGGAATGCTGCCGCGGCGGGCACGATCAGCGGCGGGCCGGCGAAGGCCGGCGGCTATCACGTCACCCTTCACGCCGTCGACGCCCGCGAGGACGCCCTGACGATCACGATGACCCGCGGCACCGCCAGGGCCGGCGACAGCGAGGCGCTCACGGTCAGCAGTGGTGTCAGGGTCACCGTCCGAGGCCGATCAGCGTCGATCAAGGGCTCGCTCGGATCGCGCGGCGCGGTGGACCTCCGGCTGCGCGACGCCCGCAAGCAGACGCACGGCAGCTCCCGCAGCCGCTGCACGTCGACCGGCGCCAGCTACGCCGGACGGCTGAGCGGCAAGCTGCGCCTGAAGCTGCCCGGCGGCCGCTGGGTGACGATCCGCTCGATGACCGGCCAGGCGTACACCGGCGGCAAGGTGACGTGCAAGAGCAGCGACGACCGGCCCGGCGGCGACGGTGGGGACGGGGGCGGCGACAGCCGCGACGACGAGCCCCGCCTGATGCTCACGATGAACGCCGAGGGCGTCCAGACGATGTTCATGGCCGAGCGGCGCCTGCTCATGGTGACGCGCATGACGCCGGAGCGCCGCGAGCGCGGGGCGACCATCCAGGTCGCCAGCGCGGTCTACGCGACGGGCAGCAACCTGCTGCGCGTCTCCGACGGCGGGGCGCGGGCGGCCGTGGCGTCCGCGGGGCCGTTCACCGGCAACGGCGCGTTCACTCGCACCGAGGGTGCCGGGCCCTACGCCACGGGGCCGCTGACGGGGTCCCTGGCCGTCAAGCTCAGCGGCGTGCCGATCCGCATCGCGGGCGACGACGCGATCCTCATGAACGGCGACAAGGCCTGAGGCGCGCGCCGGGGAGCTCCGTGCAACGGGGCTCCCCGGCATGCGGCCACGGCGGTCAGGCCAGCCGCCGCGCGGTCGCCTCCGCGAGCGCCAGGCAGCGCTCGACCGACCGGAAGTCGACGCGGTCGGGCGTGTCGGTCGGCCAGTGGTAGGCGCCGTAGCGGCCGTCGGGCCCGACCGAGAGCATCGACACCGTCCGCAGCCCGGCGAAGCGGGCGAGGATCGGGTCGGTGTAGGCGCCGATGCGCCAGCGCGCCGGCACCTCCAGGCCCGCCGCCTGGGCGGCCGCGTCGACGAGGTCGTTGTCGGCCGGGTCGTAGCGGTGCGCGAGCAGGACGCCCTCGGCGTGCGCCAGGATCGGCTCGCCGGCGCCGAGCGTGTCGAGCCCGAGGACGAACGTCGACGCCCGGTCGAGGCGGCCGCCGTGACGCGCGACGAACGAGGCCATGCCGCCCATCCCGGCCTCCTCACCGCCCGGCGACACGAAGATCACCTCGAGCCCGTCGGCCGGATCGGCCGCCAGCCGCTCGGCCAGGGCCAGCAGGACCGCGACGCCCGTCGCGTTGTCGTTGGCGCCCGGCACGGTGGGGGAGTGGTGGACGTCGGCCATCGCCGCCACGCCGAGTCCCGACAGCGCGCCGCCGACGACCCGGCCCAGGCGCGTGCCGCTCGCGGCCGCCGCCGCGGCCAGC
>JBDZVZ010000120.1:0-6225 GCA_040255945.1 Solirubrobacterales bacterium | reverse complement strand
CCGGCGGCCGCCGCGCGACACCCGCCAGGGCCGCGGCGAGCGCCGCCAGCGCCGACCCGGCGGTCAGCAGCGCGCCGAGCCCGGCCAGCGCGACCGCCGTCGCCGACGGGGCGAGCAGGAGCCCGGCGACCGTCGCGGCCGCCAGCACGGCGGCCCCCACGCGTACCGCCCCGGCCGGGTCGGCCGGCTCCGGCGCCCGGTGGACGACCTGCGCGGCCCATGTCCCGGCATGGTGGGCGGCCAGCAGCGCGTCGACCTCGTCGCGCCCGGCGAGAAAGCAGCGCGGCTCGCGCGGGGCGACCGCGTCGTCTAGCAGCGCGAGCGCACGGTCGCCGAGCGGGTCGCCCACCGCGATGTACACGGCGTCCTCGTCGTCGGCGATCGGCACGCACCGCAGTCGCCGCTGCAGCTGCTCGGGCATGAGCGCCACCGCCTGCGGCTGCGGGTCGGCGCCGGCCAGGTCGAGCCGTGGCAGCGCGAAGTGCTCGGCCAGCACGTCGAGCAGCTCCTCCTCGGAGACCGCGCCGCGCGCCAGCAGGATGTCGCCCAGCAGCGCGCCGGTGCGCTCCTGCTCGGCGAGCGCCGCGGCGATCGCGTCCTGGGTCGTCACGCCGTGCTGTGCCAGCAGCTCGCCGACCCGGCGCGGCCGGCCGTCGTCCTCGGGCCCGTCGTCGCCCTCGGCTGCGCCACCGAGCTCGGCGAGGACCGCCGCGATCTCGTCGGCGGGCGCGATGACGACGTCGACGCCCCCGAACGCGTCGGCCAGCGCCGAGAGGTCGGGCTCCGGGTCGGCGGCGGCGACCTGGAGCCGGTCCCCGATGACGAGCACCGGCACGACACGCTCGCGACGCGCCCAGTCGGGGTCGACGAGCGCCCACAGCCGCTCGTCGGGCGTGAAGCCGCGCAGTCCGGTGTAGGGCAGTCCCGCCTCGAAGGCGATGCGCACGGCCTCGTCCATGGCGCGCGCGGAGGGGGTGGCTAGGTCCCGCCGTCCAGGGCCAGCTCGATGCGGCCCTGGCCGACGTCGACGACCCGGAAGGCGACCGGGGACGTGCGCCGCAGCTCGGCACCCAGCGCGACCGGGCCCGAGAGCTCCACGTCGACCGTCGCCCGTCCCCGGTCGAGCGCGCGCACGTAGACCTCCAGCACGCCGGCGGTGCGCGCGAGCGCCTGCTCGAAGGAGCCGAGCATGGCGATGTCGTCGAACGGCGCGGCCTCGATCGTCACGCGGCCGGCGAGGATCGTGGCGGCCGGGTCGACCGGTGGGGCGGGCGGCGCGGCGTGCAGCGGATAGACCGCCGGCGCGGACGCCAGATCCACCTCGTGTCCGCCCACCACAGGCGCCGTCGCGTCGGCGCCCAGCGCCTGGACGACCCGCGTCACCTCGGCGACGAGCTCGTCGGCGGTGCGGGCCAGCTGCTCGCGCAGGCGCAGCAGCTCGTCGAGCTGGACGGCGACGCCGGCGCTCGCAGGCGGCTCGGGGGCGGCGGCGATCGCGGGCGGTGCCGCGGGTCCGGGTCCGGGGCCGCCCGCCGGGGGCGGCGTGTCCTGGCCGCGCCACTGCGCCGTGTACGAGAGCCCGGCCTCGCCTGCCGCCGGCGGCACCGAATGGGGCGCCACCGGCTGGGCCCCGCGCCCGACGGCCTCGAGCTCCTGCTCGAGCTCCTTGAGCTTGCGCTCGAGCTCGGTGAGACTGCCGGCGACGTCGGGCTCCATTGCTCGCGAGCTTACGCGCGCACGGGCACCGACGCCACCGACGGCCGATTCCTTGCTGGGACCTACCTGCCCAGGAGCTCCATGGCCGCGCCGTACATGCCAGCTGCGGCGGTCTACCGCCCACCTAGGATCTGTACGGCCAGCTCGGCCACCTGGGTCGGGGTGCGCCCGACGCGCACGCCCTTGGCCTCGAGGGCCTCGGCCTTGGCGGCCGCGGTGCCCTTCGAGCCGGACACGATCGCCCCCGCGTGGCCCATCGTCTTGCCCGGGGGCGCCGTGAAGCCCGCGATGTAGGCGACGACCGGCTTGGAGACGTTCGCGGCGATGTAGTCGGCGGCGCGCTCCTCGGCGTCGCCGCCGATCTCGCCCGACAGCACGATGAGCTCGGTCTCCGGATCCTTCTCGAACAGCTCGATGACGTCGATGAACGACGAGCCCGGGACCGGGTCGCCGCCGATGCCGACGATCGACGAGTTGCCGAAGCCGGCCTGGGCCAGCGTGTTGCCGATCTGGTAGGTCAGCGTGCCCGAGCGCGACACGACGCCGACGTTGCCCGGCTTGAAGAAGCCCGCCGGGATGATGCCGACGTTCGCCTTGCCCGGCGACAGGATGCCCGGGCAGTTCGGGCCGACGAGCCGCGTGCCGGTGCGCTGAAGGTGCGTGTAGACGCGCAGCTCGTCGTGGGCCGGGATGCCCTCGGTGATGCAGATGACCAGCGGGATGCCGGCGTCGGCGGCCTCGAGGATCGAGTCGGCGGCAAAGCGCGGCGGCACGAACACCATCGCGGTGTTGGCCCCGGTCTGCTGCACCGCGTCGCGGAACGTGTTGAAGACCGGGATGCCCTCGACGTCCTGGCCCGCCTTGCCGGGCGTGACGCCGGCGACGACGTTCGTCCCGTAGGCCTTGTTGTTCAGCGTGTGGAACGTGCCCTCGCGCCCGGTGATGCCGGACGTGACGAGCTTCGTGTCGTTGTCGATCAGGACGGCCATCAGGCTGCCTCCCCCTTGGCCAGTTCCACGACCTTCTGGGCGGCCTCGTCCATCGTGGCCGCGGTGTGCACGTTCGGAAGGCTCGCCTCGGCGAGGATCTTCCGGCCCGCCTCGTCGTTCGTGCCGTCGAGGCGCACGACGAACGGAACGCTCGGCTTGATGGTGTTGAACGCCTCGACCAGGCCGTTGGCGACCTCGTCGCAGCGCGTGATCCCGCCGAAGATGTTGAACAGGACGGCCTTGACCTTCTCGTTGGAAAGGATGACCTCGACGGCGCTGGTGATCGCCTCGGCCTTCGAGCCGCCGCCCGCGTCCAGGAAGTTCGCGGGCTCGCCGCCGTACTGGGCGACGACGTCGAGCGTCGACATGACGAGGCCGGCGCCGTTGCCGAGGATGCCGATGTCGCCGTCGAGCTTGACGTAGGTCAGCCCGCGCTCCTTGGCCATCTGCTCCTGCGGGTCCTCGGCCGACGGGTCGCGCAGCTCGGCGTTGACCGCATGGCGGAACAGGGCGTTGTCGTCGAGCGTCACCTTCGCGTCGAGCGCGGCGACGTCGCGCTCGGGCGTGACGATGAGCGGGTTGACCTCGACGAGCATCGCCTCCTCGGCGACGAACGTCGCGTACAGCTTGTGGAGGAACGCGCCGACCGGGCGGACGAGGTCGGCGTCGACGCCCGCCTCGAACGCGAGGCGGCGGCCGTGGAAGTCCTGGAAGCCCAGCAGCGGGTCGACGTGCAGCGTCGCGATCGCCTTGGGGTCCTTGTCGGCGACTTCCTCGATGTCCATGCCGCCCTGGGTGGACAGCATGACGAGCGGGGCCTTCGCGCCGCGGTCGAAGACGATCGAGGCGTAGTACTCGCTCTCGATCTGCGAGGCGCCCTCGATCCAGACCTCGTGGACGGTGAAGCCCTTGATGTCCATGCCGAGGATGTCCCCGGCGTGGGAGCGCGCCTCCTCTTCGGAGTTGGCGATCTTGATGCCGCCGGCCTTGCCGCGGCCGCCGATCTTCACCTGCGCCTTGACGGCACAGGGGAAACCGACCTCGTTGGCGGCGGCGACGGCCTCGTCGACCGTGCGCGCCGGGCGTCCATCGGGGACAGGGATTCCGTGGCGGGCAAAGAGCTGCTTGCCCTGATATTCGAGGAGGTCCATGAGCGGCTGCGGACACTAGCGCGGCGAAGCCTCGCGCAGAGCGCTCGTTTCGCTTTCTGGTGTTCGCCCAGGGGGCGAAACCCGAGCACCCTCGCGACATTCGGACGGTTCGGATACGTACAATGCCCGACCGCATGGCGCTTCCCAAGAACATCCAGTGGGTCACCTTCGACGTCTACGGCACGCTCATCGATTGGGAGGCGGGCGTCTCCGACGCCTTCGCGCGGGAGGCCAAGCGCGACGGCGTCGAGCTCGACCGCCAGCAGGTCATCGACCTCTTCCACCAGTACACGGCCGAGATCCAGAGCGGCTCCTACGAGCTGTACGCCGAGGTGCTCCGTCAGGCGGCGGTCAAGATCGCCAAGGAGATCGGCTGGGCGCTGGAGCCGTCGCGCTCGGGCTTCCTGCCCGACTCGGTCGCCCGCTGGGGCGCGTTCAAGGAGACCAACGCGCAGCTCAAGAAGTTCCTGGGCAAGTACCAGACCGGGATCATCTCCAACATCGACGACAAGCTGCTCGGGCTCACGCGTCGCCACATCCCGGCCGACTTCGACCTCGTCGTCACCGCCCAGCAGGTCCGCTCCTACAAGCCCGACCCGGCGCACTTCAACGAGTTCGCGCGGCGCATCGGCGGCAAGAAGGGCTGGATCCACATCGCGTCGGGCATCGACGCCGACATCGAGCCCTGCCACAAGCTCAAGGTGCCGACGATCTGGGTCAACCGCACCAAGGCCGAGCTGCCCGCCGGCGCCAAGAAGCCCACGGCGGAGGTCAAGACGCTGCTCGAGGCCGCCAAGCTCCTCGGGCTCTAGCCCGGGCCGATCGAGACGATCCCATGCAGGTCGTCGCCCTGCACGCCGGCGTCATCGTCGCCCGCAGCGTGCGCTGGCAGACGACGTGCACGCTGCTGCACGACGGCGACGAGACGTTCGTCGTCGACTCGCTCCTGTACCCCGACGAGCTTGACGCGCTGCCCGGCCTGCTGGCCCAGGCCGGGTGGGGGCTCTCGGGCCTGCTGGCCACGCACGCCGACTGGGACCACCTGCTCGCGCGGCTCGCGTTCCCCGACGCGGCGCTCGGCGTCGCCGAGACGACGGCGGCGCGGCTGCGCGCCGAGCCGGGCGTCGCCCAGCGCAAGCTGCGCGCCGCCGACGAGGAGGACTACGTCGACCGGGCGGGCACGCTGAGCCTCGGGCAGGTCCAGGCGCTGCCGGTGCCGGGCAAGCTCGGCCTGGGCGACGGTGAGCTGGAGCTGCTGCCCGCCGACGGGCACACCCAGGACGGCATGGCGATCTGGTCGCCCGCCCACCGGGTCCTGTGCTGCGGCGACTACCTGTCACCGGTCGAGATCCCGTGGCTGCAGGAGCAGGGCGACCGTGCCGCGTATCTCGCGACGCTGCGGCGCCTTGCGCCCTACGTCGAGCAGGCCGACTGGGTCGTGCCCGGCCACGGCAGCCACCTCGACCCGCAGCGGGCGCTGGCGATCCTGCGTGAGGACACCGCCTACCTCGAGGCGCTCGGCGGCGACGACCCGCAGGCCGCGCCGCTGCCCCTGGCGCGCCGCGGCCGGCGGATGAACGAGATCCACGCCGAGAACGTGGGCAGGGTGAGCCCATGACGCTCCAGCACGTCGCGCTCGAGACCCGTCAGGGCGACATCGGCGCCGAGCTGCGCTTCTGGGCGCTGCTCGGGTTCGAGCCGGTCGCCGCCCCGGGCCGGCTGGCCGCCCGGGCGACCTGGGTGCAGTCCGGCGCGCGGCAGATCCACCTCCTGCACACCGAGGACCCGGTCATCCCGCCCCATGGCCACGTCGCGGTCGTCTGCCCGGACTACGCGCCGACCCTCGACGCGCTGCGCGAGGCCGGGTTCGAGGTCGACGAGCGCGCCCGCCACTGGGGCGAGCCGCGCTGCTTCACCCGTTCGCCCGGCGGCCACCGCGTCGAGGTCATGGCCGCCCCGCCGCCGTAGACCGGCTCAGACGGTGCCGACGAGGGCGCCGATGCCCGACGTCACCGCCATCGCCAGGGCGCCCCACCCGACGACGCGCAGGGTCGCCCGCACCCGGGGAGCGCCCCCGAGACGCGCACCCTCCTCACCGAGGATCGCCAGCGCGACGAGCGTCGCCACGACCGCGACCCAGATGCGGGCGCCCGCCGGGCTCAGCGCGATCGCCAGCAGCGGCAGCACCGCACCGATCGAGAACGACGCCGCCGACGCCCAGGCGGCCTGCAGCGGCCGCGCGCGACGGTCCTCCTCCAGGCCGAGCTCGTCGCGGGCGTGGGCGGCGAGCGCGTCGCTCACCGACAGCTCCCGCGCCACCTGTCGCGCCAGCGCCGACAGGAAGTCGACGCCCTTCGGCCGCGAGCCGA
>JBDZVZ010000151.1:0-1683 GCA_040255945.1 Solirubrobacterales bacterium | reverse complement strand
ACCTTCTCGGCGATGTTCGGGGGCACCTCGTCGTAGCTGTCGAACTGCATCGTGTACGTGGCCCGGCCCTGCGTGTTGGACCGCAGGTCGGTGGCGTAGCCGAACATCTCCGACAGCGGTACGCGGCCGGTCACTGCGAGCGCGTTGCCGCGGCGCTCCTGGCCCTCGACGCGGCCGCGGCGGCGACTGAGGTCGCCGATGACGTCGCCGAGGAACTCCTCGGGGGTGACGACCTCGACGGCGAAGATCGGCTCGAGCAGGACGGGCTTGGCGCGCCGGGCGGCCTCCTTGAGGGCCAGCGAGCCGGCGACCTTGAACGCGATCTCCGACGAGTCGGTCTCGTGGTACTTGCCGTCGGTGAGCGTCACGCGGATGTCGACCATCGGGTAGCCGGCCTTCACACCGGTCTCCATGGCCTCCTCCATGCCCTTCTCGACGGCGGGGATGAACTCGGTCGGGATCGAGCCGCCCTTGATCTTCGAGACGAAGTCGAAGCCCTCGCCCGGGGCCGGCTCGATGTCGATGTAGACGACGCCGTACTGGCCCGAGCCGCCGGTCTGACGGACGAACTTGCCCTCGACCTTCTGGGCGGTGCCGCGGATGGTCTCGCGGTAGGAGACCTGCGGCTTGCCGACGTTCGCCTCGACGTTGAACTCGCGGCGCATGCGGTCGACGAGGACCTCGAGGTGCAGCTCGCCCATGCCGGAGATCTCGGTCTGGCCGGTCTCCTCGTTGGTCTGGACCTGGAAGGTCGGGTCCTCCTCGGCCAGGCGGCCGAGGGCGATCGACATCTTCTCCTGGTCGGACTTCGTCTTGGGCTCGACGGCGACCTTGATGACCGGCTCGGGGAACTCGATCTGCTCGAGCTTGATCGGGGCGTCGGGCGCGGCGAGCGTGTCGCCGGTGACGATCTGCTTGATGCCGACCGCGGCGGCGATGTCTCCCGCGTAGACCATCTCGAGGTCCTTGCGGTCGTTGGCGTGCATCTCGAGGATGCGCCCGACGCGCTCGGTCTTGCCGGACGAGACGTTCAGGATCCGCGAGCCGGCGGCCAGCGTGCCCGAGTAGACGCGGAAGTAGGTGAGCTTGCCGACGAACGGGTCGGCGGCGATCTTGAACGCCAGCGCGGCGAACGGCTCGTCGTCGGACGCGTGGCGGACGGCCTCGGTGACCTCGCCGCTCTTGGACTCGACGGTGCCCTCGACCGGCGGGATGTCCAGCGGCGAGGGCAGGTAGTCGACGACGGCGTCCAGCAGCGGCTGGATGCCCTTGTTCTTGAAGGCGGAGCCGCAGAAGACCGGGGTCATCTGGATCGCCAGGACGGCCTTGCGGATCGCCGCCTTGAGCTGCTCGACCTCGACGTCGCCGTTCTCGAGGTACGCCTCGGCGAGGTCGTCGTCGAACGTCGTGACCGCGTCGATGAGCGCCTCGCGGGCCTCCGCGGCGCGGTCGGCGTGCTCGGCCGGGATGTCGACGACGTCGAACTCCTTGCCGAGGTCGTCCTTGTAGATCGTGGCCTTCATCGTGACGAGGTCGATGACGCCGGCCAGGTCGGCCTCCGCGCCGATCGGCAGCTCGACCGGGACGGCGTTGGCGCCCAGGCGGTCGACCATCGTCTGGACGGCGCGGTCGAAGTCGGCGCCGATGCGGTCCATCTTGTTGACGAACGCGATGCGCGGGACG
>JBDZVZ010000052.1:0-27428 GCA_040255945.1 Solirubrobacterales bacterium | reverse complement strand
GCCCGCCACGACGAGGAGGCCGCCGCGCGCGACGCGGCCCAGCGCGCGGCCGACGACGCGCTCGCCGAGCGCGAGCAGCTCGTCGTCCGCCTGCAGGACGCCGAGGGCGTCGCCCGCGACGCCGAGCGCGAGTTGGCGGCGCTGCGCAGCGACGCCGGCGCCGCGCGCGCGGCCGCCGAGGCCGAGCTGACCGCGCTGCGAGCGGAGGCCGCCGCAGCCCGCGAGGCCGCCGACACCGAGCTGGCCGCGCTGCGCGGCGAGCTCGCGCAGGCGCGCCAGGATGCCCGGGCCGGCGAGGCGGCGGCGGCCGACGAGCTCCAGCGCGCCGTCGCCCGCCACGACGCGATGCGCGACGCCCTCGAGGCCGCCGAGCACCGTGAGGCGATGCTGATCGGCGAGCTCGAGCAGCTCCGCGCCGAACGCGACGCCGATCTCGCCGAGGCGGCGGCGGGCGCCGAGTCGGCCGCCCGGTACGACGAGGAGCTCCAGCTGCTGCGCGGCGCGATCGCCGAGGGCGAGGCCCGCGAGCAGCAGCTCGCCGCCGAGCTCGCCGCGCTGCGCGACCAGGCGACCGCCGCCGGTGCGGCCGCCGAGCGGATCGCCGCGCTCGAGCGCGAGCTCGACGACACGCAGCGCGCGCTGCAGGCCGTCGGCCACGCCGGCGAGGAGGCGCGGGAGTCGCTGGCCACCGCCCAGCGCGAGCGCGACCTGGCGCAGGAGACGATCGCCGCGCTGCACGCCGAGGTCGAGGCGGCCCGCGACGAGCTCGAGCGCGCCCGCATCGACCTCGACGCGGTCCGCGCGGAGCTCGACGAGACGCGCGAGCGGTCGGCTGCCGAGCGCGACGCACGCCGCGCGGGCGGCGCGGCCGCCGTCGACGACGAGGTCCGCGAGCGGGCCGTCGCCATGCGCGGCGGCGAGGCCGCCGAGCACCTCGCGCTGCACGCCGAGATCCGCCGCGAGCGCCAGATCGTGACGACCCTGCTCGTCGCCGCCCTGCTGGCCGCCGCGCTGCTCGTCGCCGGAACGCTGACGAACGTCCTCGACGTCGTCCCCTAGGTCCCGGCTACCCTTGCGGGCCCCGATGCGCCCGCGCCGCCTCGCCCTGCCGCTGCTCTGCGCCCTGCTCGCCGCCGCCCCGGCCGCGTCGGCGCAGACGACCGTGCCGACGAGCCCGGCGCCGACCGAGACCATCACGGTGCCGCAGCCCCAGGGGCAGCCGCAGCCCCAGGGGCAGCCGGCGCCGCAGGGGCAGCCCGCGCCGCAGGGGCAGCCCGCGCCCGACGCCGGCCAGGCGGCTCAGCCCGCTGCGCAGCCGACCGCGACCGCCGTCTCGGCCGAGACCGCCGGGCGCTCCGACGACGACACGGCGCTCATCCTCCCGATCGCCGCCGGCGCCCTGCTCCTGCTCGCCGCGCTGCTGTGGGCGCTCGCGCGCTGGATGGCCTGGGAGCCCGCCTGGCTGCTGCGCAGCCGCCACGCCACGGCCGAGGCCGGCTGGCGCACGAGCAACGCGTGGGCTGAGTTCCGCGACTGGCTGCGCCTCGGTCGGTAGTCGGACCACCGCCTACACTGGAGTTTCTCCCGCAACGAGCGGGAGGATCGCCCAAATGGGCCCCGTGCCGTCCGATGGATGCGCGACCCTCTCCGACCCCGTTCAGGTGTACGAGTGAGCGCTGTGGCCAACGGCGCAGGAGGAGTAGGCAGCAATGGATTCGACCCCGCAGACGACCTTCGCGACCGACGTCCGACCCGGACGCGCGCTGACGATCGAGCGCGTGTTCACGACGGCCGGCGTCGCCCCGTTCGACACCGTCGAATGGGAGCTGCGAACGGCCGCCGTAGGGTCCTTCCGGCAGGAGAACGTCGAGTTCCCGACGACGTGGTCCCAGAACGCGACGAACATCGTCGCCCAGAAGTACTTCCGCGGGCAGCTCGACTCGCCCGCCCGTGAGCGCTCGGTCAAGCAGATGATCGGCCGGGTCGCCGGCACGATCGCCGACTGGGGCCGCCAGCGCGGCTACTTCGCCACCGCCGAGGACGGCGACGCGTTCGAGGACGAGCTCACCTACATCCTGGTCCACCAGATGGCGGCGTTCAACTCGCCGGTCTGGTTCAACGTCGGCTTCGAGGAGCAGCCGCAGTGCTCGGCGTGCTTCATCCTGTCGGTCGAGGACACGATGGAGTCGATCCTCGACTGGAACACGCGCGAGGGCAAGATCTTCCGCGGCGGCTCCGGCTCGGGCATCAACCTGTCCAACATCCGCGGGTCGATGGAGCCGCTGAGCAAGGGCGGCACCGCGTCGGGCCCGGTGTCGTTCATGCGCGGCGCCGACTCGTGGGCGGGCACGATCAAGTCGGGTGGCAAGACGCGCCGCGCCGCCAAGATGGTGGTGTTGGACGTCGACCATCCCGACATCGTCGAGTTCATCGAGTGCAAGGCCAAGGAGGAGGACAAGGCCGAGGCCCTGGCGCGCGCCGGCTTCGACATGTCCATCGACGGCGACGGCTTCACCTCCATCCAGTACCAGAACGCCAACAACTCGGTCCGCGTCACCGACGACTTCATGGAGGCCGTCGAGGCCGACGGCGAGTGGCGCACGATCGCCCGCCAGACCGGCGAGCCGATCGGCCCGACGCTCAAGGCGCGCGAGGTCATGGAGAAGATCGCGCAGGCCGCCTGGCGCTGCGCCGACCCGGGCGTCCAGTACGACACGATCATCAACGACTGGCACACGTGCCCGAACTCGGGGCGCATCAACGCGTCCAACCCGTGCTCGGAGTACATGCATGTCGACGACTCGGCCTGCAACCTCGCGTCGCTGAACCTCATGAAGTTCCGCCGGCCGGACGGCACGTTCGAGGTCGGCAAGTTCGAGCGGGCGATCGACATCGTCCTGCTCGCTCAGGAGATCGTCGTCGGGCCGTCGAGCTACCCGACCGAGGAGATCGGCGTCAACGCCCGCGCGTTCCGCCAGCTCGGGCTCGGCTACGCGAACCTCGGCGCCTACCTCATGGCCGACGGCATGCCCTACGACTCCGACGAGGGGCGCGCCACCGCGGCGGCCATCACGGCGCTCATGACCGGCCGCGCCTACCTGCAGTCGGCGAAGGTCGCCGCGGCGATCGGCCCGTACGAGCGCTACGCGGAGAACCGCGACGCGCACAACAACGTCATGCGGATGCACCGCGACGCGACGCACGTCATCCCGGACGAGACCTGCCGCGACGCCGAGCTGCTCGGCGCGGCGCGCCGCGTGTGGGACGAGGCCGTCGAGCTCGGCGAGCTGCACGGCTACCGCAACGCGCAGGCGACCGTGCTCGCGCCGACCGGGACGATCTCGTTCCTCATGGACTGCGACACGACCGGCGTCGAGCCCGACTTCTCCCTGGTGAAGTACAAGGAGCTCGTCGGCGGCGGGTCGATGACGATCGTCAACCGCACCGTCGGCCTGGCGCTCGAGACGCTCGGCTACAGCGCGCAGCAGATCGACCAGATCGTCGCCTACGTCGACGAGCACGGCACGATCGTCGGGGCTCCCGGCCTCGACGAGGCCCACCTCGAGGTCTTCGACGTCGCGGTCGGCTCGCGGGCCATCAGCCACATGGGCCACATCAAGATGATGGGCGCGGTCCAGCCGTTCATCTCGGGTGCGATCTCCAAGACGGTGAACATGCCGCAGTCGGCCACGGTCGAGGACATCGCCGACGCCTACATCCAGGCGTGGAAGTGCGGCGTCAAGGCGCTGGCGATCTACCGTGACGGGTCGAAGACCGCGCAGGCGCTGCGCACCGAGGCCCAGAAGGAGGAGGCGCCGGCGCCGGCCATCGGCTCCAAGGAGTTCGAGGCCGCCGTCAAGGCGGAGGTCGCCAAGCAGGTCGACGCGCTCGGCCCGCAGCGCAAGCGGATGCCGCGCGAGCGCCAGTCGATCACCCACAAGTTCAACATCGGCGGCCACGAGGGCTACATCACGGCCGGCATGTACGAGGACGGGTCGGTCGGCGAGATCTTCATCACCGACGTCGGCAAGGAGGGCTCGACGCTGCGCGGCATGATGAACTCGTTCGCGACCGCGATCTCGATCGCCCTGCAGTACGGGGTGCCGCTCGAGACGCTCGTGCAGAAGTTCGCCTACATGCGCTTCGAGCCGGAAGGGATCACCCAGAACCCGGAGATCCCGTTCGCGAAGTCGATGCCCGACTACATCATGCGCTGGCTCGCCTCGCGGTTCCTCGACGCCGACGTGCAAGAGGAGCTCGGGATCATGACGACCGAGGTCCGGGCCAAGAAGGCGGCCGAAGAGGCGGTGACCTCGATCTCCTCCGACACCGCCGGGCCGGCCAACGGCAACGGCGGCGGCGCGGCCTCGCCGGACGCCTCGGCGGGCGGGACCGCCCAGCCCGCGGCGGCGGCGCTGACCGACACGCCGCCGGTGCGCCCGGCGCGCATGGTCGGGCTCGAGCTCGGGCCGGCCTGCCAGCAGTGCGGCGGCATGATGCAGCGCACGGGCTCGTGCTACACGTGCTCGTCGTGCGGCAACAACACCGGCTGCGGCTGAGCCGACCGGCCGCACATCCAGCTGATGCGAAGGGCGCCCTCGGGGCGCCCTTCGGCGTTGTGGGGTGGGCGCGTCACGGCGGCGGGCCGGGCGCGGCGCGCCTGACGTTCGTGCCGCCCCGCGGCACCAACGTCGTCGGCGACGCCATCCGCCGCCGCGGGCCGAGTCCGGTGGTGTGGGGCGAGCAGGTCAGCGACGACGAGTACGCCGAGCCGCCCGCGGAGGACTGATCGGATCGTCGAGGGACGACTCAAGGTCGGTACGGGGCCCTGAGTCGTCCCTCGACGGGGGCGGGGGCGCGGCGCGGGCGGCTACGCCGGCGGCCCGCCGAGGAACGCCACCGACACGAGCAGGTAAGCGGCCACGCCCACGAGCAGGACCGCGAACGCGCGGCCCAGCAACTCCTGCGACAGCCGACCGGCCACGCGGGCCCCGGCCACGGCGCCCACGACGCAGCCGGCCGTCACCAGCAGCGTCACGTCGACCTCGAACCCGCGGCCCGCGGCCAGGTGCGCGCTGAGCGCGAGCAGCGAGGTCGCGGTCGCGATCGCCAGCGAGGTCCCGACCGCCATCCGCATCGACAGCGACAGCGCGATCGCCAGCGTCGGCACGATGAGAAAGCCGCCGCCGACCCCGAAGAAGCCGGTCAGCACGCCGATGCCCGCACCGGCGGCCAGGTCGCGCCCCATCCGTAGCGGCGGGCAGCCCGGGCGCCCGCCGCCGGGCGCCGTCGCGCGGTCGCCGGCCGACGCGCGCCGCCAGGTCGCGACCGCCGCGGCGAGCATGATGACCGCGAACGCGCCCAGCAGCGCCTGCCCGCCGACGGCGTCGCCGAGCGCGGTTCCCGCCACGACCCCCGGCAGCGCCCCGACGGCGAACCCCGCCGCGTGGCGCCAGCAGACGTTTCCGTGCAGCGCGTGACCCGCCCCGCCGGCCAGCGCGCCCGCGGTGACGATGACCAGCGACGACGTCGTCGCCTCGTGGACGCCCTGACCCAACACGTAGACGAGCACGGGCACGGCGAGCACCGAGCCGCCGCCGCCGAGCGTGCCGAGCGTCAGCCCGATCGCCAGGCCGAAGAGGATGGCGGCCAGCGCCATCTGCGTCAGCGCGACGCCGCCGTCTCGCCGTCGGGCGCCTCGACCGGCCAGCCGGCGTCGGCCCAGGTCCCCACCCCGCCGTCGGCGACGTGGATGACGCGCTCGGCGCCGTGGCGGCGCAGCAGCGACGCCGCCACGGCGCTGCGCTGCCCGGAGGAGCAGATGACCGCCACCGGCCGGGCAGGGTCGATCCCGTCGGGCACCCGGTCGAGGTCGTGGTACGGGACGTGGACGGCACCGGGCAGGTGGCCCTCCTCCCACTCGGCGCGCTCACGGACGTCGAGAACCTGGACGTCGTCGACGCGCTCGTGCAGACCGGCGACGTCGATGCGCTCGGTCGACTCGGTCGGCCGCTTCTCCTCGCGCCAGCTCGTCATCCCGCCGGCCAGGTAGCCGCCGAGGTTCGTGATGCCGACCGCCGCCGCCAGCGCCGCGGCGTGACGGGCGTCGTCGTCGTCGCGGCCGACGAGGACGATCTCGCGGTCGCGGTCGGCGACCCAGGCGAGCTTCGTCCCGAAGCCGGCCCGGATCGCCGGGTTGCAGACCGCGTCCGGGATGTGGGCGTCGTCGAACTGCAGGTCGGTGCGCACGTCGACGACGAGCGCGCCCGCGGCGCGCTTGACCTCGACCTGGCGCGGCGTGAGCGGCTCGACGCTGACGCGGCCGTCGCGCAACGGCCCCTGGTTGAGCGCGACGATCGCCTGGAAGTTCGGCGGCTGCGGCGCCAGCGAGCCGATCGCCCGCTCCACGAACCGCTCCTCGTCGGACTCGGCCAGCAGCGCGTTGTGGGCCACCTCATAGGCGATGGTCGACGAGACCTTCATGTCCATCCCGGGCCCGCCGCACAGCGACCCGCCGAGATGGCCGGGCCAGACCTCGCACTCGCCGGGCAGCGTCAGGAGCTTGTCGCGCAGCGAGGTGAACATCCCGTGGGCGCCCTCCTGCTTGTCGACGGCGAGGTCCGGGCGGGCGATGTCGCCGACGAAGAGCGTGTCGCCGGTGAGCACCGCCCACGGCTGCGGGCCGCGGGCGGTGTCGACGAGCGCGAACGCGGTGTGCTCGGGCCGGTGGCCGGGCGTGTGCAGCGCGCGCACCCGGACGGCGCCGAGCTCGAGCTCCCAGCCGTCGTCGAACGGCTCGTGGTCGTAGTCGGGCGTCGCGTCGCGGTGGATGTGGATGGTCGCGCCGGTCGCCGCCGCCAGCCGGCCGTGGCCGGAGACGTGGTCGGCATGGTTGTGGGTCTCGAGGATGTGCTCGATCCGCACGCCCATGTAGCGGGCGAGCGCGAGGTACTCGTCGATCTCGAGCTTCGGGTCGACGACCGCGGCGACGCCCGCGTCCTCGTCGCCGATGAGATACGACGCGCAGCCGAGGTCGTCGTGGGTGATCTGCCGGAAGATCATCGCGTGCTCCCTTCGTCGGGTCAGGCGTGCCCGAAACGGACGTCGGGCAGCAGCCGGTCCAGCGGCTTGGGCAGCCACCAGGCCCAGGTGCCGAGCAGGCGCAGCAGGACCGGCACGAGCAGCAGCCGGACGAGCAGCGCGTCGAGCAGGACCGCGATGCCGAGGATGACGCCCATCTCCTTGGGCGGCAGCGGCCCCGACAGGGCGAACGTCAAGAACACCGCGACCATGACCGCCGCCGCGGCGAAGATCACCCGGCCGCTGTGCGCCATGCCGCCGATCATCGCCTCGCGCGGGTCCTTGCTGCGATCCCAGTGCTCCCTGGCGCTGGAGAGCAGAAACACCGTGTAGTCCATCGAGATCGCGAAGATCATGGCGAAGAAGAACACGGGGCCCCACGCGTCCAGATACCCCTGGGACTCGAACCCGAGCAGGCCGGTGCCGTGGCCCTCCTGGAAGATGAGCCGGGCGACGCCGAACGCCGCGCCAACGGCCAGGAGGTTCGTGACGACGCCGGCCGCCGCGATGATCGGCGCCTGCAGGGCGACGAGCAGCAGCAGGAAGCCGAGGCCGAGCACGACGCCGATGACCAGCGGCGTCTTGGCGCTCAGCAGCGTCTCGAGGTCGTGGTTCTCGGCCGCCGCACCGCCGACCAGCGCGCTGGCGGGCAGCGCGTCACGGAGCCGGTCGACGGTCCTGCCGACCGCCTTGTCGGACGGGTCGGCGCTGGGGATCGCCTGCACGAGCGCGGTGCCCTGCGAGCCCGGCATCGCCGGCACGACCTGGGCGATGCCCGGGTCGGCCTTCGCGACCGCGGCGACCTTGGCGGCATCCCGCTGGGTCGTCGTGATCTGCAGCTGGCCGGGGGCGCCCGGACCGAACGCCTGCTGGACCTGGGTGTAGCCGACCCGCGACGCGTCGGACTCGGGCACGACCTTGATCGACGGCATGCCGGTCTTCAGGCCGAGCACCGGCAGGGCCAACGCGACGAGGACGACGGCGGCCAGCGCGCCGAAGGCGACCGGCCGGCGCCAGAGGCGCTCGCCCCACGCGGCGAAGCGCGCGGAGCGGTGTTCCCCGCCGCGCACCCAGGGCAGGGCCACGGCGTTGACCTTCGGACCGAGCTTGGCCAGCACCGCGGGCAGCAGCGTCAGCGTCGCGGCGAGGATGAAGATGACCGAGAGCATGATCCCGAGCGCCATCGACCGGAACGCCGGCGACGGGACGAGCATGACCGCGGTCAGCGAGATGAGGACGGTCAGGCCGCTGAACAGCACGGCCTTGCCCGCGGTGTCCATCGTCTCGGCCACGGCATCCTCCACCGGCTCCTCCGAGCCGAAGAACGCCCCGCGGAAGCGCATGACGATGAACAACGCGTAGTCGATGCCCAACGCGAGCGCGAACATCAGGGCGAAGTTCATCGCCCAGATCGAGATGTCCAGCAGCTGGGTGCCGAGGTACAGCGTGCCGGCCGAGGTGACGAGGCCGAGGATCGTCAACATGAGCGGCAGGCCGGCGGCGACCAGCGAGCCGAACGCCAGCACGAGGATGGCCAGCGTCACCGGCCAGCTGAACAGCTCGGACTTCATCATGGCCGTCTTGTTGGCCTCGTTGAAGTCCGACCACATGCCCGACGCGCCCGTGAGCGAGACCTGGACGCCGTCGCCGGCGAGCGCGCCGAGCTCGCCCTTGAGGTCGTCGGCGGCGCGGACCATCGTGTTGCTGTCCGCACCGGCGCCGGCCTGGACGACGGCGGTGTGACCGTCGCGCGAGATCGACGTGCCGGGCTGGGGCGGCACGACCGTCGTGACGCGCCCGTCGGACTTCAGCGTCCGCTCGGCGCCGGCGATCGCCTGCTGGAAGGCGGGGTCGCCAACGGTCTTGTCGGCCGAGTGGACGACGACCATGAGGCCGCTCGAGGAGAGGCCGTGGAAGTGCTGGTCGATGACCTTGCGGGCGTCGACCGACTCCGAGCCGGTCGCCTCCCAGCCGGCGCCCGACAGGGCGTGCTCGACCTTCGGGGCGAAGAACCCCAGGCCGACCGCGAGGACGACCCAGGCGACGGCGACGAGGCGGATGTGCGTCGCGGTGAACCGGCCGAGGCGGCCGAGCGGACCGTAGGTGGTCATCGGACGGGCTCCTTGGGGTAGACGACCGAGCGCAGCGAGAACAGGCGGGTGAGCACGAGCGACGCCGGGCAGGCGCCGAGCAGGACGTAGAGCCACTGGCTGACGCCGACGAACGCCGTCAGGATCAGCAGCCAGGGCGAGACGACGGCGGCGAGCAGGACGCTGAGCAGCGTCACCGTCCCGGCCATCGCGAAGAGCACGCGTTCCAGCGGCCAGCCGGCCGTCGCGCACGTGCGGGTCATGCGGCACCTCCGGAGAGGACGTCGTGGAGCTCGGCGACCTGCTCGCGCAGGCCGCCGCAGACGAGCTCGCAGAGCTCGAAGACCGTGTCGTCGGCGATGACGCAACGGACGCGGGTGCCCTCCTTCTCCCGGGCGACGATGCCGGCCTGGGCGAGGACGCCGATGTGCTTGGAGACGTTCTGCTGGGTCGCGTCGAGGCGCTCGGTGAGCTCGCCGACGGTCAGCGGGCCGTCGCGCAGCGCGTCGAGGAGCTTGATGCGCATCGGCTCGCCGATGACGCGGAAGCGCTGGGCGATGAGGTCGACCAGCGGCTCGGGCAGCGGGTGGGGGATCGGCTGTGTCTTGCTCATGGCGAGACACTCTACCACCACACAGTTGTAGAGCGATAGAACAGCCTGGCACCGTGGTGCCTGGCACCCCGGTGCCTGGCACCGACGTCAGCGGCTCGCGAGAACTGCCGCCGGGCGCAGGCGCGTCACGCGCCACGCCGGATAGAGCCCGCCCAGGATCCCGAGCGCCCCGCCGACGAGCAGCCCCTGCCCGAAGCCCCAGCCGGTCAGCTGCGGATGCACGTAGTCGGCGGCGCCCAGCGCGTCCACGAGCGGGCCCGCGCTCGCCGAGCCCAGCGCAAGCCCGATCCCGGCCCCCAGCAGCCCCGTCGCCATCCCCTCGGCCAGCACGAGCGCAGCGACCTGCGGCCCGCTCCACCCGACCGCCGACATGATCGCGAACTCGCCCCGACGCTCCAGCGTCGCCAGCAGCATCGTGTTCATGACGGCGACGGCGCCGATGATGAGCGCCAACACGACGATGACCGTCGCCGCCTGCGAGATGAGCCGCCCGTTCGCGCCCGCCCGCAGCGCCTCGCTCGGCTCGGAGATCGCGACCAGCCCCGGGAAGCGCGCCTTGATCCGCCGCTTCATGGCAGCCGTCGACACGTCCGGGCGCAGGGTGACCGCGATCGTCGTCGCCTCGCTCGGCCGGCCGCCGAGCCGCTCGGCCTGGACGAGGCTGAGCATCGCGCCGCCGTCCTCGAACGGCACCCCCGAGTGGTAGACGCCCGCGACCTTCAACACGCGGCCCTTGATCCGCGTCGCCGCGCCCGGTCGCACGTGCAGCTCGGCGGCAAGCCGGTCGCCCACGAGCACCTCGTCAGGCGCGGCGGGCCGGCGCCCGGCCGACAGGACGAGCCGCTGCTGCAGGAACCCGTCCGGCGGGCTGCCGAAGACGATCGCCGCCGGGTCGGCCGGCACCGCCTCGGGCAGCAGGATGATCGGGGTGGCGTCGGCGACCCCGGGCGTCGCGCGCAGCCGGGCCACGAGCGACAGCGGCAGCACCGAGGTCGTCGGGTCGGCCGCGCCCGCCTGGAAGAGCCCGAGGTCGGCGCGGCCGAGCCGGACGAGCTGGCCGGCGGTCTGCTTCAGGCCGTCGGTGACCGCGAGCAGGGCGACGATCGTCGCCACCCCGAGCGCCGTGCCCAGCGCGGTGAGCAGCGTCCGGCCCGGACGACGCAGCAGGTTCGTCAGGATGATGCCGCTCATGGCGCCGGCAGCGGCTGCGCGCCCGGCGCATGCTCGCGCAGCACGCCCTCCTCGAGCAGCAGCCGGCGGTCGGCGTAGCCGCCGAGCGTCGGGTCGTGCGAGACGGCGACGACGGTCGTTCCGTCCTCGCTGCACAGACGGGCCAGCAACTCGAGCACCCGGTCGGCGGAGGCTCGGTCCAGGGCGCCGGTCGGCTCGTCGGCGAGCACGAGCCGCGGGCGATGGACGATCGCGCGGGCGATCGCGACCCGCTGGCGCTCGCCGCCCGACAGGTGCTCGGGCCGGTCGCCGGCACGGTCGTCGAGCCCGACCCGGCCCAGCGCCTCCCGCGATCGCCGGCGGCGCTCGGCCGCGCCGACGCGCGCGGCGACGAGCGGCAGCTCGACGTTGCCCGCCGCGGTGAGCGCCGGCACGAGATGGTGGAGCTGGAAGACGAACCCGACGACCTCGCGCCGCACGAGGACCGGATGGCGCACGGCGCTGACGCAGACGTCGTCGATCCAGATGTCGCCCGCGTCGGGGCGGTCGAGCGCACCCAGGAGCTGCAGCAGCGTCGTCTTGCCCGAGCCCGACCGGCCGGCGATGGCCACGAGCTCCCCCGGCTCGACGGTCAACGACATGTCGCGCAGGACCGCCGTGTCACGCTCGAAGCGGCGCACGAGATGCTCGGCGCGGACCCGCGCACCGCCGCTGGAGGCGGAGGTCGGGCGGGACCGTGTCATCGGCGGACGCGAACGGCGTACGGCAGCCGCACCGTGCCGGCCCGGGTGCGGACCACCACCCGCAGCGTCAACGCGATGCCGGCTGCGCGCCTGGGCCACGTGAACCTGCTGTCGTGGAAGCGCCCGTTGCGGAAGCGGTAGTTCGAACGCCGGGCGACGACCTGGCCGCCGTGCAGGAACTCGTAGCTCACGTGGCCGGAGAGCGGCTTGCGCGAGTACGTGTGAGCGGTGACCGTGATCGGCCAGCGCTGGTCGGCCTTCGGATGGTGGCCCGGGGCGTGGAGCTTGGCCACGAACGGCGCCCGGCTCGCGTCCGCCGGCGGCGGCGCCACCGGCGCGAGCACGGCCAGGCCGAGCATGGCGCCCAGCGCCGTGGCGGTCGCCAGCTGACGCCCGTGTCCGGGTCCCGACCACAGATCCCTCATGGTTACCTCCTGCGCTTGATCGGCCTGCGCCCGGTTTCCCCTGCCGTGCGCAGCCCCGATCTGCCCACCAGGACCGCAGGCCATTCGGGCGACTACGGATCGGCACGACGGCCCTCACCGGATGCTGGGCACGCCGACGCGGGCGTACCGTCGGCGGGCCATGGCCACCACGCATCCCATGCCGGCGGCCGACGCCGCCTGGTACCGAATGGACCGGCCGACCAACCACATGGTCATCAACGCCGTCCTGACCCTCGCGGCCCCGATCGCACGCGACGAGCTGCGGGCGCTCATGGGGGACCGCATCGTCGCCCGCTTCCCGCGCTACCGCCAGCGCGTCGTCGAGGACGCGCTCGGCGCCCCGCAGTGGGAGGACGACCCGCACTTCGACCTCGACCTCCACGTGCACCGGCGCACCCTGCCGCATCCCGGCGACACGACGGCGCTGCAGGAGCTCGTGGCCGATCTCATGAGCGTCGAGCTCGACCACGACCGCCCGCTCTGGGACCTCTACCTCATCGAGGGCTACGGAAAGGGCTGCGCGGTGCTCGCGCGCATGCACCACTGCATCGCCGACGGGATCGCGCTCGCCGAGGTCCTGCTGCTGCTCACCGACGGCCACGGCGACCGCGCGCGGCCGATCGCCGCCCCCCGCGGCCGCCGCCTGCCGGGCGCGCGCGTCGCCGGCGCGGCGTGGGCGCTCGCCCACGAGTCGGTCGAGACCGCGCTGCATCCGTCGCATCTGCTCGACCTCGGACGGGAGGCCCGCGACGACGTCGCCGCCGCCCTCTACCTGCTCACCGTCCCGCCCGACCCGCACACCGCGCTCAAAGGCGAGCACGGCGTCGCGCAGCGCGTCGCCTGGACGCCGCCGCTCTCGCTGCCGAAGATCAAGGCGACCGCGCGGGCGACGGGCACGACCGTCAACGACGTGCTCGTGTCGGCGCTCAGCGGCGGGCTGGCGCGCTTCCTCGCCGTCCACGATGAGCCGATCGCCCAGCTCCACGCCATGGTGCCGTTCAACATCCGGCCGACCGACCAGCCGCTGCCGGCCGAGCTCGGCAACGACTTCGGGCTCGTCATCCTCAGCCTGCCGCTGGCCGCCGACGGGCCACGCGACCGGCTGCGCCGGGTCCACGAGCGGATGCGCGCGATCAAGGAGTCGCGCCAGCCGGCCGTCTCCTACGCGATCCTCGTCGGCATGGGCCGCGCGCCGGCGCAGGTCGAGACGTTCGCGATCGACCTCTTCTCGGCGAAGTGCACGGCCGTCGTCACCAACGTCCCGGGGCCCCGCGAGCAGGTGACGGTCGCCGGCGTGCCGGTCGGCGACGTGCTCGTCTGGGCGCCGTGCGCCGGCAGCGTCGGCACGAGCGTCTCGATGTTCAGCTACAACGGCACGGTGACCGTGGGCTTCATGACCCACGCGAGCCTCGTGCCCGAGCCCCGGCAGCTCGTCGACGCCTTCGTCGCCGAGCTGCGGGAGCTCGAGCAGGCTGCTCAGCGCGCCTCGTACAGGCGCTCGAAGTCCTCGCGGTAACGGTCGTTGACGACGTTGCGCCGGACCTTCGTGGTCGGGGTGAGCTCCCCGTCCTCCTGGGTCAGCTCGCGGTCGAGGATCGCGAAGCGCTTGATCTGCTCGATGCGGGCGAACTGGGCGTTGGCGGCGTCGACGTCCTCCTGCACGACCGCGCGGACCCGCGGGTCGTGCGCCATCGCCGCCGGGTCCGCGGCGACGCCGCAGCGCTCGGCGAGCGCGCCGAGCTCGTCGGGGTCGAGCGTCAGCAGCGCGACGACGTAGGGCTTGTTGTCGCCGTAGACGACGGCCTGCGAGATCCAGCGGCTCTCCTGCAGGGCCGACTCGAGCGCGGCCGGGCTGATGTTCTTGCCCGACGAGGTGATGATGAGGTCCTTCTTGCGACCGGTCACCGACAGGTAGCCCTCGGCGTCGATCGCGCCGAGGTCGCCGGAGCGCAGCCAGCCGTCCTCGGTGAACGTCTCACGCGTCGCGCTGTCGTTCTTGTGGTAGCCGGCGAAGATGTGGGGCCCGCGCATGAGGATCTCGCCGTCGGTGGCGATCGCGGTCTCCGTGCCGGGCAGCGCGCGGCCGACCGTGCCGAGCCGCAGCTCCTTCATCGTGTTGAGCGTCGCCGCGGCGGTCGTCTCGGTCATGCCGTAGCCCTCCAGGACGACGACGCCGCAGGCGTCGAAGAACTCCAGCACGTCCTTGGCGATCGGCGCGGCGCCGGTGAGGGCGAGCTCGAGCCGGCCGCCGAACAGGTCGCGCACGCGCGCGAGGACGAGACGGTCGGCCAGCCGGTGCTGCAGCTCGAGCGCCCGGCCGACCGGGGTGCCGGCCCGCTCGCGCGCGCGGACCTCGCGCCCGGTGCGCAGCGCCCAGCCGAAGAGGCGGCGCTTGAGCTCGGAGCTCTCCTCGACGCCGGCCAGCGCCTTCGTGTGGATCTTCTCGAAGATGCGCGGCACCGACGGCACGTGCGTCGGCCGGGTGGTGGCGACGTCCTCGAGCAGCAGGTCGGCCCGCCCGCGCCAGAAGGCGAGCGTCGCGCCGATGTCGAGGGCGACGAACTGGACCATCCGCGCGAGGACGTGGGCGAGCGGCAGGAAGAAGAAGATGACGACCGTGTCGCCGAAGTCCACCTGCTGCTCGTACATGCGCATCGTCGCGATGCAGTTGCCGTGCGTGAGCCGGCAGCCCTTCGGCGGGCCGGTCGTGCCCGACGTGTAGACGATCGTCGCGAGGTCGTCGGGGGTCGTCTGGGCGACGACCCGGTTGACGACGCCGACCTCGACCTCGCTGCCGCGCGCGCGCAGCTCGTCGAGCGAGAGGTCGCCCGAGTCGTCGAACGAGACGACGTGCTCGAGGTGCGGGAGCCGGTCGCGGACCGCGCGGATCTTCTCGACCTGCTCGGCGTCCTCGCAGATGACGAGCTTGACCTCGGCATGGTCGAGGACGTACCGGCACTCCTCGGGCGCGTTCGTGAAGTAGATCGGGACGACGGTCGCCCCGGCGCACAGCGCGCCGCAGTCGACGAGCGTCCACTCGGGGCGCGTCGAGGCGAGGATCGCGACGGTGTCGCGCGGGGCGACGCCGAGCGCGATGAGGCCGCGCGCGATCCTGCGGGCCTCGACACCGAGCTCGGTGTAGGAGATCTCCTGCCAGCGGCCGTCGGCGTAGTGGCGCAGCGCGGCGGCCGAGTACCGGTCGGCGGCCGCGAAGACCATCGACGCGAGGGTCTCCGCGCCGGTGCCTCGGTCAGACGACCGTCCGGTCGGCGCCGTGGACAGGACATGAGCGGACATCGCCGCGCCTCCCCTGCAACTCGAAGGTTTTCCGTGCGTCGATGGTCTCGCGTCGCCCCGAGCCCCAGCATCCGTACTGACCCGCAGAGCATGTGACGTCCGACACGGATGGCGCTGCTCCGGGGCGGGCGTAGCTTCGACATCGATCTCGTCCCCGTCTTGGACTGGTGGTAGTCATGGTCCGCCTCGCCGACCTCGCCATCCGGCGTCCCGTTCCCACCCTCCTGGTCTGGATCGCCATCGCCGCGGCCCTCGCGCTCGCGGGCTTCGGCGTCAGCGATCAGGTCTCGCCGTCGATCTACACGGTCGCCGGCTCGCAGTCCTCGCGCGAGCAGACGCTGGCCAACGACAAGTTCGGTGCCGGCGTCCTCGTGCCGGTGCTGCTCCAGGGTCCGCAGGCCCAGCTCGACCAGCAGGGCCCGCAGGTCGTCCGGCGCCTCGCCGCCCGCGGTGACACGCGGGTCATGTCCGCGTGGGACACCGGCCCCGCCGCCAAGGCGCTTCGCCCGAGCCCGACCTCTGCGATGGTCGTCGCGTCGGTCGCCCACAACGAGCGCGACATGGTGGCGACGTACCAGAAGCAGATCGACGAGACGGTCCGATCGACGATCAGCGGGCCGGTCCACGAGCACATCACCGGCCAGCCGACGCTCGACATCGCCGCCAAGAACGCCGCGATCGATGCGACGCGCACCGCCTCGCTCGTCGCGCTGCCGATCCTGCTCGTCGTCCTGCTCTTCCTCCTGGGCCGCCCCGTCGCGGCGGTGATGATCACCGCGACCGCCGGGACGGTCGTCCTCATGTCGTTCGGCGTCCTGGCGATCCTCGGCCGGCTCGTCGACATCGACCCGGCGGCGCTCGCGCTCGCCTCGCTGACCGGGCTGGCGCTCGGCGTCGGGTACACGCTCGTCGTCGTGCGCCGGTTCCTCGACCTGGAGGGGCCGGCCGGCAGCGGGCGCACGGACGACGTCCGCGCCGCCACGCAGGCCGTCGCGACCTCGGGCCGCGCGCTGCTGTTCGGCGGCACGGTGCTCATCGCGTGCCTCGTCCTCGCCGTCCTCATCGCGCCGACCGAGATCCTCATGTCGCTCGGCATCGGCGTGCTCGTCAGCGCGGCGCTCGCGGTCGGCGGCGCCGTCGCGGTCATGCCGGCCCTGCTCGTCCTGCTCGGCCACCGGCTCGACCTCCTGCGCGCGACGCCCCCGCGGGTCGTGCGCGGCGCGTGGGACCGGCTCGTCGGCGCCGGCTCGTTCGTCACGCGGCGCGCGGTGTGGACCGGCGCGGCGGCCACGGCCGTCCTCGCCGTGCTCGCCATCCCGGCGACCTCGATCGAGACCGGCCCGCCCGACGTCAGCTCGCTGCCAGCCGGCAACCAGGCCCGCCAGGACTTCGAGACGGTCGCCCAGGTCATGGGACCGGGCTGGCCGACCCCGTACAACGTGCTCGTCGTGTCGAACAAGCGGCCGATCACCGACACGCAGCTGCTGGCGGCCATCGACCGCTACCAGCGCGAGATCGCGCGCGACCCGCGCGTGGACTCCGTGGCCGGCCCGGGCGAGTTCCGCGCCCAGACCAAGCCGCTGGGCAAGCTGCCCAAGAGCCTGCGCGACTCCAGCAAGCTCCTGAAGGGCGGCAAGCGCGACCTCGGCCGGCTCGAGAACGGGCTCGGCCAGGCGGGCGCGGGGGCCCAGCAGCTGCGCTCCGGCCTGGAGGCCGCGGCCTCCGGCGCCAACCAGCTGCACTCCGGCTCCGGCCAGGCCGGCGGCGGGGCCTCCCAGCTGCACGCCGGCCTCGCCGCCGCGCGCATCGGCGCCGCGAAGATCTCCTCGGGGCTGAACAGCGCGCTGACCGGCGCCGAGGCGCTGCGTGCCGGGGCCGGGAAGGCGCTCGCCGGCTCCAAGCAGCTGACCGGCGGCCTCGGCCAGGCGGCCAAGCCCGTCCAGCAGGGCGCGCCGGTCGTCAAGCAGATGGCCAACGACATCAGCTCCGCGAGCGCGTCGCTCGGGCCGCTGGTCGGCTCGGCGCAGGCGACGACCTCGTCCCTCGACGAGGCGATCACCAAGCTGCAGGCGCAGGCCGGCACCGACCCGCAGGTCGCGTCCGCGCTCGCCGCCGTGCAGTCCGCGCGCGACCAGGCGGCCGCCGTCAGCAGCGGGCTCGGCAGCGTCCAGAGCAAGGTCTCGGGCGCCTCCGGGGTCGCGACCGCGTTTGCCGGGCAGACGAGCCAGCTCGCCTCCGGGCTCGGCCAGCTGCTGGCCGGCTCGACGCAGCTGCAGAGCGGGATCGCCCAGCTGCGCTCCGGCAACAGCCAGCTCGCCGGCGGGATCGCGCGCCTGAGCAGCGGCGGCGGCCAGCTCACGACCGGCCTGACCGCACTGCGCAACGGGGCCGGCCAGCTCGAGAGCGGGCTCGGCCAGCTCACGACCGGCTCCGGTCAACTCGCCAGCGGCCTGTCGGCCGGCACCGGCCCGACCGGCCAGCTCGTCTCCGGCCTCGGCCAGATGCAGGCGGGCGTCGCGAAGTTCCGCGGCCAGCTGCCGTCACCGAAGGACCTCGAGCAGCTCCAGCGCCAGTCGCCCGGCCTCTTCGACTCGGGCTACTTCGTCCTGGCGGCGATCGCCGGCGCCCCGCCCTCCCAGCGTGAGCAGGCGTCGTTCGCGGTGAACCTCGAGCGCGGCGGGAGCGCCGGGCAGATCGTGGTCATCCCGCGCTACGCCAGCAGCGACCAGCGCACGCGTGAGCTCGGCGCGACGCTGCGCGACTCGTCGCAGCGCTTCGCGGCCGCCACCGGCACGGAGACCGCCGTCGGCGGCCCGGCCGGCAACCTCGCCGACTACCACGACACGACGGCCGCCCGCGTCTGGGTCGTCGTCGCCGCGCTGGCGGCGCTCGCGGCGGTCCTGCTCATGCTCATGCTCCGCACCGTCGTGCTCCCGCTCGTCGCGGTCGCCTTCGACCTGCTCGCGGCGGGTGCGGCGTTCGGGATCCTGAGCCTGATCTACGTCGGCGACGACCCGATCGGCGGCGGCCCCGGCTACCTGGAGCCGATGGGGATCATCGGCCTCTTCGCCGCGGTGTTCGGCCTGACGGTCGTCTACGAGGTCGCGCTGCTGGAGCGGGCGCGCGAGGTGTTCCTGCGCACCGACGACCCGCGCGAGGCGCTGCGCGTCGGGCTGCGCAGCACGGCGTGGGAGGCGACGGGGGCGGCGGTCGCGATGGTCGCGGCGATCATCCCGTTCATGCTCAGCGACCTCATCACGCTGCGCCAGTTCGGCATCGGCGTGGCGGCGGTCGTCATCCTCGACGCGTTCATCGTGCGACCGGTGCTCCTGCCCGCCGCGGTCACGCTGCTGGGGCGCTGGTGCTGGTGGCCGACGTCGCGCCGGGCGCGCCGTGGGCGCGCTACACCAAGCGCCCCAGCGCCCGCATGAGCTCGTGGGTCATCTCGTCCCGGCGCTCGGGATCATCGGTGCCGGCGGCCATGCAGTGACGGACATGGCCGTCGGCGAGGCCGAGCGCGACCTTGTCGAGCGCGGCCTTGACGGCGGCGATCTGCTGGAGGATGTCGGGGCACCAGCGGCCGTCGTCGACCATGCCCTGCAGGCCGCGGACCTGACCCTCGATGCGGCGTAGCCGCGCCTGGAGCTGGTCCTGCGTCGCGGAGTAGCCCCGGGTGGGCGTGGTGGTCTCGGTCGTGGCCATGGGAGGAGCATACCCCACGGGAGTACGGGCAGCCGCACGTGCCTCGATACCCCCCAGGTGTATATTCGAGGCATGAGCCAGAACGAGACCCGCACCTACACCGTCGAGGGCATGACCTGCCAGCACTGCGTCATGTCGGTGCGCGAGGAGGTCGGCGAGATCGGCGGCGTGCAGTCCGTCGACGTCGACCTCGAGACCGGCCGGCTGACGGTCGCCGGCTCGACCTTCACCGACGAGGCGGTCCGCGACGCGGTCGCCGAGGCCGGCTACGCGGTGACCTCGTGACCGCCCCGCTGCGCACGCTCGCCCTCTTCGCGATCGCGCTCGGCGCCCTCTTCGGCGTCGGCGCGCTCGCCGGCGGGCTGCTCGACCCCCAGGCGCCCGGCGGCGAGGCCGAGGCGTCACACGGCTCCACCGAGGAGATGCAGGACATGACCACCACCACGACCGGCCACGCGGGCTCCGGCACCGACGAGCACGCCGCCATGAAGGCCGACGCGGTCCGCGGCCTGGCCGTCGCCGACAACGGCCTGCGGCTCGTCGTCGAGACCCCCGCGCTGCGCCGCGGCGCCCGCGAGCAGCTGCGCTTCCGGCTCGTCGACGAGCACAACCGAGCCGTGCGCGACTTCGACGTGCAGCACACGAAGCGCCTGCACCTCATCGTCGCCCGCCGCGACCTGAGCACCTTCCAGCACCTGCACCCGACGATGGCCGCCGACGGCACCTGGTCGACGCCGCTGACGCTGACCGAAGCCGGTTCCTACCGCGTCTTCGCCGACGTCTCCCACGACGGCGAGGCGACGACGCTGGCCGGCGACCTGCGCGTCGACGGCACCGCCGACCTCAAGGCGCTGCCCGCGCCGCGGGCGCTCGCCCGCAGCGCCGACGGCTACGAGGTGCGGCTCGCCGGCAACGGCGGCGCCCGCGCCGGGCGCCAGACCGCGCTGCGCTTCGTCGTGACGAAGAACGGGCAGCCGGTCCACGTGCAGCCCTACCTCGGCGCCGACGGCCACCTCGTCGCGCTGCGCGAGGGCGACCTGGCGTTCCTGCACGTCCACCCGCTCGAGCACGGCCACGACGGCGAGAGCGAGACCCACGCCGAGCAGGACGCCATCGGCTTCGAGGCGACGTTCCCGACGACCGGCCGCTACCGCCTCTTCCTCCAGTTCCAGGTCGACGGCCGCGTCCAGACCGTCGCCTTCACCGAGGAGGTGCGCTGACCATGGCCGTCACCAACGAGCACGTCGAGCTGCCGATCACCGGCATGACCTGCGCCTCGTGCGCGAACCGCATCGAGCGCAAGCTCAACAAGCTCGACGGCGTGACCGCGACCGTGAACTACGCCACCGAGAAGGCCACCGTCGACTTCGACCGCGCGGCGGTCGACCCCCAGGCACTCGTCGACGCCGTCGAGGCCGCCGGCTACCAGGCCGTGCTGCCGACGAGCGAGCCGGAGGCCGACGGTGGCGCCGGCGAGGTCGACGAGACCGCGCCGCTGCGCCGCCGCCTCATCGCCAGCGCCGTCCTCGCGCTGCCGGTCCTGCTGCTGTCGATGGTCCCGGCGCTGCAGTTCGACAACTGGCAGTGGCTGTCGCTGCAGCTCGCCACGCCGGTCGTGCTGTGGGGCGCGTGGCCGTTCCACCGCGCCGCGTGGGCGAACCTCAAGCACGCGACCGCCACGATGGACACGCTCATCTCCGTCGGTGTGCTCGCCGCCTGGCTGTGGTCGCTGTACGCGCTCTTCCTCGGCGACGCCGGCATGCCCGACATGCGGATGGCGTTCGACCTCATCCCCGAGGGCAAGGGCGCCGGCGACGAGATCTACCTCGAGACCGCGGCCATCGTCACGACGTTCATCCTCGCCGGCCGGTATTTCGAGGCGCGCGCGAAGCGGCGGGCCGGGGCGGCGCTCAAGGCGCTGCTCGAGCTCGGCGCCAAGGACGTCGCGATCCTCGCTGAGGACGGCAGCGAGCGACGGGTCCCGGTCGAGCAGCTCGCCGTCGGCGACCGCTTCGTCGTCCGGCCCGGCGAGAAGGTCGCCACCGACGGCGTCGTCGAGGAGGGCGCCAGCGCCGTCGACCAGTCGCTGCTGACCGGCGAGTCCGTGCCGGTCGAGAAGCAGCCCGGCGACGAGGTCGCCGGGGCGACGGTCAACGCGGGCGGGCGGCTCGTCGTGCGCGCGACGAAGGTCGGCGCCGACACCGCGCTCGCCCAGATCGCGCGCCTGGTGACCGACGCGCAGACCGGCAAGGCGCCCGTGCAGCGGCTCGCCGACCGCATCTCCGGCGTCTTCGTCCCGATCGTCATCGGCCTGGCCGTCGCGACGCTCGGCTTCTGGCTGGCCGCCGGCGAGGGCGCCTCGTTCGCCTTCACCGCCGCGGTGGCCGTGCTCATCATCGCCTGCCCGTGCGCGCTCGGCCTGGCCACCCCGACCGCGCTGCTCGTCGGCACCGGCCGCGGCGCCCAGCTCGGCCTGCTCATCAAGGGGCCGGAGATCCTCGAGTCCACCCGGCGCGTCGACACCGTCGTCCTCGACAAGACCGGCACGGTGACGACCGGCAGGATGGCGCTCGTCGACGTCGCGGTCGCGCCCGGCGAGGACCGCGCCGACGTGCTGCGCCTCGCCGGCGCCCTGGAGGACGCCAGCGAGCACCCGATCGCCGCGGCGATCGCCCGCGGCGCGCGCGAACAGCTCGGCGGCGCGCTGCCGGCCGTCGAGGGCTTCGTCAACCGCGCGGGCCTCGGCGTCGAGGGCGTCGTCGAGGGTCACGGCGTGCAGGTCGGCCGGCCGTCGCTCATGCGCGAGTGGTCGCTGGCGATCGGCGCCGAGCTCGACGCCGCGCGCGCCGAGGCCGAGGCCGCCGGGCGCACCGCCGTGCTGGCCGCCTGGGACGGCGCGGTGCGCGCCGTGCTCGTCGTCGCCGACACGGTCAAGCCGACGTCGGCCGAGGCCGTGGCGCGGCTGAAGGCGCTCGGCCTGCGGCCCGTCCTGCTCACCGGCGACAACGCGGCGACCGCGCGCGCGGTGGCCGCCGAGGTCGGCATCGACGAGGTCATCGCCGAGGTGCTGCCGTCCGACAAGGCGGCGGTCGTGTCGCGGCTGCAATCCGAGGGCCGCGTGGTGGCGATGGTCGGCGACGGCGTCAACGACGCGCCCGCCCTGGCCCAGGCCGACCTCGGCCTGGCGATCGGCACCGGCACCGACGTCGCCATCGAGGCCAGCGACCTCACGCTCGTCTCGGGCGACCTGCGCGCCGCCGCCGACGCCATCCGGCTCTCGCGCGCCACGCTGCGCACGATCAAGCAGAACCTCGGCTGGGCGTTCGGCTACAACGTCGCCGCGATCCCGCTCGCGGCGGCCGGGCTGCTGAACCCGGTCATCGCCGGCGCGGCCATGGCGTTCTCGAGCGTCTCGGTCGTCGCCAACGCGCTGCGGCTGCGGCGCTTCCGCTGATCACTGCGATACAACGGCTCACGATGCCGAGCGACGTCGAGCTCTACCAGCGCACGTACACGACCCTGCTGCGCTCCCGGGGCGAGACGAAGCTCCGCATCCTCGAGCCGTCCCATCGGGCGCTGCGCTCGTCGCTGCACCCGCTCGCCGACTCCGACGAGCTCGACCTCGGCGCGTTCCTGTACGCCACCCAGCGGCTGCCGGCCGGCATCGACCGCGGCCGCCTCGTCGTCATGGGCCAGGAGTCCGAGCAGTTCGCCGCCGCCGGCTTCGCGCTCGGCACCGACTGGCCCAACGCCGAGGCACCCGCGCGACGCCGGCTCTGGCACGCGGGGCCGGACGGCACCTGGGCGGTCCTGCTCTCGTCGACCTCCGACGTCGACGACCTCATCCCGACGCTCGTCGCCTACCAGATCGAGCACAACAAGCTGCGCCGCCGGCTGCGGGCGGTCGGCTGGCCGCGGCCCCAGGGGCTGCCCGGCGCCGACGACTGCGCGCGCGTGCTCGGCGGCTCGGTCGACGACTGGACACGGCTGCAGGAAGCATGGGGCACCGCGTTCGCCCGGCGGCTGGGTGAGATCGCCGACACGAACCTGTCGCTGCGCATCCAGATGCTCGGCGGCTCGCACATCTCCTACGCGCGCATGACCCGGCGCTGGTGGGCGCCGGTCGCCGCGCGCCTCGACGCCGAAGGGCTCGGCGACGCGCCGCTGTACTTCGTCTCCTCCAACACGCACTCGCTCGCCAACCTCGTGTCGGGCGGCGCGCGAGCGCGCGAGGCCGAGCTCGTCGCATGGCTCGAGACCGACGGCCCGCGCGAGCTGCGCGACGAGCTGGCCGCCTTCCGCGAGCAGCGCACCCCCGGCTCATGGGACAACTTCCTGTACTTCCTCGCGCGCGAGCACGCCGTCGCCCACCCGGAGGCGCGCGAGCGGCGCCGGGCCGCCGAGGCGGAGGCGGGCGTCATCCACCTCGAGTCGTCGACCGCGCTGCGCGTCGCCGCCCAGATCCTGCCGCTGGGGCGGATCGACCCGGCGCGGCTGGATCCGCGGCTGGCCGACGCCGACATCGACGCGCTGCGCGCCAGCGGCGCGGTCGTCGTCAACATCGACTACCCGCTCGGGCTGGCGGCCTACAACATCCTGCGCGAGATCACCGAGGAGCGCGACACGCTGCGCGGCGTCTACGTGCTCGGCAAGGCGGCCACGCTGAACGCCGACGTGGGCGACGTCATGATCTCCAGCACGGTCTACGACGAGCACTCGCGCACGACCTACTGGCTCGACAACGCGTTCTCGTTCGAGGACATCGCGCCCTACCTGCGGTTCGGCTCGGGCCTGGACAACCAGCGCGCGGTGACCGTCCGCTCGACGTTCCTGCAGAACCGCGACTACCTCGACCTCCACTACCGCGAGGCCTACACGGTCGTCGAGATGGAGGCCGGACCGTACTGCGCGGCGATCTTCGAGATCGCCGAGGCCGAGCGCTACCCGACCGACGCCCAGGTGAACTTCTCGAAGCTGCCGGTGGACTTCGGCGTCGTCCACTACGCGTCGGACACCCCGTTCACCCAGGCGCGCACGCTCGGCGCGCGCGGGCTGTCCTACTACGGGATGGACTCGACCTACGCGACCTCGATCGCCATCCTGCGACGGGTGTTCAGCCAGGTCGGCGCGCTGTGACCGCCGAGACCCGCACGCTGCGGCTCTACCGGGCCGCCGAGCGCGTGCCGCTCGTCGGGCGCTTCGCCTTCTCGCGCGCGCTGCAGGTCGCGGCGCCGTACTTCCTCTCGATCCCGGCCGGGATCACCTCGGCACGACCGGGCCGCGCGACCGCCGACATGCGCCACCTGCCCTGGGTGCGCAACCACCTGGGCGGCGTCCACGCGATCGCGCTCTGCAACCTGGCGGAGATGACGATGGGCGTCGTGGCCGAGGCGACCGTGCCGCCGACCCACCGCTGGATCCCGAAGGGGATGACCGTCGAGTACACGGCCCGCGCGGCCGGCACGATGCACGCCGAGGCCGTGCTCGACGTGCCCGAGCCGCTGCCCGGCGGCGGGGTCGAGGTGGCGGTGGCGGTCACGATCCGCGACGACGCCGGCACCGACGTGCTGCGCGGCGAGATCCGCATCTGGGTCACGCCACGGCGCGGCTGACCGTCCGCGGTGGACCGACCGCTTGACCGGCACGGCCGGCGCGGCGTAGCGTCGACCCGAGTCCAGACCACCATCAGGGAGGCGCCCATGCGCAAGTACCTGGACTGTCGGGAGATGCCGAGCGAGAGCGGCTGCGACGTCGCGATGTCGGGCAGCGAGGAGCATCTCGTCGAGGCGGGGGCGGTCCACGCGATCACCGCCCACGGCCACGAGGACACGCCCGAGCTGCGCGAGCACATCCGGGCGGCGCTCAAGGACGAGGTGCCCGCGGCGCTCGCGTGAGCCCACGCTGCGGGTCCACGGATCGGTGGCCGATCAACTGGGCACACCGACAGGGATGGTGTCTCGTGGACCCGCTAGCGTGAATCCGATGGTCAACGCGGAACTTCGCATGCTCACCGAGCGTGACGGCACCGCCGTCTGCAACGTCTCGTTCGACCTGTCCGCGGCCCAGCTCGCGGCGGCCGCCCGTGCGGTCGAGGAGATGCGCGTCGCCCGCCACCGCGGCCAGGCGCTCGGCACCGACGACGTGCTCGCCCTGCGCGAGCTGACCGGCGTCTCCGACGAGCTCCACCGGCTCGCCGAGCACGACGCCCACGGCACCCTCGTCCTGCCGCTCGCCCGCTTCACGGCCCTGCACGATGCGCTGGCCGACTGGGCCCACGAGCTCGAGCAGCGCGGCTGGCTGCGCGAGGCCGACGCCGAGGCGCTCCCGGTCGTCGAGGCGCTGCTGGACCCGATGGCCGCCCTGCGTGCCGAAGCGCTGCAGGCCATGCTGGGCGCCGAGGCGCCGCAGCCCCACGAGCGCTGAAGCGCCGTCCGGCACCGGACGTCCGATCGGACGTCCACGCCCCTATCGCCCGGTCGCGGCCGCGGCTAACGTCCGCGGTCTCATGAACCTCGGCCGTCTCGTCGTCCTGTCGCTGGCCCTGCTCGCGGGCGCCGTCGCCGCCCCGACCACCGCCGCAGCGGTCACGACGACGCGCACGACCAGCGGCCAGGAGGGCAGGGTCTTCGGGGCGGCGGTCCACACGACCGTGCAGGAGTCCAATGCGCAGCTGCGCGCCAAGCGCGCCGAGATCGACGCCCGACGGCTCGCGATCGGCAACGGCTGCTACGACACGCTGCTGGCGCTCGGCGACGCGAAGCTCAGCAGCCGCACCGCCAGCGCCGCGCTCGCCGGCTACCTGCTCTACACGCTCGGCGACGGCCTGGAGACGATCGTCACCGGCCCCACCCGGCTGCTGGCCCGCATCGGGTCCACGACGAAGCTCCACACGCGTGAGCTGCGCCGGGCCCGCGCGGCGCTGGCCGCGGTCGACGCCCGCCAGCGCGCCACGACCTTCCCGAGGATCGACGACTTCTGCGCGCCGCTGCGCGCCTGGGCGGCCGGCCGGTTCACGCCCGGCACCGTGCCGGGCGTGTTCGCCCAGGCCGCCGACGCGTTCGCACGCGTGACGACGACCCAGGCGGAGGACGCGGCGCTCGGGGTGGGCGCCGTCGTGCTGCAGTCGCACGGCGGGCTGGGACGGGCCGACGCCGGGGCGTTCGCTGACACGTCGCTGGAGACCGAGACCCAGCGGCTGTTCACCGACCCGGTCGTCGGCGTGCTCTTCCTCGTCAGCGGGCCGTACGCCGCCTGAGCGGACGCGACGCGGTGCCCGCGTCACAATGTGGCGGGCATGGCCGACCTCGCTCCCGGAGCGCTGTTCGCCGGCTGCCGGATCGAGGACGTCCTCGGGCGCGGCGGCATGGGCGTCATCTACCGCGCCACCGAGCTGCGGCTCGGGCGACCGGTCGCGCTCAAGCTCGTCTCGGGCGACACGGGCGACGGCCGGGTCGATCGCGAGCTGCGCGAGCGCTTCGAGCGCGAGGCGCGCCTGACCGCGTCCATCGAGCACCCGAACGTCATCCCGGTCTACGGGGCCGGCGAGGAGGACGGCTGCCTCTACCTCGTCATGCGCTACGTGCCGGGCACCGACCTGCACGCGCTGCTGCGCCGCGAGGGCCGGCTGCGGCCGGGGCGCGCGGCCGACATCATCGCCCAGGTCGCCGACGCGCTCGACGCCGCCCACGCCGCCGGGCTCGTGCACCGTGACGTCAAGCCGGCCAACGTCCTGCTCGCCGATGAGCATGTCTACCTCAGCGACTTCGGCATCACGCGCGTCCAGGACGGGCGCACCCGGATCACCGAGAGCGGCGCCTGGATCGGCACGGTCGACTTCATGGCGCCCGAGCATCTGCGCGGCGAGCCGACCGACGCGCGCAGCGACGTCTACGCGCTCGGCTGCCTGCTGTTCACGGTGCTCAGCGGCGAGCCGCCGTTTCGCCGCGAGACGGTCCCGGCGACGATCACCGCGCACCTGCACGAGGCGCCGCCGCGCCCGTCGTCGACCCCGGGGGTGCCGGAGGCGTTCGACGCCGTCATCGCGCGGGCGCTGGCCAAGGACCCTGCGCATCGGTTCGCCTCGGCGGGGGACCTGGGGCGCGCCGCGATCGCGGCCGCCACCGGCCGGCCGATGGACCTCGAGGAGACGAGCGTCGCCCGGGGCGCCGCGTTGACGCCCGACGACGAGGCGACCCGGGTCGCGCCGGTCGCCGCCGCGACCGCGGTCGCCGAGGCGCCGGAGCGCACCCGGGTCGCGCCGGCGGCGGCACCACCGGGGTCGGGGGCG
>JBDZVZ010000051.1:0-27933 GCA_040255945.1 Solirubrobacterales bacterium | reverse complement strand
CGAGCTCGGCGACGACGGCGAGGTGCACGCCGCGATCGGTCCGGGTGCCGGGGCGTGCTGCTACGAGGTCGGCGACGAGGTCGCGGCGCGCTTTCCGTCTTGGGCGCGCAGCGGCCGGACGCTCGACCTCAAGGCGGTCGCCACCGAGCAGCTGCGCCAAGCGGGGGTGCGCAGCGTCATCGACGTCGGACGGTGCACCATGTGCGAGCCCACCGTCTTCTTCTCGCACCGTGCGAGCGAAGGCGTCACCGGACGACAGGGAGGACTCGTGTGGCGCAGCTGATCCGAGGGCTCCAGGCGCGTCGCGTCGCCGCGAACCTCGAGGCCGTGCGCGGCGAGATCGCCGACGCCGGCCGCGACCCCGACAGCGTCGAGATCCTCGCCGCCGTGAAGTACGTCGCCGCCGAGGAGCTCGGGGTGCTCGCCGAGGCGGGCATCGCGCTCGTCGGCGAGAACCGCGCCCAGGAGCTCGAGCGCAAGGTTGCGATGCCCGGGGCCGACGCGTTCACCTGGGACTTCATCGGCCACCTGCAGAGCCGCAAGGTCAAGCAGGTCCTGCCGCTCGTGCGCTACCTCCACTCGGTGGGCAGCGACTCCGTCGTGCGCGAGCTCGTCAAGCATGCGCGCCAGGACACCCGCGTGCTCGTCGAGGTCAACGTCAGCGGCGAGGAGGGCAAGAGCGGCATCGCGCCCGAGCGGCTCGGCGAGTTCGTCGCGTCCTGCCGGCAGGAGGGCGGGGTGGAGGTCGTGGGGCTCATGACGATGCCGCCGCTGGCCCGGCAGGCCGAGGACAGCCGGCGCTGGTTCGCCGCGCTGGCCGAGCTCGCCGCCGCGCACGGGCTGCGCGAGCTGTCGATGGGCACGACGCAGGACTTCGCGGTCGCCGTGCAGGAGGGCGCGACGATCGTCAGGATCGGCACGCGGCTGTACCGTTGATTGCAGGACTTCTTGCGGCGACGGCGTAGACTTTGAGCCGTGGCGCTGAGCGACAGCTGGCATAAGGCGCTCGTGTACTTCGGCCTCGCCGAGGAACGCGATCCGGCCTACGACGAAGACGACGATCTCTACGAGCCCGAGCCGGAGCGTCCGCGGGAGCGTCCCAACGTCCGCCGGCTGAGCGGCGGCTCGACGCGCCGTCGCGCCCGCGACGACTTCGACGACATCTTCGCCGACGACGAGCCGCCCACCCGGGCGGTCCTGCGGCCGGTCGGCGGGGGCAGCTCGCGCACTCGCAACGGCGGCAGCGTGCGGATGCACCTCGTTATCCCGAAGTCGTTCAACGACGCCCAGCAGGTGGCCGATCGGTTCAAGGACGACATCCCGGTCGTGCTGAACCTCCAGAACACCGACACCGACCTCTCCAAGCGGCTCATCGACTTCGCCAGCGGCCTGACCTATGCGCTGGACGGCGGCATGCAGCGCGTCGCCGACCGCGTCTTCATGCTCACGCCGCGCAACGTCGAGATCTCGGCCGAAGAGCGCGCCCAGCTCATCGAGAAGGGCTTCTTCAACCAATCCTGATCCGGGCGGCTCGAGGCCGCCCGGTATCTTGCTGCGCCACATGCAGGTCGGTCTCATCGGGTGCGGGAACATGGCGCGGGGCATCGCGCGCGGCTGGGGCCGCCCGGTCCTCGGCACCGACGTCGCGCCCGGGCGCGCGCAGGCGCTTGTCGACGAGCTCGGCGGCGAGGTCGCGGGCTCCAACGCGCAGCTCGCTCAGCGCGCCGACCTCGTCCTGCTCTGCCACAAGCCCGGCCAGCTCGCCGAGATCGCCGCCGAGGTGGCGCCGCACGCCAAGGCCGTCGCCTCGATCCTCGGCGGCGTGGCCCTCGCCGACCTGAAGGCCGCCTACCCCGACCGCCCCGTCTACCGGCTGCTGCCCAGCACGCCGGTCGAGCTGCGCCAGGGCGTCGTCGTGCGCGCCGCCGACGAGCCGCAGGCACTCGACGCGGAGATCGCCGCGCTCTTCGGCGAGCTCGGCACCTTCGTCGAGGTGCCCGACGCCCTCGTCGACGTGGCCATGGGGCTCATGAGCTGCGCGCCCGCCTACGTCGCCCTGCTCGTCGAGGCCCAGGTCGACGCCGGGGTCCGCCGCGGGCTGACCCCCGACGTCGCCGCCCAGATGGTCGTCCAGACGTTCGCCGGCACCGCGGCCCTGTTGGCCCAGCGCGACTACGACACGCTCGCCGTCCGGCGCGAGGTCACCTCGCCCGGCGGGTCGACGGCCCGTGGGCTGGCGGCGCTGGAGCGGGCCGGCATCCGCTCGGCCTTCGACGACGCGCTGGCGGCCGTCCTGGGGGCGGACCGATGATCCTCGCCGACGCCCGCGGGAGCATCGCCGACTTCGTCGAGGCGCTCATCCTCGTCTACACGATCATCATCATCGCCTACATCCTGATGTCGATGTTCATGAGCTTCGGCGGGCGCATCCCGTACTCGCGCTGGTCGCGCGCGGTCATGGACTTCCTGCACGACGTCAGCGAGCCGTTCCTCGGCGTCTTCCGCCGCTTCATCCCGCCGCTGGGGCCGGTCGACCTGAGCCCGCTCGTGGCGATCCTCGTGCTGAGCTTCGTCGGTGGCATCGTCGTCAACCTGATCCGATGACCGCGCGCCACAGCGCCGCGCTGCGGGCGCTCGTCGTCCTGGCGGTCGTGCTGGCGGTCGACCAGCTCACGAAGGCGGCGGTGCGCGGGTCGCTGCAGACCGGCGAGCGGCGCGACATCCTCGGCCCGCTGGACCTCGTCCACGTCCGCAACACCGGTGTCGCGTTCGGCGCGTTCGCGGGCGGCGGGGTCATCGTCGTGGTCCTCGTGGCGGTCGCCCTGGCCGCGCTGCTGGCGTACTTCGCCAGCCACGCCGACAAGCCGCTGGCCTGGCTGCCGACCGGCCTGCTGCTCGGCGGCTCGATCGGCAACATCGTCGACCGCATCCGGCTCGGTGCCGTGACCGACTTCCTCAAGCTGCCGCACTGGCCGGCGTTCAACGTCGCCGACATCGCGATCACGCTCGGGGTCGTCGCGTTGGTCTGGGTGCTCGAGCGAGGCGACCGTGCGCCTGACCGTCGGCGCGTCTGAGGCCGGTCGGCGGCTCGACGCGCTGCTCGCCGTGCCGCTGGGGTCGCGGTCGCGGGCGGTGCGGCGCATCGACGCGGGCCTCGTCCGCGTCGACGGCCGGGTGGTGGCCAAGCGCCACGTGCTGAGCGCCGGGGAGGTCGTCGAGGTCGACGAACCGCCGGAGCCGCCGGCGCCGGCGGACGTCGCTGCCGGCGTCGAGTTCGCCGTGCCGTTCGAGGACGAGCACCTGCTCGTGGTCGACAAGCCGGCCGGGCTCGTCGTCCATCCGGCGCCCGGGCATCCGACCGGCACGCTCGCCCAGGCGCTCGCCGGCGTCGCCGCGGGTGGGCAAGACGGCTGGCGCGCCGGGCTCGTCCACCGTCTCGACCGCGACACGTCCGGGCTGCTCGTCGTCGCGAAGTCCGACGCGGTGCACGCCGCGCTCAAGGAGGCCCTGCAGCGGCGCGAGGTCGAGCGCGAGTACGTCGCGCTCGTGGAGGGCCGCCCGCCGGCGCGCACCGGGACGATCGATGCGCCGATCGGCCGCGACCGGCGCGTGCGCACGCGCATGTCGACCGACACCGACGAGCCGCGCGAGGCGCGCACGCACTTCGAGCTCGTCGAAGCCCTGCCGACGACGACCCTGCTGCGGGTGCGCCTGGAGACGGGGCGCACGCACCAGATCCGCGTCCACCTGCAGGCGATCGGCCATCCGGTCGCGGGCGATCCGGAGTACGGCCACACCGGCCTGCTCGGGCTGGAGCGCCAGTTCCTGCACGCCGCCCGCCTGGCGTTCACCCACCCGGTCACCGGCGAGCGCGTCGAGGTCGCCAGCGGGCTGCCGGACGACCTCGCCGCGGCCCTCGACCGCGCCCGCGACCTCTGACGCCGTGGGGTCTGACGCCGTGGGTCAGGTCAGCGTGCCGCGAGCGCCTCTTCGATGAACGGGCCCAGCAGCTCGGCGACCGCCGGCGGCGTCAACCCGGTCGGGCTGTGGGGCAGGGCGGCGAAGCTGATCGCCAGGCGCACGACGCACTCGGCCAGCAGGCGCGCCTTGCGTTCCGAGACGCCGGGCCAGCCCGCGTCGAACGTCGCTGCCAAACGTTCGGTGGCGCGCTCGATGACCGGGCCGCCGGACGTCGTCACCAGCGGCAGCAGCTCGTCGGTCCCGTCCCCGGCGAGCACCGAGCGCACGAGCGGGTTCTCGGCCGCCGCGAAGAGGAAGACCCCGAACGCCGACGTGACCGCCTGCCGCGGATCGTCGACGTTCGCCGCCACCTCGCGGTCCACGGCGGCCAGGAAGCGGTCGGTCTCGCGCAGGACGAACGCCTGGGCGAACTCCCGGCGCGAGCCGAACTCGTTGTAGAGCGTCTGACGGCTCACGCCGGCGCCCGACGCGATGTCGGCCATCGTCACCTGGCTCCAGGTGCGGTCGCGCAGCAGGTCGCGGGCGGCATCGAAGAGCGAGTCGTGCAGGGGCGTCGACGGGGTGGCCATCGCCCCCATCGTGACGCCCGACCTCATTCGACGGCTTCGAAGTCGAGCTTGTCGCGCACCCCGCAGTCCGGACAGGTCCAGTCGTCGGGGACGTCGGCGAACGGCGTGCCGGGCGGAAAGCCCTCGCGCGGTACGCCGGCGGCCTCGTCGTAGACGAAGCCGCACTCCGGGCAGCGAAACACCTTCATGCGGCCGCTCGGCGCACCGATGCGCCCCACTTCTTCAGGATGCGCGTGCGCGTCCGCGGGTGGATGTTCGCCCGCGTCACGTCGCCGCCGTAGTGGGCGACGACCCGCCGGTCCATCACGCGCTTCCACACCGGCGGCAGGTAGGCGGCGAGGATCATCGTCGCGTAGCCCGCGGGCAGCTCGGGCGCCTCGTCGTGGTGGCGCAGCGCCTGGTAGCGGCGCAGCGGGTGGGCGTGATGGTCGGAGTGGCGCTGCAGGTGGTAGAGGAAGACGTTGCTGGCCACGATGTTGCTGTTCCAGCTGTGCTCGGGCTGGGTGCGCTCGTAGCGGCCGTCCTCGCGCTTCTGGCGCAGCAGGCCGTAGTGCTCGACGTAGTTGACGACCTCCAGCAGCGAGAACCCGAACAGGGCCTGGATGACCATGTAGGGCAGGATCGACGGTCCGAAGCCGACGACGAGCGCCACCCACAGCACGAGGCTCATGAGCCAGGCGTTGAGGATGTCGTTGCCGATCGACCACGGGCTGCGCTCCATGCGGTCGAAGCGCACCTTCTCCAGATGCCAGGCCGAGCGCAGGCTGCCGAGGATCGTGCGGGGCAGGAACTCGTAGAAGTTCTCACCCAGCCGCGAGCTCGCCGGGTCCTCCGGGGTCGAGACGCGCACGTGGTGGCCGCGGTTGTGCTCGATGACGAAGTGGCCGTACCAGGTGGGCGCCAGGGCGATCTTCGCCAGCCAGCGCTCGTGGCGCTCGCGCTTGTGGCCGAGCTCGTGGGCGTTGGCGATGGCGATGCCGTTCACCGAGCCGACGGTGAACGCCAGGCCGACGCTCTCGAGCACCGACAGGTCGCCGGCCGCCCACATCGCGGCGGCGAAGACGAGCCCTACGTACTGCAGCGGGATGAACAGGAAGGTGCACCAGCGGTAGTAGCGGTCCTGCTCGAGCCACTTGACGATGCTCTCGGGCGGGTTGCTCGGATCGGTGCCGACGAGCGTGTCCAGCAGCGGCATGAAGCCGAAGACGAACATCGGGCCGAACCACCACATGACGCCGAGGCCGGTGAGCTCGACGAGCAGCCAGGCCCCGATCGGCAGCAGGGGGACGGCGAGGCCGAGCAGCCAGGCGTAGCGCTTGGAGTCGCTCCAGCTCGGGGCGGCGGCGACGACGGACGGGTCGTCGTGGGCGTGGGCGTGGGCGGACATTCCGGGCATGACCTCCTGATCGGCCGGACGCGGACTGCTTGACAGGGCGTCAGCTTTACACAGATGCCGGTCCGTGTAAAGCCGCAGGGTGCGAGACGGCCGACCGTCTAGACTTGGCCGCTCCTGTTCTTCGACCCCGCCGGGTCACACGGATCGCGGCCCTGCCCGGAACCACCGGGTCACGCGCTCCGCCGGCGGGTTGCTGTTTTCCACCTCGTTCGTTCAAGGGAGCATCACCATGGCCGCTGACGTCGGCATTCGTGACCTGCTGGAGGCCGGAGTCCACTTCGGTCACCAGACACGCCGCTGGAACCCGAAGATGCGCCGCTTCATCTGGGGCGAGCGCGGCGGGATCTACATCATCGACCTGCTGCAGACCGAGCGGCTGCTGCGCCAGGCCCAGGAGTTCGTCGGCGACCTCTCGTCGCGCGGCGGCACCGTCCTGTTCGTCGGGACCAAGAAGCAGGCGCGCGACTCCGTCAAGGAGGTCGCCGAGTCCTGCGGCATGCCCTACATCAACCATCGCTGGCTCGGTGGGCTGCTGACGAACTTCCAGACGATCAACCAGCGGATCAAGCGCCTGCACGACCTCGAGCGCTACGAGGCCGAGGGCCAGCTCGCGCTGCTGCCGACGCGTGAGCGCCTGGCGGCCGAGGCCGACCTCGCCAAGCTGCGCGCCAACCTCGGCGGCGTCAAGAACATGACCCGCACGCCCGACGCGATCTTCGTCGTCGACCTCAAGGTCGAGACGATCGGCGTCCGCGAGGCCCAGCGCCTGCGCATCCCGCTCATCGGGCTCGTCGACACGAACTGCGACCCGGACGGCATCGACTTCGTCATCCCGGGCAACGACGACGCGATCCGCTCCTGCGACCTCGTCACGCGCGCGCTCGGCAACACGATCGCCGAGGGCGCCCAGACCTGGCGGGCCGCCGAGGAGGCACGCATCCAGCGCGAGGCCGAGGAGGCCGCCCGCCGTGCCGCCGAGGAGCAGGCGCGCCGCGAGGCCGAGGAGCACGCCCGCCGCGAGGCGGAGGCCGCGCGCCAGGCCGCCGAGCAGGCCGCGGAGACCGCGCCGGTCGCCGCCGGGGCCAACCGCACCGAGGAGCCCAGCCCGGCGCCCGCCGCCGGTAGCCAGAAGCCCACGCCGCCCGCCCAGGACACGACGCCCGACGCGGCCTCCAAGGTCGAGACCCCGGTGACCGACGCCGTCCTCGGCGAGCAGGCCACCGCGCCCGAGAAGACCGACCCGCCCGCCGAGTCGGCGCAGCCCGCCGAGACCGCCGGTGAGCCCGGAGCGCCTGAGGGCGACGCCGCCGGCGCCCACAGCGCCAAGCCCGAGTAACCCCTTTCGAAGAGGACACCCACCGAACCATGAGCACCGCGATCAGCGCTGCCGACGTCAAGGCTCTTCGCGAGAAGACCGGCGCCGGCATGATGGACTGCAAGAACGCCCTGACCGAGGCCAACGGCGACGCCGAGAAGGCCGAGGAGATCCTCCGCGTCAAGATGGGCAACAAGCTCGGCAAGCTCGCCGGGCGCGAGACCTCCGAGGGCACCGTCCAGGCCTACGTCCACGCCACCGGCAAGGTCGGCGTGCTCGTCCAGGTCGAGTGCAACACCGACTTCGTCGCCAAGAACGACGACTTCATCGCCTTCGCCAAGGACCTCGCCCTGCACATCGCCGCCTCGCCGCAGACGCAGTACGTCACCGAGGACGAGATCCCGCAGGCCGACAAGGACCGCGAGGCCCGCGTCTTCGAGCAGCAGGCCGCCGACAAGCCGGAGAACATCCGGCCCAAGATCGTCGAGGGCCAGCTGAAGAAGTGGTACAGCGAGGTCGTGCTGCTCGATCAGGAGCACGTCAACGCCGACAAGCACGGCGGCAAGACGATCGAGCAGCTGCGCGCCGACCTGTCGTCGAAGACCGGCGAGAACGTCGTCATCAAGCGGTTCGTCCGCTTCGCCGTCGGCCAGTAGGCTGCCGGTCGGCTTGCCTGATCCCGCGTTCAACCGCATCCTGCTGAAGCTGTCGGGGGAGTCCCTCATGGGCTCCCGCGACTACGGCACCGACCCGGACCGCATCCGGTCGGTCGCCACGGCGATCAAGGGCGTGGCCGAGCGCGGGGTCGAGGTCGCCGTCGTGGTCGGCGCGGGCAACATCTACCGCGGCATGACCGGCGTGGCCGCCGGCATGGACCGGGCGACCGCCGACTACATGGGGATGCTCGCCACCGTCCTCAACGCCCTACCGCTGCAGGACACGCTCGAGACGATCGGCATCGACACGCGCGTCCAGAGCGCGATCAAGGTCGAGGAGGTCGCCGAGCCCTACATCCGGCGCCGCGCCATGCGCCACCTCGAGAAGGGCCGCGTCGTCATCTTCGCCGCCGGCACCGGCAACCCGTTCTTCACGACCGACACCGCCGCCGCGCTGCGGGCCGTCGAGATCCACGCCGACGCCATCCTCATGGCCAAGAACGGGGTCGAGGGCGTGTACACGGCCGACCCGCGCGAGGACCCCGAGGCGATGCTCATCGACGAGATCGGCCACATGGAGGCGCTGCAGCGCGGGCTGAAGGTCATGGACGCCACGGCGCTGACGCTGTGCGCCGAGAACGACCTGCCGATCCACGTCTTCAACATGGACGACGAGCGCAACATCGAGCGGATAGTGTCCGGCGAGCGCGTGGGCACCCTGGTGAAGGCGGAACGAGGATGAGTGAGCTGATCGACGAGCTGCTCGCCGACGCGGGCGAGCGCATGAACAGCGCCGTGCAGGCGACCCAGAGCCAGTTCGGCAGCGTGCGCACCGGCCGCGCCAGCCCGTCCATCCTCGACCGGGTCCTCGTCGACTACTACGGCGCGCAGACCCCGCTGAACCAGCTGTCGACGGTCAACGTCCCCGAGGCGCGGCTCATCACGATCCAGCCCTACGACGCCTCCTCGATCAAGGTCATCGAGAAGGCGATCATGGAGTCCGACGTCGGGCTGACCCCGAGCAACGACGGCAAGATCATCCGGCTGGCGATCCCCGAGCTCAACGAGGAGCGCCGAAAGGAGCTCGTCAAGGTGGCGAGGACCATCGCCGAGGAGGGGCGGATCTCCATCCGCAACGTCCGCCGGGCCATCATGCACGACCTCAAGAGCCTCAAGGACGACGGCGACGTCGGCGCCGACGACGAGCGCCGCGGCGAGCAGGAGCTCCAGAAGCTCACCGACGCGAAGGTCGCCGAGCTCGACGCCCTCCTGGAGGGCAAAGAGGCCGAGATCCTCGAGGTCTGAGGCTGATGCCTCGCCTAGAGGCTCGGATCCGCTGCGCGAGCACGCCCGGGAAGCCTCGCGCAGAGCGCTCGTTTCCCTGCGGCTCGCTCGCGCGCGTCTGGGGATCACCGGCGTGAACGGTGGCGCACGCCACGTGGCCATCATCACCGACGGCAACGGCCGCTGGGCGCAAGCCCGCGGCCTGTCGGTCGCCGAGGGGCACCGCGCCGGGGCCGACGTCGTCAAGGCGCGGCTGCGCGATGCCGTCGAGTTCGGGGTCCGCGAGCTGACCGTCTACTCGTTCTCGACCGAGAACTGGTCCCGGTCGGCCGAAGAGGTCACGGCGCTCATGCGGATGTTCTCCGAGCGGATCCTCACCGAGACGCCCGAGCTGAAGGACGAGGGTGTGCGGATGCGGTTCATCGGCCGGCGCGACCGGGTCGCCGGGTCGCTGCTGGAGCAGATGGAGTGGGCCGAGGCCGAGACGGCCGCCAACGACCGCATCACGCTGTTCATCGCCTTCGACTACGGCGGGCGCACCGAGATCCTCGAGGCCGCCGAGCGTTACCGCGGCGGCGGGGAGGAGGCGTTTCGCACGCTCCTCTACGCCCCGGAGATGCACGACCCAGACGTCGTCATCCGCACCAGCGGCGAGCAGCGGATGAGCAACTACCTGCTGTGGCAGGCCGCCTACTCGGAGCTCGTCTTCTGCGACGAGCTGTGGCCGGACTTCTCGCGCGACGCGTTCCGGGCCGCGCTGGACGAGTACGCGACGCGCGCACGGCGCTTCGGAGGGCGCTAGCGGATGCCGCCGGCCCGCCGCCCACCGTCGTCCTCGGCCCGCGGCCGCGGCCGGCGGTCCGCATCGAAGGGCTCGGATCTCGGCGCGCGCATCCGGGTGGCGATCCCCGCGGCGGCGCTGGCGATCGTCATGGTCGCGCTGGGCGGCGGCGTTTTCGCCGCGGGCGCGGCGATCCTCGGCATCTTCTGCCTGCACGAGCTCTTCCTCATGTTCGAGCGGGCGCGCCCGGCGCGCTTCGCCGGGATCATCGGGCTCGTCGGCCTCGTGCTCGCCGGCTACTTCGGCGACGAGACGACGGTCCTGCTCGTCTTCCTTGCCTGCCTGCCGTTGACGTTCCTGGTCATCGTCTTCCAGCCGGGCGGCGGCGGCGCGCCCGGGATCTCGGTGACGATGCTCGGGCTGGCCTGGATCGGGCTGGGCGTCTCGCACGCGGTCATGCTGCGCGGCCTGGACCACGGCGGGGCGCTCGTGCTGGCCGTGCTGCTCGGCACGTTCATCGGGGACACGGGCGCCTACCTGGGCGGTCGCGCGTTCGGGCGGCGCAAGCTCGCGCCGGCGATCTCGCCGAACAAGACCGTCGAAGGGCTGCTCATCGGCATCGTCTGCGCGACGGCGGTCGTCTGGTACGTGGGGCTGTCCAACGGCGAGTGGATGGGCGGCCAGAAGGGCGCGATCCTCGGTGTCGCGGTCGCGCTGGCGGCCCCGGTGGGCGACCTGTTCGAGTCCTACCTCAAGCGTGACGCGGGCACGAAGGACACCGGCCGGCTCTTCGGCGCCCACGGCGGGGCGCTGGACCGGCTCGACGCGGTCCTGTTCACGGTCGTCGTGGGCTTCTACGTCTGGCAGGGCCTGGTCTGACCCCACGGGGTCTGAACCCCTGGGCTTGATCCTGCGCTGAGGTTCGACCGCCTACCCTTCCCGCCATGTCCCGCCGCCGCCTCCTCGTGCTCGGCTCCACCGGCTCGATCGGCACCCAGGCGCTCGACGTCGTCGGCCGCAGCGACGACCTCGAGCTCGTCGGCCTGAGCGCGGGCTCGTCGTGGGAGCCGCTCGTCGCCCAGGCGGTCGAGCACGGCGTGAGGCGCATCGCGCTCGCCGACCCCGACGCCGCGGCGCGAGCCGCCGAGGCGTGGACCGACGGCGAGGTGCTCACCGGCGCCGAAGGGCTCGTGCAACTCGTCATCGAGTCGGGCGCCGACCTCGTCCTCAACGCGCTGGTGGGCTCCGCCGGCCTGGGCCCGACCGTCGCCGCGCTCGGTGAGGGCATCGACCTCGCGCTGGCCAACAAGGAGTCGCTCGTCGTCGGCGGCGAGCTCGTCACCCAGCTCGCCGAGGCCACCGGCGCCCAGCTGCTGCCCGTCGACTCCGAGCACGCCGCGCTGCACCACCTCCTGCACGGGGTGCCGATCGGCACGCTGGAGCGCATGACGCTCACCGCCTCGGGCGGCCCGTTCCGCGGCCGCAGCGCCGCCGAGCTCGCCGCGGTCACCGTCGAGGAGGCGCTCGCGCACCCGACGTGGTCGATGGGCGGCAAGATCACCATCGACTCGGCCACGCTCATGAACAAGGGCCTGGAGGTCATGGAGGCCCACCACCTCTTCGGCGTCCCCTACGAGCAGATCGACGTCGTCGTCCACCCGCAGTCGATCGTCCACGCGCTCGTCGAGACGGTCGACGGCGCGCAGCTCGCCCACCTCGGCCTGCCCGACATGCGCATCGCGATCGCCTACGCGCTCCATCACCCCGACCTCCTGGAGCTGCCGACCCGCCGGCTGCGCCTCGCCGAGGTCGGCGCGCTCGAGTTCGAACCGGTCGACGAGGCCGCGTTCCCGTGCCTGCGCCTGTGCCGCGAGGCGGCGACGGCCGGGGGCACGACCCCGTGCGTCCTGAACGCCGCCAACGAGATCGCCGTCCACGCCTTCCTCGCCGGACGGCTGCCGTTCACCGGCATCCCCGCGGTCATCGAGTCCACGCTCGAGGCCGTGCCCGGCGGACCGGTCCGCGCCTTCGAGTCGCTCTACGAGGCCGACCGCGCCGCCCGCGAAGCGGCAACGGATCAGGTCACGGTGCGCTCGTGAGCTGGATCCTCGCCTTCGTCGGCTTCGCGCTGCTCATCATCCTCCACGAGTTCGGGCACTTCGCCGCGGCCAAGGCCGTCGGCATGCGCGTCGAGCGCTTCTCGCTGTTCTTCGGGCCCCTGCTGGTGAAGTGGAAGCGCGGCGAGACCGAGTACGGCGTCGGCCCGATCCCGCTCGGCGGCTACGTGAAGATCAGCGGGATGAACCCCAACGAGGAGCTGCCGCCCGAGATCGCCCCGCGCGCGTACTACCGCCAGGCGGTCTGGAAGCGGATCGTCGTCATCGCCGCCGGCCCGGCGATGAACGTGCTCATCGCGTTCGTGCTGCTCGTCGGGCTGCTCACGATCCAGGGCCAGGCCAAGACGAACAACCGCGTCGACGCCATCCAGAAGGGCGCCCCGGCCGCCGCGGCGCTGCGGCTCGATGATCGCGTCGTCGCCGTCGACGGTCGCCGCGGCGACCCGGCCGTCCTGCGCGAGGCCATCGGCAGCCATCGCTGCGCCGGCACGCCCAAGCAGGGCTGCCGCGCCACGACGCCCGCGCAGGTCACCGTCGAGCGCGACGGCCGCCTCGAGCAGCTGACGATCACCCCGCGCTACGACCGCGAGGCCAAGCGCATGCTGCTCGGCTTCCAGTTCGGGGCCAGCTATGTGCCGATGGACGTCGGGCCGGCCGCCTCGCGCTCGGTGACCTACATGTGGGACGTCACGAAGCTCACCGTCGACCGGATCACCGCGCTGGTCTACGACAGCCAGGCGCGCAAGGAGGTCTCGGGCGTCGTCGGCTCCTACGAGGTGACCCGCCAGTCGTTCGCCGCCGACGACATCCAGCGCGCGGTGCTCATCCTCGCGCTCATCTCGCTGTCGCTGGCGATCATCAACCTCTTCCCGTTCCTGCCGCTGGACGGGGGCCACATCTTCTGGGCGGTCGCCGAGAAGATCCGCGGCCGGCCGATCTCGTTCCGGCTGCTCGAGCAGGCCTCGGTCGTCGGGTTCGTGCTCGTCATCATGATCTTCGCGATCGGGTTGACCAACGACATCGGCCGGCTCGCGGGCGACGGCTTCCAGACGGTCCGGTAGCGTCCGGCCTGGCCGGTCAGCCAGGAGAGGAGAGGACCCATGGAAGCGAGCACCGCGCCCGCGCAGGACGTGAAGGCCGCGACGATCGCCGAGGCGTTTCGCCTCACGGTCGCGCGACGTGGCGACGAGGTCGCCGTGCGCACGAAGGACGACGAGACCCGGTGGACGTGGTCGGAGCTGCAGGCGCGCGTCGACGCGCTCGCCGCCGGCCTCCATGGGCTCGGCGTCCGCAAGGGCGACACCGTCGCGCTGTTGCTCGGCAACCGCCCCGAGTTCCACCTCGCCGATCTCGCGGCGATGATGGTCGGCGCGGCGCCGTTCAGCATCTACATGACCTATGCGCCCGAGCAGATCGCCTACGTCGTCGGCGACGCGGACGCCCGCGTGCTCATCACCGAGCAGGCCTTCCTCGCGAATGTCCTGGCCGCGCGCGAGCAGCTGCCGAACCTCGAGCACGTCATCGTCGTCGACGGCGAGGTCCCCGACGGCTGCCTGGCGGTCGCCGACGTCGTGCCCGACCCGGGCTTCGACGTCGAGGCGTCCGTCGCCGCCCTCGAGCCCGACGACATCCTCACGCTCATCTACACGTCGGGCACGACCGGCCCGCCGAAGGGCGTCGAGCTCTGCCACCGCAACCTCCTGTCGGCAGTCGAGGGCATCGACGGCATCGTCGAGTTCCCCGACGGCGCCCGCGTCATCTCCTGGCTGCCCAACGCGCACATCGCCGAGCGCGCCGCCCATCACTACCTGCCGGTCGTCCTCGGCTTCGAGGTCACCTGCTGTCCGAACCCGCGTGAGATCGTCGGCTTTCTGCCCTCGGTGCGCCCGCACTGGTTCTTCGCCGTGCCGCGCATCTGGGAGAAGCTCAAGGCGGGCCTGGAGGCCATGGTCGCCGGCCAGCCCGACGAGCAGCGCGCGCAGACCCAGGCGGCGCTCGACGCCGCCCTGCAGAAGGTGCGCCTCGAGCAGGCCGGCGAGCCGGTGCCCGACGAGCTCGCCGCCGCCGTCGCGCAGGCCGACGAGCAGCTCTTCTCGAAGCTGCGGGCGATGCTCGGGCTCGATCAGGTGCGCGCCATCAACGTCGGCGCTGCGCCGACCCCGGTCGAGGTCCTCGAGTTCTTCCACGCGATCGGCCTGCCGGTCGCCGAGCTGTGGGGGATGAGCGAGACCTGCGGCGCGGGCGCGGTCAACCCGCCCGACCGCATCAAGATCGGCACGGTCGGCCCGCCGACGCCGGGCTGCGAGGTGAAGCTCGCCCCCGACGGCGAGCTGCTCATCCGCGGCGGCGTCGTCATGCTCGGCTACCGCGGGCTGCCCGACAAGACCGCCGAGGCGATGGACGCCGACGGCTGGCTGCATACCGGCGACATCGCCGAGATCGACGCCGACGGCTACGTGAAGATCGTCGATCGCAAGAAGGAGATCATCATCAACGCCGCCGGCAAGAACATGTCGCCGGCGAACATCGAGGCGACCCTGAAGGCGTCCTCGCCGCTCATCGGCAACGCGGTCTGCATCGGCGACGCGCGCCCCTACAACACGGCGCTCATCGTCCTGGACGCGGACTTCGCGCCCGCGTGGGCCGCCCAGCACGGCCTCGAGGGGGCGAGCCCGGAGCAGCTCGCACGCGACGACCGGGTGCGAGCCGCCGTCCAGGAGGGCGTCGACGCGGCCAACGCGAAGCTCGCGCGCGTCGAGCAGATCAAGCGCTTCGTGATCGTGGAGGGCGACTGGCTGCCCGGCGGTGACGAGCTCACGCCGACGATGAAGCTCAAGCGCAAGCCGATCAACGAGAAGTACGCCGCCGCGATCGAGGCGCTGTACGCCGGCTCATGAGGCGCGGTGCGCGCGCCGTACCGACAACGTGAGGTCGACGTGAGCTTCGCGACCGGGTAACGGTCACGGCCAGCCGGCGCCGGGGCTCGCCAGGCGGGCGGCGTCGCGGCCGGCCGCCTTGGCCTCGTACATCGCACGGTCGGCCGCCTGCAGCAGCTCCTGGGCGGTCCGGTCGGGCCGGTCGGGCAGCGCGACCCCGACGCTCGCGGTGACCTGGGCGCTGCCGTTGCGCAGCGGCACCGGCTCGGCGATCGTCTCGCGCAGCCGCTCGGCGACCTCCAGCGCCGCCATGGGCCCGTCGACGTCCTCGCACAGGACGGCGAACTCGTCGCCGCCGAAGCGCGCCACGGTGTCGCCGGGCCTCAGGCCCTCGTCGACGCGGGCGGCGATCGTGCGCAGCAGTTCGTCGCCGGCCTCGTGGCCGAGCTCGTCGTTGATGGCCTTGAAGCGGTCGAGATCGAAGAACAGCAGCGCGACGCTGTGGTCGCTGCGTTTGACGCGCTGAAGGCTGTGGCGCAGCCGGCCGAGCAGGACGCCACGCCCGGGCAGCCCGGTGAGCGGGTCGTTCTCGGTCAGGACCCCGGCGGCGGCCCCGGCGGTCGGCCCGCCGAGCGTGGCGGCGGCCTGACCGGCGAGCACGCGCAGCGCCTGGAGACGCTCGCGGGACGGCAGCAGCCGGTCGGCCGGGTCGTCGGCCCACAGCAGCCCGAGCGGCTCGTGCGCCGGGCCGGGGAGCGGGACGAGCAGCCAGTGGCCATCCCACGCGTACGGGCCGCGGCCGTTGCGCTGCGAGCGGTGGACCGGCGCCTCGAGGTCGAGCAGCGCCTCGGCCTCCGCGCGCTCGACGAGGTAGCAGCCGTGGCGCTCGTAGGCGGGCTGCAGCAGCAGCGAGAGCTGGGCCAGCGTCATGGCCGGGTGCAGGAAGAGCGGGTCGTCGGCGCGCCAGCCGCTCGTGGCCGCCGGGCGCAGCGCGCCGGCGGGCTCGGCGACGAGCACGGCGACGTGCTGGAAGCCGAGCGCGTCGTGGACGCGGGCGCAGACGTCGTCGAGCACGCCGCTGCGCGACCGGCGCTCGGCGCTGCGACCGGCCACGGAGGCCAGGCCGTCGAGGGCGAGGCGGCGGTCGGCGTCGCTGCGGGCCTGGGCGGCTCGCTCAGCGGCGAGGGCGGCCAGCCGTGCGTGCAGGACGAGCGCGTCGACCTGGGCGTCGTCGGGGCGCCGGCCGTCGAGCGGGTCGGCGGCGCGCAACAGGCCGAGGACGTCGCCGTCCGCGCGGCGCAGCACGACGAGCAGGACGTCACCGGCCGTCCACGGCCCTGGGTGCTGCGCGCCCGCGAGCTCGGCGTCGAGCGCGTGGTGGGCGCCGCGGCGCTCGAACGGCGGGGCGATGACCGGAGCCCAGCGCGCCCACGTCGAGCTCGTCGCCAGCAGCTCCCGGCGCAGCTCCGCCGTCCCGTGGACGGTGACCGCCTCGAAGTCGTCCCACGCCGGGCGGTGCAGGTCGACGACGACGGTGGCGAACCGCGCCGCCGCCGCGGCGGCGGCGGCGATGCGTTCCAGGGCGGCGGCGAGGTCGTCGCGGGTGCGGACGCCCCGACCCGCGTCGATGAGCTCGCCGAGCGCGGCGACCTCGGACAGGGGGAAAGGACCGGACACGGCGTTGCCTGTGTCATCGAACGGCCCGACGCGCGGCTTGAGCCGCGGCGGGGAACGCCGGACGGGCGGTGGGCGCCGGACGTTCCTAGAATGAGCGCATGGCTTCAGCCCGGCAGATCCACGTCGGCGGCGTCCCGATCGGGGGCGGCGCGCCCGTGGCGGTCCAGACGATGACGAAGACCGAGACGGCGAACCTCGCCGCCACGATGGACCAGATCCACCGCGTCGCCGAGGCCGGGGCCGACATCGTGCGCTGCGCCGTGCCGCGCGAGCAGGACGTCGAGGCGCTCAAGACGATCGTCGCGCAGTCGCCGATCCCGATCATCGCCGACATCCACTTCAACCACACGCTGGCCCTGAAGGCGATCGAGGCCGGCGCGCACTGCATCCGGATCAACCCGGGCAACATCGGCGGCCCCGACAAGGTCGCCGAGGTCGTCGCCGCCGCGAAGGCCAAGGGCACGCCGATGCGCATCGGCGTGAACTCCGGCTCGCTGCCCAAGCATCTGCGCGAGCTCGAGTTCTCCAACCCGGTCGAGGCGCTCGTCACCGCCGCCACCGAGTTCGTCGAGCTCATGCACGGGCTCGACTACTACGACTTCAAGGTCTCGATGAAGTCGACGTCGGTGCCGAACACCATCGCGTCGAACCGGCTGCTGGCGGAGAAGATCGACCATCCGCTGCACCTCGGGGTCACCGAGGCGGGCACGAAGTGGTCGGGCTCGCTGAAGAGCGCCGTCGGCCTGGGCACGCTGCTGGCCGACGGGATCGGCGACACGATTCGCATCTCGCTGTCGACGTTCCACGCCGAGGAGGAGGTCAAGGTCGCCTGGGAGATCCTCAAGGCGCTGAAGCTCCGCGAGAAGGGTCCCGTCCTCATCGCCTGCCCGACCTGCGGCCGCCTGCAGTTCGACATGGACTCGGTCGTCGTGGAGGTCGAGCGGCGGCTGGAGGCCTACGAGGACCCGATCGAGGTCTCGGTCCTGGGGTGCGCGGTTAACGGGATCGGCGAGGCCCGCCACGCCGACTTCGGCATCACCGGCGCCAAGGACGCCGGGATGATCTACGCCAAGGGCGAGCCGCTGAAGAAGGTGCCGACCGAGCGGCTGGTCGACGAGCTCTTCATCGAGATCGACAAGTACTACGCGGCGGGCAAGCAGGTCGTCCGCGACGAGCGCGCCGCCGCCGAGGCGCATGCCTGGCTCGCCGCCAACGAGGACGAGACGGCGCTGACGCCCGAGCGCCTCGCCGCGATGGAGGCCGAGAAGGCCCGCGAGGAGGCCGACGCGGCGCCGGCGATCGACGAGGCGGTCTCGCCGGTGGCGGGGCGGCGGTTCAGCCGGACCTGAGGGCGCGCGCCGGCCGTTGGCGGGCCGCCGGGCGCGCTGGGGGCGCTGGGCGCGCGGGGGACGCGTGTCGAGTTTCGGTCCGTAGCGGACCGAAACTCGACACGGATCAGGCGTTCGGCGCCGAACGGCGCCTACTTGGCGGCCGCGTAGCGCTCGGCGACCTTGTCCCAGTTGACGACGTTCCACCAGGCCTTCAGGTAGGCCGGGCGGGCGTTCTGGTACTTGAGGTAGTAGGCGTGCTCCCAGACGTCGTTGCCCAGCAGCGGCGTCTGGCCGTTGAGGATCGGCGAGTCCTGGTTGGCGGTCTTCTCGAGCTTGAGCTGACCGCCCTCGATGACCAGCCACGTCCAGCCCGAGCCGAACTGGGCGGCGCCGTTGGCCTCGAACTGCTCCTTGAAGCTGTCGAACGAGCCGAACGTCGAGTTGATCGCGTCGGCCAGATCGCCGGACGGCTCGCCGCCGCCGTCGGGCGACATGTTCTCCCAGAACATCGTGTGGTTGGCGTGCCCGCCGCCGTTGTTGCGGAAGGCCGTCTGCTTGTCGGACGGCAGCGACGAGAGCTTGGCCAGCGCCTCCTCGACCGGCGTGCCGTCGAGCTCGGTGCCCTCCAGCGCGGCGTTCGCCTTGTCGACGTAGGCCTGGTGGTGCTTGTCGTGATGCAGGCGCATCGTCTGCTCGTCGATGTGCGGCTCCAGTGCCGCGTAGTCGTAGGGCAGTGCAGGGACCTCGTACGCCACGTCGCGCTCCTTCAGGTTCGGGATCAGGGTTCGTCCTCAAACATATCCCTCCGGGCCTGCCGTCCAATCCCGCGGCTGCGCGGCGCCGTCCTTCGCCGCGTAGGGTTCGGCCCATGCGCATGACGACGCTGCTGCTGCCGACGGAGCGCCAACCGCCCGCCGACGCCGAGGCGCTGTCGCACAAGCTCATGGTCCGCGCGGGGCTCGTGCGTCAGCTCGGCTCCGGCCTGTGGACGTGGATGCCGGCCGGCTGGCGGGTGCACCGGCGCATCGAGCAGATCATCCGCGAGGAGATCGATGCGATCGGCGGGCAGGAGATGCTCATGCCGGTCCTGCAGCCCGCCGACCTCTGGCGGCGCAGCGGCCGCTACGACGCGATCGGCGCCGAGCTGTTTCGCCTCAAGGACCGCCGCGACGCCGACATGGTGCTCGCCATGACCCACGAGGAGGCGGTGACGTTCCACGCCGCCCAGCTCATCCGCTCCTACCGCGACCTGCCGCTCATCCTCTACCACCTGCAGATCAAGGAGCGCGACGAGCCGCGCCCGCGCGCCGGCGTCCTGCGGACCCGCGAGTTCCTCATGAAGGACTCGTACACGTTCGACCGCGACCAGGAGGGCCTGGAGGCCGCCTATGAGCGCCACCGCACCGCCTACGCGGCGATCTACGACCGCTGCGGCCTGGACTGGTACGAGTGCGCGTCGGACACCGGGATGATGGGCGGCAAGGTCGCTCACGAGTACATGGCCCCGTGCACGGCCGGCGAGGACGACGTCGTCCTCGGACCCAACGGCTACAGCGCCAACCTCGAGATCGCTTCCGCCGACCCGCAGCCGGTGCGCGCGCTGCGCGACGGCCTCGACGGCACCCTGCACACCCCCGGCCTGACGACCGTCGAGGAGGTCGCCGGCGCGCTGGACGTCGCCCCCGGCAACCTCGTCAAGGCGTTCCCCGTCGTCACCGAGTCGCGCGGCCTGGTCATGGTGTTCGTCCGCGGCGACCATCGCGTCAACGAGATCAAGCTCGCCAACGCGCTGGGCGAGCCGTTCCGGCCGGCGACCGACGACGAGCTGCGCGGCCCGGCCGGCTACCTCGGCCCGGTCGACGGCGTCCAGACGCTGTGGGACGACGCGATCGCGCCCGGCCGCTACGTCGCGGGCGCCAACGAGGCCGACCACCACCAGGTCGTCACCGTCGCCAACCACGCGACCGTCGACGTGCGCACCGTCGAGCCCGGCGACACGATCGGCGGCGCCACGGTCCGCATCGAGCCCGCGATCGAGGTCGGCAACATCTTCCAGCTCGGCACCCGCTACAGCGAGCCGTTGGGCTGCACCTACCTCGACGAGCACGGCAAGGAGCATCCGGTCGTCATGGGCTCCTACGGGATCGGCCCGGCGCGCATCGCGGCCGCCGCCGTCGAGCAGGGCGCCGACGAGCAGGGCATCTCCTGGCCGAAGGCGATCGCCCCGTTCGACGTCGAGGTCGTCGCGCTCGGCAAGCCCGGAACCCCCGAGCGCGAGGTCGCCGAGCGCGTCTACGCGGACCTGCGCACCGCCGGCTTCGACGCGCTGCTCGACGACCGCGACGCCGGGCCGGGCGAGAAGTTCGCCGACGCGGAGCTGCTCGGCTGCCCGCTGCGCCTGACGATCGGCAAGCGCTCGGTGCAGGCGGGCGCCGCCGAGGCCCAGGTGCGCCGCGGCCGCGCCGACCACGAGGGCGGCGTGCCGCTGCAGACGGCCGCCGAGGCGGTCCGAGAGCTGTGGCCGAGCCTCCCGTAGAGCCGCGCCCCGAGCGCGCGAGCTCGGCCGCGGACGCATGGCGCAACCCGCGCCTGACGTTCCGGCGCCTCTCGGGCCTGGACCGCTCCGGCCCGCCGCCGCCCCAGACCCTGTCGGGCGCGCCGCTGAACGTCTGGACGATCCCGAACGCCATCGGGTTCGTCCGCCTGGCGCTCATCCCGGTCATGCTCGTCCTCGGCCTGGGCTCCGAGACGGGCACCGACGCGCTGCCCGCGCTCCTCTTCGCGATCATCGCCTGGAGCGACTACGCCGACGGCATCGCCGCGCGCGTCACCGGCCAGTACAGCCGCTTCGGCGCGCTGCTGGACCCGGTCGTCGACCGGCTGCTCGTCGTCGCCGGCCTCGCGATCACGTGGAAGTTCGAGACGCTGCCGCGCTGGGCGATCGCCGTGCTCGTCGCCCGCGAGCTCTACCTGCTCGTCGCCGGCCAGCTCGCGCTGCGCGCCGGCCTGGAGCTGAAGATCAACTGGTGGGGCCGCGCCGGCGTGTGGCCGACGATGAGCGCGATCTTCTTCGCACTCGTCGGCCTGACCACCGTCGGCGCGATCCTGCTCTACCTCGGCCTGGCGATGTCGCTCATGGCCGCCGCCCTGTACACCCGCGACGCGCTGGCCGCCCGGAGGACCGCACCCTCAAGTTGAGCTTGATGGGCGCCGGTTCGCTGGTATCCTCGCGCGGCCCGCCCCCTGGAGGAGAAGCAACCTGATGGACACGTTCCCCGACCTCGGCTCGCTCTCGGACCAGGAGCTGAAGGATCTCATCCAGCAGCTCACCGAGGAAGAGGTCGACATCTCGTATCGCCGTCGCATCCTGCACGGCAAGATCGACATCCTGCGCGCCGAGCTCGTCAACCGCCTGCGCAAACGCCACGAGGGTGGCGAGGAGGTCATCACCGGCGCCGACGTCCAGCGGCTCACCGACATCCTCGCCGGGCGTGCCGTCTCCGACGAGCCCCCGGCCGAGTAGCGGTCGGCCAGGCCCAGGGGAGGGTTGACGACCGATGGCCCGCCACTGCCCGGAGTGTGGCTTCCAGAACGCCGAGGGCGCGAACTACTGCCAGCGCTGCGGCGCGTTCATCGGCCAGCCTGAGCCTGCGGCGACCGCCGAGTCGACGACGGCGACCTACCGCATCGACGAGGCGACCGGGGAGCTCGTGCCGGTCGACCTCGAGGACGTCGTGGCCCAGGGCGGCGGCGCCGCGCTGGTCGTGCGCGCCGGCGGCGGCCGGGTGGGGGAGAGCTTCCCGTTGGAGCGCGACCGCATGACGATCGGCCGGCGCCCCGACTCCGACGTCTTCCTCGACGACGTCACGGTCTCCCGCGACCATGCGCTCGTCGTCAAGCGCGGCGGCGAGTTCCATCTCGACGATCTCGGCTCGCTGAACGGCACCTACGTCAACCGGCGCCGCATCGAGTCCCACCACCTGGCCGACGGCGACGAGTTGCAGATCGGCAAGTACAAGCTGACGTTCCTGTCGCGCTGATGGCCGTGCAGGATCCGCTCCACCGGGAGGCCGGCGACGCGCACGAGGGCGTCCCCGCGGGCAAGGCGATGACGATCGGCGCCGTCTGCAAGGGCCTGCGCCAGGAGTTCCCCGACATCTCGATCTCCAAGATCCGCTACCTCGAGGACCAGAAGCTGCTCGAGCCGCGCCGGACCCCCGGCGGCTACCGGCTCTACGGCCCGCAGGACGTGGCGCGGCTGCGCACGATCCTGCGGATGCAGCGCGACGAGTTCCTGCCGCTGCGGGTCATCCGCCAGGAGCTGGCCGCCGGCCGGGTCGACGCCGGCGAGCCGCTCGGCGGCGCGGGTCCGGCCGGCGCCGACGGCGGTGACGACGCTGCCGCCGGCCGGCCGCGACGCCGCGCGAGCGTGTCGGTGACCGGCGACGGCGCCCGCTACTCGCTCGAGGAGGTCGTCGACGACACGCGCGCCGACCCGCAGCTCGTCGCCGAGCTCGAGGACTTCGGGGTCATCAAGGGCGAGACGCGCGCCGGCGTGCGCTACTACGACGAGACCGAGCGCGAGATCGTGCGCGCGGTCACCGAGCTGGCCCGCTACGGCGTCGGCGGGCGCAACCTGCGCGCGTTCCGCACCTCGGCCGACCGCGAGGCCGCGCTGTTGCAGCAGATCCTCGCCCCGGCGCTGCGCTCCCGCAACCCGGAGCGCCGCAAGGAGGCCGTCGAGGCGCTCGAGAACCTCGCGGCGGTCACGACCCACCTCAAGCACCTGCTGCTCATCCGCGACCTGCGCAAGATCGTCGGCTGATGGCGCCGCTGGACCTCGGCGGCTACATCCGCGACATCCCCGACTTTCCCCGTCCCGGCGTCGTCTTCAAGGACATCACGCCGCTCATGGCCGACGCCCGTGCGCTCGACGCCGCCGTCCGCACGCTCGCCGACTACGCGCGCGAGCTGGACATCGACGTCGTCATCGCCGCCGAGGCTCGCGGCTTCCTGCTCGGCGCCGCGTTGGCCCGGGAGCTCGGCGCCGGCTTCGTGCTGGCCCGCAAGCCCGGCAAGCTCCCGCACGAGACCGTCCGGGCCGAGTACGTGCTCGAGTACGGCACCGACGCGCTGGAGCTGCACTCCGACGCGGTCGCCAAGGGCGCCCGCGTCCTCGTCCACGACGACCTGCTGGCGACCGGCGGCACCGCCAAGGCGCTCTGCGAGCTCGTCGAGCAGCTCGAGGGGGTCGTCGTCGGCTGCGCGTTCCTCGTCGAGCTCGGCTTCCTCGGCGGCCGCGAGCGGCTCGCCGACTACGACGTCCACGCGCTGCTGCGCTACGACGCCGAGTAGCCGTGCCGGTCGTCGCGCGCCACCGGGTCGTGGCCGCCGCCCCGGGCACGGTCTGGCAGACCGTCGGCGACCCGCGCCGCCTGCCGGCCTGGTGGCCGCGCGTCGAGCGCGTCGAGGGCGTCGACCGCCATCACTTCACCCAGGTCATGCGCTCGGAGCGCGGCGCGCTCGTGCGGGCCGACTTCCGCCGCGGCGACCGCGTCGAGGGGCGCCGCACCAGCTGGGCGCAGGAGCTCCATGGCACGCCGTTCGCGCGCGTGTTCCGCACGAGCGAGCTGACCGTCGCGCTCGAGCCGGCCGGCGACGGCGCCACGCGCGTCACGCTGACGCTCGCCCAGCGCCTGCAGGGCTCCGCGCGCCTGGGCACGCTCATGGTGCGCCGAGCCAACCGGCGCCAGCTCGACGCGGCCCTGGACGCGCTCGCCGCGCTCTACGCGCCTACAGCTTGATGTCGCCGCGCAGGACGACGGTCGTCGGCTTCTTCGGCGCGTCGCCGGGCTCACGCGTGATGAGCATCTCGGTGTAGCTGCCGAGGTCCGACGGGGCGCCGACGAGCCCCTGGAGCTTGCCCTTCGCGTCGCCCTTGCCCGTCACCGGCGGGAAGAAGCCCATGAACGTCGTCTTCTTCGGGCTGCGCAGCCACAGGACGTAGTGGCCGCTGGCCTTCAGGTCCTGGCCAGCGACCGCGATCGCCCGCTTGCCGTCCTGCTCGACGATCGTCGCCACGCCGAGCGGCGAGCGCCCGCCGTCCGGGGGCAGGAGGTTGATCTGCGCCTGCGTGACCGCGCCCTGTGCCGTGGAGGTCGCCGTCGGGGTCGTCGACGACGCCTGCTTGTCGCCGTCGTCGCCGCCGGCGAGGCTGATGATGAGGACGATGATGCCGGCGACCGCCAGGCCGAGCGCGCCGAGCAGCAGGCCGCCGCCGACCCGGGAGGAGCGCGCCTGCTCCTCACGGGCGCGATGACGGGCCTCCAGCGCACCGAAGGCCTCCTCGATCTCGGCCTCGTCGGCCGGGATCTCCGGCAGGCTCTCGTCGGAGGCGACGTCGCCCGCGCGCAGCTCGCCGGCCACACCCCGCGCCCAGGCGCGTCCGGCGGCCGAGTCCTCGAGCAGCTCGCGCGTCGAGGCGCGGGCCGCGGCACCCTGCTGGCCCAGCAGGTAATCCCCGATGTCGTCCTGCTCGGAGGCGCTCAGGTCGCCGCTGTCGGCCGGCCCGATGGCGTCCAGCGCGGTCAGCGCGCGCTCGCGGACGGCGGCCGGGGAGATCTTCAGCAGGCCCGCGATCTCGTCGTAGGAGCGGCCCTGACGCAGCACGAGCTGCAGGACGGCCTGCTGGTCGGCAGGAAGATCGTGAAATGGGGCCATGCGGCGCCGGAGGCTACCCGACGGTCCCCCGGTATCGTGCCGCACCCGATGGAGCAGACGTTCCCCAGCCACTTCCCCGGCACGTTCGACGCCCTCTACGGGCTCGTCGTCGACGGCGTCGACCTCGAGGCCGGCGAGGCGCGCGCCCACGTCGTCGTCGAGGCCCACCACAAGCAGCCCGCCGGGCTCGTCCACGGCGGCGTGTTCGCCTCGATCGCCGAGGCGCTGACCTCGATGGCGACCTATGCGGCGGTGCACGAGGACGGCCGCAGCGCCCAGGGCCTGTCGAACCAGACCTCGTTCCTGCGCCCGATCTTCGAAGGCACGATCCACGCCGTGGCCCGTGCGCGCCACCGGGGCCGCACGACCTGGGTGTGGGAGGTCGAGATCACCGACGACGAGCAGCGCCTGTGCGCGCTGGTCCGCATGACGATCGCGGTCCGGGGCAAGAACTCGCGCAGGGCGCTCGCATTGCCTTAGCGAGTGTTCGCCCAGGGGGCGAAACTCGCGGGCTTGGGTTCCTTCAGCCTCTGAAGCGATTCGTGATCGGCACGCGGCGGTCGCGGCCGAACGCCTTCGTCGTGATCTTGATCCCGGGCGGGTTCTGCCGGCGCTTGTACTCGGCGAGGTCGACGAGCCGGACGACCCGGTCGACGTCGGCCTCCGGCAGCCCGCGCGCGACGAGCTGGTCGCGGCCCAGGTCGAGCTCGACGTAGCCCTCGAGGATCGCGTCGAGCACGTCGTAGGGCGGCAGCGAGTCCTGGTCGGTCTGGTCGGGGCGCAGCTCGGCCGACGGCGCGCGCGTGACGATCGTCTCCGGGATCGGCGACGCGGCGTCGCGGCGCGCGCGGGCGTCCAGCAGCCGGTAGACGAGCGTCTTGGGGCAGTCCTTGATGACGGCGAAGCCGCCGGCGCTGTCGCCGTAGAGCGTGGAATAGCCGACCGACATCTCCGACTTGTTGCCGGTCGTCAGCACGAGCCAGCCGAACTTGTTGGAGAGCGCCATGAGGAGGTTGCCGCGGATGCGGGCCTGGAGGTTCTCCTCGGTGATGTCGGGCTCGCGGCCGGCGAACGGCTCGGCCAGCAGTCGGTCGTAGACCTCCATCGCGCCGGCGATCGGCAGGTCGAGCAGCTCGACGCCGAGGTTGCCGGCCAGGGTGCGCGCGTCGTCCTGCGTGCCGCTGCTGGAGTAGGGCGACGGCATGACGACCGCGGTGACGCGGTCGGCCCCGAGCGCGTCGACGGCGATCGCGAGCACGAGCGTCGAGTCGGCCCCGCCCGACAGCCCGAGGACGACGTGCTCGAAGCCGTTCTTGGTGACGTAGTCGCGCGTGCCCAGCACGAGCGCGCCGTAGATCTCGGCCTCGGCGTCGAGCAGGTCGCAGACGGTGCCGGCCGGCCGGGCGGTCGCGGCCTCGCCGTGGCCGGTGCGCAACCGGGCCAGGCAGGCGACGTCGGGGCGCTGCTCGCGGCGCGCCAGCCGGGGTCGCGTGTCCTTCAGCCGGGCCGCGCGCGCTGCGTGGGCGTCGACGTCGGCGATCAGCAGCTCCTCGGCGAACTGCGGGGCGCGGGCGACCGGCGTGCCCGTGTGGTCGAGCACGACGCTGCTGCCGTCGAAGACGAGCTCGTCCTGGCCGCCGACCAGGGCGCAGAACGCCACCGACGCCAGCGTGTCGCGGGCGCGCTGGGCGAGCATCTGCTCGCGCTCGGCCGGCTTGCCCGCCTGGTACGGGGAGGCCGAGAGGTTGACGATGACCTCCGCGCCGGCCAGCCCCTCGTCGTACAGGGGCGCGCCCGGCACCCAGATGTCCTCGCAGATCGTCAGGCCGACCGTGACCCCGTCGACCTCGATGACCGCCGGCCGGAGGCCCGCCTGGAAGTAGCGGACCTCGTCGAAGACCCCGTAGTTCGGCAGCCGCATCTTGCGGTAGACGCCCTGGACGGCGCCGTCGGCCAGGACGGCCATCGCGTTGAAGACGTCCTCGGCGCGCTCCGGGAAGCCGACGAGGGCGACGATCCCGTGGGTGTCGGCGGCGAGCCGCTCGACGACCGCACGCGACTGGGCGAGGAAGTGCTCCTTGAGCAGCAGGTCCTCCGGCGGGTAGCCGGTGACCGCCAGCTCGGGGAACGCGACGAGCTGGGCCCCCGCCTCGCGCGCGCGGCCGATGCCGTCGCGGATCCTCGCCTCGTTGCCGGGCAGGTCGCCGACGGTCGCGTTGAGCTGGTGGAGGGCCAGGCGCATGGCGCCAGACGCTACCCGGCAACGCGGTGGGTCAGCGCGACGCGACGTACGGCGGCGCCGCGGCACGGGCGCGCCCGCGGCGCTGCCCGTTGGGCGGCGGCACGCCGGCGGCGCGCTGCAGGTCGAGTAGCGCGTCGCGCAGGTGGTCGGCGAGGCCGTGGAGGTCGGCGAGCGCGTCGTAGTCGCCGAGCAGGCCGAACCCCATCCGGCCGTCGTAGCTCATGACCGCGATGCCGAGCGCCTGACGCTGCGCGAGCGGGACGACCGGATACAGGCCGGTGAGGCGGTGGCCGAGCAGATAGAGCGGCAGCTGCGGCCCGGGTACGTTCGTCACGACGAGGTTGAAGAACCGCTGGCGCGGCTGCAGGCGCGCCGCCTGGGTGAGGATCGTCGGCGGCGCGAAGTCGGCCAGCTGGGTGAGCCGCTTGGCGCCGACCGCCTGGCCGGAGTGCTTGAGGTGGGCGGTCGTGGCGTGGACGGCCTCGAAGCACTCGGCCGGGTCCTCGATCCCGACCGGCAGCGGGGCCCACATGGCGGCGACCCGGTTGCCGAGCGCGCCGCGGTGCGTGTCGGCCCGTACCGAGACCGGCACCATCGCGCGCAGCGTCAGGCCCTCGGTGTCCTCGCCGCGGTCGCGCAGCCAGCGGCCCAGGGCGAGGCTGACCGCGCTGAGCACCGCGTCGTTGACCGTGCCGCCGAGGGCGCGCTTGACGGCCCGGACGGCGCCGAGGTCGGCGTCGACCCAGGTGTAGCGGCGGTGCGGGCCGATGTCGACGTTCAGCGGCGTGGCCGGAGCGGGAGCGAGGCCGCCGAGGGCGAACTCGCCGACCCCGACCGCGCCGGCGGCGAGCTTGCCGGCGATCTGGCGTGGTCTGCGGGCCAGCGCGCGCAGCCCGCGGCCGGCCTCGGCCGGCACCGTCGAGCGTTCCAGCAGCGCCTCGGCGAGCAGCTGGGAGGCGGTCGACACCGGGCGTGGCAGCCACGGGTG
>JBDZVZ010000119.1:0-6482 GCA_040255945.1 Solirubrobacterales bacterium | reverse complement strand
GCGGCGTCGACGCCGGGCATGACGACGCAGAACTCCTCGCCGCCGTAGCGGGCGGCGAGGTCCATCGTCCGCGTCGAGGACGCGATCGCCATCGCCGCCAGGCGTAGCGCCCGGTCGCCGGTCTGGTGGCCGTGGACGTCGTTGAGCTGCTTGAAGTGGTCGAGGTCGATCATGAGCACGGCGAGCGGCACCTGCGAGCGCACGGTCTCGGCGCACTCGCGCGCGAGCGCCTGGTCGAGCTGGCGCCGGTTGGCCAGGCCGGTGAGCGCGTCGGTGCTCGCCGAGCGGCGCACCTCGTCGAGCAGCCAGGCGTTGACGAGCGCCAGGGCCGCGTGGGCGGCGAAGCGCTCGAGCATCGACACCACGCGGGCCTCGATGCGCGACCCGCCGCGCATGCCGTGCTCGACGACGACGACGCCGATCGCGCGTCCCTCGGCGGGCAGGGCGACGAGCGCGAGGTTCCGCGCGCCGGGAAACAGCGCGGCGAACGTCTCGTCGTCGCCGGTGCCGCGGACGAGCAGCGGGCGCGGGGCGGCCATCGCACGGCGCAGCAGCGGGGAGTCGATCGGCCCCCCCAAGTCGCCCTCGGCGCCGCGGACCGCGAGCAGCTCGAGCGTCTCCTCGGGCGCGGCAGCGACGAGGACGCGCTCGTAGTCGAACGTTGCGGCCACGACGTCGGCGAGGATCGTCGCGACCCCGGCCGACCCGTCGGCCCGCTCCAACCGCAGGGAGAGCGCCGCGAGGGCCTCGAGGTCGTAGCGACGCCGGCGCAGCTCGCGCTCGTTGATGGCCGTGAACGTCGCGGCCACCAGCGCGACGAGCCAGAAGATCGTGATGTCGACGATGATCTCGCGGTAGCTGCCGGCCCCGAACCGCACGTCGGGGTTGCCGAACGACCCGAGCAGGTCGAGCTCGTGCAGGTGGTAGGCGCCGACGAGCAGCAGCGAGCTCCACATCGCCAGCTTCAGGCCGGTGCGCATCGAGGCGATCAGCGCCACCGTGATGAGCTGCAGCAGGACGAGGTTGCGCAGCGGCGTGTCCAGGCCGGCCGTCGCGTAGGACGCCCACGCCAGGTAGACAGCGTCGGCCATGAGCATGAGGCCGAAGAGCGACTGCCCGCGTCGGTGGCTGGCGCTCCACGCGGCGTCGGCGGCGCCCAGCGCGACGAGGTAGCCGACCGTGACGGCGGCGACGGTCGCCAGCGACGCGCCGCGCGTCTCGGGCAGCGCCGCCCAGGCGCCCAGGACGATCGCCGCGAAGACGACGCGCATGACGCGCATGACGCGCATGCGGTCGGCCAGCGGCAGAAGATCGGCGGAGGACGTCTGGGTCATGGGGTCTGCCCCTTGTCATCGGACACGTCGTCGCTGAAGGACAGGTCGTCGCTGCGCAGCGGGGCGAGCGCGAGCTTCGGGTCGCGCCCGTCGATCCGGTTCTGGACGAAGAGGAAGAGGACCATCACGAGCAGCAGCACGACCGGAAAGGCGCTGCGCTCGGCGACCGGGCCGGCTGCCTCGGCGACCGCGGTGACGACCTTGTCCACCGTCTCGCTGATCTTCTGGCCCAGGACGCGCTGCAGCAACCCGTCCGACTCCTCGCCGCCGCGTGGGGCTGAAGCCTGGCCGCCCGGGAGGCGACCCGCGCCGGCGCTGCCGGGCGCGCCGGAGCGCGGCCGGTTGGACCGGCGCGATGGCGACGACGGCTGACCGTTGGCGCCGCCGCCGGTCCGCTCGGGGCCGCTGCCGCCGGCGGCGGGCTCGGCGATGCCCGCGCCGGTGCCGGCGGCCGGTGCCGACGTGGGCGCGTCCGGGACGGGTTGCGGCCGGTGAGGGGCGACAGGTCCGCCGTGGGTCGGTTGGATGGGCGGGCTCTGCGGCGTCCGCGGCGGCGCGGGGCTCGTCGCCGGCGTGGTGGCCGTCTGCGTGGGCGGGGCCGTCGTCGTCTCGGTCGGGACGGCGGCGAGGTCGATCGGAGGCGTGTCGGTCGGCGCCGGCCCGGGCGGCGGCGGCGTGTCGGTCGTCGGGACCGGGGGCGGCGGGGGCGGGGTGCTGCCGTCGACGGCCGTCCAGGCGAATGTCACGCCGGCCGCCTGGCCCTGCGCGGTGTTCGTGTCGCGTACCTGGACCGTGATGCGAAACGTCTTGGCCGGCTCGGCGGCCGAGGGCACGAAGCCGGTGAGGCCGCGGTCGTAGTCGGGGTGGTTGGTCTGCAGGTCGGCCAGCGTGCCGTGGTAGATCCGCGTCCCGCTGAAGCCGGCGCAGCCGGCGAAGCCGCCGCCGCTGCCGGCGTCGATGTCGACGTCGATGAACGGCGCGAGCGTCCCGGCGCCCTGGGCGACCGCGCTGAGGCGGACCGCCTGACCGGGCGAGCCGTCGTAGGTGATGCGGATGCAGCGCGTGACCGACTCGCCCGGCTTGGCCGCCGGCAGCGTGAAGAGGGCACCGCCGCCGTCGTCGTCGCCGAGGGCGAGCGTCGCCCCGTCGGCGACGATGCGCGTGGTCGCGGGCGGGTCGGTGCGCAGCGAGCCGATCGTCGCGGCGGCCGCGACGCCGGCGATGAGCAGCAGGCACGCCGCCGCGGCGAGCGACACGTGGCGTGCGCGCGCGGTCATGGCGCCGCCGGTTCCGCGCCGGGATCCGGGGCCGGCGGCGAGCGCCACACGGCGCGCAGTTCGATGATCGCCAGCGCCAGCGCCGGCAGGACGATCGCCAGCAGCCGGCCGAGCGGCGTTCCGACCCACTGCCCGAGGTAGCCGAGGTGGGGGATGCGGTACTCGACCCGGCCGATGCGCCCGTCGGCCGGGACCGACCAGCGCTCGCCCACGCTGTTGGCGTCGCCGCGGGTGACGACGTCGATCATCGCCCCGCGCCGGGAGATGAAGCGGACCCGGTGGGTGACGAGCTTGCCGCCGCGGCCGGGGTCATGGAACGTGACGATGTCGCCGGGCCGGGCGCTCGCCGGGGCGATCATCCGGTCGACGACGACGTCGCCGGGCCGCAGGAGCGGACGCATCGACCCGGTGAGCACGGTCATCGACTGCCAGCCGAGCAGGCGTGGGCCGGCGGCCGCGACCGCGAGGGCGACGGCCGCGCCCACGGCCGCCCAGAGGGTGAACGAGCCGAGCGGCCGAAGCACCGCGAGGCGGACGGCGCGGACCGGTCGGGCGAGGCTCAGCGCGCCCATGGCTGCTCGAGCGTGTCGATCGTCAGGGCCTGCTCGGGCAGCTCGGCCGCTGCCGGCAGCGTGTCGAGCAGCGCGACCCGGATCGTCAGGCGCACCGCCTGGCCGCTGCGCAGATGGATCGCGGTGCCGGTCCAGCTGCGCAGGGCGCCGAGCGGGCCCCGGAAGACGCGGCGCCCGTCGGTGCGGATCTCGAAGCCGAGGTACGGGTCGGCCTCGCCGGTGACCGGCTCGATGCGCAGCCGGACCTGGCTGGGCCGCTCGCCGATGTTGCGCAGTCCGACCTGCGCGGTGCGCGCCGCCGCGGGCTGCAGCGACGTCGCGAGGATCTGGCCGGTCGGTGTGATCTCGAGCGTCGCCGTGCGGTTCATCGTCAGCGACACCGTGGTCCCAGCAACGGACTGGGCCCCCGAGGGGGCCCAGCTCGCCAGCACCGCGACGACCGCGGCGGCTCCGAGGAGCACGCCTGCCGCTCGTGCCCAGGGTGTCGCCGCGGTCGTCATGTGGAGGTCAACAGGGGCGGACCCCGATCAGGTGCTCTGCGCCTCGAACGTGTACGTGTGCAGCCCGGTGGAGGCGCCGCCGCTGCCGCCGGTGTCGTTCTGCGTGACCTTGACGCGCAGCCGGACCGTCTTGCCGTTCGTCCACGAGCCGCCGCCCTCCGGGGTCAGGGCGAGCCCGTTGGCCCAGCTGCCGTGCGCGGACCACCAGCCATAGAGGTCCTGGTCGCCGGTGTTGAGCACGGTGCCCGTGCCGTTGCCGGCCGCGCAGTCGGCGTCGCTGGTGGCCCCGGTGACCGACTCGAGCTCGAGCTTCCACTCGCCGGCGCCCGACCCGGGCAGCGCGGTGCTGATGTACATCTTGACCTGCGCGGTCAGCGAGCCGGAGTACGTGATCGTCGTGCAGTTCGTCTCCGTGCTGCCCGGCTTGGCCCCCGTGATGTCGTAGAGCGGGCTGCTGAAGCTGTCGCCGATCGCCACGGTCCCGGAGGCGATGCGGTTGTTGTCGTTCGTCGTCGTCGCCGTGAACGCCGAGTAGGTGCCCATGGCGGCGGCTCCCCCGAGCAGGCCGACGATGAGCAGGCTGAGCAGGACCTTGCGGCTGCGCCTCGCGGGCGGAGGGACCGCGGTCCCCTGGGTGTCTGGCGTCATGGCGACCTCCGTGTCGTGCCGGGTGGTGGGTCGCCGTGGCCGCGCCCGCTCGGGCTGGTCACGAGCATCCCCTCTCGTTCCTCCGGGGTCATCGGCCGGACAACCCCCTGCTTGAGCTCGGTGGACCCGCGTCACAGGGCGCCTCGTAGGCTGGTCGTGTGCGCAGCGCCGCCTTCTTCGATCTCGACCGAACGCTCATGGCCGGCTCGTCCGGGTTCTTCTGGGCGCGCGCGGCTGCGCGCCCCGGGATGGTGTCCCGCCGCCAGCTCGCCCTCGACGCCTGGGCGAACGTGAAGTTCCGCCTGCACGGCTCCACCGACGAGGGGACCGACAAGGTCATGCGCCGGGTGGGCGACATGCTGCGCGACAAGCGGGTCGTCGACTTCGAGCGTCTGGGCCCGCAGGTCCTGGCCGGCGTGCTGCCGCGCCTCTATCCGCAGATGCTGGCGATCGCCTGGGAGCACCAGGACGCGGGCCGGCCGGTGTTCATCGTCACGGCCGCCTCCCAGGACACCGCCGAGATGATCGCCCACGTGCTCGGGTTCGACGGCGGCCTCGGCACGCCGCTGGAGGCTGTCGACGGCCGCTACACGGGGCGCCTGGCGGGCCCGTTCGCCTACCGGGACGGCAAGCCGCAGGTCATGCGGGAGCTCGCCGCCGAGCGCGGCATCGAGCTGGGCGAGTCCTACGCCTATTCGGATTCGGAGTCCGACCTGCCGATGTTGCGCGCGGTCGGCCACCCGGTCGCGGTCAACCCGGACCGGGAGCTGCTGCGGGTGGCGCGGGAGGAGGGCTGGGACGTGTTGCGCTTCGACCGGCTCGGCGGCCATCTGCGGATGCTCGGCGGCCTGGCTGCCGCGACCCTGCTCGGCGCCGCGGGGCGCAACGTCGTCAGCCGCCGGATCGGGGCGCGCGCATGAGTCTCGCCGAGCTCACGACCGAGCAGCGGGAGATCCGCGACCTCGCCCGCCGGTTCGCCGACGAGGAGATCGCGCCGCACGCCGCCGCCTGGGATCGCGACAAGCACTTCCCGCGCCAGGTCTTCTCGGCGCTCGGCGAGCTCGGCCTCATGGGCGTCTGCGTCCCGGTCGAGCATGGCGGCGCGGGCGCCGACTTCCTGTCGTACGTGCTCGTGCTCGAGGAGCTCTCGCGCGCCGACGCGGGCGTGGGCGTGACCGTCGCCGTGCACACGAGCGCCGGCACGCTGCCGATCCTCGCCAACGGCGACGACGACCAGATCGCCCGGCTCGTGCCGCCGCTGGCCCAGGGCCACGAGCTCGCGGCGTTCGCGCTCACCGAGGCCGGGTCGGGTTCGGACGCCGGGGCAATGCGAACGCGCGTCGAGGACGGCGCGCTCACCGGCACGAAGCAGTGGATCACCAACGGCTCGTTCGCCCACACGTTCACGGTGTTCGCGCGCGAGGACGGAAGGGCCAGCGCGTTCGTCGTCCGCCGCGGCGCGGCCGGCTTCACCGTCACCCGCGAGGAGGACAAGCTCGGTCTGCACTCCTCCTCGACGGCCGACCTCGCGTTCGAGGCCACGCCGGGCGAGCGGCTCGGCGCGCCCGGGGGCGGCATGCGCATCGCCCTCTCGACGCTCGACGGCGGGCGGATCGGCATCGCCGCCCAGGCGGTCGGCATCGCCCAGGCGGCGCTGGACGTCGCGACCGCCTACGCGAAGGAGCGCCACGCGTTCGGCCGGCCGATCGGCGGCTTCGGCGCCATCCAGCAGAAGCTCGCCGACATGCAGACCGAGGTCGAGGCGGCGCGTGCGCTGGTCTGGCGGGCGGCCCGGCTGAAGGAGGCCGGGCGTCCGCACACGGTCGAGGGCGCCCAGGCGAAGCTCTTCGCCTCCCGCGTCGCGCGCCACTGGACCGGCGAGGCGATCCAGGTGCTCGGCGGCTACGGCTACACGCGCGACTTCCCGGCCGAGCGCTACTTCCGCGACGCGAAGGTCACCGAGATCTACGAGGGCACGAGCGAGATCCAGCGCCTCGTCATCGCCCGCGCCCTGCTCGGTGAGGCCGCCCGCGAGTCGATCTGACCCGTCGCCCCGTCTAGCATGGCTGGGCGATGGCCACGACCGACGCCCCCGGGACGCCGACGACCCACGATGAGTGGCTGGCCGCCTATGGCGCGACGCCCGAGCGC
>JBDZVZ010000150.1:0-1749 GCA_040255945.1 Solirubrobacterales bacterium | reverse complement strand
CATGTATGTACATTGTGGGTACAGATCTTGTGTACCCTGCCGAGCGAGACGCCGATGACCGGATCAAAGACAGCCCGAAGGAATCTGCGCGTCGCGCCCGCCGACGACGCCCTCATCCGGCAAGGTGCCGCCGTCGCCGGCGAGTCGGTGTCGGAGTTCCTCGTCGTGAGCGCCCGGACGCGCGCGGAGATGCTGCTCGCCGATCGCCGGGAGTTCGTGCTCAACGACGAAGCGTGGGCGGTCTTCAACGCGGCGCTCGACCGTCCCGCGAAGGTCCGCCCGGAGGTCGTCGAGCTGCTGGGCCGGCCGCGGCCTGAGTAGGTGGCACACCGGTTCTCGGACCCGGTCCTGCTGGACGCGGGTCACGACGTAGCGCAGTTCGACTGCGGCGTCGAAGCCCTCAACGTGTGGCTGAACCAGCACGCGCTGCAGGCCGTCGGGGCAGGATCCGCACGGGTCTTCGTAACCGTCGACGCCGAGCTGGACCGCGTTGTGGGCTACCACGCGCTGAGTGCCGCATCGGTCACCCACGAGGAAGCGACCGGCCGCGCGAAGAAGGGCATGCCCCGCCATCCGATCCCCGCAGGTCTCCTCGCGCGCCTCGCGGTCGACGAGTCCGTCCAGGGGCACGGACTCGGCGCATGGCTCCTCCGAGACGCGATGCTCCGGACGCTTAGCGCGGCCGAGGAGGTCGGGATTCGCGTCATGCTCGTCCACGCGATCGATCACCGAGCCGCGACCTTCTACGCACGGTTCGGATTCGAGCCGTCGCCCACTGACCCACTGAACCTTCAAATGCTGATCAAGGACATCCGCGCGGGGTTCGAGACGCTCTCGTCCTGAGGGATTGCGGAAGCGCGCGCCTAGCCGCCCAGCGCGATCGCAGTGACCCGGACGTCGCTGCCGTTTGGCGTGCCGGCCGGCGAGCCGGTCGTCTTGTCCATGATGCTCACCGTGTAGGTGCCGGCCGTGACACCGGTCAGGATCCCGGGCGCGGCGGTGGTGATGGTCGCGTTCGCGCCCGCCGAGCCGCTGACCGTCGTGTACGCCCCCGGAACCGTCGTGCCACCCACGGTCACCCCGATCGTTCGGGTGCATGCGGCCCCGGCGCAGTTCACGCCGAACGTGCCCGAGAGTTGCACGAGGACCTTGCCGGGCTGGCCGAGCGTGACCGTGGTCGGGCTGCCCACCGGCGTCGTCAGACCGCCCGGGGTGATGGTCGCGTTGAACCCGCCCACGCCGGCCGACGTGGGACCGGGAGCGCCCGCGGGACCCTGGACGCCCAGGATCCCTTGGATGCCCTGCGGCCCGGTCACGCCCTGCGCACCGGCGTCACCCTTCGGCCCGGCAGGACCGGCGTCTCCCTGCGGCCCTGCTGCACCGGCCTCGCCCTTCGCGCCCTGCGGCCCGACCACGCCACCGTTGCTCGCCTGCTTCAGCTGGGCCCGGATGCCGCGCGACAGCTTGCTCTGCGTAACGGCGCCCTTGCGCAACTGGGTCGTGCCGACGCTGTTGCGCGGCAGCTTGACGGCGGCGTACGAGGTGCCGCCGAGGGCGATGAACAGCGCCAGTAGTCCGATGTGATGGCGCTTGAGATAGGCGAGCATGGCCGCGCGACCCTACGGATGTGCCTGGACACACCCGCGGCAGGACCTCAGGCCGGCGAGCCGCGCTGCGCGCCGGTCCCGGCGAGGCCGAGCGCGCGGGCCACGCCCGCCCAGCGGCCGCCACGCCGCGTCGCGTGCGCCC
>JBDZVZ010000118.1:0-6572 GCA_040255945.1 Solirubrobacterales bacterium | reverse complement strand
CGCGGAACGCGTCGGTGCCGCTCGTGCGCGGCGCGACGATCGTGTCGGCGCGGATCGGCTGGGCCTGGCCCATGTTCGGCCACGTGACGCTCGTGCTGAGGACGAGATACTGGGCTCCGGTCCGGTCGCTGCTGGAGCAGTCGAGGGTCACCGTTCCCTGGTCGCTGGCCCAGCGCGCCGTGGAGGTGACCGTGAACGTCTTCTGCTTGATCGTCACCTGGCGGCTCGGGGTGGTCTCGAGCTGCTTGGCGAGGGCGTCGAGCTGCACGAGCCGCAGGCGGTTGAGCTCGGAGTGCGCGAGGTGGGAGGCCGCCGACCGGTTCTCGCTCGTGCCGGCCTGCGCGGCGTTGCCGTCGACGACCTTCAGGGTGGCCGTGGCCAGCACGACCACGAGCACCGCGCTGACGATGACCTCGACCATCGCAAAGCCGCCCTCCTGACGAAGGCGCTGCCCAACGGTCGACCTACGCAGGTAGCCGCGCATTGATCTGACAGTCGGCACGCGGACGGGGAAAGTCGAGCCGTTTCGAACGGACGTCCATGCGCCCGGACGGACGTTCAACGGATATCTGAGCTTCGGGTTAGGACGGAGATCTGCGGAACTCGCCGCTGTCTTTCCAGATGTTCCGCACGACTCTTGACAAACGTCCGACGACCATGGCAGGCTCGCCGCCGATGACCCCCGACGGCTCCGGTTCCCTCGAGTCGCTGCGCGAGCGCAACCGTCGGCGCGTCCTCGACACGCTGCGGACCGCCGGCGTCACGAGCCGGGCCGAGCTCGCCCGCCGCACCGGCCTGTCGCGTACGACCGTCTCCTCGCTCGTCGGCGACCTCGTGCGCGAAGGGCTCGTCGCGGAGCGCCCGGCGCGGCCCGCCGCCGCCGGCGCCCAGGGTGGCCGTCCCCCGGTCCTCGTCTCGCTCGAACGCCGCGCCGGCGCGGCGGTCGGCGTCGACTTCGGCAAGTCGCACGTCACCGTCGCGGTCGCCGACCTCGGCCACACCGTCCTCGCCGAGCAGCGACGTGAGCTCCCGGGCGACCACCGGTCGGCCACCGGACTCGACGTCGCCGCCGAGCTCGTCGACGCCGCCCTGGCCGAAGCGGCCGTGGACCGCAACCTCGTCCTCGGCGTCGGCATGGGCCTCCCCGGGCCGATCGAGGCCGCCACCGGCACGGTCGGCTCGTCCGCGATCCTGCCGGGCTGGGTCGGCGTCGCGGCCGCCCGCGCGCTGAGCGAGCGGCTCGGCCTGCCGGTCGCCGTCGACAACGACGCCAACCTCGGCGTGCGCGCCGAGCGCGTGTGGGGCGCCGCCGCCGGCGTCGACGACGTCATCTACCTCAAGCTCGCCACCGGCATCGGCGCCGGGCTCATCCTCGGCGGCCGCCTCTACGCCGGCGTCGGCGGCACCGCCGGCGAGATCGGCCACACGATCATCGACGAGCACGGGCCGATGTGCCGCTGCGCGAACCGCGGCTGCCTGGAGACCATGGCCAGCGGCGCCGCCGCCGTCGAGCTGTTGCGCCCGACGCTCGGCAAGGACCTCACCCTCCCCCGCCTCGTCGAGCTCACGCTCGACGGCCACCCCGCCTGCCGGCGCGTCGTCGCCGACGGCGCCCGGCACATCGGCCGCGCCGTCGCGAACCTCGTCAACCTCCTGAACCCCCGCCGGGTCGTCGTCGGCGGAGAGCTCGCCGCGTGCGGCGACGTCCTGCTCGACCCGCTGCGTCAGGAATGCACCCGGCACGCCATCCGCAGCGCGGGCGAGGATGTCGAGATCGTGCCCGGAGCGCTCGGAGAGCGGGCGGAGGTCCTGGGCGCCCTCGCGCTCGTGCTCCAGGACGCTGAGACGTTCGCCACGCCCGTGGCCCCCGCCCACGAGGCCTCGGCATGAACCGCTTGTTCCCCAGTCCCGTTCCCAGCACCTCGAGGAGGAGGATGCAGATGCGCACCACCAGATGGGTGGCCGTCCTTTCGGCCGCGGCCCTGTCCGTCGGGCTCGCCGCGTGCGGCGGCGACGACAACAACAACGACAGCACGACCGGGGGCAGCTCCGGCAGCGCGAAGAGCGCGAAGATCGCGCTCCTGCTGCCCGAGTCCAAGACCGCGCGCTACGAGTCGCAGGACCGGCCGAACTTCCAGCGCAAGCTCAAGGAGATCTGCCCGAACTGCCAGGTGATCTACTCGAACGCCGACCAGGACGCGGCCAAGCAGCAGCAGCAGGCCGAGGCGGCCATCACCCAGGGGGCCGACGTCCTCGTCCTCGACCCGGTCGATTCCGCGTCGGCGGCGAGCATCGTCACCCGCGCCAAGCAGTCCAACATCCCGGTCGTCTCCTACGACCGCCTCATCACGAACGCCCCGGTCGACTACTACATCTCGTTCGACAACGAGAAGGTCGGCAAGCTCCAGGGCGACAGCCTCGTCAAGAAGCTCAGTGCCGAGGGCAAGAGCGGCTCGATCGTCATGATCAACGGCTCGCCGACCGACAACAACGCCAAGCTGTTCAAGGCGGGCGCGCACAGCGTCATCGACGGCAGCGACTACAAGGTCGCCAAGGAGTACGACACGCCCGACTGGTCGCCCGACAAGGCCCAGACCGAGATGGAGCAGGCGATCACCGCGCTCGGCAAGAACGGGTTCGTCGGCGTCTACGCCGCCAACGACGGCACCGCCGGCGGGGCGATCGCCGCGATGAAGTCCGCGGGCATCGACCCGAAGACGATCCCGGTCACCGGCCAGGACGCCGAGCTCGCGGGCATCCAGCGGATCGTCAAGGGCGAGCAGTACATGACGGTCTACAAGGCGATCAAGCCGGAGGCCGAGGCGGCCGCGCAGCTCGCGTTCGACCTCTCGCAGGGCAACGAGCCCAGCGCCGGCCTCGTCAACGGCGAGACCGACAACGGCCAGGGCAAGATCAAGTCGGTCCTCCTGCAGCCGGTCGCCGTGACGAAGGACAACATCAAGGACACCATCGTCAAGGATGGGTTCTGGAAGGTCTCGGAGATCTGCACCGGCCAGTACAAGGCCGCGTGCGAGTCGGCGGGGCTCACGGCCCAGTAGGTAGAGAGGAACGCCCGAGATGACCGACACGACACCCCTGCTCGAGCTGCGGGGGATCACGAAGCGCTTCGGCGCGGTCCGCGCCCTCAACGGGGTGGACTTCCGGGTGCAGCCCGGTGAGGTGGTCGGGCTGGTCGGCGACAACGGCGCCGGCAAGTCGACGCTCATCAAGGTCGTCTCGGGCATCAACCCCGCCGACACCGGCGAGTACTTCTGGGAGGGGCGGCCGCAGCGGGTGGCCGCCCCGCAGGACGCGACCGAGCTCGGGATCGCGACCGTCTACCAGGACCTCGCCCTGTGCGACAACCTCGACGTCGTCGAGAACCTCTTCCTCGGCCGCGAGCCGGTCTCCGGCGGCCTCCTCGACGAGGTCACCATGGAGCAGAAGGCCAACGAGCTGCTCGCCGAGCTGTCGGTGACGACGATCCAGTCGGTCCGCGGCGAGGTCGGGGCGATGTCGGGCGGCCAGCGCCAGTCGGTGGCGATCGCCCGTTCGCTCATCGGCGAGCCGAAGCTCGTCATCCTCGACGAGCCCACCGCGGCCCTCGGCGTCGCCCAGACCGCCCAGGTCCTGGCCCTCGTCAAACGCCTGAAGAGCCGAGGCCTCGGCGTCATCGTCATCAGCCACAACCTCGCCAACGTCTTCTCGGTCGTCGACCGGATCTTCGTGCTGCGCCTCGGCGCGTACGGGGGCGAGTACGACCCGGCCACCGCCACCCGCGAGGAAGTCGTCGCCGCGATCACCGGCGCGGTCGGCAACGGCCACGCCACCACCACCGAGCAGGAGGGCACCTCGCCATGAGCACGACCGCACCCCCCGCCGAGCCGCTCGCCCCGGCCGCCACGAAGGAGACGCTGCCCACCTCCGGCCGGGAGCTGCTGCACCGCCTGCGCACCGGCGACCTCGGGTCGCTGCGCGTCATCGTGCTGCTGGCGATCATCTGGACGATCTTCCAGGTGCAGGAGGACCGCTTCCTCAGCGCGGTCAACCTCACGAACCTCGCCCTCCAGATCACCGGTATCGGCCTCATCTCGGTCGGGGTCGTGCTCGTCCTGCTGCTCGGCGAGATCGACCTGTCGGTCGGCGCCGTCTCCGGCGTCACGGCGGCGATCATGGCCGTCCTGTCGGTCAAGCACGGCTGGGCGCCGGTCCCGGCGATCGCAGCCGCGATCGTCTGCGGCGCGGCGATCGGCGCGTTCCAGGGCTTCGTCTCGACGAAGTTCGCGATCCCGACGTTCGTCGTGACGCTCGCCGGCCTGCTCGGCTGGCAGGGGCTCCAGCTGCGCGTGCTCGGCGAGACCGGGACCGTGAACCTCAATCCCGGGCTCATCCCGGACCTCACCGGCACGTTCCTGGCCGACGCGGTCGGGTGGATCGTCGCGATCGCGGCGGTCGCCTTCTACGCCGCGGCCACGCTCGTCGGCCGGCACCGGCGGGTGGCCGCCCAGCTGACGGCGCCCGCGCCGGCCCTCGTCGCGCTGCGCATCGGCGCGGTCGCCATCGCCTCGCTGGTCGCCGTGTGGATCGTCAACCAGGACCGCGGCGTGCCGGTCGCGGCGCTCATCCTCATCGGCTTCGTCGTCATCGTCGACTTCATGACGCGCCGGACGCGCTTCGGCCGCCACATCTACGCGGTCGGCGGCAGCGCGGAGGCGGCGCGCCGCGCGGGCATCCACGTGTTCCGCGTGCGGGTGGTCGTCTTCTCGATCGCGTCGGCGATGGCGGCGGTCGGCGGCATCATGCTCGCCTCGCGCCTGCTGGCGGTCAACCAGAGCTCCGGCGGCTCCGACCTGCTGCTGCTGGCGATCGCCGGGCCGGTCATCGCCGGCACGAGCCTCTTCGGCGGGCGCGGCAGCGTGTGGAGCGCGCTGCTCGGCGCGCTGGTCATCGGCTCGATCTCCAACGGGATGGACCTGCTGGCCTATCCGTCGGCGACGAAGTTCATGGTCACGGGCGCCGTGCTGCTCGGCGCGGTCGTCCTGGACTCGGCCGCCCGCATGGGCCGCGCCTCATCGGGCCGCCTCTGAACCCCCACCGGGGTCAGACCCGTTCCGTTGCAGCCAAGCACGCCTCCCGTCGCCCCTGGCGCAGGCCCGCTGCAACGGAACGGGTCTGACCCCGGTTACAGGCCGAGCTGGCGGCGGTACCTGGCGCGGTACTCGGTGCGCGCGTCGAGGACCTTGCGCACGTAGGCGCGGGTCTCGCCGAACGGCATCGTGTCGACCGTCAGCGGCCGGTCCTCCTGGTGGAACCGGGCGATCCAGCGGTCGACGTTGCCCTCCCCCGCGTTGTAGGCGGCGACCGCGAGCATGCGGTTGCCGCCGTAGCGCTGCAGGAGGTAGCGCAGGTGGTAGCTGCCGTAGGCGATGTTCACCTGCGGCGTGCCGAGGTCGGCCACCTCGAAGCGCGTGCCGCCCGAGCGACGGGCGATGTCGCGGGCCGTGTCGGGCGTCAGCTGCATCAGGCCCTCGGCCCCGGCCGACGAGGTGCGCCCGTCGATGAAGCGCGACTCCGCGTAGATGACGGCGGCGATGAGCGCCGGGTCGAGGCCCTTCTCGGCGGCCTGCTGGCGGATGATGTCCTCGTGGCGCAGGGGCAGCCCGATCTCCTGGACCGCCTGATGGAAGCGCGGCAGCAGCGTCACCACCGCGGCGGCGGTGAGCGCGACGGTCAGCAGCAGCGCGCCGATCCGGCGGCGGCGGACCTGCGCCTGACGCCGCGCGACGGTGCGCGTGGCGGTGCGCCGGCGAGGGGCGGCCGTGACGCTGCGGGTGCTCATCGCCGACCCAGCTTCGCAAGGACGGCCGACAGTTCCCGTTCGAGGTCCGCCTCGGAACCGTCGTTGCGCACGACGTAGGTCGCCCGCGCCGCCTTCTCCTGCTGGGTCAGCTGGCGGGCGGCCCGCTCGTCGACGGCCTCGTGGCCGCGCGCGGCGGCCCGTGCGCGACGCACGTCCTCGGCGGCGACGACGGCGATCGTCGCGTCGTACATCGCGTCCATCCCGGCCTCGAAGAGCAGCGGCGTCTCCACGACGACGGCCTTCGGCGGCGGGTCGGCGGCCTCCTGCTCGACCCGGAACTCCCAGACGCGCCGGCCCACCAGCGGCCACAGCAGGCCCTCCAGCCAGGCGCGCTCGGCCGGGTCGGCGAAGACGTGACGGGCGATCGCCGGACGGTCGACGACCCCGCCCGGGGCGACGTCGTCGCCCCAACGGGCACGGACCGCGTCGCGCACCTCGTCGGAGGCGTAGAGCGCGTGGACGACGGCGTCGGTGTCGATCGTGGCCGCGCCCAGGCGCGCCAGCGCCGCGCGCGCGGTCGACTTGCCCGAGCCCAGCCCGCCGGTCAGCCCGACGAACGGGACGGAAAAGGCGACGGCCGCGCCCGGGGCGCGGCCGTCGTCGTCAGCGTGCTGCGAGGGATCGGCGGCCAAGCCGCGGTCCTCAGGCCTCCTGCTCGCCCTCGGGCGCGGGGGCCTCGTCGGCGGCGGGGGTCTCGGCGTCGGACGCGGCC
>JBDZVZ010000117.1:0-6625 GCA_040255945.1 Solirubrobacterales bacterium | reverse complement strand
GCCGGCGGCGGCGCCACCGACAGCCCGCTGCTCGTGCTGGCCGCCGCCGGGGCGGTCCTCGCCACCGCGGCGGGCTGCGTGCTCGGGCTGCGCGAGGCCCCGCGGCGGACCACCGGCGACGACGGCGCCGCCACCGACACGCCGGCGGCGCCCGCCGCCGTCCCCGTCTCGGCCGTCGCGCTGCCCGCACCGGCCGCCCGCTCCGTCATGGTGCGGACGCGGCACCGCGAGCTCTACGAGTTCGAGTACGCCCAGCAGCTCGAGCGTCTCCGCGCGCTGCGCCACCGACACGAAAGGAAGACGTAGGTGATCGCCACGGCTCGCCCGAGGGCGGCGCTCCGCCGCCTGTCCGTCCTCTGCGCGCTCGCGCTGCTGCTCGGGGCCGCCGACGCCTCGGCCCAGGCCCCGGCCGGACCTCCCGGCCCGCCGCCCGGCAACGGCGAGTCGCTGCCCGCGCCGCCCGGCACCGCGCCCACCGACGTGCCGCCGGGCACGCCGGCAGCCGTCCCCGCGGGCGCGCCGGGCCCGGGCCTGCTCGACGCCACCCAGGCCACCCTCAACCGCGCCCGGCGCACGTTCTCGCTGCGGCTGGCCTGCCAGGCCTCCGGCACGGTCACGGTGACCGCCCGGGCCGTCGGCCGCGGCCGGCTGGCCAGCGGCCGCTACCGGTGCGCCGCCAACCGCGCGACCGCACGGCTGAAGGTGTCCAAGAAGGCCGTCCGGACGCTCGCCCGCAAGCGCGTCGTGGCGGCCACGGCCCGGGTGAGCCAGGCGGGCCGGACCGCGCGCCTCTCGTTCACGCTGCGCGCGGGCGGGAGCGCTCCGTCGGCGACCGGGTTCTGGACCGACGGCCACCTCCAGTGCACCGACAGCGCGGGCGGGCCGCAGGCCTACCTCGTCGAGCCGGACTTCACCACGCGTGAGCAGACGCCCGTCTCGACGCGCGGCTGGATCGCCTGGCACACGGCCGCCGGCGGCTGGCACTGGCTCGGCACCGAGGGCGAGAACACCGGGCGCTGGCAGACGTGGACGGCGACCCCGCGCGGCATCGACCAGTTCCATCCCAACGCCACGCCGCAGCCGATCCCGTGGACCTGGGGGCCGATCGCCGTGCCGACCGGGCAGGGCATCACGACGGTCGGGGTCTTCGAGATCGTCTACTGGGTGGGCGGCCACCCCGACTACCAGTGGCAGTACGTCAACGCGGGGTCGACGGGCGCCGCGGCAGCCGGGGGTGGCAACCTGTACTGCAGCTACTGAGCTCGCTCAGCAGGTCTCGCGCCAGGCGTCCAGGGCGAGCTTCTTGCGGATGGCGCTGTAGCCCGCCGTCTGCGCGGGACCGCAGAAGCGGCTCGTCGCCGTGCTGTACTCGGCGATGAAGACCGCCTTGCCGGCCCGGGCGAACGGGGCGAGCATGCCGCATTCGTCGTACTCGTAGCACTGCTCGACGACGGCGAAGTCGAAGCTCGGCTCGAGCGCGACGACCTGGTCGAGGTCGTTCTTCAGGCCGATCGACAGGCCGCGGGCGTGCGCGGCGTCGGCCAGGAAGCGGTTGTAGCGCAACTGGTCGGCCGCGGTGAGCGGGAAGCCCGTGCCGTTCGTGTAGGCGTCGATGTTGTCGGGCTCCACGGCGTCGAAGCCCTTCTGCTTGCAGAGGTCCAGGCGCTTCTCCATGATCGGGCCCAGGACGTCGAGGCGGCGGACGTCGAGCCACTTCTCGCCGGGCCATCCGTCCAGCCCGTTGCCGAGCACGGCGGCCGGGAAGCTCGAGGCGTCCGGGCGCCAGTTCTCATAGCTGCCGGCCGAGAAGTAGCAGACGACCTTGCGGCCCTGGGCGTGCAGCGCCGACACGACCGATGCGTCGTTGTCATACAGGTCGATGTCGTACATCTGGGCCGCGACCGAGCGGTCCACCGGCGAGGTGAGCTGCCACTGCCAGGTCGTGCGCAGGCCCGGCTTCCAGCGGTCGCCCGACGAGGTCCCGCCCGACCCGCCGGGGGCGGGAGCCGGCGCGGGGGTCGTCGTCGACCCGCCCGGCGCCGGGGCCGGGGTCGGGGTGGGCTTCGGCGCCGGTGCCGGGGCCGGCTTCGGCGTGGGCTTCGGGGTCGGCGCCGGCGCACCGTCGGACGGCTTCGTGCCGGCCGGGCGCGCGCTGATGCGGTCGATGACGACCTGGCGCTGGCAGTCGCCGCGGCGGTACGGATTGCGCAGGCTGATCGTCACGCCGTGGCGTCCCGCCGGGACGACCTTCGACGACACGCGCGTCGTGAAGCGGCGGTTCGCGACCCGGCCCCGGAAGACGACGGCGCCGCCGACCTTCACCTGGACCTTCGGCGCGCCCTTGCACGTCCTGGCCTTCATCCGGAGCGCGACACGAGACGGAGTACTGACGGTGAGCGTGCGCTCGACGCTGGCGTGCCCCTTGACGACGAGACGCTGGGGCTTCTTGGCGGCCAGCGCGGGCGCTGAAGCGCCGACCGCCGCCGACAGGGCAAGGGCAACAACAAGAGAGCTGCGTGGGGACATGGTGTGGACCGGCGCGGACGGGGGCGGAAGGGAAGCGCCGGCCGCGGCGAGGCTAACCGCGCCCTAAAGCCCGTCCATCCCCCGAACGCGGGACGCCCGGAAGGCCGCTGACCCGCCGCCCTCCCCCGGAGCGGGGAGGTCCGGCAGGCCGCTGACCGGGGCTCAGCAGCTCTGGCGCCAGGCGTCGAGCTCGAGGCGCTTGCGGATCGCGCTGAAGCCGGCCGCCCGCGCCTGCGCGCAGAACTGGGCCGGGTCGACGCTGTACTCGGCGATGAAGACGGCCTTGCCCGCGTCGACGAACCGGCTCAGCCCGCCGCACTCGCCGTACTCGTAGCACTGCTCGACGACGGCGAAGTCGAAGCTCGGCTCGAGCTGGGGCACCTGGTCGAGGTCGTTCTTGAGCCCGACGCCCAGGCCGCGGGCGTGGGCGGCGTCGGCGAGGAAGCGGTTGTAGCGCAACTGGTCTGCGGGGGTGAGCGAAAAGCCGCTGTTGTTCGTGTAGGCGTCGACGTTGTCGGGCTCGACGCCGTCGAACCCCTTCTGCTTGCAGAGGTCCAGGCGCCGCTCCATGATCGGGCCCAGGACGTCGAGCTGCCGGATGTCGAGCCAGCGCTCGCCCGGCCAGCCCTCGAGCTCGTTGCCGAGCACGGCCGCCGGGAAGCTGCCCGAATCAGGACGGCCCGGCTCGTAGGAGCCGGCCGAGAAGTAGCAGATGGCCTTGCGCCCCTGGGCGTGGAGCGCCGAGACGACGGCGGCGTCGTTGTCGAACAGGTCGATGTCGTAGACGTCGGCGGCCACGGAGCGGTCCACCGGGGTCGTGAGCTGCCACTGCCAGGTCGTCCCCGGGCCGGGGGTCCAGTGGGCGCCCGGGGGGAGCGGCGCGCCCGGAGTGCCCGGCCCGGGCGGCGCGGGCGTGCCCTCCGGCGTCCGGGTGACGTGGCGGAAGTCGAGGCGGTCGATGAGCACGGCCCGGCGGCAGCCTCCCCGGCGCAGCGGGTTCGCCAAGCGCGCGGTGACCGTGTGGCGTCCGGCGCCGACGACCCCCGGCGGGCTGGAGGTCCGCCAGCGGCGGCTGTGCACCCGGCTGTCGAAGACGACGCTCCGACCGACCTTGACGACGAGCCGGGGCGACCCGTGGCAGGAGCGTGCACGCAGCCGCAGGGCCACACGCGCCGCGCGGCGCAGCGTCATGCGCCCGTGGGCGCTGCCGCGCCCGTCGAGCTGCAGCGCCCGGCGGTGGCTCGCGCGGCGGTCACGGATGACGTGGCCGGCCGAGCGCTTGACGTGCAGGCGCTCGCCCTCGAGGCGCTGGTACGAGAAAGCGTGGGCGGTCGCGCAGGCGGTGAGCCCCAGGGCGGCGGCAACCGCGGCGACGACGACGGCGAGCAGGCGGCGTGCGTTCATGGCGGGCCGGCGCGGACGAACGGCGCAGCAGCGGCGCCGGCCGCGTCGAGGCTAGCGGGTCACGTCGAGCGGCGTGCCGGGCGATTGGGCAGGTCGGTGACCGTCCCGTGGGCGACCTCGGCGGCCAGGCCGACGGTCTCGCTGAGCGTCGGATGGGCGTGGACCGTCAGCGCGATGTCCTCGACGTTGGCGCCCATCTCGAGCGCCAGCCCGAGCTCGGCCACGAGCTCGCCGGCGTTCGGCCCGACGACCCCGGCACCGAGCAGCCGGCCGGTGCCCGGCTCGTGCAGGAGCTTCGTCAGGCCGTCGCGGCCGTTCATCGCCAACGCCCGGCCCGATGCCGACCACGGGAACACCGACTTCTCATAGGCCTTGCCCTGCTCGGCGGCCTCGGTCTCGGTCAGGCCGACCCAGGCGACCTCCGGGTCGGTGTAGGCGACCGACGGGATGGCGACCGCGTCGAAGACGACGTCCTGGCCCGCGGCGACCTCGGCGGCGACGTGCCCCTCCGCCGACGCCTTGTGGGCGAGCATCGGCCCGCCGACGACGTCGCCGATGGCGAGGATGTGCGCCACGTTGGTGCGCTGCTGGTCGTCGACGGCGACGAAGCCCCGCTCGTCGACCTCCACGCCCGCGGCGTCCAGCCCGAGCCCGGCGCCGTTGGGCGCGCGGCCGACGGCGACCAGGACGCGGTCGAAGACGGCGTCGGGCACGTCGCCGGAGAACGTCGCGTGCAGCCCGTCGTCGCGGGCCTCGAGCGCCTCGACGCTGGTGGCGAGGTGGACGGCCGCGTAGCGCTCGTCGATGCGCTTGGCCAGCGGCGCGACGAGGTCGCGGTCGGCGCCGGGGATGAGCCCGTCGGCGAGCTCGACGACGGTGACCTCGGAGCCGAGCGCGTCGTAGACGGTCGCCATCTCCAGGCCGATGATGCCGCCGCCGACGACGAGCAGCCGCGCCGGGACGTCGGCGAGCTCCAGGGCCCCGGTCGAGTCGATGACCCGCGGGTCGTCGTGCGGGAAGCCCGGCAGCTGCACCGAGCGCGAGCCGGCGGCCACGATCGCGTCGTCGAAGCTGATCGTCGTCGTCTCGCCGCCCTCCTGGGCCACGGCAAGCAGGTTGGGGCCGGTGAAGCGCGCCTCGCCCTGGACGACGCGGACCCGGCGGCCCTTGGCCATCTGCTCGACCCCGCGCGTGAGCCGGCCGACGATGTCGTCCTTAAAGGCCCGCAGCGCGTCGAGGTCGATCTCGGGCGCGCCGAAGCGGACGCCGTGGTCGGCGAGCTCGCGGGTCTCGGCGATGACACGGGCGACGTGCAGCAGCGCCTTGGACGGGATGCAGCCGACGTTCAGGCAGACGCCGCCGAGCGTGGCGTGGCGCTCGACGAGCACGACGTCGCGGCCGAGGTCGGCGGCGCGGAACGCGGCGGCGTAGCCGCCGGGGCCGGAGCCGAGGACGAGGACCTGGGCGTGGCTGTCGCCGCGCGGCGGCCCGGCGCCGTCGCTCGACGCGACCGCCGCAGGCTGTGCGCGCTGCGCCGGTTCGGCGGGCGGCGCGGTCGCCGCGTCCTGCGCCCCACCGCCGGTCTCGGCGACGGTGAGGACCGCGAGGGCCGAGCCCTCGGAGACCGTGTCACCGACCGACACCTTCACCTCGCTGACCGTGCCGGCCTGCGGGGCGGGGATCTCCATGGAGGCCTTGTCGGACTCCAGGACGACGAGCGGGTCCTCGGCGGCGACCTCGTCGCCGACGCCGACGAGGATCTCGACGACCGGGACGTCGGCGAAGTCCCCGAGGTCGGGGACGGTGACTTCCAGCGTCGTGGTCACAGGAGAACCCTCCGCAGATCGGTCAGGACGCCGGCGAGATGGGTCGTGAAGCGCGCGGCGAGCGCGCCGTCGACGACCCGGTGGTCGTAGGAGAGCGAGAGCGGCAGCATGAGCCGGGGCTCGAACTCGGCGCCGTTCCACACGGGCTTGGTCGCCGTCTTGGACACGCCGAGGATCGCGACCTCGGGCGCGTTGACGATCGGCGTGAACGCGGTGCCGCCGATGCCGCCCAGCGACGAGATCGTGAACGTGCCGCCGCTCATCTGAGCCGGCGAGAGCTTGCCGGCGCGGGCGGCCGCCGACAGCTCGGCCAGCTCGCCGGCGAGCTCGAGCAGCCCCTTGCGGTCGACGTCGCGCACGACCGGGACGACGAGCCCGTTGGGCGTGTCGGCGGCGAAGCCCAAGTGGTAGTACTTCTTGTGGACGAGTTCGTCGCCGTCGAGCGAGCTGTTGACGTCCGGGAAGGCCTGCAGGGTCGCCGCGCAGGCCTTCAGCAGCAGCGCGACCATCGTGACCTTGACGTCGGACTGCTCGGCGTTCAGGCCCTTGCGGAACGCCTCGAGCTCGGTGACGTCGGCCTCGTCGTGCTGGGTGACGTGCGGGATGGAGACCCAGTTGCGCGCGAGGTTGTCGCGCGACAGGCGCCGGATCCGCGACAGCGGCACCCGCTCGATCTCGCCGTAGCGGGTGAAGTCGACCTGTGGCCCTGGCACGCCGGTGCCAGGCACCGTGGTGCCAGGTCGGGCTCCCGCCGCTGCCTCCACGTCCTCCGGCACGATGCGGCCCTTGCGCCCCGTCCCGTCCACCGCGCGCAGGTCGACGCCGAGCTCGCGCGCCAGGCGGCGCACCGACGGGCTCGCGTAGACGCT
>JBDZVZ010000149.1:0-1783 GCA_040255945.1 Solirubrobacterales bacterium | reverse complement strand
CTCGTCAGGCCCGTCAGCCAGTCGCAGCGTGCGCGCGGCGACCCAGAGCTGGGCCGCATGGTCGCCGAGCGCGTCGCAGCCGCGCACCGGGACGACGGTCAGCGGGTCCTCGTAGTGGACGTCCAGCGCGCAGATCGAGGCGAACGCCGCGCGATCGCGGCCCGCCATCGCGGCGGCGAAGCCGTCGACCAGCTCCTGCCCGGTCACCGCCCGATCGGCTGCGCCGGATCGGAGGGATGGATGAACGGCTCCGACACCGTCTCCTCGGACGCTGCCGTCGGAGGCGCGAACTGCGCGGCGCCCTCGTGCGGCGTCGAGGCCTCGGCGTAGAGGCGCTGCGGGATGCGCCCCGCGCCGCGGGCCAGCAGGCCGGCCTCGACCGCCAGGCGCATCGCCCGGGCCATCGCGACCGGGTCCTCGGCGCGCGAGATCGCGCTCGCGCACAGCACCGCGTCGCAGCCGAGCTCGATCGCCAGCGCCGCGTCGCTGGCCGTGCCGACGCCGGCGTCGAGAATGACCGGCAGCGTCGTCTGCTCGCGGATCAACCGCAGGTTGTAGGCGTTGTTGATGCCCATGCCCGAGCCGATCGGCGAGCCGAGCGGCATGACCGCCGCGCAGCCGACGTCCTCCAGGCGCCGGGCGAGCACCGGGTCGTCGGTCGTGTACGGCAGGACGATGAACCCGTCGTCGGCGAGCTGCTCGGCGGCGGCCACGAGCTCGACCGCGTCGGGCAGCAGCGTGCGCTCGTCGCCGATGACCTCGAGCTTGACCCAGTCGGTGGCGAAGGCCTCGCGGGCGAGCTGGGCGGTGAGGACCGCGTCGCGCGCCGTGTAGCAGCCGGCGGTGTTCGGCAGCAGCAGGACGCCGCAGTCGTCGAGCAGGTCGACGAGCGAGCCGCGGGCGGCCGGGTCGATGCGCCGCAGCGCGACGGTGACCATCTCGGTCCCGGACTCGCGGATCGCCTCGCCCAGCGTCTCCAGCCGCGGAAAGCCGCCGGTGCCGAGGATGAGCCGCGAGCCGAAGTCGCGGTCGCCGATGCGCAGCACCTCAACGCCCACGGCGACCTCCAGCCGCGACGTTCGCGAAGCCTGCTGAGCGAACTCGCAATGGCGAAGCCATCAGCCGCCCTGCACCGCGGTCAGGACCTCGATGCGCGCGCCGTCGTCCACGACGACCTCCTCCCACGCGCCGCGCGGGATGACCGTCGCGTCGACCGCGACGGCGACGCCGCGGTCCGGCGCGCCGAGCAGCGTCAGCAGCCCGCTGATCGTCAGCCCGTCCTCGACCGTGCGCGGCTCGCCGTTGATGATGATGTCGCTCATGCGGCGACCCCGAAGCGCTGCGGGCCGAAGGCGTGGTCCTCGGGTTCGCCGGCGAGCTCGGCGGCGACGAGGTCGGCCGACGCCGGCGTGAGCAGGATGCCGTTGCGGAAGTGCCCGGTCGCCCAGACGATCCGCGGGTCGGCCGGGTCGGCGCCGAGGATCGGGGCGTTGTCGGGGGTGCCCGGGCGCAGGCCGGCGAAGACCTCGTCGACCTCGAGCTCGAGCACGCCGGGCAGGACGTCGGCAGCCTCGCGCAGCAGCTCGTGCAGCGCCAGGGCGGTGACCGCGGTGTCGAAGCCTCGTTCCTCCATCGTCGCTCCAAGGTAGTACCGGCCGTCGCCGCGCGGCACGAGGTAGCCGGGCGTCGGCGGGCCCCAGCGCAGGACGCGGTCCGCCAGGCCGGGCCCGGAGGGGTCGCGCAGCCGCAGGGCCTGCCCCTTGACCGGCCGGACCGGCACACC
>JBDZVZ010000116.1:0-6691 GCA_040255945.1 Solirubrobacterales bacterium | reverse complement strand
TAGCGGAGAGGGAGGGATTCGAACCCTCGAACGAGGTCAACCCCCGTTACACGATTTCCAGTCGTGCCCGTTCAACCGCTCCGGCACCTCTCCTGGAAGCGGCGAGGATACCGAGGCTCAGAGCTGCCAGGCGCCCTCGACGAGCACCGGGGTCTCGGTCCCGTCGGCCTCGACGCCCAGCACGCGCACCTCCGGCGAGCCGATCATGAAGTCCACGTGGATGTTGGAGGTGTTGGCGCGCTCGGCATCCTCGTCACCCACGCACATCTTGTAGGCGGTGCCCAGGGCGATGTGGCTGGCGGCGTTCTCGTCGAGCAGCGTGTCGAAGAAGACGGTGTCCAGCGCGCCGATCCGGCCGGCGCCGTCGACGAGCGCGACCTCGCCGAGCCGGTTGGCGTTCTCGTCGCGCTGCGCGTAGGAGCGCAGGACGTCGGCGCCCTCGTCGGCGTCGATGCGCACCGCGCGCCCGCCGCGGAACTCGACCTCCAGGCCACGGATGATCGAGCCGCCCAGCACGAGCGGCTTCGTCGCCCGCACGACTCCGTCGGCGCGCTCCGGGTCGGGCGTCGTGAAGATCTCCTCCGACGGCAGGTTCGGCATGTGGACGATCCCGTCGACGGTCTCGAACCGGGCCGCCAGGAACGACGAGGTCCGAAACAGGCCGACGGTGAGGTCGGTGCCCGGGCCGACGAACCGGACCGCGTCGAAGCGCCGCCCGTTGAGCCGTGCGGCCGCGTCGACGAGGTCGTCGGCCCGCTGCCGCCAGGCGGCGATCGGATCCGGCTCGTCGAGCCGGCAGACGTGGACGATCTGCTCGCTCAGCCGGGCCCAGGCGGCGTCCTCGTCGAGCGCCGGGTGGACGAGCTTCGCCCACGCCCGGGTCGGCGCCGGCACCGCCGTCCAGTTCGTCGTGCGCTCGTTGACGACCTGGCCGGTCTCCTTGACCATCGGCAGCTGGTCGCGGCCGAGCCGGCGAGGGTCCAGGTCCTCGAGCAGGCCGGGATGCGCCGGGCCGGTCAGGCCGATCCGGGCGGTGCGCTGGCGGCCCATCTCCAGCACCCGCTCGCCGAGCCACGACGGCACGAAGTCCAGCGTGTCCTCGTCGGCGTAGAGGATCCGCGCGCGCTTGATGTGCAGGTCGTAGTAGTTGACGTCGACGTACTTCGCCCCCGCCCGGTACCCGCTGGCGGCCAGCGCGCGCGTCAACTGCTCCTTGCCGAGCTCGGATCCGATCGACAGGATCTGGCCGCGCTGCACGTTGGCGGCGAAGCCGACCACGAGGTCGGCGAAGCGCTCGAGGACGGCCGGATCGTCGAAGGGGGCGGCGCTCATCGGCGCATCATGCCTCGTCGACGATCTCGAGCATGCCCTCGAGGCCCGAGACCTCGAGCACCCGTCCCACCGGGCTGCGCTCCCCGCCCCGCACGAGCGTCAGCCGGCCCTCGTGCTCGGCGGCCGCCGTGTGGGCGGTGACGACGACCCGGACACCGCTGGAGTCCATGAACTCCAGGCCGCGCAGGTCGAGGACGGCGTGGCGTCCGGAGCGCACGAGCGGCAGCAGCGCCTCCTCCAGCTGGGGCGCGGTGGCGAGGTCGAGCTCGCCGCGGGCGCTGACGAGAACCCGTCCGGCCTCCTCGGAGACATCGATGGTGAAGGGTGCCGGGCCCGCGGTGCTCACGAGGGGCAAGCCTATGCGGCGCGGTGGCGGGCCGCCACCCCGGCACGCGTGGTTATGGGGCGAGCCACCCCGTCAGCAGCGGGTCGAGCCGGGGCGTGTTCAGCAGCGAGAAATGGTCGTGGCCGCCGAGGTGATGGCAGTCGTCGTCCTCGAAGGCGATGACCCGCTCGCGGCGGCGCAGGCCGTGCGCCGACGGGGCCAGGACGAGGAGGTCGCCGACGATCCGGCCGAGCGGATGCTCGGGGTCGGCGGTGAGCGTGGCCGCCACGACGTGATGGCGAACACCGGGCAGCAGCGGCACGTCGGCGCGGTCGAACGGCAGGCGCTCGTCGGGGTCGACGTCTCGCCATTCGGTGTCCACGAGCGCGCCGTGGCGCAGGTCCCTGATCCCGGCGCTGCGCGTCCGCAGGACCGAGGCGACCGGCCGCGCCTCCGGCACGCGGTGCAGCGCCCAGGCCGCCAGGTGGGTGCCCTGCTCGAGCGGCGCGCCCAGGTGCGGGCTGCCGAGGCAGACGGTGCCGGTGACGAGCTGTGGCCAGCGATGGCCGGCCGCCACGCCGGCGTGGGCGGCCGAGCGCAGGACCAGCCCGCCCATCGAGTGCCCGACGAGCGCCAGCGACGTGAGCTTCACCGGCCAGCCCTCGACGAGCTCCTCGAGCAGCGCCGCGAGCCGCCGCCCGTTGTCGGAGATGTGCAGGCCGCTGTTGTAACGGAGGTGGACGCTGGTGGCGCCCAGCGGCGCGACGACCCGCGAGGCGTAGGTGCCGCCGCGGCGCTCGGCTCCCAGCGCCCAGGAGGCGTCGCTCTCGAAGAGCCCGTGGACGAAGACGACGACGTGGCCCGTCGCGTCGGGGAACGCGGCACGGAGGTCCTCGGCGCGCGGCGGGACGTCGGCCCCGCCGACCCGGACGGCCATCGGGACCGCGAGCTCGTTGCCGTCGCGTTCGAGCCGGTCGCCGAGCAGGCCGTTCAGCGCGCCCTGGACGAGCCGGACCCGCGGGTCGTCGGTGATCCGCCGGCCGCCGTCGCCGGCACGCAGCCCGGCGGCCAGGACGCGGCCCGCCGCGCTGCCCCCGGCGCGCAGCGCGGTGTAGACGCCGCCGGCGATCGCGTCGTGCGGGACCCGCGAGCCCGGCGAGGCGCCGAACGCCCGATCGGCGATCGCGTCGTGCAGCTCGCGCACCCGCCCGACGAGCCCGCCGAAGCCGTCGGCGGCGAGCTCGGCGACCGCAGCGAGCTCGCTCGGGCGCTGCTGGCGGGGACGGACGAGGGGCAGCATGTCGGGCATCTCGCCCGTGATACCCCGTCTGACCCCGGGCGTTGCGTACGATCGCTCAGATGATCGCCCTCATCACCGGAGCGTCGAGCGGCATCGGGGAGGCCACCGCCCGCCGGGTGGCCCGCGAGCCGGGCGCGAAGCTCGTCCTCGTCGCCCGTCGCGAGGACCGGCTGCGGGCGCTCGCCGACCAGCTTGCGCCGACGCCGGTGCTCGTCCTCGCCGAGGATCTCACCGACGAGGCGGCCCCCGGGCGGATCGCGGCGGCCGTCGAGGCCGAGCACGGGCGGCTGGACCTGCTGGTCAACAACGCCGGCGGCGGCTTCCGCGGCCGCTTCGCCGAGGCCGGCTTCGCGAACGTGCGCGCCGCGATGGAGCTGAACTTCGACGCCCAGGTGCGGCTCACCGAGGCCCTGTTGCCGCTCCTGCGCCGCAGCGCGCCCAGCGCGATCGTCAACGTCGCCAGCACCGCCGGCCGTGTCGCGCGCGGCGGCTCGGGCGCCTACTCGGCGTCGAAGTTCGCGCTCATCGGCTGGAGCGACGCGCTGCGCCACGAGGAGGCGCCCCATCGCGTCCACGTCGGCATCGTCAACCCGGGGTTCGTCTCGACCGAGGGCTTCCCCCAGCAGGAGCTCGTCGACAACCCGCGCACCCGCTGGATGGTGTCGACCCCGGACAAGGTCGCCGACGCGATCGTCGACGCCGGCCCGGGCGGGCGCGCCGAGCGCTACGTGCCGCGCCCCTACGGCCTGGCGGCGGCGTTGCGCGTGCTCGCGCCGGCACTCGTGCGCCGGGCGGTCGGCAACGCGGAGCTCAGCACGACGACGCGGAACTAGCCGGCCGCTCGTCGGCGCCGTCGACGAGCGCCCGGTTCTTGCCCGCGGCCTTGGCGGCGTAGAGCGCCCGGTCCGCCCGGGCGATGAGCGACGAGCCGTCCCCGTTGCCGTCGGAGACCGCGATGCCGAAGCTCGCCGTCACCGGCAGCTCGAGACCGCCGGGGGTGGTGACGGTCGCCGCGGCGATCCGGCCGCGCACCCGCTCGGCGACGGTCAGCGCCTCGCCGGCGGACGTGCGCGGCAGGAGGATCGCGAGTTCCTCGCCGCCGTAGCGGGCGGCCTCGTCGACCGGCCGGCTGCACGCGATGAGGATCTCGGCGACCCGCTGGAGCACGCGGTCGCCGATGAGGTGGCCGTGGGCGTCGTTGATTGCCTTGAAGTCGTCGAGGTCGAGCAGGACGAGCGCGATCTCGTGGTGATGGCGGCGGGCGTCGGCGAGCTCCTGGTCGAGGCGCTCCCGGAAGCGACGGTGGTTCGACAGGCCGGTGAGCGCGTCGGTGAGCGCCTGCTCGCGCAGCCGCTCGTGAAGCTCGATGTTCTGCACCGACAGGGCGGCCTGGCCGGCGAGGTAGGCGGCGATGTCGCGCTCGTCGGCGGCGAACGCGCTGCCGCGACGGGCGACGGCGAGGGCGCGGACGCTCTCGCCCCCGGCCTGGATCGGACAGGCGACAGCGTGCCAGGCGCCGACGGTGGCGGTCGCGGTCCGTCCCTCTGCGCCCGCGGCCCGCTCGGCGGCGAGCACGGCCTCGCGGGCGTCGGCGTCGTCGAGCCGGTGGCTGGCGGTCGTGACCGCGCCGCGGACGACCCGGCCGCCGTCGGCGCCGGCGGCGTCGATCGCCGTGTGCAGCGTGAGCTCCAGCAGCGCCTCACGGTCGAGCGTCGTGCCGAACGCCTCGCCGATCCGGCGGATCGCCTGGTCCTTGCGCGAGCGTTCGGCGCGCAGCGCTTCCAACCGCCGGTGGGCCTGCTCGATGCGGACCCCACGGTCGTGCGCCAGGACGGCCAGGCCGACCGGCGCGAAGAGGATGAGCATCCAGGCGAGGTCGCCGTCGTGGGCGGCGGCCGCGGCGAGGTAGCCGAGCGGCCAGAGGAGCGCGTCGACGCCCTGGATGATGCCGACGACCCCCTGCTGACGGTCAGGGCGGATGCCGCGCCCGATCCACTGGCGCAGCACGATCGTCACCGAGTCGGTGACGGCCTGGGCGACGAACGAAGCGATGTAGAGCCCGACGGCGGTGACGCCCCAGTGGCCGGGGCCGGCGACCGCGAACACGGCGGCGGCGCCGAGCGCATGCCAGCCGTCGGAGACCGCGCACAGCAGGAAGCGCGGCGGCGTCCGTCCACGCAGCGTGTCCGGCAGCGAGCTGAGGACCAGGCCCGCGACGACGAGCGGCGCCACCGCCCCCGCCGGCAGCAGGAGCAGCATCGGCACGAGGATGAGCTGGGTCGGCACCGTGTAGGTCGCCCCGACGTGGAAGCGAACCGAGGCGGCGGCGGCATAGGCCAGGGCGAAGAGCGGCCACGCGGACGGGTCGGCGACCCCCTGGCGCGGCGCGAGCACGACGAGCACCGTCGCCAGCGCAGCGAGCAGCAGGGCGCTGCAGATCTCGGTGATCGTCTCGCGGCGCTCCATCGTCGCCGGCTCGGCCGCATAGAACTCGTCGAGCAGGTCCTCGGCGGAGGCCAAGGCCGATGCGGCCAGGCGTGGGCTCTCCTGCTCGGGAGTCACGCCCCTGTCATCGGCCGCGGACACCCTTCGGGTGAGGTCTGCGGACCGGGTCCCCGATTTTGGGGATGGGCAGGCTGGACCAACCACCCATTTCGCAAACGGCGTCCAGGGCGCACCATGTCGTGCTGCATGACGCCTCTGTTCCGACGCCTCGCGACGATGACCGGCACGGCTGCCGCACTCGTCGTCATTCTTGCGCCCACCGCCCAGGCCTGGCCGGGCTGGGGCAGCTCCTCGACGAAGAGCAACAAGGCCCGCAGCGCCGCCCCCGGCGAGTGCACCGCCCTGCAGGGTGGTGCACAGGTCTTCCTGCGCAACCTCGACTTCCGCAACTACGTCATCGCCCCGGGCGGCGACTTCGAGAACGGCGCCCCGGGCTGGACCCTCCAGCGCGGCGCCCGTCTCGTGGCCGGCCAGGGCAACGCCCGCTCGACGGCGCTGGCCCTGCCCGGCGGCGCGACCGCCACCTCACCGGTCTTCTGCGCCGACGAGACGAACCCGACGTTCCGCATGTTCTCCTCGACCTCGTCCTGGCTGCCGGGTCGGATCCACGCCGATCTGCTGTGGACCGACGAGAGCGGCAACGCCCGCGAGACCGCGGTCGGCTCGGACTTCAGCTTCCGCAGCTGGCGCCCGACCGACTCGATGCTGCTCGCACAGGTCCTGTCGCTCGTCTCCGGCAACGCCACCCCCGTGCAGCTGCGCTTCACCGGCGTGTGGGGCGGGGCGCTGCTCGACGACGTCTACATCGACCCCGCGCGCGGTCGATAGGCGAAACGGCTCCGGCGCGGGGCTCAGCCCCGCGCCGCCGTCGTGCCGCTGTAGGTCACGGTCAGCGTCGTCGCGCCGGCGCAGCGGACGCGCACGCGGACGGCGGTGAGGTGCGGCTCGCGCGCGCTGCCGTAGCGGTGTGGGGCGACGGTCGCCCTGATCGGCCGTGAGAAGCGGGCGGCGAACCCGCCGCGCGAGAGGTAGCGGCCGCTGCGGGTGAGCTCGCCGACCGCCGGCAGGTAGACGGTCAGCTGCAGCGTCGCGCCGCGCGGGCAGCTCGAGCGCAGCCGCACGTCCTGGCCGGCGGGCTCGTAGATCCAGCGGCCGGGAACGCCGCCCCAGTGGCCGCGCAGCATGAGCAGGCCGTTGCCGCGCGGGTCGCTGGCGCGGCCGCCCTGGCG
>JBDZVZ010000115.1:0-6696 GCA_040255945.1 Solirubrobacterales bacterium | reverse complement strand
ACATCGAGATCCAGGTGCTCGCCGACGCGCACGGCACCTGCGTGCACCTCGGCGAACGCGAGTGCTCGCTGCAGCGCCGCCACCAGAAGGTCGTCGAGGAGGCACCGTCACCGGTCATCTCGCCGCAGCTGCGGTCGCGGATGGGCGCGGCGGCGGTCGCGCTCGCGCGCGCGTGCGGGTACGTCGGCGCCGGCACCGTGGAGTTCATCGCGACGCGCGACGCATCGGAGTTCTTCTTCCTGGAGATGAACACGCGGCTTCAGGTCGAGCATCCGGTGACCGAGCTCGTCCACGGCGTGGATCTCGTCGAGCAGCAGTTGCGCGTCGCGGCCGGCGAGCCGCTCGCCCTCGCGCAGGAGGCGCTCGTCCCGTCCGGGCACGCGGTCGAGGCACGGCTGTACGCCGAGGACCCGGCCGCCGGCTTCCTGCCGTCGACCGGAACGGTGCGCGTCTACCGCGAGCCTTCCGGGCCCGGGGTGCGTGTCGACTCGGGCGTCCGTGCCGGCTCGGAGGTCGGCACCGCCTATGACCCGATGCTCGCGAAGGTCATCGCGCACGGGCCCGACCGCGCCACGGCGGTCGCACGGCTGGACCGGGCGCTGGCGACGTTCGCGCTGGCCGGTGTGACGACGAACGCCGGCTTCACGCGCGCGCTGCTGGCCCGCGACGACGTGCGCGCGGGAGAGATGGACACCGGGCTGCTGGAGCGCGTGCTCGCCGACGGGGCGGCGCTCGCTGTGCCCGACGACCTCGTCGCCGCCGCGATGGTCGTCGCCGCGGGCGGCTCGAGGCCCGCCGGGCCGTGGCGGCGCGCGCTCGCCGGCCACGGCGAGGCGCGCGTCGGCGACGGCCGCGTGACGATCGCCGAGCGGGCGTGGACCGCGGAGCTCCACGGGTTCGAGGACGGCCTGGCCGCTGTCGAGCTCGACGGGGTCGGGCGCCGCTACGCGGTCGCGGTCGGCGACGACGCGGTCTGGGTCGCGCGCGATGGCCACCACCTCGAGGTCCGCACCGCGGTCGTCTCGGGCGCGGGCGACGTGGCGCTCGCCGGCTCGCTGGAGGCGCCGATGCCCGGCACCGTCCTGCTCGTGCACGCCGCCGACGGCGACCGTGTGAGCGCGGGCGACGTCCTGCTCGTCCTGGAGTCGATGAAGATGGAGCTCTCGATCACCGCGCCGCACGACGGCGTCGTCGCCGGCCTCTCGCTGGCGCCCGGCGACCGCGTCACCCTCCGCCAGCCCCTCGTCGCCGTCACCCCCACGGTGCCTGGCACCGGGGGGGACGCATGAGTCGCGAGGCGCACCTCGAGCTCATCGCCGACCTGAACGCGCGGTTGGAGCGCGTGCGGGCCGGCGGCGGGGCGAAGGCCCGCGCCCGCCACGAGGCTCGCGGCAAGCTCTTCGTCCGCGACCGCGTGGAGCGGCTCTGCGACCCCGGAGCGCCGTTCCTCGAGCTCAGCGCGCTCGCCGCCGAGGAGCTCTACGACGGTGCGGCGCCCGGCGCCGGCATGGTCACCGGCATCGGCACGGTCGCCGGCCGCCAGGTCGTCGTCGTCGCCAACGACGCCACCGTCAAGGGCGGCACCTACTACCCCATGTCGGTCAAGAAGCACCTGCGGGCGCAGGAGATCGCGCTGGAGAACCGGCTGCCGTGCGTCTACCTCGTCGACTCCGGTGGGGCGTTCCTGCCGATGCAGGACGAGGTCTTCCCCGACCGCGAGCACTTCGGCCGCATCTTCTACAACCAGGCGACCATGTCGAAGCAGTCGATCCCGCAGATCGCCTGCGTCATGGGGTCCTGCACGGCCGGCGGTGCCTACGTGCCGGCGATGAGCGACGAGACGGTCATCGTCCGTGAGCAGGGCACGATCTTCCTCGGCGGCCCGCCGCTCGTGAAGGCCGCCACCGGCGAGGAGGTCACCGCCGAGGAGCTCGGCGGCGGCGACGTCCACGCCCGCACCAGCGGCGTCGTCGATCACCTCGCCGCCGACGACGACCACGCGCTCGACGTCGTCCGGCGCATCGTCGCCACGCTCCCTCCGGACGCGGCGGCGCCCTGGCATCGCATCGACGCGCGACCGCCCGGCGAGGATCCGCAGACGCTGCTCGACGTCGTCCCGACCGACCCGCGCACGCCCTACGACGCCCGCGACCTCCTGCGCCGCGTCGTCGACGCCGGCGAGCTGCAGGAGTTCAAGGAGCTCTACGGCACGACGATCGTCTGCGCCTTCGCCCACCTCGACGGCCACCCCGTCGGCATCATCGCCAACAACGGCATCCTGTTCAGCGAGTCCTCGCTGAAGGCTGCGCACTTCATCGAGCTCTGCGACCGGCGCGGCATCCCGCTGCTGTTCTTCCAGAACATCAGCGGCTTCATGGTCGGCAAGGACTACGAGGCCGGCGGCATCGCCAAGGACGGGGCGAAGCTCGTCACCGCGGTCTCGTGCGCGCGCGTGCCGAAGCTCACGGTCGTCGTCGGCGGCTCCTACGGGGCCGGCAACTACGGCATGTGCGGGCGCGCCTACTCGCCGCGGTTCCTGTTCATGTGGCCGAACGCGCGCATCAGCGTCATGGGCGGCGAGCAGGCCGCGACGGTCATGACCGAGGTCGGGCAGGCCGAGGTCGGCGCCCAGCTCCGCGAGCAGTACGAGCAGCAGGGGCGGCCGGTCTATTCGACGGCGCGCCTCTGGGACGACGGCATCATCGACCCGCGCGACACGCGCGACGTGCTGGCCGGGGCGCTGGCCGCCTGCGCGAACGCCCCGCTGGGCGAGCTGGGGTACGGCGTGCTGCGGATGTAGCCGCGGCCGTCAGTGGCCGTGGTGCTGGTGGATGACCGCGTGGCCGCGGCCGCGGGCGATGAGCCAGCGGTTGACCGGCCAGGCGATGAGCCCGGCGATCAGCAGGGCGAGCGCCAACGCGGCGTAGAAGCCGAGGTCGGTCAGGCCGGCGGCCATCGCGCCCGGGATGAGCAGCATGATGGTGTTGTCGACGATCTCCATGATCGTGATGGAGACGGTGTCGGAGGCAAGGGCCAGCGGCGCGACGGTCGCGAACGCCATGCCGGAGCGCAGCAGCGGCAGGCTGGTCAGCGTGTAGCCGAAGACGAACGCCAGCGCGACCGAGAGCGCGATCGTGGCGCCGTTCGACCACCCCGCGGCGGTGCCGATGACCATGCCCAGCACCTCGCCGATGGCGCAGCCGGTGAGGCAGTGCACGGTCGCGCTGAACGAGAGTCGCCAGGTCGAGGTCGCGTGCTCCATGCGCGAAAGTATACTCCCTGGGAGTATCTCCCCACACTCGCGTACGTAAGCGCTCCGCGCCACGGCGGTTGGAAGACCGCCATGCCTCGGATCCTTCCCAGCCTGCTCGCCGCGCTCTCGCTCGCGCTCATCCTGCCCGCCGGCGCCGCGGCCACCGACTACTGCGTCGCTGACGCCGCCTGCGTCGCCGCCGGCGGCGCCGACATGGGCAGCGACGGCAACGCCATCCAGGCCGCGCTGGACGCGGCCAAGGGCCACGCGAACGCCGGCGGCCCCGACCGCGTGCTCGTCGGCACCGGCTCGTTCTCGCGCACGATCGGCAGCGGCACGCCCGGCTACCGCTACAACGGCGACCCGGTCACCCTGCAGGGCGCGGGCGCCGGCAAGACCCGCCTCACGCGTGACGTGTGGAACTCGTCGACCGTCCTGGCCGCCAACGGCGGCGCGACGGTGCGCGACCTGTCGATCACCATCCCCGGCGGCAGCGGCATGCACGGGCTGGGCCTGAGCAACGGGACCGCCGATGGCGTGACGATCACGATCGCCAACGGGACCCTCAACCCGACGGGCGTCGACCTCGGCAACGGCGGGGTGTTCACGCACGGCGCGGCGAAGCTTGCCCTCGGCACCGGGGTCAGCCTGAGCCCGGGTGCGACGATCACCGACTCGACGTTCGGCGGCCTCTTCGCCGCCCAGGCCGGCGGTGCCGGCGCCGCCATCACGATCAGCCGCTGCCGCGTCTTCGCCGGCGTCAACGGCGTCCTCGCCTACTACGCGGCGCTTACCGTCGAGGACACCCTCGTCGACCTCGGCGGGGGCGGCGGGACCGCCGTCCAGTCGGTCGGCAACCTCAACGGCGACGCGACCGCGGCGCTGCGCCACCTCACGATCGTCCACGGGAGCGCCGCGGCGAAGGGCGTGTCGATCCAGGCCAACGGCGGCACGACGTCGACGGCCACGCTCGACGACTCGGTCATCGACGGGGTCGGCCATCCCCTGGACCTCGAGGGCGACGGCGCCGGATCGGCGGTGTCGCTGACCACGCGCTACTCCTTGGCCTCGACGACCGGGCTCGTCAAGACGAACACGAACGGGGCGGCGGTGCCGACGCTCACGATCAACAACGCGATCACCGGGCCGCCGCGGTTCGTCGACGCGGCCGCCGACTGGCACCTCCGCGCCGACTCGCCGCTCGTCGACGCCGGCACGCCGGGCGCCCTGGGCGCGGGTGAGTCGACGACCGACCTCGACGGGCTCCCCCGCCTGGTCGATGGCCGGCGGGACGTCGGCGCGTTCGAGCTCCAGCCGGCGCCGCCGTCGGAGCCGACCCCGCCCGCGGCCGGCGGCACGACGGCGCCCGACGCCGATGCGATCCCGCCGGCGGACGGGGCCACGCCGCCGCCGCTCGCGCCTGGGCCGGCCCCGGCCACGGCATCGCGCCTCGAGACGCTCGCGATCAAGCCCGGCGGGCTGCGGCCCGGGCAGCGCGCGCTCGTCACCTACCGGCTGACCGCGCCGGCGACCGTGCGCTTCAGCGTGGAGCGCGCCGCGCGCGGGCATCGGCGCAGCGGTACGTGCCGGGCGTCGGGCCACGGGCGGCCGTGCACGCGCTGGACGAGGGTCGGCGGGATGGTCGAGCAGGCCGGCGCCGCCGGGATCAACCGCCTGCGGCTGCCCGCCCGGTTCGGCGGCCGCAAGCTCAGGCCCGGGACCTACCACCTCGTCGCGCGCGCAGGCGCGGCCAAGCCGATGAAGATCCTCTTCCGCGTGCTGCGCTGAGCGTCGGCGCCGGCCGACCCTGACCGGCCCCGCCCGTAGGTTTCCGGGACCGTGAAGACACGATCGTGGTGGGGCTGGGGCAACGTCGAGGACGCCGTCGTCGGGGCCGAGCGCGACGCGCTGCTCGAGCGGGTCGCGGGGCTCCTGGGCGGGGCGGCGCTCGACGGCCACGAGCCGCCGCCGGTCGACGCGCTCGAGCTCCCCGATCCCCGGGTGGCGCCTCCCGACACCCTGGCCGAGCTCTGCTCGTCGGACCCCACCGACCGTGCTGCCCACAGCCACGGCAAGGCGTTCCGCGACGTCGTGCGCAACCTCCACGGCGAGCTGCGCCACGTCTGCGACCTCGTGGCTCGCCCTCGCGACGAGCGCGACGTCGTCGACCTGCTCGAGTGGTGCACCGACGCGAACGTCGCGGTCGTGCCCTACGGCGGCGGCAGCTCGGTCGTCGGCGGGGTCGAGCCCCGCTTCGACGGCGACTTCGCCGGGGTCGTCAGCCTCGACCTCGGCCGGCTCGACCAGGTCCTGGAGATCGACCGCACGAGCCGGGCCGCGCGCATCCAGGCCGGCGTCCTCGGACCCCATCTCGAAGACCAGCTGCGCCCACACGAGCTGACGCTGCGCCACTTCCCGCAGTCGTTCGAGTTCTCGTCGCTCGGTGGGTGGCTGGCGACCCGCGCCGGCGGCCATTTCGCGACGTTGTACACGCACATCGACGACCTGGCCGAGGCGCTGCGGGTCGTGACGCCGACGGGGGTCAGCGCGTCGCGCCGCCTGCCCGGCTCGGGCGCCGGCCCGTCGCCCGACCGGCTCTTCCTGGGCTCGGAGGGCGCGCTCGGCGTCATCACCGAGGCGTGGATGCGGCTGCAGGAGCGGCCGCGCTGGCGGGCGAGCGCGTCGGTCGTCTTCGAGGACCACGCCGCCGCGGTGGCGGCGACGCGGGCGGTCGCCCAGTCGGGCCTGCACCCGGCCAACTGCCGCCTGCTCGACGCGGCCGAGGCGTTCATCAACGCCGGCGTGGCGACCGGCGGCGGCGTGCTCGTCCTCGGCTTCGAGTCCGCCGACCATCCCGTGCGGGCATGGATGGACCGGGCGGTCGAGCTGTGCCGGGAGCACGGCGGGACGCTGCCCGAGCCGCCCCGGCTGCGTGAGTCGGGCGACGCGGGTCGCGGCGAGGCCGCCGACGCGTGGCGCTCGTCGTTTCTGCGCATGCCCTATCAGCGCGACGTGCTCGCCCAGCACGGGCTCATCGTCGAGACGTTCGAGACCGCGTGCACGTGGGACCGCTTCGAGGCGCTGGACGCCGCGGTGCGCGAAGCGGCCCGGTTGGCGATCGCCGATGTCTGCGGCGGCGCCGGCGCGCTGACCTGCCGCTTCACCCACGTCTACCCCGACGGGCCGGCGCCGTACTTCAGCGTCTACGCGGCCGGGCGGTGGGGCAGCCAGGTCGCTCAGTGGGACGCGATCAAGGCGGCGGTGTCGGAGGCGCTCGTCGCCGCGGGCGGCACGATCACCCACCATCACGCGGTCGGCCGCGACCACCGCCCGTGGTACGACCGCCAGCGACCGCAGCCGTTCGCCTCGGCGCTGACCGCGGCCAAGCGCGCGCTCGACCCGGCGGGCGTGTTGAACCCGGGCGTCCTGGTGGACGCCTGAGC
>JBDZVZ010000050.1:0-29365 GCA_040255945.1 Solirubrobacterales bacterium | reverse complement strand
CCGGTCAGCACGCCCGACTCGTAGCGGTTGGTGATGCGCTTGTACTGGCCGAACATGTAGCCCAGCTCGCGCTCGCCGACGCCGATGTCGCCCGCGGGCACGTCGGTGTGCTCGCCGAGATGGCGGTGCAGCTCCGTCATGAACGACTGGCAGAACCGCATGATCTCGCTGTTGGAGCGGCCCTTGGGATCGAAGTCCGAGCCGCCCTTGCCGCCGCCGATCGGCATGCCGGTCAGGGCGTTCTTGAAGACCTGCTCGAAGCCGAGGAACTTGATGATGCCCAGCGACACCGACGGGTGGAAGCGCAGGCCGCCCTTGAACGGCCCGAGCGCGCTGTTGTACTCGACGCGGTAGCCGCGGTTGACCTGGACCTCGCCGTTGTCGTCGGTCCACGGGACGCGGAAGATGATCTGCCGCTCCGGCTCGCAGAGGCGCTCCAGGAGCTTGGCCCGCGTGTATTCCGGGTGCTTGCCGACGATCGGCCCGACGGTCTCCAGGACCTCGCGGACGGCCTGGTGGAACTCCGATTCGGCCGGGTTGCGGCGCAGGACGACCGAGTAGACCTCTTCGAGCCCCGGATCGAGGGCGGCAGACGTGACAGACAGGGCTGGACCTCCAGGACAGGCCCGCGGGGGCGCGAGCATCACCGTGTCGCCGCTCACGTTAGGGAATCACCCTGGTCGACGCGGTCTGGTGGGGTCGCGCAGAACGTGCTAGGCGGCGTCCAGCGCCTGGTTGACGAGCGCGTCGGCGCCGGCGTTCTCGGCGCGGGGCACCGAGCGGAGCGACCAGCGCGCGAAGCCGCCCAAGGCCTCCAGGGCGGCCGCGTGCAGCGGCTTCATCGCCGCGTGCTTGACCCGGTATTCGCCGTTGACCTGCTTGGCGACGAGCTCAGAGTCGTTGACGACGTCGACCTCCGTGGCCCCGAGCGCGCGCGCCCGCGCGAGACCCAGCAGCAGCCCGCGGTACTCGGCGACGTTGTTCGTCGTCTCCCCCAGCAGCTCGGATGCCTCGTCCAGGACCGTCCCGTCGGGAGCCGAGACGACCGCCGCCGCAGCGGCGGGTCCCGGGTTGCCGCGTGCGCCGCCGTCGACGTGGACGACGACCGCGGTCACTCGTGCGGCTCGAGCGGCGGGAACTCGCCCGGCACGCGCGGGCGGCGCCGGTCGCGCACCTCGCGGCGATGGTCGTCGCCGTCGTCGGCGCCGTGGCGGCGCTCGGACTTGCGCCGGTCGATGATGACCTTCACGTTCGGGTCGTCCGCATAGTAGGTGGAGAGCTGGTCGTAGAGATCGGGGGCCAGCTCTTCGGGGACGACGCAGTAGATCATCGGCGAACCCGGACTTTAAGCGAGCGACGCGGCCGGGTGCAACCGGCCCTGGTCGTCGGCGGCCGCGTTGGCCGTCTGGTCGATCGTGTCCAGCTCGGAGAGCTCGGTGCCCTGCGCGACCACCCGCACCCCGGCCGCCTCGTCGCCGAGGTCGACCTCGTAGCGATACCAGGACAGCTCCCAGGCCACGACGATCGTCACGACGCTGCCCTCCGTCTGCGACGGGCGGGCGCTGACGATCGGCGCGCCGAGCGAGCGGGCCACGCCCGCGACCGTCCGCGTGTGCGGCGCGACGTTGAAGAGCTCGAGCGCCCGGGCGATCTTCAGCTCGGCGTTCGTCGGCACCCCGCGCACCGACCGGTGCTCGTAGAGCGCCTCGTCGGGGGTCGGCTCGTCGGCGATCGGCGCGGCCGCCTCGGCGGTCGCCACCGGCGACGGCACGTGGACGACCGGCTCGGGCACGACGACCGGCTCGAGGTCGTACTCGGACTCCGGCACCGGCTCGTAGACGTCGCGCGACGGGCGCTTCTCCCGCCCCCGCAGCCGCGAGAGCAGCGAGCCGCGGCGCGTGCGCCGCTCCGGCCCGCGCGTGATGACGTTGTCGAGCCCCTCGCGGATCCACCCCTCGTGCACCGCCCGGCCCGTGCAGAGCTCGCAGACGTTGCGGCGATGGCCACCGGCCAGGAAGACGTCGGGCTGCTCGCCGCGCAGCAGCGTGCGGCCGCAGACGTCGCAGCTGATGACGGGCGCGTTCGTGGAGATCGACTTGCGGGTCAAGCGACCGCCGAGGGTACCCAATGCGTCCGCCCGCAGCCGCACGGACGGACCCACGGGTTCTCAGGCGTGCGCGGCCTGCTCCTCCTCCACCGCCTGGGCGACGAGCTTCTGGGCCAGGTGCCCGGGCACCTCCTCGTAGCGGACGAACTCGAGCGTGTACTCGCCCTGCCCGCCGGTCAAGGAGCGCAGGTCGGGCGCGTAGGTCAGCACCTCGGCCATCGGCACCTCGGCCTTGATCTCGGTCATGGCGGAACCGGCCCCGCCCACCCTCTCCATGCCCTGCGGCCGCCCGCGGCGCGAGTTCAGGTCGCCGATGACGTCGCCCACGGCGTCCTCGGGCGCTGTCAGCGTCATGAGCATGATCGGCTCCAGCAGCACCCCGCCCGCGTCGGCCATCGCCTGCTTCATCGCCAGCGAGCCCGCCGTGCGGAACGCCTGCTCGGAGCTGTCGACCGAGTGGTAGGAGCCGTCGTAGAGCTTCACGCGCACGCCCTTGAGCGGGTAGCCGGCGACCGGCCCGTGCTCCATCGCGTCCACGACGCCCTTGCGGACGGCGGGGATGAAGCCCTGCGGGATGACGCCGCCCTTGATCGCGTCGACGAAGTCCAGCCCGTCGCCCTCGGGCAGCGGCTCGATCTCGATGTGGCAGTCGCCGAACTGGCCGCGCCCGCCCGTCTGCTTTTTGTGGCGCCCGTGCGCCTTGGCGCCGTGGCGGATCGTCTCCTGGTAGGGCACCCGCGGCGGCTTGAGCGTCACCTCGGCCCCGAAGCGCGACTTCAGCCGGTCGACGATGACCTCGACGTGCATCTGCGACAGGCCGGCCACGATCTGCTCGCCGGTCTGCGGGTCGCGGTGCAGGTCGATCGTCGGATCCTCCTCCTGCAGCCGGCGCAGCGCCGCGAACGCCTTCTCCTCGTCGCCCTTGGCGTTCGGCTCGATCGCGAACGCCATGACCGGCGCGGGCATCTTCACCGCGGGCATCGTGATCGGCTCGTCGCGCTCGGCCAGCCAGTCGCCCGCGCGGGTCTCCTTGAGCTTGGCGACCGCGCCGATGTCGCCGGGCCCGAACGCGTCGACGGTCTCGGTGTCCTTGCCGCAGACCCGGATGAGCTGGCCGATGCGCTCCTTGCCGTGCGAGCGCGTGTTGAGCACGTGGCTGTCGTGCTTCAGGACGCCCTGGTAGACGCGGAAGAGGTTGATGCGCCCCGCGAACGGGTCGGCGCGCGTCTTGAAGACGTAGGCGAAGAGCTCCTGGTCGTCGCGCGGCTCGAGCGCGACGTGGTCGCCGACCTCCTTGACCCCGTGCTTGACCGGTGAGGGCAGGTCGTCGACGATCGCGTCCAGCAGCCGGTTGGTGCCGAGGTTGCGCGGCGCGATGCCGCAGACGACCGGGAAGACGTCGCCGTGGTTGGCGCCGTCCTTCAGCGCGGCGACGATCTCGTCGTGGTCGATGGCCTGGCCGTCGAGGTAGCGCTCCATGAGCGCGTCGGAGACCTCGGCGACCTCGTCCATGAGCCGCTCGCGGTACTCCTCCGCCTGCGAGACCATGTCGTCCGGGATCGGGATCTCTCGGCAGCTCTCGCGCGACGGTTCGACGTCGTACTCATAGGCCTTCATGTCGACGAGGTCGACGACGCCGCGCATCTCGTGCTCGGAGCCGATCGGGATCTCGGTGGCCACGACGTGCTGGCCGAAGGCCTCCTTGAGCGCCTCGAGCGTGCGGAAGAAGTCGGCGCGCTCGCGGTCGAGCATGTTCACGAAGACCATCCGCGCCAGGTCGAGCTCCTGCGCGCGCTCCCACAGGCGGACCGTCGAGACCTCGGGGCCCATGACGCCGTTGACGACGAAGATCGCCGACTCGCACACGCGCAGGGCGCCGAGCGCGTCGGCGACGAAGCTCGGCTCGCCGGGCGTGTCGATGAGGTTGATGCGCCGGTCGGCCCACTCGAACGAGTTCAGGGCCGCGCCGATCGACATGCCGCGCGCCTGCTCGTCGGGGTCGCCGTCGGACACCGAGGTGCCGTCGGCGACGCTGCCGAGCCGGTTCGTCGCCCCCGCCTGGAAGAGCAGCGCCTCGAACAGCGACGTCTTCCCACTGCCGCGGTGACCCACGAGGGCCACGTTGCGGAGGCGATCCGCAGCCTTGTGCATGGCCAGGCTCCTTTCGTGAAGGCCGCCCGGTCGGCGCTCCCGCATCGGCTCAGACAGCCGGATGTCTCAGGGTTGGCGCGACCCTAGCGCCGACCCGCACGAGCCCGCAAGCGGGGGCGGATCACTCCTGTTCCAGCAGCCTGGACCGCAGCCGCAGGACGGCCTTCGTGTGCAGCTGGGAGATGCGCGACTCGGTGACGCCGAGGACCTCGCCGATCTCGCGGAGCGTGAGGTTCTCGTAGTAGTAGAGCGCCACGACGAGCTTCTCGCGCTCGGGCAGCCGCGCGATCGCGTCGGCCACCCGGTCCTTGAGGTCGGTCTGGTCCATGACCGCCGCCGGATCCGGCGCGTTCTCGTCGGTGAGCGTGTCCAGCAGCGAGACCGCGTCGCCCGAGCTGTCGCCGACCGCCCACAGCTCGTCCAGCGCGGCGACCGTCGAGTTGGAGATCTGCAGCAGCGCGTCGTGGAACTCGTCGAGCGACATCGACAGCTCCTTGGCCATCTCCTCGTCGCTGGGAGCCCGCTGGAGCTGATGCTCGAGCTTCGTGTTGGCCTTCTCGATCTCGCGGGCCTTCGCGCGCACCGACCGCGGCACCCAGTCCAGCGAGCGCAGCTCGTCGATGATCGAGCCCTTGATACGCGTGATCGCGTAGGTCTCGAACTTGATCTCACGCTCGAGGTCGAAGCGCTCGATCGCGCTGATCAACCCGACAAGGCCGTAGGAGATGAGGTCGGCCTCCTCGACGTGCGCCGGCAGGCCGGAGGCCATGCGGCCCGCGACGTACTTCACCAGCGGCGAGTAGGCGACGACGAGACGCTCCTGGGCGTCGCGGTCTCCGGTGGCCTTGTACCGCCGCCACAGGTCCCGCAGTTCGATCGCCTTGACGTTGGTCTCCATCCCTGTCCCTAGCTCCCCTCAGGCCCGCGGATGCGCTCGTGCGTATGCGGACTTGAGCCTCGCGGACTCTACCCGAGTGTAGATCTGCGTCGTAGAGATGCTCGCGTGACCCAACAGCTCCTGGATGACCCGCAGGTCGGCGCCCCCGTCGAGCAGATGCGTCGCGAACGAGTGCCGCAGGGCGTGCGGGTGCGCGTGATCGGGCAGCCCGGCGCGTCGCGCCCACACCCGCAGGCGCCGCCGGACGTCGGACGTCGAGAGTCTGCGTCCTGACTTCGACAGCAGCAGCGCGGGCTCGTCGCGGTCGGTGACCAGCGTCGGCCGCGCGCGCTCGAGGTAGCGGGCCAGCGCCGTCAGCGCCGCCTCCCCGACCGGGACGATGCGGGTCTTGCCGCCCTTGCCCTCGACGCGCAGCTCCTCGGCGTCGAAGTCGATCGAGGCGACGTCGAGGTTGACGAGCTCCTCGGCGCGCAGCCCGCACGCGTAGGCGAGCTCGAACAGGGCGCGGTCGCGGACGTCCAGCGGCGTGGACTGCGGGATGCGGTCCAGCAGCGAGGCGACCTCGTCGGCCTTCAGGACGTGCGGCAGCTTCTGGGGGCGCTTGGGCGCCGGCACGAGGTCGGCCGGGTTGGCCGGCATCTCGCCGTGCTCGCGCAGCGTCCGGTACAGCGAGCGCAGCGCGGCGAGCTTGCGGGCGACCGTCGCCGCCACGACCTGGCGCTCGCTCAGCGCGGCCGCGTAGCGGCGCAGCACGCGCGTCGTGACGTCGGTCGGCTCGAGGCGCAGCGACGTGCACCACAGCGCGAACTGGGCGCAGTCCAGCCCGTAGGCGCGCCGGGTGCGGACGGCGGCGCCGCGGCGCACGAGGTCGGCGTCCAGCAGCGCCAGCGCCTCGCGCCAGGCCCGGCTCGGCTCCGGCCGCGGACTATCCTGCGGCGCCGTGGGCCGGTTCTTCATCGACACCTCAAGCGGTCGCGTCGCCACGCAGCATCAGCTCATCGAGTCCGGCATCGCGCCGGAGGGCGAGGCGCCGCCGCGGCCGTGGCATCCGGTCCACGGGACCATCGACGCCACGACGCTGTGGTACGCGGTCATGCGCAAGCGGACGCACGGGATCTTCATCGGCACGTTGGTCATTCGGCACTCCGACCATCATGCCTCCCTGCTGGCCGACGGCTGGGAGGAGATTCCCGTCGAGGACATCCGGGGGAACACCTCGCCTGGCGGCTCGGGTTCCCTTTCGGGAACTCGCCCAGGGGGCTCGCTCCCAGGCTGAACGGCATCTCGGCGCCCTAGCCACCGATGTAGATCGGGGCGCCGACCGGGACCCGGTCGTAGAGATCCTCGACGTCCGGGATGCGCATCCGCACGCAGCCGTGCGAGGCGGCGTGGCCGATCGACCCGTACTCCGACGGGTCGATGCCGTGGATGCCGGCCCCGTCGAAGATGCCCAGCCAGCGGGCCTTCAGCGGGTTCTGCGGGCTGCCGCCGGGCACGACCTCGCCCCGCTCGTCCTCGGGCACCCAGTCGGAGTGCGGCTTCGTCCAGGCGGGATCGACCGCCTTGTTCTGGATGTGGTAGAGCCCGGCCGGGGTGTCGCGGCCGACCGCGCCCACCGCGATGTCATAGGACTTGAGCTTCTTCAGGTTCTTGTAGAGGTCCAGCCGGAACGCCCCGCGGTTGACGACCAGCACGGTCGGATAGCGCTGGGCGAGATCGTCGGTCGTGACCTTCGGCTCGACGTGATGGGTCGAGGCGCTCAGCCGCCGCGGCGCCGTCGGCGAGACGAGCGCCTCGCGGATCTTCTTGTGCAGCTGGGACGCGTTGACCGCCAGGCCCACGTGGCTGTCCTGCTCCTGCGGGCCGGAGACCGAGAACGTCACCGACGCGTCCTTGGCCGGCCGGTCGACCGAGGCGCGGATGCGATCCAGCAGGCGCACGATCGCCCGGTCGGAGTAGGTGACCTCCGCGTCGAGGTTCGCGTGGACCTCGCCCCCGGTGAGCTTGCGCATGACCCGCGACAGCAGCCCGCCGTCACGGCTGCGGCGCACCGCGTCCTGCACCGACGCGTCGACCCGGGCGACGACCTTCGCCTCGTTGGCCGTCAGCCGCCACTGCTTGGCTCCGTGGTCGACGACGACGTCCTCGCGCAGCGGCTCGATGAGCCGCTGCTTCAGGCGCGCCTGCGCCCCGGCGCGCGACAGGCCGCCCACGTCGATGCCGGCGATGTGAATGCCGTTGGCGATCTTGTCGCGGCTGGCATGGTCGTAGGCGACCGCGACGCCGGCCAGGGCGCCCAGGAGGGCCAGCATGGCGACGACCGCGATGAACGTTTTCGAGCGCACGGGGAGAAACGACCTCAGAGGACGGGAACTTCGAGGTTAGTTGCTGACCTTCGCCGCGGAAAGTCCTGCAACGAGCGCTGCCCGCTCAGGCGTCAGTGACCGGACGGGCCAGCAGCCGGTCGATGCCCCGCAGCACGCTGGCCCGGGCCGCGTGGGTCTGCTCGTGGGCGCGCAGCGCCTCGAGATCGGGGCGATCCAGCGACGGCAGCAGCGCCAGGATCTCCCTGGCCGTCAGGCCGTCCCAGCCGTCGCGGGCCGTCGCGCCGCGCGTCTCGCGGTCCCGGCGGACGCTCGGGCTGAAGCGCAGGAACTCCTCGACCGCCGCCTCGTAGCGGTAGCCGCCGGCCCCCGCCTCGCGCAGGATCGGCTCCAGGCGCTGCTGCTCGCGCAGCGCCAGCAGCGTCTCGCGCGTCGTGTAGCGGTAGCGGAACCCGGTCGCCTTGTAGCGGCGGTTGTCCAGCGCCCGGCCGAAGCGCAGCTGGGGCAGCATGTCCGGATACAGCGGCAGCCCGGCACGGCGCGCGACACCCAGCGCGGTGCCGGTCGCCACCGGCGGCAGGACCGGGGCGAAGACCTTGCCCAGCAAGGACGCGGTCTCCGACAGCGACAGCACCCCGTCGGCGGCGCAGTTGAACACGCCGTCGAGATCGTGGCGGACCGCGTGCTCCAGGCAGTTGGCCATGTCGTCCTCGTGGATGAACTGCAACCGCGGGTCGAAGCCGAGGATCGCCGGGATGACCGGCAGCCCCAGGACCGACTGCCAGGAGCCCTTCAGGTCGGGCCCGAGCGCGTCGGCGAAGCGCAGGACCGTGACGATCTTGCCGGGGTTGTGCTCGCGGAAGTCGCGGACGTTGACCTCGGCCTCGCAGACGTCGCGCTCGATCGGCAGGCGCGCCGGATGCGGGCGGCGCATCGACTCGGTGAAGAACGCGGGGTCGTCCTGCTCGGCGCCGTAGTAGCGGTCGCTGGACTTGAAGACGAGCTTGCGCACCGGCGAGTCCGGCCCGCCGCAGGCGGCCAGGACGTTCATCGTGCCGATGACGTTGTTCTCGTGGGCGCGGCGCGGCGTCGTGACGATCGGGTCGGTCACCAGGCGCGTGTCGACGACCGTGTCGATCTCGGCCGCGTCGACGATGCGCCGGATGAGCGAATGCGCGTCGGAGACCGCGACGAACTCGGTGCGCTCCAGGGCGACCTTCGGGGGGCGACGGTCGATGCCGATGACCGTCTCGACCTCCGGGTCGCGCTCCAGCGCCTGGGCGAGCCGGCCGCCCCAGTAGGTCGACAGGCCCGTGATGAGGACGCGCCGCGACGTCATCGTCATCCGAACCACACCGAGCGTCGCTTGCCCACCATGTCCAGCAGCTCCTCCTGGATCGTCGCCCGTACGTCGTGGGCGATCGTCTGCACGAGCCCCTTGTCCTCCCACGGCTCGTCGCCCAGGTCGTCGGTGCGCACGGGCTCCAGGAAGCGGATCTTGAACTTCGCCGGCAGGTAGCCGAGCATCCCGAACAGGCCCAGGTGCGGCCAGGTCGGCGTCAGCGGGAAGTAGATGAGGCCGGTCAGGCGCTGGGCGAGCTTGAACTGGGCGAAGGCCGGCATGGCCTCCTCCGCCCCCACGACGGCGACCGGGACGATCGGCGCCTTCGCGCGCATCGCCGCCTCGACGAAGCCGCCGCGGCCGAAGCGCCGCAGCCGGTAGCGGTCCTTGTAGAGCTTCTCGGTGCCCTTGCGGCCCTCGGGGAAGACGAGCACGAGCTGCTGCTCGTCGAACAGGAGCCGGTGGACGTTGGCCGGGTGGGCGGGCACGCCGCCGATCTTGGGCAGCAGCATCGACAGGCCCGGATAGCCCTTGAAGAAGTGCTCCATCGTCAGATGCAGCGGGCGCGGGTGCGGGTGCTCCTCCTTGATCGCCTTGGCGATCATCGGCGCGTCGGGCGGCAGCGCGCCGGCATGGTTGGAGACCAGCAGCGCCCCGCCGGCCGACGGCACGTGCTCGATGCCCTCCACCTCGCAGCGAAACCAGTAGTGGTAGAAGGCGTCGACGATCGTGCGGTCCAGGAAGCCCTCGATCCGCTCCGAGCGACCCCAGTCGGTCGTGCGCCGGTCGGGCTCGACGCCCGGCAGCAGGTCGCGCAGCTGCTCGTCGCGCTCGGCCAGCGCGGTGCCCGGCACCGGAGGCGCCGTCGAGTCGTGCGCGAGCGCGTCGTGGAGCTCGTCTGCCGCCGGTGCCCCTGCCTGGCGCCCGGTCGACGTTTCCGTTGTGTCGGCCATCCCGCCGACGATTCAAGCAGGGTTCTCAGGCTGCGCGCCGCCCGCGGGCGGACACGACCGGTGCCAGGCGCTCGGCCAGGCCCGCCCAGTCGGGGGCGCAGAGGACGTCCTCGGTCTCGCAGACGTCCTGGTTCCAGGGGTGCTCGATCGTCGCGGCGCGCATGCCGCGCTCCAGGGCGCCCTCGAGATGGTGCGGGCAGTCGTCGATGAGCAGCTCGATGCCGATCTGCTGGCAGCGGGTGAGCTTGTCGTCGGAGCAGTACAGCTCGTCGAAGCGCAGCCCGATGTCGTGCAGCCACTGCTCGGTCGCCCCGTGGGTGGAGCGGTCACGGTGGCTGGTGACGTGGATGAAGTGGCCGTCGGCCGCCCAGGCGTTGACGGTCTCGACCGCCCCCGGATAGGGCCGCCCGGCGAGGATCGCCGCCTCGCAGTGCGTCTCGCGGATGCAGCACTCCAGCTGCTCGGGGCGCAGCCGGGTGATCCCCCACGTGAACTGCTCCTCGTAGGGCAGGTCGATGCCGAACCGGCGCTGGGCGGCCTCCGAGAGGACGTCCCAGTAGTGGTGCAGCGTCGAGTCGATGTCGATGGCGATGCGCATCTTCTGGACCGGAGAGCCGGGGTATCGTAGACAGATGCCGGCCGCCGCGCCCATCGCCCGATCGACGGTTGACGCGGGGGAGTACGGACCGCCTCCGCACAGCGCCTGGATGGACGTCGACTGGCAGGCCCATCAGCGTTGGGAACGTGTCGAGGGCCGCTGGATGAACGTCATCGACCTCGGGCCCGACGGCGTGGCCGAGGCGCCGGTCATCGTCTGGATCCACGGGCTGTCGGGGTCGTGGCCCAACTGGCTGGAGAACCTCCCCCACTTCGCGGGCACCCACCGCTGCATCGCCATGGACCTGCCGGGCTTCGGCTGGTCGGAGATGCCCGCGCAGACGATCTCGATCGCCGGCTACGCGCGCACCGTCGACGCGCTGCTGGGCCAGCTGGGCGTGACGGAGGCGACCGTCGTGGGCAACTCGATGGGCGGCTTCGTCGGGCTGGAGGTCGCGCTGCAGTTCAGCACGTGGGTGAAGCGGCTCGTGCTCGTGTCGGCCGCCGGGCTGACGATCGAGCACCAGCGCGACGAGCGGGTGCTGGCGGCGCTGCGCCGGGCGAACTTCGGGCTGTCGATGGCGACCGGCTGGATCGCGTCGCGCAGCGAGCTGCTGTCGCGCCGGCGGCGCACCCGTCGCTGGATGATGGACATCGTCGCCGCCCACCCCGAGCTGCTTCCCGCCCCGCTGGTCTCCGAGCAGCTGCGCGGCTCGGGCAAGCCCGGGTTCATCGACGCGCTCGACGCGCTGACCGACTACCCGATCCGCGACCGGCTGGGCGAGATCGAGGTGCCGACGCTCGTCGTCTGGGGCACCGACGACCGGCTCGTGCCGGTGCGCGACGCGTGGGCGTTCGGCGAGCTCATCCCGAACGCCGAGGTCGTCGTCTACGAGGACACCGGGCACGTGGCGATGCTCGAGCGCCCGGCGGCGTTCAACGCGCTGCTGGACGGCTGGATCAGCCGGTCGTAGTAGCGCCCTCGGCGGCGCTCGAGACCAGCAGCGCGTACTTGCGCAGCACGCCGGTGGCGTCCGGGCTGGCCGGGGCCTCGTAGGCCTCGACGCGCCGGGCGATCTCGTCGTCGGCGAGGTCGACGTCGATGCGCTTGTTGTCGACGTCGATCGTGATGACGTCGCCCTCCTGGACGGCGGCGATCGGGCCGCCGCGGGCCGCCTCGGGGGCGACGTGGCCGCCCATGAAGCCGTGCGTGGCGCCGCTGAAGCGCCCGTCGGTGAGCAGCGCGACCGTCTCGTCGATGCCGATGCCGTTCAGCGCGGCGGTGACGGCGAGCATCTCGCGCATGCCCGGGCCGCCGGCCGGCCCCTCGTTGCGGATGATGATGACGTCGCCCGCGTTGATGCCCCCGGCGAGGACGACCTCCATGGCCGCCTCCTCCCCGTCGAAGACGCGGGCCGGGCCCTGGTGGTAGCGGCGCTCGTGGCCGGCGAGCTTGACGACGCAGCCCTCCGGCGCGAGGTTGCCGCGCAGGATCGCCAGCCCGCCGCTGGGCTTGATCGGCTTGGTGGTCGGCATGACGACGACCTGGCCCTCGGTCTCGGTGGCGGCGTCGGCGATCTCGCCGATCGTCTGGCCGTTGACGTTGATCGCCGACTCGTGCAGGCGGCCCAGCTCCTTGAGGCGCTTGACGACGAGCGGCACGCCGCCGGCCTTCCACAGGTCGATCGCGGCGTAGCGGCCGCCGGGCGCCAGGTCGCACAGCAGCGGGGTCGCGTCGCTGATGCGGTCGAAGTCGTCGATGCTGAGCTCGACCCCCGCCTCGTTGGCGACGGCGAGCAGGTGCAGGACCGCGTTCGTCGAGCCGCCGCTGGTGGCGACCGCGGCGATGGCGTTCTCCAGCGACGGCTTCGTGATGACCTGGCGGGCGGTGACGCCGCGGCGCAGGACGTCGACGAGCAGCTTGCCGGCCTCGAAGGCGACCTCGTGCTTGGCCTTGGCCTCCGCGGGCACCATCGCCGAGCCGGCCGGGCTGATGCCGAGCACCTCGAAGGCCATGGCCATCGTGTTGGCGGTGAACTGGCCGCCGCAGGCGCCGGCGCCCGGGCTGGCGACCCCTTCGAGCTCGTGGAGCTCGGCGTCGGTCATCTTGCCGGCGGCGTGCGCGCCGACGGCCTCGAAGACCGCCTGGATCGTGACCTCCTCGCCCTTGTAGACGCCCGGCCGGATCGAGCCGCCGTAGAGCATGAGCGAGGGCAGGTCGAGGCGCGCGAGGGCCATGACCGTGCCGGGAAGGGTCTTGTCGCAGCCCGAGAGCGCGATGACGCCGTCGAAGAGGTGGCCGCGGGCAACGAGCTCGATCGAGTCGGCGATGACCTCGCGGGAGACGAGGCTCGTCTTCATGCCGCTCGTGCCCATCGTGATGCCGTCGGAGATCGCGATGGTGTTGAGCTCCATGGGTGTGCCGCCGGCGGCGCGGATGCCGTCCTTGACGTGCTTGGCGAGCGCGCGCAGGTGGAAGTTGCACGGCATCGTCTCGATCCACGTGTTGGCCACGCCGATGATCGGCTTGGCGAGATCGTCGTCGCCGTAGCCGATCCCCTTGAGGTAGGCGCGGGCGGCGGCGCGCTGCGGCCCGTCGGTCAGCGCGCGGCTCTTGTGCTTGAGGTCGAATCCGGGCGTGGCGCTCATGACGCGCCACACACTAGTTGTTGGGCGTCACGCGCCCGGGGCGGGCGGGTGCTCGGCCGAGGCGGCGCGCGCCTCGCGGGCCAGGCGCTTCATGCGGGCCTGCTCCCACTGGGTCAGCCGCCAGAGGTCGCGGCGCACGGCGCGCAGGTCGACCTGGCGGCCGGGCAGGTGGAGGTTGGCCTCGGCGGCCAGGCGGCGCTCGTCGCCGGTCAGCGCCATCCACTTGGCGAGCACGTCGTCGGAGTCCGGCAGCCGTGACGAGCCGTAGGGCCGGGTCTCGTCGGGGAAGGTGACGCAGTACTCGGCGAGCAGCTGACGGGTTTGCGGCAGGAACGCGACGATCGGCTTGTGCGGGTAGATGAGGTAGGCGTAGGGCGCGCCGGCGCGGGTGGCGCGGGTGCCGCCGCGCTCGGGCCCGTCGGGCAGCGTGCCCCAGACGCGGACGAACCCGAGGTCGCGGTACATCTCCCATTCTTCGTCGCCGACGCAGGACTGCAGCAGCCGGCGGGCGCGCTGCTCGGCGCGGCGTTCGCGGCCGGGGTCGCCGATGTCGACGGGCACCTTGGCGCGGCGGGCGCGGTGGCGTTCGAGCGCCTCGCGCAGCTGCGGGGCGCACACGTCCCACAGGAGCGCCACGATGACGAGCAGGACGGCGCTGAGGGCGAGCAGCATGGCGCTAGCGGCCGCCGGCCGCCCGGGGGAAGAAGATGACGCGCTCGGCGTCGCGCGGCACGTCCTCGAAGGCCCGGACCATCTGCGCTTCGCGACGGCCGCCGTGGGCGGTCGTCGGAACTGCGGCCCACATGCCCTGCTGAAGCTGGTGGCGGAACTCGGCGACGAGCTGCTGTTCCTGGGCGGGCACGTCGACGTCACCCTCGGCCAGGAGGACCTCCCCGTGCCCTGGCTTCATCCGCAGGAACTTCACGGCTGGGGATTATGGCAAAGGGACCGGTCCCGAACGATCGGCTGGTCAGGCGAGACGGACCGCGCCGCGCCCGATGCCGAGCACGTTGACCGGGCCGGCGCCGCGGCCGACCTCGCGCAGCCCGAGCAGGACGGCCTCGGCCGCGATGGCGCGCGCCGCACGCGCGGCGTCGGGCAGGGTGTTGCCGCGGGCGAGCTGGGCGGCGAGCGCCGAGGAGTGGGTGCAGCCGGAGCCGTGGGCGGCGCCGTCGGGGTGCCGTTCGCCCGGGATGGCGACGAGATCGCCGTCGCCGGGCCCGTGCAGCAGCAGGTCGACGGCCTCCTCGCGGTGACCGCCGGTGACGATGACGGCGGGCGCCCCGGCGGCCCGCACGGCGGCGGCGAGCTGCGCCCCGTCGGCGGGCAGCGCGGGGGCGCCGGGCGCGGGCGCGGCTGCCGCCGCCGTCCCGGCCAGGACGCGGGCCTCGGCGAGGTTCGGCGTGACGACGGTCGCGCGCGGCAGCAGCAGCTCGACGAGCGCGCGCTCGGCGGCGGGCTCCAGCAGCCGGCCGCCGGACTCGGCGACCATGACCGGGTCCAGGACGACCGGGGTGCCGGCCGGCAGCGTGTCGAGCGCCGCGGCGACGGCCTCGATCGCGGGCGTGGCGCCGACCATGCCGATCTTCACGGCGTCGACGCCGAGGTCGGAGGCGACGGCGTCGACCTGCGCGCGGATCATCGCCGGGCTGACCGGCTCGACGCCGGTGACGGCCACGGTGTTCTGGGCGGTGATCGCGGTGATCGCGGTCGCGCCGTGGACGCCGCAGCGGGCGAAGGCCTTGAGGTCGGCCTGGATGCCGGCGCCGCCGCCGGAGTCCGAGCCGGCGATCGAGAGGCAGACGGGGATACGGTCGGGCATGCGGGTCGATCGTAGGTCACAGCGCTCCGGTGACGCGCGCGACGCGGCCGCCGGGCGAGCGGCGGACGAGGCCGAGCAGCTCGAGCTCCATGAGCCCGGCCTGCACCGCCGCGGCCGAGCGGGTGCCGTTGGCGAGCACGTCGAGGCTCTCGGCACCCGACTCGACGGCGGTCAGCAGCGCGGCGAGGTCGGGCTCGAGGTCAGGTGGCGGAGGCACCGGGCCGGCGGCGCGGGCGGCCGCCGCCGTGTGGGCGGCCGCGTCGAAGCCGAGGACGAGATCGAGGGCGTCACGGGCGTCGCGGATGAGCGTCGCGCCGTCTCGCAGCAGGGCGTTCGTGCCGCGCGAGCGCCAGCTGCCGACCGCGCCGGGCACGGCGCCGACGTCGCGGCCGAGCTCGAGCGCAAGCTCGGCGGTGACGAGTGAGCCGGAGCGCTCGGCGGCCTCGACGACGATCGTCGCCGCCCCCAGGCCGGCGATGATCCGGTTGCGCGCCAGGAAGCTCCACGGGAACGCCCGGAAGCCGGCGGGCATCTCGGAGACGACGGCCCCGCGGGTCACGATCGCCTCGTGGGTGCGCCGCCGCCGTTGCGGATAGGGGATCTCGGCGCCGCCGGCGAGCACGGCGATCGTCGCGCCGCCGGCCTCCAGCGCACCGTCGTGGGCGGCGCCGTCGATGCCGAGCGCCAGCCCGCTGACGACCGTCACGCCCGCGGCGGCCAGTCCGCGGCCCAGCAGGCGGGCGACCTCCAGGCCGTCGGGCGAGGCGCGGCGCGTGCCGACGATCGCGGCCACCGGCGGCCGCGGACCGCCGGCGGTGCCGGCGAGCTCGGCGAAGCGCTCGGGACGGCCGGCGACGAAGAGCGTGCGCGGCGCGGCGCGGTCGTCGCGCAGCCGGGCCGGGTAGGCGGTGTCGTGACGGCAGAGCACGGTCAGGCCGACGCCGTCGGCGGCGGTGCGCAGCGCGGCGGGCGGCCGGTCGCGCAGCCGCTGCAGGACCGCCCCGGTCTCGCGGCCGGCGACCGCGGCCAGCAGGGCGTCGTCGCCGAGCGCGAGGACGTCGCGCACCGGCCGGCCGCCGCGCCGGGCGATCTCCAGCCGCCCGGCGAGCAGCTCGACGAGCGCCGTGCGCCGCAGGCAGTCGTCGCAGGCGTGGGTCATGCCGCCAGTCCTCCTGCCGCAGCGGTCCCGCCGCCGAGCTGGTGGCGCAGCGCGAGCGCTTCGAGCAGGTGCGGGGCGCGCACGTGCTCGGCGGCGTCAAGGTCGGCGATCGTGCGCGCCACGCGCAGGACGCGGTCGTGGCCGCGGGGGCTCAGCGCCCCCCGCCCGTAGGCGCGGTGCAGGATCGCCTCGCCGCGCTCGTCGAGGCGCACCTCGCGGCGCACGGTCGCCGCGTCGAGCCGGGCGTTGTGCGACGTGCCGGTGCGGTCGCTGCGCTCCTGCTGGCGGGCGCGGGCGTCGAGGACCTGCTCCCGCTCGGCGGCCGAGCTCGTCAGGGGCGCCGCCGCCAGCTCCTCGGGGCTCGGGCGCAGCACCTCCAGTCCGAGGTCCATGCGGTCCAGCAGCGGGCCCGACAGCCGGCGCCGGTAGCGGGAGATCTCGGCGGGCCCGCACCGGCAGCGGGGCGTGCCGAGGTGGCCGCACGGGCACGGGTTCGTCGAGGCGACGAGCATGAAGTCGGTCGGGAAGACCGCGGCGTGCTGGCCGCGGACGATCGTCACCCGGCCGTCCTCCAGCGGCTGGCGCAGCGCCTCGAGCGCCGGCCGGGCGAACTCCGCCAGCTCGTCGAGAAACAACACTCCGTGATGGGCGAGGGTCGCTTCGCCGGGCAGCGGCGACGGGCCGCCGCCGACGAGCCCGGACGCCGAGATGCTGTGGTGCGGGGCCCGGTAGGGACGCGCCGCGACGAGCTCGTCGTGCCGGCGGCCGGCGACGCTGTGGATCCGCGTCACCTCGATCGCCTCCGCCCGGGTCAGCGGGGGCAGGATCGACGGCAGCCGCTGGGCGAGCATCGTCTTGCCGGTGCCCGGCGGGCCGGCGAGCAGCAGGTTGTGGCCACCGGCGGCAGCGATCGTCAGGGCGCGCAGCGGCAGCCGGTGGCCGCGGACGTCGGCGAGATCGGGTCCGGCTGGGCTGGCCCGGGGTGGTCGCCGCGGCGGCGGGACGGCGCCGTCGTCCTGTCCGCGCAGGATGGCGATGACCTGGTCGAGATCACCGGCGCCGTGGACGCCCAGGCCCTCCACGAGCGCCGCTTCGGCGGCGACGTCCAGCGGCAGGACCAGGCCGCCGAACCCCGCGGCGACCGCGCCCTCGGCGACCGCCAGCGTCCCGCGGCAGCCGCGTAGCTCCCCACCGAGCGCCAGCTCACCGAAGACGGCCATCGACGCGAGCCGCTCGCGGGGCAGCTCCCCCATCGCGGCCAGCAGCCCGCAGGCGATCGCCAGATCGAACCCGGGCCCCTCCTTGCGCAGGTGGGCGGGCGCGAGGTTCACGGTGATGCGGCTGGCGGGGATCTTGAAGCCGGCGTTGGCGATCGCCGCGCGCACCCGTTCGCGCGCCTCGCGCACCGACCGGTCGCCGAGGCCGACGATCGTGAACCCAGGCAGCCCCTGGCGGACGTCGACCTCGACGGTGACGCGGCGGCCCTGGACTCCCTGGAGGGTGAACGTCGTGACCGAGGCGAGCATGGGCAGCGACGCTATGCCGGGTCCTGTGCCGGCCGGGCACGCCTCCGTCACGACTTTGTGCGGTCATCGCAACGTTCCGCATCATTGCAGAGTGATGACTTCTCCTGCGTGATCTCGTGACAAGCGCGTGCTGTCTCGGCACACCTGCCGGCCTAGCGTCGTGGCCCGATGTCCCCCGACCCCCGACATGAGCTCGGCCGCCTCGGCGAACGGCTCGCCGCCGAGCACCTCCAGCGCCTGGGCTACGAGATCGTCGCCCGCAACCACCGCACCCGCTTCGGCGAGATCGACCTCATCGCCTCCGACGGGGCGACGCTCGTCTTCTGCGAGGTCAAGACCCGACGCGGGCGCGCCTCGCCGTGGGACAGCCTGCACGAGCGCAAGCGCGCGCAGGTGCGACGGATGGCGTCGGCGTGGCTGGCGGAGACCGACGGGCGGCCGCACCGCTCGCAGCTGCGCTTCGACGCGATCGGCGTGGGGATCGACGGCCATGGCCGCCTGACGCGCCTCGACCACCTCGAGGATGCGTTCTGATGGCCGGGTGGGCGGAGCTACAGCGTCAGCTGCTGGTAGGCAGCCGACTGGAAGCTCATCCGGTGCAGCGGCGAGACGCCGATGCGCTGGATCGCCTCGCGATGCTCGGGCGTCGAGTAGCCGACGTGCGCCGCAAACGCCCAACCCGGATGGCGCTCGTCGGCACGGTGCATGAAGCGGTCGCGCGAGACCTTGGCGACGATGCTCGCCGCGGCGATCGCCGCGCTCGTCGCGTCGCCGTCGACGATCGCGCGGCCCTCGTGCCCCTCGAGGTCCCCCACGGCGAAGCCGTCGCTCAAGCAGATGCAGCCGTCGCAGGCGACCTTCAGCAGCGCTTCGCGCAGCGCAGCGAGGTTCGTGCGGTGCAGGCCGCGACGGTCGATCCCGCCCGCACTGCGCGACACGACCGCGACACGGGTGGCGGTGCGCAACACGACCGGGTAGAGCGCCTCGCGCGCCTGCTCGTCGTGCTGCTTGGAGTCGTTCAGGCGCGACAGCGCGCGGACATCACGCGGGCCGAGGCGGTCGAGATCGAACAGGACCGCCGCCGCGACGAGTGGGCCCGCCAGGCAGCCGCGGCCGGCCTCGTCGGCGCCGGCGACGAACCGCACGCCGAGCCCCCGGTCGTGCTGGAAGAGGCGGCGGCCGGTGCGCCGCGGCTTCTTCGCCCGGGGCTTCGCCGCGGCCGGCGCCTCGCCCATCTCAGAGTGGGCCGATGCGCTTCGGCGGCCAGTAGGTGGCGAAGGCCTCGCCGATGATCCAGCCGCGCGGGACGGGGCCCCAGAAGCGGCTGTCGTCGGACTCGCCACGGTTGTCGCCCATCATGAAGTAGTGATCGGGCGGAACGGTGATCGGCGTCGGGAAGTCGCAGCCGGTGCCGCCCGCGCACGGACGCGTGAAGTCGTCCTTCTGGCGCTTGCCGTTGACGAACGCGTGCCCGTCGCGGATGAAGAGCGTGTCGCCCGGGACCGCCACCACCCGCTTGATGAAGTTCACGCTCGACTTCTCGGACGTGGGCCGATCGCACGCCTGGCCCTCGCGGCGGTTCGGGTCGCCGCACTGGTTCGTGTCGGCACCCGCCGGCGGATGGAAGACGAGCACGTCCCCGCGCTTCGGATCGCCGAAGTGGTTGCCGATGCGGTTGACCAGCACGCGCTGGCCGACCTCGAGCGTCGGCACCATCGACTCGCTCGGGATCCGGTACGGCTTGACGAGAAACGCCTGGATGCCGAGCGCCAAGCCGAGCGCGACCGCGACGATGAGGACGAGCTCGACCGCCGAGTTGCCGAACGACTTCTCTTTGCGGGGCCCCGGCACCGGCTCCGCCACCTGCTCGGGCGCGGCCTCGTCGGCCTCGCGGGTCACGCCTTGGCGCTGTCGGCGTCGCCCTCGGCCTCGGGCGCGGCGTCAGGCTCGGCCGGCGCCTCGGCGTCGGCGGCCGTCGCCTCCGGCTCCGTGCCGGCGGCCAGGCTGCTGTCGACCGCGTCGGCGGTCTCACCCTCCGAGTCGGTGGCCCCGGCGCTCGCCGCAGCCTCCGCCTCGAGCTGGGCGACCGGGTCATGGATGAGCCCCGGCTCGACCGTCTCCTCCGGCCCGACGTAGCTGCGCTCGCGGACACGGGCGGCCTTGCCGACCCGGTCGCGCAGGTAGTAGAGCTTCGCGCGCCGCACGTCACCGCGGGCGGCGACGTCGATCTTCTCGATCTTCGGCGAATGCAGCGGGAACGTGCGCTCCACGCCGACACCGAACGACTGCTTGCGGACCGTGAACGTCTCGCGGACGCCATGGCCCTGGCGCTTGATCACCACGCCCTCGAAGACCTGCGTACGGCGACGCGTGCCCTCGATGACCTGGAAGTGGACGCGGACGCGGTCGCCCGCCTGAAAGCGGGGAACGCGGCGCAGCTGGGCGCGCTCAAGGGAGTCGATGACGGTGCTCATGGCAAAGAGGAGGGCGCAGGGATCGGTCCCGCGCGTCGGGCCGGAGCATGGTAGCGAAGATGGGCCGGGCCGACCTCAGCGGTCGATCGGGCCGAACGGGTCGGGCCCACCGCCGCGCGGGCGGTCGCCCTCCCCCATCGGACCGAAGAGATCGACGCCGCCAGAGCGGTCGACGCTGCGCTCCGGGTCGAGCGGCCGGGCGGTCGGGCCGACCTGGCCGCGCTCGCGGCTGCGCAGCCGCCGCCACGTGCGGATCTCCTCGTGGTGACCGGACAGCAGGACGCTCGGCACCTTCCAGCCGCGGTACTCGGCCGGCCGCGTGTAGTGCGGGTACTCGGGATCGCCCTCCAGCGCGTTGCTGAACGACTCCTCCAGCGCCGACTCGCTGTGGCCCAGCGCGCCGGGCTGCTTGCGCAGCACCGCGTCCATGACGACCATCGCGGCCAGCTCGCCGCCCGAGAGCACGAAGCGGCCGACCGACACCGCGTCCGAGGCGAAGTGCTGGATGATCCGCTCGTCGAAGCCCTCGTAACGGCCGCACAGCAGGGTGATCGCCGGCTCGGCGGCGAGCTCGTCGACGAACGCGTCGTCGAGGATGCGGCCGCCGGGCGTGAGCGCCAGCACGCGCCGCTGGGTGCGCAGGTCGACCGGGTCCTGGCCGTAGATGCCGCGCAGCGCGTGGTCCATCACGTCGACGCGCAGCACCATGCCGGCGCCGCCGCCGAACGGCGTGTCGTCGACCTGGCCGCCGCTCAGCGGCGTCCACTTGCGCGGGTCGAACGCGCGGATCTCATGGCCCTGCTGGGCCGCGTTGCGGACGTGGCGCTGGGTGTGAAACCAGTCGAACCACTCGGGAAAGAGCGTGATGACGTCGAGCTGCATGCGGTCGCGGGCCTCCTACCCGGCCTCTCCGAGAAACGCGAGGTCGACATCGATGCGGCGCGCCTCGACGTCGACGCTGCGCACCGCGTCGGAGACCAGCGGCACGAGCAGCGGCGGGCCCTCCTCGCGCGGGACCTCCAGCAGCTCACACGACGGGTAGGCCAGCAGCCGGGCGACGGTCCCGACCGAGATGTCGCCGTCGACGACCGCGCAGCCCTCGAGGTCCTCGGCCAGCCACTCGTCGTCGGCCAGCGGCGGTGAGGCGTCGCGCGAGACCAGCACCTCGGCGCCGCGCAGGGACTCGATCGCCTCGCGGCTGTCGCAGCCGTCCAGGCGCAGGATCGGGCGCGCGTCGGTGCCGGCCAGCCGGACGATCTCGTGCTCGGCGCCGCCGACGACGACCCGTCCGCCGAGCGCCAGCAGGCGCGGCCGCGGCCGGGTGACGTGGAACGAGCCGTCCAGCCCGTGGGGCCGGCCGACCCGGCCGGCGCTCAGCAGGCCGTCGGAGGCCGGCTGGGTGGGCGGGGTCATCGTCCTAGTCGACGATGTCGACGAGGACGCGGCGCTGCTCCTTGATGGCGGCCGCCTTGACGACGGTCCGCAGGGCGTTGGCGGTGCGGCCGCCCTTGCCGATGATGCGGCCGTAGTCGCCGTCGGCGACCGAGAGCTCGAGGACGACCGTGTTGTCCTCGGGCTCCTCGAACTGCTCGACCTTGACGGCGTCCGGCTCGTCGACGAGCTGGCGCGCCAGATACTCGAGCAGGTCCTTCACGGGCTGAGCCTACGCCGGGACGTCGATGCCCTGGGTGCGCAGCAGCTTGCGCACCTGCGGCGTGGCCTGGGCGCCCTGCTCGAGCCAGCCGCGGACCTTGGCCTCGTCGACGACGATCGTCGACGGGGAGGTCTGCGGGTTGTACTGACCGAGAATGTCGATGTTGCGGCCGTCGCGCGGAGCGCGCTGATCGGCGGCGACGATGCGCCAGATCGGATTCTTGCGGCCGCCCACGCGAGTGAGGCGAAGTCGAACTGCCAAGGTGATCGAGGTCCTTTTGCCGGGAAGTCGTGCGGTGGAAGGCGGCGAGAGAGGTTAGCGGGCCTGGCGCATGAGGGCTTGGAGGTCGGGCATCCGACCCTTGCCGAGCTGCTTCATGACCTTGCGCATCTGGCCGAACTGCTTGACGAGCTGGTTGACCGCCTGGACGTTCGTGCCCGACCCCTTGGCGATGCGCAGCCGCCGCGAACCCTTGATGAGCTCGGGCCGTCGGCGCTCCTCCGGGGTCATCGACAGGATGATCGCCTGGATGCGGTCGAGCTCGCGCTCGTCGACCTTCAGGCCCTTCATCTGCTGGCCCGCGAAGCCCGGGATCATCCCGAGCAGCGAGGTCAGCGGGCCCATACGGCGGATCTGCTTGAGCTGGTTGAGGAAGTCCTCGAGCGTGAACTCGTCCTTGCGCAGCTTGCGCTCGAGCTCCTTGGCCTGGTCCTCGTCGAACTGCTGCTCGGCCTTCTCGATGAACGACAGCACGTCGCCCATGCCGAGAATGCGCTGGGCCATCCGGTCGGGGTGGAAGGCCTCGAACTGGTCGAGCTTCTCGCCGACCGACGCGAAGAGGATCGGCTTGCCGGTGACCGCCTTGACCGACAGGGCGGCGCCGCCGCGGGCGTCGCCGTCGAGCTTGGACATGACGACGCCGTCGAAGTCGACAGCCTCGGAGAACTGCTCGGCGACGTTGACGGCGTCCTGGCCGGTCATCGCGTCGACGACGAGCAGGATCGACGTCGGCTTGATCGCCTTGCGGATGTCCTTGAGCTCCTGCATGAGGCGCTCGTCGACATGCAGGCGGCCCGAGGTGTCGACGATGAGGACGTCCTTGCCGTCCATCTTCGCCCGGTCCAGGGCCCAGCGGGCGATGTCGACCGGGTCCTTGTCGGTCCCCTGCTCGTAGACCTCGGCACCGGCCTGGCCGCCGACCTTGACGAGCTGGTCGACCGCGGCCGGGCGGTACACGTCGCAGGCGGCGACGGCGACCGAGGAGCCCTTGTTCTCCTTCAGGAACCGGGCGAGCTTGGCGGTGGCGGTCGTCTTGCCCGAGCCCTGCAGGCCGGCCATGAGGATGACCGTCGGCGGCCGCGGCGCGAACGTGATGCCCGCGCTCGCCCCGCCCATGAGGGCGGTGAGCTCCTCGTTGACGATCTTGACGACCTGCTGGCCCGGGTTGAGCTGGCCGATGACGTCGGAGCCCAGGCAGCGCTCCTTGACCGTCGCCGTGAACTGCTTGACGACCTTGAAGTTGACGTCGGCCTCCAGCAGCGCGAGACGGATCTCGCGCATCGCCTTGTTGACGTCGTCCTCGGTCAGCGTGCCGCGGCCGCGGACGTCGGACAGGGTCTCCTGGAGCTTCTCGGCGAGGGCGTCGAACACGTGGGTCGGGAGTGTACGGCGCGGTCAGATGCGACAGGCCGAGAGCGGGCGCGCGGCGCCTCCGCGGAAACGTACGGGGCCGAACGAAGGACCCGTGTCGAGTTGCGTCTCGCTATGCGACGAAACTCGACAGAGGTCCCGGAGCGGGCGCCGGCGAGCCGGCCGAGCGCCCTACGCCCGCCGCAGGATCGTCACGCCGTCGCGGACCGTGAGCTGGACCGCGACGACCCGCTCGTCGGCCGCCCAGCGGTCGTTGAGCTCCGCGATGACGCGGTCGCTGTCGCCCTCGGGCGCCAGGACGCCGCCGCCGCGCAGCGTGTTGTCGGCCACGATGAGCCCGCCGGGCGCGAGCTTGGCCAGCGCCGTCTCGTAGTAGTCCGGGTAGCCGGTCTTGTCGGCGTCGATGAACACGAGGTCGTAGGGGCCGTCCAGCGCGCGCAGCGACTCGAGCGCCGGCCCGCGGCGGATCTCGATCCGGTCGGCATACGGCGAGGCGTCGATGTGACGCTGGGCGAAGTCGGCGTGCGCGTCGTCGAGCTCGAGCGTCACGATCCGGCCGCCCTCCGGCAGCCCGCCGGCCATCGCCAGCGCCGACACGCCCGCGTACGTCCCGATCTCCACGACGAGCTTCGGCCGCAGGGCGAAGACCAGCGTCTCCAGCAGCCGCCCGACGACCGGGCCGCTGAGCATCGACGGGTGGGGCAGCTCGCGCAGCGCCTCGTCGTAGACCGTGCTCAGCGCGGCCGGCAGCGGCGTCGTGTGCGCGTCCGCGTAGGCGTCGATGCGCGGATCGACGAGCTCCATCTAGTCGACCGGGTCCGGGTCGGGGCCGTTCGACGACCCCTTGGGCGCCTTGGCCAGACCCAGCGACTCGGTGACGTTGCCGAGCGCCTGCGTGAACTCCGACGGGATGATCCACAGCTTCGACGCCTCGCCCTCGGCGATGCGCGGCAGCATCTGCAGGTACTGGTAGCTGAGCAGCTTGGGGTCCGGGTCGCCCTCGTGGATCGCCTGGAAGACCGTCTGGATCGCCTGCGCCTCGCCCTCGGCGCGCAGGATCTGCGACTGCCGGGCCCCTTCGGCCTGCAGGACCGCCGCCTGCTTCTCGCCCTCGGCGGTGAGGATCTGCGACTGCTTGACGCCCTCGGCGGTCAGGATCGCCGCACGCCGGTCGCGCTCGGCGCGCATCTGCTTCTCCATCGCCTCCTGGATCGTGCCCGGCGGATCGACGGCCTTGAGCTCGACGCGGTTGATCCGGATGCCCCAGCGGCCGGTCGCCTCGTCGAGCACCGTGCGCAGCTGCGTGTTGATCTGGTCGCGGCTCGTCAGCGTGTCCTCGAGCGTCAGGCCGCCGATGACGTTGCGCAGCGTCGTCACCGTCAGCTGCTCGATCGCCTGCAGCGGGTTGGCCACCTCGTAGGAGGCGGCCTTCGGGTCGGTGATCGTGAAGTAGAGGACCGTGTCGATGTTCACCGTCACGTTGTCCTCGGTGATGACCCCGTTGGGCGGGAAGCTGACGACCTGCTCGCGCAGGTCGATGAGCGGCCGCACCCGGTCGATGAACGGCACGACGATCGTCAGCCCCGGCTCCAGCGTGCGGCTGTAGCGCCCGAGGCGCTCGACGACCCCGGCGCGCGCCTGGGGAATGATGCGGATCGTCTTCGCCGCCACGATGAGCGCGAAGAGGACGATGATGATGAGTGCGATGAGGGCGCCCATGGCGTACGTGCCTCCGGTCGGGGTTCAGGGAGCGACGAGGGCCGTCGCGCCCCGGATCTCGACGACCTGGACACGGGTTCCGGCCTCGATCGTCTCGTCGTCGTCGTAGGAGCGTGCCGTCCACACCTCGCCGTCGAGCCGCACGGTTCCGGCGCCCGCGTCGTTGTCGACGCGCTCGAGCACGACCGCGGAGCGGCCGATGAGCGCCGCCACGCCGGTGCGCACGCGGGGCGGATGACGGAGATGGCGCCGGGCGACCGGCCGCACGAGCGCGAAGCTCGCGACGGTCACCACGGTGAAGGCGACCCAGCTCGCGGCGGCGCCCAGGCCGACGAGGTCGACGACCATCGCCGCCAGCGCGCCGGCGGCGAACGGGGCCAGGAAGAAGCTGGTCGTGAGGATCTCCCCCACGGCCGCGGCCAGGCCGAAGATGAGCCAGATGAGCCACGCGTCCATGTGTCGGCCTCGACTCTAGCCCGGACGCGAGGCCACAGGCGGCGGCCCGTCGAGCGCGGTCAGGACGTCGGCCGCCGCCGCCTCGCCGGAGCGCAGCGCGCCCTCCATGTAGCCGTTCCAGACGGTCGCCGTCTCGGCGCCCGCCCAGTGGACCGGGCCGACCGGCGCGCGTACCGCCGGCCCGAAGCCCGTCCAGCCGCCGGGGGGCAGGTAGGCGCCGTAGCAGCCGCGGCTGAACTCCTCCTGGCCCCACGCCCGATCGACGTAGGCGTCGGGCCGGCGGGCGCGCTGGCCGAACAGGCCGGCGAGCGTTCCGGTGACGATCTCGCGCCGCTCGTCGACGGTCAGACGCATCGCCTGCTGGGCGCCGCGGGCCTCGAAGAACGCGAGCAGAACGCCGTGGCCGCCGGCGTGCGGTGAGTTGTCGTACATGACCTTGATCGGTCCGTCGGCCCGGGTGGCCGTCCCGGACAGGCCGTCGGCGCGCCAGAACGGCTCGTCGTAGATCGCGTGGCACTTGACGACCGACCCCATCGCCATGCGCTGCGTGAGCGCGTCGCGGGCGTGCGGCAGCGGCGGGTCGTAGGCAATGCGGGCCGTCAGCGGCGGCGGGATGGCGACGATCGCGCGGCGCGCGGTCACCTCGCGGCCGCCGTCGGCGCGCACGGTCACCCGCTCGCCGCCGGCCGTCGCGATCGCCCGCACCGGCGCGTCGAGGACGACGCGGTCTCCGAGGGCCTTGGCCATCCGCAGCGCCAGCAGCTGGGAGCCGCCGACGAACCGGTCCTGCTGGGCGCCGCCCTCGGTGTCGGTGAGGACCTCGAGGCTGCCCGCCGAGCGGATGTAGAAGAGCACGTGCAAGAGCGACAGCTCGGCCGGGTCGGCGGCCCAGACGCCCTCGACGGCGATCTGCAGCAGCGCCCGCCCCTGGGCGGTGAGCATGCTGCGGCGCATCCAGGTGGCCATCGTCTGGCCATCGTGGATCGCGGCGCGCGGACCCTCCCAGGGCGCGGCCGGGTCGACCGCGCGGGCCATCCGATTCAGGCGCGCCATCGCCTGGCCGACGTCGGCCAGCGCCGCCGGGCTGACGCGCGGGATCGTGCCCCGGTAGCGGCGCACCCGCGAGCCGCGGGCGAAGAGGCTCTCGCCGGTGGTGAACGTCGGGAACGTGGCAACCTCGAGCTCGGCGGCGACTTCCAGCACACGGGTCTGGGTGGGGCCGACCCACTGGCCGCCGAGCTCGACGACCGCCTCGGGGTCGTCGCCGAGCCGGTGGTTGAGCAGCCGGCCGCCGACCCGGTCGCGCGCCTCCAGGACGACGACCTCGCGCCCGGCGGCGGTCAGGGCCCGCGCGGCGGCCAGGCCGGCGAGGCCCGCTCCGATGACGACGACGTCGGCTTCCGCGCGCACGCGCCGATCCTGCCGTGCGCGGCGGACGGCCGCTACTTCAGCGTCACGGTCTTCGTGGTCGTCCGGCCGCCGCTGCGGATGACGACCTTGACCTTCCTGCCGCGCAGCTTGGCCTTCAGGGCCCGGCCGAGCCTGGTCGGCTTAAGCCGGACCTTGACGACGCCCTTCCTCGTGGCCCGGATCGAGCCGGTGGCGACGACGATCGCCTTGCCCCTGCGGCCGACCGCACGGGCGGCCACCGTGACGGTGACCGTCACCCGGCCGGCCTTGCGCGCGGTGACGCGGACCGTGCCGCCGGCGGTGACCGCGCCGCGCGTGAGCCCGGGGACCGCGGGCGACGGGGCCGGGGTCGCTGCGCCGCCGCCGGGCGTCGCCGTCGAGCCGCCGCCCGGGGCCGTCGGCGTCGGCGGCCCCGTGGTCGGGGCGGTCGGGGCGATCGGCGTCGTCGGCGGCGCCGGGTTGCGCGCCGTGGAGAGCGCGTCGACGTCGATCGGGCCGAGCGCCGGATCGCCGCCCGCCGCGTCGACGGTGACCGGGCCGGAGGCCAGCTCGCAGTCCGACGGCCCGCCGGAGCGCAGGTTCGGGGTGGCGACGACCTTCAGGCCGCCGGCGTCCGTGTAGGCCAGCAGGCTGCCGTCGGCCGACACGTCGACCGAGGTCGCCTCGCCGGAGACCGGCAGCCAGCAGTCGTCGACGTAGGCGCCGAGGAGCCCCGCCGTCTTCATGACGAGGATGCGGGTCGGATGCGCGCTGTCGCCGTCGGCGACCTCGACGGCGAGGATCTGCCCGTCGGCGGAGGACTGCACCCGGTGGATCTCCGCACCCGGGATGTTCAGGGCGAGCGCCGCCCAGGTCGTGAACGGGCCGGTGAGATTGCCCGCGGCGCTCTCGACGGCGATCTGCGAGCTCGCGTCAGGCGTCCCGATGACCCGGCCGCCGGCGAGCGTGGGCCAGCGGACGGCGGTGTTCGTGTACGTGGCCGACGGCGACGTGCGCGTCGACGATGGCAGGATCGCGTAGCCCTGCGTCAGCGTCCCCACCGGGTAGCCGTAGACGTAGTGCGAGAAGCCGTAGACCAGACCCGTGTTGGCGGCGGTCAGCTCGAGGCCGAGCGGGAACGCCAGCGAGCCCGAGAAGTTCAGCCCCGGCGACGCCGGCCCGGCGTCCTTGACCGAGCCGTCCGGGTTCCAGATCGCGAACTGCGAGAGCTGGAAGATCTTGCCGGGCTCGTTCTTGGTGGCGACGATGCCGCCCGACGCGCTCTGGCCGACCGCGTTCCACCAGGCGTCGCCGCTCGACAGCTGGACCTTCCTGGTGCCGTCCAGGCTCGAGACCCAGACCTGCCGGTCCTTGAGATAGGCCACGCCGGCGGCCTGCGCGGCGGCGGCCGTGACCGCCAGCGCGGCGACGGCGATCGACAGGACGAGGCGGACGAGCCGGGGCGGGTTCACACCGCTACAACCGCCGCGGCCCCGACGGCTTACGTCGTGACGAGCGCGCGCGCGAAATCGTCGGGGTCGAACGGCCGCAGGTCCTCCAGCGACTCGCCGATCCCGATGAGCTTGACCGGGATGCCGAGCTCGCCGGCGATCGCCAGCGCGATGCCGCCCTTGGCGGTCCCGTCGAGCTTCGTCAGCACGATCCCGTCGACCGGCACCGCCTCCGAGAACAGCTTCGCCTGCCGGACGCCGTTCTGGCCGGTCGTCGAGTCGATCGTCAGCAGCGTCTCGTGCGGCGCGTCGGGCATCTGCTTGCCGATGACCCGGCGGATCTTCGTGAGCTCGGCCATGAGCTCGTCCTGGTTGTGCAGGCGTCCGGCCGTGTCGATGATGACGACGTCGACGCCGCGCTCGCGCCCGCGGGCCACCGCGTCGAAGGCGACCGCGCCCGGATCGGAGCCCTCCGGCCCGGTGACGATGTCGCACCCGGCGCGCGCCGCCCACTCGGTGAGCTGCTCGACGGCGGCGGCGCGGAACGTGTCGGCCGCACCGAGCAGGACGGTCTTGCCCAGCTCCTGCTGCAGGTGCCAGGCGAGCTTGCCGATCGTCGTCGTCTTGCCGGTGCCGTTGACCCCGACGGCCATGATCACCGTGGGCTCGTGGCGCAGGTCGATCGTGTCGGTGCCGGTCTTGGCGATGCCGGCCAGCAGCTCGACGAGCCGGTCCTGCAACGCCTCCCCGCCCTCGACCTCGCCGGAGGTCGCCTCCTGCTCGAGGCGGCCGACGACGTCGGCGGTCGTGCGGGCGCCCACGTCGGCCATGATGAGGGCCTCCTCCAGGCGCTCCCAGGTCTCGTCGTCGAGCGTGTCGAAGAGCGTCGCCTGGATCTCGTCGCTCAGCGCCTCGCGGGTCTTGGACAGGTTCTCGCGCAGGCGGCGGAAGAAGCCGCGCCGGCGCTCCGGCTCCTCGGCGGCGGCAGCGTCCGGCCCCGCGCCGTTGTCGCCGGTGAGAAAGAGCTCCTGCCAGTCGCGGGCC
>JBDZVZ010000049.1:0-29723 GCA_040255945.1 Solirubrobacterales bacterium | reverse complement strand
CGTTGAGCGCCAGCAGGTTCGTCTGCTCGGCGATCCCGGTGATCGCGTCCACGATGCCGCCGATCTGCTCGGACTTCGTGCCGAGCTGCCGGATGGACCGCGTGACGTCCTCGGAGGCGCTGCGCACGCCGGCCATCGCCTGGGTCGCCTGGGCGACCGCGTCGGCGCCGTCGCGGGCCACCGCGAGCGCCTCGGAGGCGGCCTCGGCCGACTGCTGGGCGCGTTCGGCCGACTGGGCGGTGACTCCGACCATCTCGGTCGTCGCCTCACGGGTCACGTCGGCGGTGTGCGCCTGGCGGCTGGCGCCCTCGGCGACCTCGCTGACCGCGCCGGCGATCTCGTCGACGGTGCGCCCGGCGGCCTCGGAGGTCGCCGCGACCTGCTGCGAGCTCGCCGAGACGGTCGACGCGGTCGCCTGCACCTCGCCGATCATCGCGCTCAGCGCGCGGCGCGTGTCGTTGTAGGCCTCGAGCGAGGCGACGGTGTTCTCGCGGATCGCGTTGACCGCGGTCGCGACCTGGCCGAGCTCGTCGCGCGTGACGTGCTCGATCGGCTCGGTCGCGGGCTCGACGGCGATCGTGAGGTCGCCGCCCGCCATCGCCTCCAGGCCGTGACGCAGGTCGGTGGTGTCCTGCTCGCGCAGCGACCGCAGGCGGTCGATGACGACGGCGACCGTCCGGACGATGCCGCGGGAGAGGACGAACGCCACCGCGGCCGCGAGGACGAGCCCGACGAGCGCGAGGATGATGACGAGCCGCTTGGCGCCGGCGGCGGCGTCGCTCGCCGCGGCACGGCTCTCGGCCAGATCCCCCATGCGCTCCTTGCGCACCTGCTCGAGCTGCGCGATCGACGCCTCGAAGTCCGCCATCGGCGCGTTGAGGGCCTTTGCGGCGCCCCCGATGTCGCCGGCGGCGACGTGATCCAGCACGGGCTCGGTTCGAGCGAGGTACGTCGTCCAGGAGCGCTTGAAGCGCGTCAGGAGCACCCCGTCGGCGCCGTCGCCGTCGGAGGTCGCGTCGAGCTGCTTGATCGCCTTGGCCGAGGCGGCGAGCTGGTCGGCGACGATCGGGCGGAAGGTCTTGAGCATCGGTTGACCGCCGGCCACCACGTCGGCCTGGATGCTGCGCACCATGAAGAGCGCCGCGTTCATGTCGCCCACCGCGGCGGCGGCGGGCACGAACTCGTCGGCAACCTCGTCGGTGCGATCGTTGGCGGCCGACAACTGCCGGACGGCGGTGACGCTCGTGATGGCCAGCATGGCGACGACGAGGGCGAAGCCGCCGACGAGCTTGGCACGGACGCTCAGGGTGCGCATGCACGCGGTGGTCGGCAGGGTGACCCCGCGGGCGCAACGCCGCGTCGGCGCACGGACGGCGGCGACGTGTGGCAGGGTGCGGGGCGTGCCCCGCACGTACCCGCAGCGCTCCTGGGTCCTGCCGCCGAACGCCACCGAGGTGCTGCTCGTGCGCCACGGCGCCTCACAGGCCGCGGTGGAGGGCGAGCCGTTCGAGCTCATCGAGGGCGGTCACGCCAACCCGCCGCTGGCCCCGGAGGGGCTGGCGCAGGCCGACCTCCTCGGGGCGCGCCTGGCGACCGACCCACCAGACGCGGTGTTCGTCACCCCGCTGCAGCGCACCGCCCAGACGGCCGCCCCGCTGGTCGCGGCCGCCGGCGGCCCGGCCCCGGCCGTCGTGGCCGAGCTGCGCGAGATCCACCTCGGCGACTGGGAGGGCGGCGAGCTGCGCATCCGCGTCGCCCACGGCGACCCGCTCGTCGCCGAGATCTTCGAGCGCCAGCGCTGGGACGTCATCCCGAACGCCGAGCCCATGGACGCGTTCGCCGCACGCGTGCGCGCCGGGCTCGACGTCGTCGTGCGGGCCACCGGGCCGGGCCGCCGTGCCGCGGCGTTCGTCCACGGCGGCGTCATCGGCGAGCTCTGCCACCAAGCGGTCGGTGGGCAGCGGCTGGGGTTTGTCCACGTCGAGAACGCGTCGATCAGCCGGCTCGTCGTCTTCGACGACGGCCGCTGGCTGCTGCGGTCGTTCAACGACACCAGCCATCTGACCGCCGGCCTCTGACGTTCGGCCATCTTCCGGCCCGGATGAGGCGAAGCGCGACCGAAGCGGTTAGCCTCGGCGACCGTTGAGGGGAAAGCGCTCGTGACGCTGCGCAGGACGACGGTCGCGACAACAGTGGCCGGCCTGGCCATGACCATCGCCGGAACGATGGCGGGCAGGGCCGTGGACGACTCTCGCCAGCGGGCACGCGACGCGTCGGCGCTCGGCCAGGCGACCGCCGCCGTCCGCGTGCACTTCGCCGGCCTCGACAACCAGGTGCGCGACATCGCCGGCCTCTTCGAGGCCAGCCGCCGGGTCGAGCCCGGCGAGTTCCGCGCGTTCACCCGTCCGATGCTGCGCCGCTCGGGCGCCAATGCGCTGACCTGGATCGAGCAGGTCCCGGCCGCGCGACGGGCGGCCGTCGAGCGTGGGCTGGGCCGCCCGTTGCGCGAGCTGTCGCCGGCGGGGGCCGTCCGTCCGGCGGGCCGGCGCTCCACCTACGCCGTGCTGCGCTACGGCGCGTTCGACCGCAGCGGCCCCTCGGTCGTCGGCGTCGACGTCGCGACCGACCCGCGGCGTGCCGATGGGCTGCGCCGCGCGCGGCGCACCGGCCGCGTCGCCGCGGTCACGATCCCGCGCCTGGCCCGCCACGGCGATGCCGGCGTCGTCTTCTTCGCCCCCGTCCTCGGGCCGGACGGGCGCTGGCGAGGAGCGGCCTCCGGGGCCTTCCTGACGTCGCAGTTCACGCAGGACATGGGGCGCGCTCTCGGCGGGGCGGGGGTGGCGGTCACGATCGGCGGCACGACCATCCTCGACGTCGGCGAGCGCCACGACGAGGCGCCGGTGCGGCGCTTCTCGATCGGCGGCCTGCCGGTGGCCGTCCGGGCGTCGTCGGCCCCCGGCGAGGGCACGCACTACGGCTCGGCCGCGCTCGGCGCCGGCCTGCTGCTCACGCTGCTGGCGTCGGCGGCCGGGACTGCGCTCCGGGCCCGCCGCGGCCTGCGCCACCAGGCCGACCACGACGCGATCACCGAGCTGCTGAACCGGCGCGGCTTCACCCGGCTGCTGGAGACCCACCTGGGCGCCGGGCGCGCCGACGGGGCACTCATGGTCATCGACCTCGACCACTTCAAGGCGGTCAACGACACGCTCGGGCACCGGGTCGGCGACGAGGTCATCGACGCCACCGGCCGGGCACTGCGGGCCTGCGTGCGCGCCGACGACGTCGTCGCGCGCATCGGCGGCGACGAGTTCGCGGTCCTCCTGCCCGGCGCCGACCGGGAACACGCCCGGGCGACCGCCGACCGGCTCGTGCTCGCCATCGGCGCCGAGGCGCAGCTCGCAGCGATGGCGGGCGGGCACCGCGTCAGCGCAAGCGTCGGCGTCGTCATGCTCGACGCGAGCGTCAGCACGCCGGAGGAGGCGCTCATGGCCGCCGACCTCGCGATGTACGACGCGAAGGCGGGCGGCCGCCGGCGGGCCGCCTTCTTCGACGACGGGGAGGGCTCCGGCACGCGCGGACGGCTGCGCTGGGTCGAACGGCTGCGCCGCGCCCACACCGACGACGGCTTCGTCCTGGTCGCCCAGCCCATCCGGTCGCTGGCCGACGGGGCGACCGTCCATCACGAGCTGCTGCTGCGCCTGCGCGCCGACGACGGCGAGCTCGTCGCGCCGGGCGCCTTCCTGCCGATCGCCGAGCAGTTCGGCCTCATCGGCGACATCGACCGCTGGGTGGCGACCGCCGCGATCCGCACGCTCGCCGCCCATCCCGACCGCGAGCTCGTCTTCGAGGTCAACCTCTCGGGCGCCTCACTGGGCTCCGAGGAGCTGCTGGCGACGATCCGCCGCGAGCTCGACGCGGGCGCTGTCGACCCGCGCCGGATCATCTTCGAGATCACCGAGACGGCGGCGGTGACGAACATCGAGGACGCGGCCGCCTTCGCGCGCGAGCTCACGGCGATCGGCTGCCGGTTCGCGCTCGACGACTTCGGCGTGGGCTTCAGCTCGTTCAGCTACCTCAAGCGGCTGCCGTGTGACTTCCTGAAGATCGACGGCGAGTTCGTCCAGCACTCGGCCACCAGCGACGCCGATCGCGTCATCCTCGAGAGCCTCGTGCACGTGGCGCGGGGGCTGCACGTCACCACGATCGCCGAGTACGTCGAGGACGCGGCGACCGAGGCGCTCATGGCGGAGCTGGGCGTCGACCTCGTGCAGGGCTACCACGTCGGCCGTCCGGTCGACCTGGAGGCGACGATCGGCTCGGCGCGACGGGGCGCCTCCGGGTCGGACCGCTAATAGCCCAGCGACTTGTGGCTGATCCGCTCGCAATGGCGGATCTTGTAGTTCTTCTGGGCGCGGCGGCTGACGTAGAGCGTGTCGCGCCCGCCGCCGCAGTCGATGATGCCGCGGCCGAAGTGCGCCTTGACGTAGTCGCTGCCGCCGCCGGCCTCGATCGTGTTCCAGCCGTGCGAGGCGTAGATGAAGTCGCGGCCGGCACCGCCGAACAGGCGATCACGCTGGCTCGACGGCTGCCCGGACGGCTTGTAGTCGCCCCAGATGACGTCGCCGTTGGGCCCGGCGTGGATCGTGTCGCTGCCGTGCCCGCCGAGCAGCTCGTTGTGCCGGCGATGGGGCTTGTTGACGAACTTCCGGCAGCCGTTGCTGCGCCCGCTGTGGTCCTCGCAGCGGGCGACCGCGCTCAGGCAGCGCTGGCTCTTGTGCACGCCGTCGCAGCGATACAGCGGGTCCTTGCCGCCGAACGGGTCGGCGCCGATGCGCCCGTCGATCGGCCGGTTCGAGTCGAGCTTGTTCATGACGAGCATGCCGTTGATCTTCGGCCAGCCCTCGTGGCTGGTGCTCGCGAGCGCCGTGCCGGCGAGGGCGACCAGGCCGGCGACGAGCACGGCGATGGGCAGGACGTGACGGGGGCGCATGAGCATCAGCAATATCGCATCGGCAGCACACCGCGCCAGATTCGAGCGTGACGGGCAGCCGGCGGACCGGCACGCCACCTGCTGAAATGGCCGCGTGTCCGTCACCCAGGCGCCGCGGGACATCCGCTCCCGGCTCAACCTCGTTCTCGCCGTCGGCGTCGCCGACGCGCTGCTGCTCGTCGTCCTCGCCTACGTCGCGTTCATCGACCGCAGCGACGCAGCCGTGTCGATCATCGGCCCGATCCACGGCCTCGGCTTCGTCGCCCTGCTCGGGCTCACCGTGCACGGCGCGCTCGACCGGCTCTGGGGCTGGTGGTTTCCCGCCGCGGTCCTCGTCACCGGCGGGCCGCTCGGCTCGATCGTCGGCGACCTCGTGCTGCGCCGTCGCCTGCGCGAGACCGCCTGAGCGCGCCGATCACTGCTCGTCCGGTGAGCCCGCGGGCCGCCCCGATCGGGTAGGCCTTCGGCATGACCACCACCAGCGGGTCCGTCCGCCTGCTCGACGTCGTGCCCGAGCTGGCCGCGCACCTGCGCCCCGAGGAGCACGGTGAGGCGGAGGTGCGACTCGTCGCGCCGACGACGCTCGTCGAGCCGGGGCCCTGGCCGCTGCGCGAGGAACACGGGCGTGCGCGGCCGTTCGGGTTCATCATCGTCCGGGGCGTCCTGCTGCACGAGGTCGCGGTCGGCGGCCGGCGCGCGCTCCAGCTGCTGGGCCCGGGGGACATCGTCCTGCCCGAGGAGCCCGACGCCGAGACGCTCGACGCACCGGTGACCTGGACGGCCGCGACCGAGACGTGCCTCGCGCTGCTCGACGACCGGCTGCAGCCGGTGCTCGGGCTGTGGCCGGCGCTGGGCATCGGCCTGGTCGAGCGTGCCGGCCGCCAGCTGCGACGGGTCGCGATCCAGGCCGCGATCGCCCAGCTGCCGCGCGTCGAGGATCGTCTCGAGGCGACGTTCTGGGATCTCGCCGACCGCTGGGGCCGGGTCACGCCCGCCGGGATCCACATCCCGCTGCAGCTCACGCATGCGACGCTCGGGAGCCTCGTGGGCGCCCGCCGCTCGACGGTGACGCTCGCGCTGCACGGGCTCACCGAGCGCGGCATCGTGGCCCGCCACCCCGACCGCACCTGGATGCTCGTCGCGCGCGTGCCGTCGCCGTCGTTTCGGGCGCGGGGCCGTGCCACCGACGACGAGCCCCGGTTCAGCAGCGACCCGGTCGTCAGCGGTCTCTGAGCCGGAACGACACCGGGGCCGCATCTCTGCGGCCCCGGTTGGCGCCCGATGGCGACCACCACAGCGCCGATCGAGCAGATGACCTCCGTCTCCGGAGAAACGAAACGGTATCGTACTCTTCCGGTCGGCATGCCAACCTCGGACCTTGAGATCCGCCCTCGGACACGGTCTGAGCGCGCCGAGGCCGCGCTTCACGCGGCCGCTCTCGAGCTGCTGTCGGAGGTCGGCTACGACCGGCTGACGATCGAGGCCGTCGCCGGGCGCGCCCGCGCGAGCAAGGCGACGATCTACCGCCGCTACACCGGCAAGGCCGACCTCGTCGTCGCCGCGCTGCGCGAGCGGGAGGACCTGGGGCGGCCCGCCTCGCCGGACACCGGCACGCTGCGCGGCGACCTGCGGGCGTGGGTCGAGGTCATCGCCGACGCGTTCAGCGGGCCCGACGGCGCCGTGCTGCTCGGGGTCATGCTCGCCGCCGGCACCGACCCGGAGCTCACCCGCATCCTCAACGACCGCTTTCTGGCGGCCAAGCGCGAGATCGTCGAGGCGATCCTCGCCCGCGCCGAGGGGCGCGGCGAGCTGGCGCGCGGCGTCGACCCGGCGCTCTTCCACGATGTCGTGCCGGGCGTCGTCCTGCTGCGGATCCTGCGCCGCCAGCCGATCGACCACGGCTTCCTCGACCACGTCGTCGACCGCATCGCGCTTCCGCTGCTGCGCGAACGCGCCTAGAACTCCCCGGCCGCGAGTTTCGCCCTCTGGGCGAACACTCGCTGAGGGAGTCCGAGCCGCTAGGCGAGGACTCCCCGGCGGCGGGGCGCGCGGCCGTGAGGCTGCTGGGGCGCGGCCCGCGGCGGCGGCGGGGTCAGCGGGCGGCTCTGCGGGGCGCCGGCGCTGACCGTGATCCGCTCGCCCTCGTGGACGGCCTCGAGCGTGTCGCCGTCCTCGACCGTGTAGGTCGCCTCCTCCGGGCGCACCTCGACGCGCAGCCGCGCCCCGCGGACCGTCAGCCGGAACACGAGCCGCTCGATCGCAGCCGGCAGCCGGGGCGCGAACGTCAGCCGGCCACCGTGGTCGCGCATGCCGCCGAAGCCGGCGACGAGCGCCAGCCAGCAGCCCGCCAGCGACGCGATGTGCAGCCCGTCACGGGTGTTGTGCGCGAGGTCGTGGAGGTCGATGAGCGCGGTCTCGCCGAGGTAGTCGAAGGCGAGCTCGACGTGGCCGGTCTCGGCGGCGACGATCGCCTGGATCGCAGCCGACAGCGACGAGTCGCGGACGGTCAGGCCCTCGTAGTAGGCGAAGTCGCGCGCCTTCTGCTCGGCGTCGAAGCAGTCGCCGCAGACGTAGAGCGCCATGACGAGGTCGGCCTGCTTGACGACCTGCTTGCGGTACAGGTCGAAGTACGGCGCGCTGAGCAGCAGGGGGTACTTCTCGGCCGGGGTGTTCTCGAAGTCCCAGCGCGCGTGGTGGGTGAAGCCCGAGGCCTGCTGGTGGACGCCGAGCAGCACGTCGTAGGCGATGAACATGCGCTCGGCGGCGCGACGCCACTGGCGCGTCTCCTCGTCGGCGACGCCGAAATCCCGTGCGGCGTCGGGAAACCGCTGCGCCGCGTCGGCGGCGGCCCGGAGGTTCCGGGCCGCCATGAGGTTCGTGTAGACGTTGTCGTCGGCCAGCGCGCTGTACTCGTCGGGCCCCGTGACGCCCGGGATGCGGAAGTGCTCCTTGCCGTCGAAGTGGCCGAGCGACCGCCACAGCCGCGCCGTCTCGACGAGCAGCGGCAGACCGATCTCGCGCGCGAACTCCTCGTCGCCGGTGACCTGCTGGACGCGGACGACCGCGTCGGCGATGTCGGCGTTGACGTGGAACGCGGCGGTGCCCGCCGGCCAGTAGCCCGAGCACTCGCGGCCGGCGATCGTGCGCCACGGGAACGCGGCGCCCTCGAGCCCGAGCTGGCTGGCGCGCTCACAGGCGATCTCCAGCGTCGAGTGGCGCCAGCGCAGCGCGTCGGCCGCCGCCTCGGGCGACGTGTAGGACATGACCGGCAGGACGTAGGACTCGCTGTCCCAGAAGGCGTGGCCGTCGTAGCCCGACCCGGTGAGGCCCTTGGCGGGGATCGCGCGCCGCTCGGCCCGGAGGCTGGCCTGGAAGATGTGAAAGAGCGCGAAGCGCACCGCGAGCTGGAGCTCGTCGTCGCCGTCGATCTCGACGTCGGCGCGCGCCCAGAAGTCGTCGAGGATCTCGCGCTGGGCGGCCCGCAGGCCCGCCCAGCCCGTGTGGCGGGCCTCGGCGAGCGCCCCGCGGACCTGGGCGCGCAGCGACGGCAGCGACCGGTGCCCCGACCAGCCGTAGGACAGCAGCTTGAGGATGCGCAGCCGCCCGCCGCGGCGGACGTTGGCGGCGATCGTGACGCGCCCGACGTGCTCGGCCACCTCGGTCTCGACGGTCGTGCCCTCGGGCCCGTCGACCTTGTGGTCCATCGCCGCCGCCAGCCGCAGATCGCTGCGGTCGGTCCGGTGGGCGAGCATGACCGCGTCGCCGTGGACCTCGTGCTCCTCGGCGATGAGCGGCGCGCGCAGGTGGGCGGCCGCGCGCGGGTCGTCGCTGGGCTGGCGCTGGCCGTCCTCGTTGGCGATGAGCTCGGACTGGACGACGAGCCGCACCCCGTCGGTGACGGGCTCGACCTCGTAGAGGATCGCCGCGACCCCCCGCTGCGCAAGCGACACGAGCCGCGTCGAGGTGATCCGCACCTCGGGGCCGGCCGGCGAGCGCCAGTGGACGCGCCGGTGCAGCACGCCGTCGCGCAGGTCCAGCGCGCGCTCGTGCTCGAGCAGCTCGCCGTAGGTGACGTCGAAGAGCTCGTCGTCGACCATGAGCCGCAGGAGCTTGCCGTCGGTGACGTTGAGGACCGTCTCGCCGGCCTCCGGGTTGCCGTAGGCGCTCTCGGCGTAGGGCAGCGGCCGCGTCTCGTGAAAGCCGTTGAGGTAGGTGCCGGGCATGCCGCTCGGGTCGCCCTCGTCGAGGTTGCCGCGCATGCCGAGATGGCCGTTGGACAGGGCGAACACCGATTCGCTCTGGGCGAGCGCGTCGAGGCGCAGCTCGCTCTCGCGGACCGCCCATGGCTCGACCGCGTAGGGCGGCTCCCAGCTCATGTGCGCTCCACCAGCAGCTCGGCGAGGTCGTCGACGACGACGGTGGCCCCGTGCTCGCGCAGTGCCTGCGCCTGGCCGATCCGGTCGACGCCGACGACGCAGCCGAAGCCCCCGGCGTGCCCGGCCGCCACGCCGGCGAGCGCGTCCTCGAAGACGACGGCCTCCCCCGGCTCGACGCCGAGCTCGCGGGCGCCCTCCAGGAACGTGTCGGGCGCCGGCTTGCCGCTCAGCCCGCGCTCGATGGCGACGACGCCGTCGACGATCGCGTCGAACTCGTCGAGCAGGCCGACGGACCCCAGGACCGCGCGCGTGTTCGCGCTCGAGGAGACGACGGCCCGCCGCAGACCGGCGTCCGCCACGGCGCGCAGATAGCGCACCGAGCCGTCGTAGACCTCCACCCCGTCGCGTTCGATGAGCTCGAGCACGAGCGCATTCTTGCGATTGCCCAGGCCGGCAACCGTGTCACGGCCCGGCGGGTCGTCGGGCTCGCCCTCCGGCAGCTCGATCCCGCGGGAGGCGAGGAAGTCGCGCACGCCGGCGGCGCGCGGCTTGCCGTCGACGTAGCGCGCGTAGTCGGCGTCGACGTCGAACGGCGCCTGCGGCTCGGGGCGCTGGGCGAGATACGCGTCGAACATCTCCTTCCACGCCGAGGCGTGGACCTTCGCGGTCTGCGTGATCACGCCGTCGAGGTCGAAGAGGCAGGCGCGAGCGCCGTCCGGAAGTCCGAGCATGCCGGCAGTCTTACCCATGGCCCGGCCGCCGACGCCTGTCGGTCGCGGCGGGCTCGACGCCGGCGCGCGGCGGGCCGAACTCGATCGGGTCGTCCATCTCCGACCGCAGGCGGGTGAACGCGATCGTGCCGAGCAGGGTCGGCAGCCACAGGACGATCGCGTGGTAGACGATCACGGCCGCGGCGGCCGCTGCCGGCTGCGCGCCGTAGAGGATGAGCGCACCGGTGAGCCCGCCGTCCAGCGCCCCCAGGCCGCCCGGCACCGGCACGACGTTGCCGAGGTAGCCGATGAGGAACGCCAGCGACAGGGCGCCGACCGGCATCGTCTCGCCGAACGCGTGGAAGCACACCCACAGCACGGCGATGTCGCACCAGAGGTAGGCCACCGCACCCAGCAGCCACGGGTGCGGCGCCCGGACCTCGCGGCGGGTCGCGTTGACGACGCGGCCCGTCACGTGCAGCCAGCCGACGATGCGGTTCGAGCTCTCGCGCGACGGCAGCAGGCGCGTCATCTCCGGCACGTACCAGAAGAACAGGACCCCGACGACGCCGACGATGCCCGGGATGAGCCCGAGCGTCAGCGGCGACGGGCCGTGCAGGACGCCGGCGGCGACGAGCAGGCCGGCGAGCCCGAGCGTCGCCGCGTTGACGCCGCTGGTCAGCAGGAACAGGACCGCCGAGCGCTCCATGAAGACGCGCAGCGAGCCGCCCTTGGCCTTGGCGACGTAGGCGCCGATCGCGATCCCGCCCGCCCCGCCGACCGGCAGCACCGCGCCGAACGCCATCTCCGACAGCGCGACCCGGGTCGCCAGCAGGCCCGGCACCCGCCAGAACACGAGTCGGAAGGCGTACACGTAGCCGGCGCACGAGCCGAGCTCGAGCACGAGCGCCAGGGCCATCCACCCGGGCCGAGCGTCGGTGATGTGGTCGGCGACGTCGCCCAGTCCGGGCACGGCGAAGATGAGCGCGCCGACGAGCACGACGACGAACAGCAGGAAGACGATGCCGCGCACCAGGCGCCGCTCCTCGTCGGCGGCCACGGCGCTGCGGTGGGCCTCGAACGCGGCAACCTGGTCGTCGCCGGGCTCGGGCGCCGTAGGGTGGGCGTCATGGCCCCCGGACCCCGCATCGCCCCCGGCTCGTCGCGCGAGCTCGGCTTCGTCAACGCCAGCTTCGCCACGCTCGCCGGGCTCGTGACCCGCACGGGACGTCCCAACATCTTCACGACGCTCGGCCGTCACCGGCGCCTCTTCCGCGCGTGGCTGCGGTTCGCCGGCCGTCTCATGCCGCGAGGCACGCTACCGCGGCGTGAGACCGAGCTGGTCATCCTGCGCGTGGCGCGCAACACCGGCTGCGAGTACGAGCGCGCCCATCACGTGCGGCTCGCCCGTCGCGTCGGGGTCAGCGCCGACGACATCGCGCACGTCCTCACCGACGACACGCACGAGCTCGACGCGTGGGCGCCGCGCGAGGCCGCGCTGCTGGCCGCCGTCGACGAGCTGCACGAGCGCCGGGAGCTCGGCGACGAGCGCTGGGACGCCCTGCGCGCGGTCGGGCTCTCCGACACGGACCTCATCGAGTTCCTCCTGCTGGTCGGCCAGTACGAGATGCTGGCGATGACGCTCAACACGCTGCGCGTCCAGCCGGACTGATCACAGCCGGGCGGTCGCCATCACCCGCTCGAACTCGCGCTGGGTGAGGGCGCGCACGGGCAGCTCGGCAGCGCCGCCCCGGCTCGGGCGCAGGCCGTCGAGGACGAGCGTCAGCATCCGCCGCCACATCTGCGGCTCGACGTCGCGCGTGTACTCGGCGACGGCGCCGAGCATGAACTGGATGAGCGGGATGTCGGTCGTCTCCGCGTCGGCGCGCAGGTGCCCGGCCTCCTGGGCGCGCTCGACGAGCCGGGTGACGAACGGGGCGATGCGGTCGCGGCCCCGGGCGACGCGCTCGTGGCCGTGCTCGGCGCTGAGCATGACGGCCTTGAGCCCGCGGTCGGCGGCGTGCAGCTCGATCGCCGCCTCGAGGAAGCCGACGAGCCCGTCCCACGGATCGGCGACCGCCAGGCCGGCCTCGGCGAGGCCGGCGATCTCGGCGATGCGCGCCTCGAAGATCGCGTCGATGAGCTCCTCCTTGTCGGCGAAGCGCCGGTAGATGGTGCCGACCCCGACGCCGGCGTGGGCGGCGACGGCGTCGAGCGTGACGTCGAGGCCGTCGCGGGCGAACAGCTCGCGGGCCGCGGCGATGATGCGCTCGCGGTTGCGCTCGGCGTCACGGCGCAGGGGACGCGGTCCGGCGGCCATGCGTCCAGAGGCTAGCGCAAGCGGAGATGGTTCCTCCGCTTTGCTGCTAGCCTGCTGCCGCGCCCGGCCCCACGCTCGGCCCGGCCCGCACCTCCTCCCCCTCTCCCCCTCTCCCCGGTCCGCCATGCCCCAGAGCCCTGCCATCGACCCCCACCACGCACGCCGCTGGGCGATCCTCGCCGTCCTCGGCGTCTCCCAGCTCATGGTCGTCCTCGACGCGACGATCGTGAACATCGCCCTGCCCTCCGCCCAGGAGTCACTGGCGTTCTCCGACGACGACCGGCAGTGGATCATCACCGCCTACGCGCTGGCCTTCGGCAGCCTGCTGCTCATCGGCGGCCGGATCGGCGACCTCTTCGGCCGCAAGTTCGTCTTCGTCGCCGGGCTCATCGGCTTCGCGCTGGCCTCGGCGGTCGGCGGCGCCGCCCAGTCCTTCGGCGTCCTCGTCGCCGCCCGCGCCGGCCAGGGCGTCTTCGGCGCCCTGCTGGCGCCGGGCGCCCTGTCGCTGCTGACGACGATCTTCCACGACCCGGCCGAGCGCGGAAAGGCGTTCGGGATCTTCGGCGCGATCGCCGGCGGCGGCGCCGCGATCGGCCTGCTGCTCGGCGGCGTGCTCACCGAGTACCTCAACTGGCGCTGGTGCCTGTACGTCAACCTGCTCATCGCCGCGCCGGCCGCCGTGGCCGCGATGGGCCTGCTGCACCACCTCCCGCACCCGGACAAGCCGAAGATCGATCTCGCCGGCACCGCGACCGCGACGCTCGGCCTGCTCGCGCTCGTCTACGGCTTCACGCAGGCCGAGCGGGCCGGCTGGGGGTCGGCGAGCACGCTCGGGTTCCTCGCGGCCTCGGTCGTGCTGCTCGTCGTCTTCGTCGTCCTGCAGCGGCGGGTCGCCCACCCGCTCATGCCCCTGCACGTCGTCCTGGACCGTGGGCGCGGCGGCGCGTACCTCGCGGTCCTGATCTCGGGTGCGGGCATGTTCGCGGTCTTCCTCTTCCTGACCTACTACCTGCAGCAGACCCTGCGCATGTCCCCGATCGAGACCGGCTTCGGCTTCCTGCCGATGTCGGCGGCGATCATGGTGACCGCCACGATCGGCAACACGAAGCTCGTGCCGGCGTTCGGTCCGCGGCGGCTCATCACGCTCGGCATGCTGCTCGGCGCGGCCGGACTGGCGCTCATGGCCCAGCTCGAGGTCGACTCGTCCTACGCCAGCGCGGTCCTGCCCGCCCTCGTCGTCATGGGGGTCGGAATGGGGCTCATCTTCGCCCCGGCGTTCGTCAGCGGCACGCTCGGCGTCCACCACCACGACGCGGGCGTCGCCTCGGCGACGATCAACACCGCCCAGCAGGTCGGCGGCTCGATCGGCACGGCGCTGTTGAGCACGATCTTCGCCAGCGCGGTCGACACGTACGCCAAGGGCCATGCGGGTGCCGCGCCGGACCTCGCCGCCCAGGCCGCGGTGCACGGCTACACGACGGCGTTCTGGTGGTCGGCGGCGATCTTCGCGCTCGGCGCAGTCGTCGCCTGGGTCGTCCTTCCGCCCGGCGTGCCGGAGGGCCTCGCGACCGGCGAGCCCGCGTTCGCGCACTGACCTCCAGTCGACGGTTCGGCCAGGCTCGGCGGCGGGGGCTGGACGCCCTCGCCGCCGGGCCCGATGCGTCCAGCGTCATCGGCGCCGGCTCATCGTCCGGCGCCCGCCGTACCCACCCAAGGAGCCCCCCGTGCGTCGTCTCGTCCCCCTCTCGCTCGCGAGTGCCATCACCCTCGCCCTCGCGGCGCCCGCCGTCGCCGGCGCCGACCAGGTGCCGGTCTGCAACCAGGCCAGCCCGCACTTCCAGGGCGGCGGCCTCGTCGCCCTCGACCCGCCGGTCGACAGCCCGGCCGCCCGCTACACCGACGACCTCGCCCCGCTGCCCGGCAAGGGCAAGGGCCTCGTGACCGCCGCCGGCCATTCGCCGGCGCTCACGGTCTGCGGACCCGCCGACGACGGCGGCAACGACGACGGCGGCGACAACGGCGGCGGTCCGATCTACAACAACTGAGCCAACCCCCAGCCGGTCCGGACGGGGCGGGAGGTTCCCCGCCCGGACCGACGCTGCGGGCTGCCGCGCCGTCTAGCGCACCGTGAAGTCGCGGCGCATCCCGGCCATGACGTGGCCCTTGAAGTTGCAGATGAGGACGTAGTGGCCGCGACGGAGATGCAGCCGCAGCCGCTTCGCCTTCCCGGCGGCCACCTCGACCTCCCCGACCTTGCCGCGCTCCGACGCGCGGCCGCCGTGGACCGGGAGCTTCGCCGCCGGCGTTCGGGTGCGCAGGACGACGAGCTCGTGCTCCATCGAGGCGCGATTGACGACCCGGAACGTCACCGTCCCGGCCCGGGCGCTCGAGGCCCCGCTGATCTTGAAGTTGCTCAACGTCTCGTTCGTCGCCGAGAGCGCGGCCGGCGGCGCCACGGCGAGGACGAGGGCCACCGCGGCGGCGGCGAGCAGGGTGCGGACAACAGGCATCTGACCTCCGGAGGGAAACGACACGGTTCATCAGGCCAGGACGCCGGAGCGCACCGATCCTTCCCGGCCGCCTCAATGCCCGCTGGTTGGTGCCGATCCTCCTGTTGTGCGCGCACTGATCGCCACGTTCCTGTGCCCGACCCAGATCGATCGCGCCCGGATGCTCGAGGGCAGCAAGGCGATCGCGCGCGCCCGCACGATCACCGGGGCGAGCATTGGCGCGTCGCTCGTCCTCTTCGCGCCGATGTACGGCTGGTGGACGATCGCCCTCTTCGCCGTCGCCATCGCGAACATCGCGACGCTCGACCGGCGGGTCGCCCGCAGCCAGTTCCCCGAGCTGCACATCGCCGCCAGCATCTTCACGATGCAGGCGGTCGTCGCGGCCGCCGGCGGGCTCAGCGGCGGACCGGACTCCCCGGTGCTGGCCTGGATCGTCATGCTCAGCGCGTTCGCGGCCGCCCGGTTTCGCGGCACGATCGTCGTCCTCGTCACCGCGACCGGCATCCTCATGCTGCTCGGGGTGAGCCTCGGCGTCGACGCCGCCGCCTTCGCCGAGCACCCGGAGAACGTCATCGTCAGCGCCGTGCTCATGTGCTCGGTCGGCGCGGTCGTGCATCTGCTCTGCATGTCGGACGTCCAGCACCACGGGGCCGCGATCCTCGACCCGCTCACCGGCCTGCTGAACCGGGCGTCGCTGTCGGCGCGGTTCGACGAGCTCGTCCAGCAGGCGACGGTCACCGACAGCGCCGTCAGCGTCGTCGTCTTCGACCTCGACCACTTCAAGGCCATCAACGACCGGCACGGCCACTCCCACGGCGACGTCGTCCTGCGAGACGTCGCCGACATCACGCGCAACCAGCTGCGCCGCTTCGAGCTCACCTACCGGCTGGGCGGCGAGGAGTTCGTCGTGCTCATGCCGGGCGTCGAGCTCGCCGAGGCCCGCGACGTCGCCGAGCGCCTGCGCCAGGCGATCCACCTGGGCCGCCCGGGCGGGCTCGAGGTCACCGCGTCGTTCGGCGTCGCCGCGACCCGCGATCCCGACACGATGTTCGAGGACCTCTTCGCCGACGCTGACGGCGCGCTCTACCGGGCGAAGTTCGAGGGCCGCAACTGCGTGCGGACGACCGAGCTGGCGCCCGAGCTCGCCACCGGCGTCGACGCAACGCGCGCGGGCAGGTCCGCCGCCGCGTAGGCGTCGGCCTCGTCGAGCGTCTCGCGCTCCAGGAGCGCCGCCACGAGCAGGTCGAGCTGCCGGCGGTGGTCGGTCAGCAGCCTGGCGGCCTCCGCCTCGGCCTCGTCGAGCAGGCGCCGCGTCTCGGTGTCGACGAGATGCTGGGTCTCGGGCGCCGTCCGCGACACCCACGGCACGATCGCCTCCCGGTCCGGGTCCGGGAGCACGGCGACCGGGCCGACCGCCGCGCTCATCCCCCACGAGCCGACCATGCGCCGGGCCAGCTCGGTGGCCTCCCGCAGGTCGCTCTCGGCCCCGGTCGTGACGTTCCCGTAGACGAGCTGCTCGGCCGCCCGGCCCGCGAGCATGACGCGCAGCTTCGCGGTCAGGTAGGCCTCGTCGTAGCTGAACCGGTCGGCATCCGGCGCCGAGAGCGTGACGCCGAGCGCCTGCCCGCGCGGGATGATCGAGACCTTGCGCACCGGGTCGGCGCCCGGGGTGAGCATGCCGACGAGCGCGTGTCCGGCTTCGTGATGGGCGGTCCGGGTCCGCTCGGCCGGGCTGAGCATGATGCGGCGCGCGGTGCCGAGCACGAGCTTCTCCAGCGCGTCGTGGAGATCGCCCATCCCGACGGACGCATGACCGCGGCGCGCCGCCAGCAGGGCGCCCTCGTTGACGACGTTGGCGAGGTCGGCGCCCACCATCCCGGGCGTGGTCTCGGCGAGGCGGTCGAGGTCGACGTCGTCGTCGAGCGGCACCGAGCGGGTGTGGACGTCGAGGATCCTGCGGCGCCCGATCGTGTCCGGCGGCTGGACGGCGATCCGCCGGTCGAAGCGGCCGGGCCGCAGCAGCGCCCGATCGATGATCTCCGGACGGTTCGTCGCGCTGAGAACGATGACGCCGATCGACGGGTCGAAGCCGTCCATCTCGGTGAGGATCTGGTTGAGCGTCTGCTCGCGCTCCTCGTTGCTGCCGCCGAACCCGGCCGCCGGCCCGCGGCTGCGGCCGATCGCATCGAGCTCGTCGATGAAGATGATCGCCGGCGCCGCCTCCTTGGCCTGGGCGAACAGGTCGCGCACGCGGGAGGCGCCGACCCCGACGAACATCTCGACGAACTCGGAGGCCGAGATCGAGAAGAACGGCACCTCGGCCTCGCCCGCCAGCGCACGGGCCAGCAGCGTCTTGCCGGTGCCGGGAGGGTGGGTGAGCAGCACGCCCCGGGGGATGCGCCCGCCCAGCGCGCGGTACTTCGCCGGGTCGCGCAGGAAGTCCACGATCTCGGTGAGCTCCTCCTTGGCCTCGTCGATGCCGGCCACGTCGGCGAACGTGACCCGCTGCGACGACGACGGCTCGATCCGCCGCGCGCGCGACCGCCCGAACGACAGCGCGCCGCCCATCGCGCCGCCGCCGGCCGCCCGGCGGGCGAGGAAGACGAAGAAGCCGACGATGAGCAGGATCGGCAGCAGCGAGACGAGCAGGCGCTCGATGAACGGGGTCGTCCGCGCGGGCTTGGCGGTCACCTCGACGCCCTTGGCCTCCAGCAGCGCGGTGAGCGCCGCGGGGTCCGCGAACTCGGGGATCTCGGTCCGGAAGCGCGTCGCCGGCTTGGCGTCGGCGCCATCGGCCGGGTAGCGGACCGCCCGGCGGAACTGCCCCTCAACCGCCGTCCCGCTGGCTGAGATCGACGTCACGTTGCCTGCCCGGACCTGCTGGAGGAACGTCGGCGTGTAGGGGACGGTGACCTGCTGGGCCGGGGGCTTGGAGACGACCGTCGCCATCAGCCACACGTTGAAGAGGACCGCGAACAGCACAAACCACATCCAGCCCCGCTGGCGCGCGCCGCCGGGCGGCGGGGCGCTGGAGCCGCGGCCGTCGGGGGCCGGGTTGATGCGCCAGCCATCGGGATGGCGCTCGTCCTGGCCGTGGTCGGTGCGGGGTCGCTCGGATGTCGGCTCGGTCGCCATGGGCGGGGCACCGGCGGCGGAGCCCGGGGTGCGCTCGCCGTGCCCAACCGGCGAGCGCACCCACGGGTCTCCTCACCCGGCGGCTGAGGAGGCCTTCCTGGCCGGGCGCCGGAGCTCGGTCTTGCGCTTGCGGATCTCGTTGCTGAGCTCGGTCAGCGCGTCGGGGTCGTGCAGGCCGCGGATCGCCATGGTGGCGAGCTGCTGCCACGCGTCGTCGGCGACGCCTCTGACGGCGCGCTCGAGCGTGGCGGTGCGGTCCTCCGACCGCTCGCGGAGGTCGTCGGCGACCTCGCGGATGCGGCTCACGGCGGCGTCGAGCTGACGGCGCACGTCCTCGCCGGAGACGTCGCGCAGCCGGTCGAGCTCGTTGAGCGCCTGCTCGAGCGCGCCGCTGCCGGACCGGCGACCGTCCGAGCTCGCGGGCCGGGCCGGGCGCGATGGCGCCGTCGTCGGAGTCTTCTTCGCCGTGGCGGACTTCTTTGCCGTGGGCGTCGTGGTGGCCATGGAAACCTCCTGGACGGATCGTGGAGCGAGCACCGTAGGCCGACGTCCCGGACCGGCCATCCGCTGGGGCCCGCACACCCGGTCCGTGGGGACTACGCAGCCGATGCGCACGACTCTTCGGATGGCCGTCCACCCCACCGTGCCTAGCGTGCGCCATGGGTTCCACCATGGCCACCACCCCGCACCTCCAGTCCAACATGTCGTCCTATGAGGAGGCGTGCGAGCGCTTCTCGTGGGAGGCCGCCGCGACCGCGCTCACCGGTCTGCCGGGCGGCGGGCTGAACATCTGCCACGAAACGCTCGATCGTCACGCCGACGGCCCGGACGCCGACACCGTCGCGCTGCGCTGGCTCGGCCAAGACGGGACCCGGCGCGAATTCACCTATGCCCAGCTGCGGACCACCGCCGCACGCTTCGCGGGTCTGCTGGACGAGCTCGGCGTCCAACCCGGTGAGCGGGTCTTCTCGCTCGCCGGCCGGTTCCCCGAGCTCTACGCCGCCGCCCTGGGCGCGCTGCGCCACGGCGCCGTCTTCTGCCCGCTGTTCTCGGCGTTCGGCCCCGAGCCGGTCCGCCAGCGCCTGGCGCGCGGCGACGGCCGGGTGCTCGTGACGACGCGGGCGCTCTACGACCGGAAGGTCGCCGGCATCCGCGACGCCCTGCCCGGCCTGCACCACGTCCTGCTCGTCGACGACGATCTGCCCGGCCGCCTCGCCGCGGCCGCCGAGCGGCCCGTGGCCGCCACCGGACCGCAAGACCCGGCGCTCCTGCACTTCACGAGCGGCACGACCGGCACGCCGAAGGGGGCCCTGCACGCCCACCGCGCCGTCATCGCCCACCACGTCACGGCGCGCCTGGCGCTCGACCTGCACCCCGGCGACGTCTACTGGTGCACCGCCGACCCGGGCTGGGTCACCGGAACCTCCTACGGGATCGTCGCCCCACTGACGTGCGGCGCGACGATGCTCGTCGACGAGGCCGAGTTCAACGCGGCGCGCTGGTACGAGACGCTCGAACGCGAACGGGTCACGGTCCTCTACACGGCGCCGACGGCGATCCGGATGCTCATGCGCGCCGGCGAGGAGCCGCGCTGCCACCGCGACCTCGGGGCCCTGCGCTTCGTCGCCAGCGTCGGCGAGCCGCTCGCGGCCGACGGCGTCCGATGGGGCGAGCAGGCGCTCGGCACCCCGATCCACGACACGTGGTGGCAGACCGAAACCGGGGCGATCATGCTCGCCAACTACCCCTGCGAGCCCGTGCGCGCCGGGTCGATGGGCCGCCCGCTGCCCGGCATCGAGGCGGGCATCGTGCGCCGTGACGCCGACGGCCGCGCCGTCCGGCGGCCCGACGGCCGCCCGGACCTCGTCGACGAGCCCGATGTCGAGGGCGAGCTCGCCCTGCGCACGCCGTGGCCTTCGCTCTTTCTGGGCTACCTCGACGACCCCGAGCGCTCCGCGAAGTGCTTCGCCGGCGACTGGTATCTCAGCGGCGACGTCGCCCGTCGCGACGCCGACGGCTGGTACTGGTTCGTCGGCCGCGGCGACGACGTCATCAAGACCGCCGGCCATCTCGTCGGGCCGTTCGAGATCGAGAGCGCGCTCACCGACCATCCGGCGGTCGCCGAGGCGGCCGCCATCGGCGTGCCCGACGAGGTCGCCGGCCAGATCGTCCTGGCGAAGGTCATCCTCGCCCCCGGCCACGCCGACAGCGACGCGCTGCGCCGCGAGGTGCGCGGCCACGCGCGCCGGCTGCTCGGCGCGGCGATCGCCCCACGCCGGATCGACGTCGTCGCCGAGCTGCCGCACACGCGCAGCGGCAAGGTCATGCGCCGGCTCGTGCGCGCCCGTGAGCTCGGGCTGCCCGAGGGCGACACCTCGACGCTGGAGCGGGCCTCATGAGCGCGAACGGCCACGCGCTGGCGCACCTGCGCGACATGGTGCGGATCCGCCGCCTGGAGGAGCGCTGCATCGAGCTCTACAGCGCCGGCGAGATCCGCGGGTTCATGCACGTCTACATCGGCGAGGAGGCGATCGCCGTCGGGGCGATGCAGGCGCTGGGCCCGGAGGACAACGTCGTCGCGACCTACCGCGAGCACGGCCACGCGCTCGCGCGCGGCATCCCGACACGGGCGATCCTGGCCGAGATGCTCGGCCGCGTCGAGGGCTCGAGCCGCGGCCGCGGCGGCTCCATGCACCTCTTCGACGCGCAGCGGCGCTTCTTCGGCGGCAACGCGATCGTCGGCGGCGGGCTGCCGCTGGCCGCCGGCCTGGCGCTCGCCACGCGGATGCGCGGCGAGGACCGGGCCACCGTCTGCTTCTTCGGTGAGGGCGCTGCGGCCGAGGGCGAGTTCCACGAGACGCTGAACCTCGCCGCGCTCTGGCGGCTGCCGGTCCTCTTCCTCTGCGAGAACAACCTGTACGCCATGGGCACCGCGCTCGAGCGCTCGCAGGCGCAGACCGACCTCGCGCTGCGCGCCTCGACCTACGCGATGCCGGCCTGGTCGGTCGACGGCATGGACGTCGAGGCCGTCGCCCGCGCGGTCGACGAGCAGGTCGCGACGATCCGCGGCGGCGGCGGGCCGTGCTTCCTGGAGGCCAAGACCTACCGGTTCCGCGCCCACTCGATGTATGACCCGGACCTCTACCGCAGCAAGGAGGAGATCGCCCGCTGGAAGCAGCGCGACCCGCTCGACCTCCATGCCGCCGCGCTGCGCGCCGCCGGCCTGCTCGACGACGACGCGTTCGCGGCCATCGAGACCGACGCGGCCGCCGAGCTCGACGACGCGGTCGCCTACGCCCGGCAGGGGCAGCTGGAGCCGGTCGAGGAGCTCGAGCGGTTCGTCGTCTCCGAACGGGTGCTGCGATGAGCGAGCCGGCGTCCACGGCCGCCACCACGACCTACCGCGAGGCGCTGCGGGAGGCGCTACGCGACGCGCTGCGCGCCGATGAGCGCGTCTTTCTCATGGGCGAGGACGTCGGCCGCTATGGCGGCTCGTTCGGCGTCAGCCGCGGGCTGCTGGACGAGTTCGGGCCCGAGCGCATCCGTGACGCGCCGCTGTCGGAGTCGGCATTCGTCGGGGCGGGCGTCGGCGCCGCGCTCGGCGACCTGCGCCCGATCGTCGAGGTCATGACCGTGAACTTCTCGATGCTGGCGCTCGACCAGATCGTCAACACGGCAGCCTCGCTGTCGCACATGTCCGGCGGCCAGTTCCACGTGCCGCTCGTCGTGCGGATGACGACCGGCGGCGGCCGGCAGCTCGCCGCCCAGCACTCGCACTCGCTGGAGGCCTGGTACGCGCACGTGCCGGGGCTGCGGGTCCTGGCCCCCGCGACGATCGACGACGCGCGCTGGATGCTCGGCGCCGCCCTGGACGACCCCGACCCGGTGATCATCTTCGAGCACGGCTCGCTGTACGGGATGGAGGGCGAGCCGTGGGAGGAGAGCCCGGTCCGCCCGATCGACCTCGAGCACGCCGTCGTGCGGCGTGCCGGCCGCGACGTCACGCTCATCGCCTCCTCGCAGAGCGTCCACGTCGCGCTGGCGGCGGCCGAGGTGCTCGTCGCCGACGGGGTCGAGGCGGAGGTCGTCGACCTGCGGGTCCTGCGGCCGCTGGACGGCGCGACGATCGTCGAGTCGGTCACGCGCACGCATCGGGCGGTCGTCGTCGACGAGGGCTGGCGCAGCGTCGGGCTGAGCGCCGAGGTCTCGGCGCGGATCATGGAGGGCGCGTTCTACGAGCTCGACGCGCCGGTCGAGCGGGTCTGCACGCTCGAGGTCCCGCTGCCGTACCCCAAGCACCTCGAGGACGCGGCCCTGCCCCAGCCGCAGCGGGTCGTCGACGCCGTCCACGCCATGGGGCTCGGAGGCTGAGCGGTGGGCGACCTGCGGATGCCCACGCTCGGCGCCGACATGACGGCGGGCACGCTGCTGGAGTGGCATGTCGCGCCCGGGGACGCCGTGCACCGCGGCGACATCGTCGCGACCGTCGACACCGACAAGGCCGAGATCGACATCGAGACGTTCGACGATGGGGTCGTCGACGCCCTCGTCGTCGAGCCCGGGACGAGGGTGCCGGTCGGGACGGTGCTCGCGACGCTGCGCGCCGACGGCGAGGTGCCGAGGATGGCCGCGCCGGTTGCGCCCGAGCCGGCGGTCGCGGTCCCCGCCCCGCCCCCGCCCGCGCCCTCGGCCGCGCCGGTCGTGTCGGCCCCGCCCGTTGCAGCGGCGGCGCCCGCGCACCGCCGGCGCGTCTCTCCGCTCGCACGCCGGGTCGCCGCCGACCTCGGCGTCGACCTCGCGGCGGTCACGGGCACCGGGCCGGCGGGCGCGATCACCCGCGTCGACGTCGAGCGCGCCACCACGACGGTGCCAGGCACCACCGTGCCAGGCACCACCGTGCCAGGCCGGGCCGCCGTCGAGCGTCGCAGCGCCGACGAGCGGCTCGCGTCCCTGCGCGCGGCGGTCGCCGCGCTCATGGCGCGCTCCAAGCGCGAGATCCCGCACTACACGGTGCAGCGCACGATCGACCTCACGGCCGCCCTCGACTGGCTCGACGCCTACAACGCCGGCCAGCCGCCCGCGCGGCGACTGCTGCCCGCGGCGCTCCTGCTGCGGGCCGTCGCGCTCGCCGCCCACGACGTCCCCGAGGTCAACGGCACCTACGAGGACGACACGTTCCATCCCGCGCCGGACGTCACGCTCGGCGTGGCGATCTCGCTGCGCCAGGGCGGCGTCATCGCCCCGGCGATCCCGAACGCCGACGCGCTCGCCCTCCCGGATCTCATGAGCGACCTGCGCGAGCTGACCGCGCGGGCGCGCCGCGGCGTGCTGCGCGGCACCGACCTCGGCGGCGCGACGCTCACCGTGACGAGCCTGGGCGACCAGGGCGCCGACCTCGTCTGCGGCGTCATCTTCCCGCCCCAGGTGGCGCTCGTCGGCTTCGGGCGAATCGCCGAGCGCCCGGTCGCCGTCAACGGGATGCTCGGCGCCCGCCGCACGGTCATCGCCACGCTGGCCGGCGACCATCGCGTCAGCGACGGCCACCGCGGCAGCCTCTTGCTCGCCTCGCTCGACCATCACCTCCAGGAGCCCGACGCCCTATGACCGCCGATGACGCCCGCACGCTCGTCCTACGCAACCTTGCCGAGGTCGCACCCGAGGCGGACCTCGCGTCCCTGCCGGCCGACGCCGACCTGCGCACGGTCCTCGACCTCGACTCGATGGACATGTTCAACCTCGTCACCGCGATCTCCGAGGAGAGCGGCATCGAGATCCCCGACCGTGACGTCGGCCGGCTCACGAGCCTGGACGCGGCCGTCGGCTACCTCGTCGGGGCGCCGAGCGCCGGCGCCTGAGCGCCCGGCGCCCGGCCACCCGGGTCACTCGGAGGACTTCACCTCGATCGTGGCCTTCTTGGATCCCTGGGGTAGCGGGATCTTCACCTCGAGCACGCCGTCGTGCGTCGTCGCCTGGATGTCCCCGGCGTCGACGCCCGCGGGCAGGACAACCGAGCGCGAGAACGAGCCGAAGCGGCGCTCGCGCCGGAGGTAGTTGTCGCCCTTCTCCTCGGTGCTCTCGTCGTGCTCGCCCGAGACGGTGAGCACGCCGTCCTCGACCTCGATCTTGACCTCCTCGGGCTTGATGCCCGGCATGTCGGCCTTCAGGACGAGGTTGCCGTCGTCGCGGACGAGATCGATGGCGGGCATCCACGCCCGTCGCCCCGAGCCGGTCTCGTCGAGCATGCGGTCGAACCGGCCGCGGAGATCGGCGATCTCGGCAAATGGATCCCAGCGGGTGAGCGCTCCAGCCATGGCGGGCTCCTTGGGTCGTTGACGAGACCCACGGTATGCCCGCTGGCGCCGTCGGCCATCCGGGCCGGACCGAGCACCCGGTCGGGAGAACCCCGCAGAAGGAGGGTCAGGCGGCGCGCTGGGCGGATGGATTCAGGGCGTCGGGAAGCGCCATGTCGAACCCGAGCTTGCGGAGCGCCGTCACGAGCGTCAGATAGTCATCACGCTTGCGCTCGGCATACGCGGAGGGATCGTCGGCCATCTCGGCGATCCGCGCGCTGTGGTACTTCGCATACCAAGCGCCCGCGGCACGAAGCGCAGCAAGCTCATCGACGGTGAGGTCGGCGGCGATCTCAAGACTCGGCACGTGCGCCACCGTAGTGGGCGCGGCGGACGCGCCCGGGCCTGTGTGTCCGATCTTTCGCGCAGACTGCGCGATCTTGACGCATTCCTCGGGACATCCGGCGCAGCTGATCGCACTGGGAGCCTTGCTCGACGGCCAAGCAGGGCGGTACCGCGAGCTCAATGGCGCCGTCACGCTGCGCGACTATCTCGACCGTCTCCGACAGCGCGAGGACGAGGAGTTGCTCACCGAGCCGGTGCTGGCCGGGATCCTGGAGGACGTCCTCGGCTTCCCGAAGGACGGCTATTTCCCGCAGCTGAGTCGCAGCGGCCTCAAGCCCGACTTCACGCCGATCGATCTCGTCGCGCATCGCTTCGTGCTCGACGCCAAGAGCTCGCTCCAGGCCCTTGACGGCCACGAGGCGCAGATCCGCAGATACATCGATCAGCGCCATCTCGACTACGGGGTGCTCTTCAACCTCAGCGAGCTCCGCGTCTATCGACGGGGCGAGACCGGCCACGATCCGAGCCTCTCGTTCAACGTCCTGCGCCTCTGGGAGGTCGCCCGCGGCGAGGCGCTCGCCACCGAGGAAGTCGACCGGTTCGTGCGGTTCTGCGGGCTGTTCGCGCACCGCGCGATGGGCGTGCGCGAGAAGATCCGGCTCGTCGCCGAAGCGGAACCATGGCGTGAGCGCGCGGGCGCGGGCGAGAACCTCGAGATCGACCTGGAGTTCCTCGTCAGCCAGCTGCGCTGGCTCTCGCGTGTGCTCGCCGATGATGCCGCGGCCCAGCAGGCCCAGCTGCTGCACGACCTCGACCTCGACGCCCACCGGGAGCGCAGCCTGCGCCTCGAGCTCGAGACGCTCGCCCGAGAGATCGAGCCGGGCGTCGACCTGGCAGATCTCCCGGCGAACGTCGGGGACTACCCCACCCGAGACGGCGTTCCGAGGCGCGCCTGGGCGCAGTACCTGATGCGGGTCTCGCAGCTCACGCTGACGCGGATCCTGCTCTACCGCTCCTGGGAGGACGCGGGCTTCGTCGAGGATCGCCTCTACGACGGCGGCTTCGAGCACGCGTACGCCCGGCTGGGCCAGAGCCTTCGCCGGGTGCTCGACGAGGCGTTTCATCTGGGCCGTGAGCGCTATCGCTGGCTCTTCGGCGACGACAACAACTACGACTGGTTCCGCCCGCGTGATGAGGCGCTCGCGGAGGTGTTGTACGCCCTCGTGCCGTTCCCGCTGGGACGCCTCGGAGCCGACGTCCTCGGCGGCCTCTACGAGTCCTATGTCGACGACATCGACCGCGATCGCCTCGGCCAGTTCTACACGCCCCGGGCGGTGGTGCGGTTCATGCTCGACCGCGTCGGCTTCGACGGCCCCGAGGGCGTCTTCCGCATCGAGGGCGACAGCCGGGCCGAGCGTCAGGTGTTCGACTTCGCGACCGGGTCCGGTGGCTTCCTCGTCGAGGCGGCGCGACGGGTCATCGACGACGGCGGGCTGAACCAGGACGACCCGACGGATCTCCATGAGGGCCTGCGCGCGATCGTCCGCGGGTTCCACGGCTGCGAGATCAGCCCGTTCCCGTACTACTTGACCGAGGTCAACCTGCTCCTGCAGGTGTCGCGGCTACTCGGTCGACTCAACGAGCTCGGCGTGCCGCCGGCGAGCTTCACGCTCGGGGTCGTGCACACCGACTCCCTCGGGGCGAGGCGCGGCCACGACGAGAGCTTCGGCGAGCTCGCCCCGGGCCACCGCGCCGACGCCGCGCTGCTCGCGTCCGACGAGCGCTACGGCATCGTCCCGCTCGACCAGGCAAAGGAGCCCCGCTTCCAGGAGATCCGGCGCGACGGCAACTTCGATCTCGTCATCGGCAACCCGCCCTACGTCTTCGAGTCGGGCAACAAGGTGCTCTTCGATCGCCTGCGCGCCCTGCCCGGATGGCGCGACGACTACCGCGGGAAGAGCGACTACCTGTACTACTTCCTGGCGATGGCGGCCGAGAAGCTGGCCCCGGGTGGCCGGCTGTGCGTCATCACGCCGGCGGGCTGGATGAACGCCGGCAACGCCGACTGGCTCCGCGAGCGCCTCGCCGGGGCCCTGCGCCTCGACGAGCTGTTCCTGTTCGGCAGCATCGGGTCTTCGCGACCGAGCGGTCCGAGCGGGAGACTCGCATGGGGGCGATGCCACCCACGGTCGAAAGCGCGATCCTCGTCGCCACGAACGCCGAGGCGCCGCCCGATCATCGGCTGCGGGTCGTCCTGCTGGAGGAGGAAGCCGCGGCGGCTCGCGCCCTGACCGGCGATCCCGACGCCGTCGTCCCGCCACGCGAGCCGCTGCTCTCCCTGATGGCGCAACGTGCGAGCGGAAAGCCAGGGCGGGCCGACGGCATCCTCGTCCACGATCTGGCGCAGGCCGACCTGCGGTCGACTCGTCCGTGGCCGATCAAGCACGCGGGGCGGGACATTGCGGCCCGCGTCGTCTCGCATCTCCAGAAGCGCCTCGACGCGCCACGGAGCCGCGTGGAGCGGTTGGCGGAGCGGTGGGTCGTCGCCCAGGGCATTCAGACGGGTGCCGACGCCTACAGCGCGCGCGTGCAGAAACGGCTCACGGCCCAGGTCAAGAACGAGCTTGCCGCTCGCGGCCATCAGACTGGGGATCCGATCCTCGAGCTCCCACCGGGCGCGGAGAAGCAGTCCCCATGGCGCGAGCATCCCGAAGTTCTGGCCCACGCGCCGGAGTCCCGGGCGCTCCTCTACGCGGCGGTCGACGACGAGGACTACGTCAGCCTCGTGTGGCTTCGCGGCGATGACGATCCACCACCCGAAGTCATCGAGGCGCTCGAGCCCTGGCGAGAGGTGCTTCGCACACGCGCCGAGTTGGCGAGGAATCCCAAGCGGAAGTGGTGGGAGACCGCATGGCCCCGAAATCGTGAGTTGATGCTGGGCCCGAAGGTGATCGCGCTGTATCGCACCGACCGGGGCAGGTTCGCACTGGATGAGGACGGGTCCTGGCAGCCGTCGATCAAGACCACCATCGCCGCGCCGCGTCACGACGACCTCTCGGTGGCCTATCTCTGCGGGCTGCTCAACAGCGAGCTCCTCGACCTCTGGTACGCGGTGCGCGGCAAGACACCGCGGGACATCTGGCGCAATTACGAGCCCAAGCCGATGAACGAGATGCCGTATCGGCACGTGCCCGTCCCCGCCGGCTGGAAGCCATCGTCGGAAGTCGACACATTGCGCGGGGCGCTGGCGGCCGACGACGTCGCCGCGGCGATCGAAGCGGCGACCGCCCTCACGGCGACGGTAGGTGACCCTCGGGCCGATGCCGACGCCAAGGCCGCCATCGAGCATCTCGTCCGCGCCATCGCCGGCAACCGCAGGGCGCTGCTTCCGCTGCGCGCCCTCGCGCCGGAACTGACCCGCGCGGTCAAGAACCCGTGGCGCACGCACGACGTCGTCGTCGACCCGGTGGCGACGATCTCCGAGCTGCCGCCCGAGGGGCTTCGCTCCGTGCGGCTCGACGCATCATTGACGGCCTCGATCGAGACCGATGGAGTGCTCGGGCGGGCCCGCCTTCGCGACAACCGACTCCAGTTCACGCACAGCCGCAAGACGACGGCGTCCGTCGAAGGGCCGTTCGAGCGGCTCAAGCTGCTCGAACGGATCATCGCTGGCCAGCGCAAGCTCACCGCGGATGCGCTCCTGGCAACGCTGCTGCCCGTCGACCTCACCGCCTTTGACGCGACGGTCGCGCAGGCCCAGCGCGAGGTCGATCGGCTTCTCGCCACGGGCCGCGCCTATGTCGAGCTCGTGGAGCGCTTGGTCTGCGCGCTGTATGCGCTTGCGCCCGGGCTCACCGACCAGGTCGTCGCCAGCGCGATCGCCCGGGCCGGCGACGTCACCGCCGAGGCGCCGAGCGCCGGGGCCTGAGCTGAGCGGACGCTCGGCGCCGCCGCGGTCGCCTGGACGGCTCGAGCTCCGCGGTTCGTCGCGGGGTCAGGCCGGGCCTTCGAGCACGATCTCGTCGCCGGGCACGACCGGGCCGGGCGTGACGGTCGACGCGTAGACACCGATGCGGTTCTCGCGCCGGTCCGCGAGCGTCTTGAGGACCCGATGGTCGCGCTGGGCGGTGTCGGGGTCGACGGTCGTCACGACGCAGCGCTCGTTGACCCGGTCGACGCGGACGCGCAGCGTGGGGCCGATCCGCAGCGTCGAGCCGATCCAGCCGTCCTCGGCGAACGCGGCGGCGTCCGGTCCGGTCGTCTCCACGAACAGGTTGGGGCGGAAGCGGCGGACGTCGAGGTCGCGGCCGACGGCGTCGGCCAGCGCGGCGATGCTCTGGGCGCTGACGAGCGACAGCGGGCTTGAGTCGAACGTGCCGCGCGCCTGCTTGATGACCCGCACGTCGGCGCCCAGGGAGGCGGCCAGCGCCGGGTCGGCGACGTCGAAGCGCTCGCCGCCGGGCGTGTGCACGACCGTGTCGGAGTCGTTGGGGCGGTCGGGCTCGGTGAGCTGCGAGCGGAAGCGCACGAGCTCGGAGCGGTCGCGGATCGTCAGCCACGGGAAGTTGCTGCGGGCGAGGCTGGTCTGAACGAACGCCCAGCGGCGGTCGCCGGCGATCCCCTGCCAGGAGATCTCGGCGCGCTCCAGCCGCTCGCCGGCCATCGCCTTGACCGGGTAGCGCCACACCTCGACGAGGCGGCCGACGGTGCGCTCGGAGCTGGACACGGGCGGGAGCGTATCGGCGGGCGTGTCACCATCCGGGTGTGAGCTCCACGAGCATCGGCCCGCAGGCGATCCCGATCACCGGTCCCCCGACCGAGGCCGATCTGGCCGCCGGCGAGACGTTCGACTACGAGGATCCTGCGGTGCAGGCGTGGGTCCACGAGGTGGTCGGCACGGCCGACGAACCCGCCGAGCGCGCCCGGGCGCTGTTCGCCGACGTGCGCGACCGCATCTGCTACGACCCGTACCGGCTCGACCTGCGCCGCGAGGCGTTCACCGCGAGCGCCGTGCTGGCCTCCGGCACGAGCTGGTGCGTGCCGAAGG
>JBDZVZ010000148.1:0-1855 GCA_040255945.1 Solirubrobacterales bacterium | reverse complement strand
AGCTCGATGTGCTTGTCGTTGATGTCGACGCCCTGCGACTTGTAGACCTCCTGCACCTCCTTGACGAGGTACTGCTCGGTCTCGGTCCGGCCGCGGAGCTTGAGCAGGTCGTGCGGGTACAGCGAGCCCTCGTTGAGCTGCGTGCCCGCGGCGATCCGCTCAGCCTCGTCGACGAGCAGACGGGTGCGGCGCGGGAACGTGTAGCGGTGCTCCTCGCCGCCGTCGTCGGTGACGACGACCGTGCGCGCCTTGTCGGTCTCCTCGAGGGTCACGACCCCGTCCTGCTCGGCGATCTGGGCCAGGCCCTTCGGCTTGCGGGCCTCGAAGAGCTCGACGACGCGCGGCAGGCCGTGCGTGATGTCCGCGCCGGCGACGCCGCCGGTGTGGAACGTCCGCATCGTCAGCTGCGTGCCCGGCTCGCCGATCGACTGGGCGGCCACGATGCCGACCGCGTCGCCGATCTGCGCCGGCTTGCCGGTCGCCATCGAGCGGCCGTAGCACGCCTGGCACACGCCGGTCGTCGCCTCGCACTTCAGCACCGAGCGGACCGACACCATCGGGTTGGCGTCCCGCTCGCCGTCGAAGTGCTCGACGAGCGCGGCGAGCTCGGCCCGGTCGATCTCGTGGCCCTTCTGGACGATCGCCTTCTTGCCCGAGCCGCCGAGGTCGGCGGCCGCGATGCGCCCGACGAGGTTCGTGTTCGGCTCGCCGGCGGCGTCGAAGACGAACAGGTCGATGCCCTCGGTGGTGCCGCAGTCCAGCTCGCGGATGATGACGTCCTGCGAGACGTCCACGAGGCGGCGGGTCAGGTAGCCCGAGTCCGCGGTACGGAGCGCGGTGTCCGCCAGGCCCTTGCGGGCGCCGTGCGTCGAGATGAAGTACTCGAGCACGGTCAGGCCCTCCATGAAGTTGGCCTTGATCGGACGCTCGATGATCTCGCCCTTCGGGTTGGCCATGAGCCCGCGCATGCCCGCCAGCTGGCGGATCTGCGAGATCGAGCCTCGGGCGCCCGAGCTGGCCATCATCATGATGGGGTTCAGCGGGTCGAAGTGCTCCTGCATGGAGTCGGCGACCTCGTCGGTGGCCTGCGTCCACTTCTCGACGACGAGCTCGTGGCGCTCCTCCTGCGTGATCAGGCCCATGTCGTACTGGTCCTGGATCTCGGCGACCTCGGCCTCGTACTTGCCGAGGATCTCGGCCTTCTGCGGCGGGATGACGACGTCGTTCTTGGACACCGTGATGCCCGCGAGCGTCGCGTAGTGGAACCCGAGGTCCTTGAACGCGTCGAGGACGAGGGCGACCGCCGAGGCGCCGTAGGACTGCACGAGCGCGTCGACGAGCTTGACCGTGTCCTTCTTGCGCATCGCCTGGTTGACGAACGTGTAGGTCGAGGAGTCGAAGTCCTCGCCGAGCGCCTCCTCGAGCGCGCGCTCGATCTTGTCGTTGTAGATGATGCGGCCGACCGTCGTCAGGATGTGGCCGCCCTCACCCGCCGGGCGGTACTCCGCGAGGTCGTGCAGGCCGACGAACTTGTTGTCGTAGGAGAGCTCGGCCTCCTGGGCGGTGCGGAACACCTTCGGGCGCGGCTCGCTGGCCGGCCAGGTGCCGGAGGCGAGCTTGGCCTGCTTGTCGCTGAGGTCAGCCGGCTCCGGACCGTAGGTCAGGTAGAACGTGCCGAGGACCATGTCCTGCGTCGGCGTCGCCAGCGGCGCGCCGTGGGCCGGCGACAGGATGTTGTTCGAGGAGAGCATGAGGATCCGGGCCTCCGCCTGCGCCTCGGCGCTCAGCGGGAGGTGGACCGCCATCTGGTCGCCGTCGAAGTCGGCGTTGAACGCCGAGCAGACGAGCGGGTGGA
>JBDZVZ010000048.1:17348-30091 GCA_040255945.1 Solirubrobacterales bacterium | reverse complement strand
CCCAGGGACAGATCCCTGGAATCGAGGTCTCCGTCAAACCCAGCCTGGCTCAGCCCGGCCGGCAGCGCGCCCTTCCCCTGACCCGCCGGGCGAACAGAAACACACGCGGCAACCGAACGTCGAGCACGACGTAACGCGCAGAACCACTCAACAGATAGCCGAGTTTTGTCACGCGCCAGACGGGTAGGACTTTGCGCCCTCTTGGCTCGGCGCGCGCACCACTGGTCAACTGGGAACGAGATCACGCTGCTCCGCCCGTCCCGCCGGGCCGGGTCGACCCCGCTGCCCTCAACGATTGCGGATCAGGAACCGAAAGGCGCCGTTGTGGCGGCCGCCAACGTCACGTCCTCATTGCCGAGGCCCAGGAGCCCGCGCGCCGGCCGCGGCCTGAGCGGCGCGCTCGGGTCGTCGCCGCTGACGTTCGTGCCGCCACGCAGGACAAGCGTCAGCCCGGCTATCGGCGCCCCGCGCTTCAGCCCCGCGCGGCTGACGTTTGTCCCGCTGCGCGGCACCAGCGTCAGGCGCGCGGGCAGGCGCGGCCGCGCCCGGCGGCCCGATAGCCTCGCCGGCGTGACCGAGCGCCTCACGCACCTCGACGAGCACGGCAGCGCCCGGATGGTCGACGTCGGCGCCAAGCCGGTCACCGAGCGCCGCGCGGTCGCGCGGGCCGTCGTGCGGATGGCGCCTGAGACGGCGCGCGCGGTGCAGGCCGGCGACGCGCCGAAGGGCGACGTCCTCGGCACGGCGCGCATCGCCGGCATCATGGCCGCCAAGCGCACCGGCGAGCTCATCCCGCTCTGCCACCCGATCGCGCTCGACCATGTTGATGTGGAAGGGGAGGTCGACCCCGACACCGGCGCGGTCACCCTCACCGCCACCGCGGGCGTGACCGCGAAGACCGGGATCGAGATGGAGGCCATGACCGCCGCCGCGGTCGCCGCGCTCACGGTCTACGACATGGTCAAGGGCCTCGAGCGCGGCGTGACGATCGAGAGCGTCCAGCTGCTCGAGAAATCCGGCGGGCGCAGCGGCACCTGGCGCCGCTGAGCCCGTACGCTCCATCCCGTGCAGACGTGCGTCCTGACGATCTCGACGACGGTGGCCCGGCGCGAGCGCGAGGACGCGTCCGGCCCGCTGCTGGCCGAGCTCGCCGAGCAGGCCGGCCTCGACGTCGACGCCATGGAGGTCGTGCCCGACGACTTCGAGCTCATCGAGGACCGGCTGCACCACTACGTCGACGACGGCTTCGCGCTCGTCTTCACCACCGGCGGCACCGGCTTCACCCCCGACGACGTCACCCCCGAGGCGACGAGCGCCGTCATCGAGCGCCCCGCCCCCGGCCTGGCCGAGGCGATGCGCGCCGCCTCGCTGCAGCACACGCCGATGGGCGCCCTGAGCCGCGGCGTCGCCGGCATCGCCCACCGGACGCTCATCATCAACTTCCCCGGAAGCCCCAAGGCGGTGCGCGAGACGTTCCCCGCCGTCGCACCCGTCCTCGAGCACGCCGTGCGCACGCTGCGGCGCACCGATGCCCGAGAAGGCCATTGAGCTGCGGGGGCTGACCCGGCGCTACGGCGACCGCGAGGCCCTCGCCGACGTCAGCCTCGAGCTCGAGCCCGGCCGCACGCTCGTCGTCTTCGGCCCCAACGGCGCCGGCAAGACGACGCTGCTGCGCGTCCTCGCCACCCTGCTGCGCCCGCACGAGGGCACCGCCCGCGTCCTCGGCCGCGACGTCAAGCGCGAGGGCTGGGCGGTCCGCGGGCGGCTCGGCTTCCTCGGCCACGCCCCGCTGCTGTACCGCGACCTCACCGCGCGCGAGAACCTCCGCTACCACGCCCAGCTGCACGGCGTCGACGACCGGCGCGTCGCCGAGGTCCTCGAGCAGGTCGGGCTCACCGTCCGGGCCGACGACCCGGTCCACACGTACTCGCGCGGGATGGTCCAGCGGGCGGCGGTCGCCCGCGCCGTGCTGCACGACCCCGAGCTGCTGCTGCTCGACGAGCCCACGTCGAACCTCGACCCGCACGCCGCGCAGCTCGTCGAGCCGCTCATCGGCGCGAGCTCCGGGCGCACCCGCGTCGTCACCAGCCACGACCCCGTCGGCGGGCTCGCCGGCGCTGACACGGCGCTCGGCCTGCGCGCCGGCCGCGTCGAGCTGCTCGCCGACGCCGCGGCGGTCACCCGCGAGGAGATCGGGGCGCTCTACCGATGAGGGCGGAATGCCTCGCCCAGGGGGCTCGGATTCCGGGCGCGAACTCGCCCGGGGGCTCGTTCGCACAGCAGTGGAGGGCCCCGTCGTGAGGAAGGCGGTCGCCGCCCTGCTGCGCAAGGAGCTGCGCCTCGAGCTGCGCACCCCGCAGGTCATCCCGGCCATGGCGCTCTTCAGCGTCGCCACGCTCGTCGTCTTCCACTTCTCCCTTCAGGCCAACGCCGTCGACGGCGACCTCGCCGGCGGCATCCTCACCGTGACGCTGCTGTTCAGCGCCATCCTCGGCATCAACCGGCTGTTCGTCGCCGACCACGAGGAGGGCGGCTTCGACGGGTTCCTGCTGGCACCGGTCGACCGCACGGCGATGCTCGTCGCCAAGGCGCTGGCGCTCTTCGCCTTCCTCGTGCTGCTCGAGGTCGTCGCCGTCGCCGCGTTCGCGCTGCTGCTGCTGGGGCCCGACCTCACGCTCACCGTGCTCGGCCGGACCGCCGCGGCGCTCGCGCTCGCCGACGTCGGCGTCGCGGTCATCGGCACGCTCGTCGGGGCCCTGGCGATCCAGACCCGCGCGCGCGACCTCATCGTGCCGCTCATCGCGCTGCCGCTGCTGCTGCCGGTCGTCATCGGCACCGCCCAGCTGCTCGGACCCACGTTCGAGGCCACCGGCCCTACACCATTGCCCGGACAGTGGCTGACGATCCTGGGCCTCTATGATCTCGTGTTCGGGCTGCTCGCCTATGCCCTCTTCGACTTCCTGCTCGAAGACTGAGCCCGCCATGTACGCACCCCGCCTTCGCATCTGGACCGCAGCGACCGTCGTGACCCTCGTCACCGGCTACGCGCTGGCGGCCTTCGTCGCCCCGATCGACGCCAACGAGGCCGGCGACGGCTTCCTGCAGAAGATCTTCTACCTGCACGTGCCGATGGCGATCGTCGCGCTCGGCGGCTTCATCTTCGGCGGCGTCTGCGCGGCGATGCATCTGCGCACCGAGGACAGCCGCTGGGACGTGCGCTCCTACGTGGCGATCCACCTGTCGCTCATCCTCGCGGTCGGCGTCCTGCTCACCGGCTCGATCTGGGCGCACGGGTCGTGGGGCCACTGGTGGGTGTGGGAGGAGCCGACGCTCGTCTCGTTCCTCATCATCTTCCTGCTCTACTGCACCTACCAGCCGCTGCGCTTCTCGATCGAGGACCGTGAGAAGCAGTCGCGCTACGCGTCGGTCTTCGCGATCGTGGCCGGCGTCTTCGTGCCGCTGAACTTCATGGCCGTGCGCAGCGCGACCTCGCTCGTGCACCCGCGCACGTTCGACTCGGCCGACAACCTCCCCGGTGCGATGCGCACCACGTTCCTCGTCTGCCTGCTGGGCATGACGCTGCTCTACATCACCCTCTGGAAGTACGAGATGACCAACAAGGACCTGTCCGCCCGGGTCCGCGCCGCGCGGCGCCGCCTGGGCGAGAACGTTGTCCGCGGCCGCTCCGCCGCGCCTGAGGTGCGCGTGTGATGAACGACCACCTGCCCGACAACGGCGGCTACGTCGCCGCCGCCTACCTCATCTTCCTCGCGCTCCTGCTCATCTACGTCGGCATCATGGCCTACAAGATGAGCAAGTTGCAGCGGTCGGTCGCCGAGCTCGACGCGCTCGCCAAGCGCGACGCCGAGCAGGAGCCGGCAGCCGAGGCGGCCCCGCGCGAGGAGACGCCCGCTTGAGCGACGAGCTGCTCTGCCTCGGGATCTCCCACAAGACCGCGCCGGTCGCCGTCCGCGAGCGGCTCGCGCTGACGGTCAAGGAGGCCGAGCAGCTCTGCCGCGAGCTCGTCGCGACGGACGCGATCCGCGAGGCCGTCGCGATCTCGACCTGCAACCGCACCGAGATCTACCTCGTCGGCGACCCGGTCGGCGCCGAGACGACGCTGCTCGGCGCGCTGGCCGAACGCGCCGACATCCGACCGACCGAGCTCGCCGACGCGATGTACGCGCCGCGCAACTGCGACGCGGCCCGCCAGCTCTACCGCGTCGTCAGCGGCCTGGAGTCGATGATCGTCGGCGAGGCCGAGATCCAGGGCCAGGCCAAGCGCGCCTACGAGACGGCCCTCGCAGCGCAGACGACCGGCCCGCTGACGAACCGGCTCTTCACCGCCGCGCTGCAGACCGGCAAGCGGGTGCGCTCCGAGACCGCGATCGGCGAGGGCCACGGCAGCGTCTCGTCGGCCGCCGTCGGCCTCGCGCGGGAAATCGTCGGCGACCTGGCGCGCCGTGACGTCGTCATCATCGGGGCCGGCGAGACAAGCGAGCTCACCGCCCAGGCACTGGCCGCCGAGGGCGTGCGCACGATCTTCGTCGCCAACCGGCGCGCCGACCGGGCCCGCTCGATCGCCGAGCGCTTCGGGGGCAGCGTCTCCTCGCTGCACGACCTGCCCGAGCGGCTCGCCCAGGCCGACATCGTCGTCACCTCCACGGCGTCGCCGCACGCGCTCATCACCGTCGACGCGCTCGCGGTCGTCATGCGCGAGCGGGCCGGCGACCCGCTGCTGCTCATCGACATCGCCGTCCCGCGCGACATCGAGCCGGCCTGCGCCGAGCTCGACGGGGTGACGCTCTACGACATCGACGACCTCCAGTCGGTCGTCGCCCGCAACCGCTCGATCCGCGAGGCCGAGCGCGCCGACGCCGAGGCGATCGTCGAGCAGGAGATCGTCCGCTTCGCCCGCTGGATGGGCCAGCTCGACGTCATGCCCACGATCAGCGCGCTGCGCGAGCACGGCGCGGCGATCGTCGAGCAGGTCCTCGGCGAGAACGTCGGCCGCTGGGAGTCGGCGTCGCCGCGCGACCGGGCCCGGATCGAGGCGGTCGCCCGCGCGGTCATGCAGCGGCTGCTGCACGAGCCGACCATCCGCCTGAAGTCCGTCGACGCCGACGACTCGCATGTCCGCGTCCAGCTCGCCCGCGACCTCTTCGGCCTCGACGGCAGCGCCGCGGCCGGGCCGACCGAGGCCGACGCCGACGGCGAGGGCGCCGAGGTGCGGCCGCTGCGCCGCAGCGCAGAGCAGTGAGGCTCGGCACGCGGGGCAGCGCGCTGGCGCTCGCCCAGGCGCGGGCCGTCGACGCGGCGCTCGGAGGCGGCCACGAGCTCGTCGAGATCGTCACCGGCGGCGACCGCGGGATGGCCGGCGACAAGTCCCGCTGGATCGACACGATCGAGGACGCCCTCGAACGCGGCGAGATCGACCTCGCCGTCCACTCGGCCAAGGACGTGCCCGGCGCAGCCGAGCTGCGCCCGGGCATGCGCGTCGGCGCGGTGCTGGCGCGCGAGGACCCGCGCGACGCGCTCGTCGGCGCCGCGTCGGTCGAGGCGCTGCCGGCCGGCGCCCGGGTGGGGACCGCCTCGCTGCGCCGGCGCGCCCAGCTGCTGGCCGTCCGCGACGACCTCGAGGTCGTCGCCCTGCGCGGCAACGTCCCGACCCGGCTGGCCAAGCTCGACGCCGGCGAGTGCGACGCGCTCCTGCTCGCCGCCGCCGGGCTGCGACGGCTCGGGCTCGCCGACCGGGTCGGCGCGCTGCTCGACCCGGCCGTGTTCGTGCCCGCCCCCGGTCAGGGGATCATCGCCGTCGAAGGACGCAAGCTGCCCGACGCGATCGTCGACGCCGACGCCCAGCGGGCGCTGTCGCTCGAGCGCGCGGTCGTCGAGGCGCTCGGCGCCACCTGCGACACGCCGGTCGGCTGCCACTTCGACGGCACGGCGCTGCACGCGTTCGCCGGGATGCCCGACGGGAGCGCCTGGCTGCGCGACAGCGTCGTCGCGTCGGAGGATCCGGCCGGGCTGCTCGTGCAGCGCCTGGAGTCCATGGGCGCGCGCGACCTGCTCGCGCGCGCGGCGGAAGGTGGTGGCGTCTGATGTCGCTGGGCGAACCCGGGCAGCACCGCGGGTCCAGCGGCCGCGTCGTCCTCGTCGGTGCCGGCCCCGGCGACCCCGGGCTCATGACCGTCCGCGCGGTGGAGGCGATCGCCGCCGCCGACGTCGTCCTGCACGACCAGCTCATCCCGCCGACCGCGCTGGACGGGGCGCGCCCCGACGCGCTGCGCATCGACGTCGGCAAGATCGGCGGCGGCAAGCAGGTGCCCCAGGCCGAGACCGAGCGGCTGCTGCTCGAGCACGCCCAGGCCGGCCGGCTCGTCGTGCGCATCAAGGGCGGCGACCCGTTCGTCTTCGGCCGCGGCGGCGAGGAGGCCCAGCTCTGCGCCCGGCACGGCATCCCGTTCGAGGTCGTCCCGGGCGTGACCGCGGGCGTCGCGGCCCCCGCCTACGCCGGGATCCCGGTCACCCACCGCGGCCTGGCGACCGGCGTGGCGTTCGTCACCGGCCACGAGGACCCGGCCAAGGGCGAGTCGCAGGTCGACTGGCCGGCGCTCGCCGCCTTCCCGGGCACCTTGGTGTTCTACATGGGCGTGCGCGCGCTGCCGCGCATCAGCGAGCGGCTCGTCGCCGGCGGCCGCTCGGGCGACGAGCCGGCGGCGATCGTCGAGCGCGGGACGCTCGGCGACCAGCGGGTCGTGCGCGGCACGCTCGCCGACATCGCCCAGCGCGCGGCCGAGGCCGGCGTGCGGCCGCCGTCGATCACCGTCGTCGGGCCGGTCGCCGCGCTGGCCGACGAGCTCGCCTGGCTGGGCCGCGGGCCGCTCGCCGGGGTGACGGTCGTCGTGACCCGGCCCCGAGCGCAGGCCAGCAAGCTCGCCGCGGCGCTGCGCGAGCAGGGCGCGCGTGTGGTCGAGGCACCGGTCATCTGCCCCGAGCCGCTGGACTTCGAGGTGCCGGACCTCGCGCCGTTCGAGCTCGTCGTGCTCTCCAGCCCCAACGGGGTCGCGCGGTTCTTCGCGGCGCTGCGCGCGTCGGGCCGCGACGCCCGGGCGCTGGCCGGCGCGAAGGTCGCGGTCATCGGGCCGGGCACGGCCGCCGCGGTGCGCGGCGAGGGCATCGAGCCCGACCTCGTGCCGCGCAAGGCGGTCGGCGAATCGCTGGCCGAGCTCGTCGGCGGGCTGGGCGTGCGGTCGGCGCTCGTCGTGCGCGCCCGCGGGGGGCGCGACGTCATCCGCCAGCGGCTGGAGGACGGTGGCGCCGCGGTGACGCTCCTCGAGCCCTACGTCACGGTCGCCGACCCGCTCGAGGAGCGCACGCGCACACGCGCACTGGCCGCCGACTGGGCGACGTTCACCTCGGCGTCCTCGGCGCGGTTCTTCTGCGAGGCGGCCGGCGGCGCGGACGCGGTCCGGGCCAGCGGCCTGAAGCTCGCCTCGATCGGGCCGATCACGAGCGCGGCGCTGCGCGACCTGGGCCTCGAGCCCACGCTCGAGGCCGAGACCCACACGCCCGACGGGCTGCTCGCGGCGCTCATCGCCGCGGCGTGACGTTTGGGTTCGGCCCGCGGCGGTCATGAGGGGCGCATGCGTGCGCTGACCCTGGCGATGGCCGCGGCGACGGTGGCGGCCGTCATCGCCGCGTGCGGGAGCGACGGCAGAGCCGCCACGACGAGCACCTCCAATGCCGGCGACGGCAGCGCGACCGCGCCGGCGGCGCCCGCCCGCACGCCGCGCGTCTCGACCCTCGCGCGCAACCTGTCGGTGCCGTGGGGCCTGGCCTTCCTGCCCGGCGGCGACGCGCTCATCGGCGAGCGCAACAGCGGCCGCATCCTGCGCCTGGCGCGCGGCAGCCACCGCCCGAAGGCCGTCATGCGGATCGCCGACGCCGACAACGACGGCGGCGAGGGCGGCCTGCTGGGGCTGGCGGTCTCACCGCGTTACCGGCGCGACCGGCTCGTCTACGCGTACGTGACGACGCGGACCGACAACCGCATCGTGCGGTTCCACCTCGGCGGGGCCGTGCATCCGATCCTCACCGGGCTGCGACGCGGGCCGATCCACGACGGCGGCGGGCTGGCGTTCGGCCCCGACGGCAGGCTCTACGCAGGCGTGGGCGACACCGGCGACAGCGGGCTCTCGCAGGACCGCGGCGCCCGCAACGGCAAGATCCTGCGGATGAACCCCGACGGGTCGGCGCCGCCCGACAACCCGTTCGCCGGGTCGCTCGTGTGGACGCTGGGGCACCGCAACGTCCAGGGCTTCGCCTGGGACGCCAAGGGGCGGATGTGGGCGTCGGAGTTCGGCCAGAACCGGTTCGACGAGGTCAACCTCATCCGCAAGGGGCGCAACTACGGCTGGCCGGTCGTCGAGGGCCGCGGGTCGACCGACGGCGGGCGCTTCACGAACCCGGTCGCGACGTGGGCGACGAGCGCCGCGTCGCCGAGCGGGGCGGCGATCGTCGGCAGCCGCCTCTACCTGGGGGCGTTGCAGGGCCGCGACGTCCTGCGCCTGCAGCTGCGCGGGACGAGCGCGCGCAAGCTCTCGCCGCTGCTGCGCGGGCGCTACGGCCGGCTGCGCCGCGTGGCCCGCGCGCCCGACGGGTCGCTGTGGGTGACGACGTCCAACCGCGACGGCCGGGGCGAACCCCGCCGCGGCGACGACCGCATCCTCCGCGTCCGCCTCTGACCTGGCACCACCGTGCCTGGCTCCGGCGCTCAGCCGGCGCTCGGGGGCTCGCCCTCGGTCGGGATGCCGGGCATGGCGTCGGCGCCCGGCTCGGTCGCCTCCCCGTCGGGGTCGGTCTCCGACGGGCCGAGCGGCGGCGCCTCCGGGGCGTCCTCGTCCGGCAGGCCGCTGGGGATGTCGTCGTCGCCCGAGATCTCCGTCATGGTGAGCTCGATACCCGCGGCGGACCGCCGCTAGCCTCTCGCCCGCATGGCACGCCCGGTGACGTTCCTGACCGACTATGGCCTCGACGACGACTTCGTCGGCGTGTGCCACGCGGTCATGGCCCGCATCGCGCCGGACGCGCGCATCATCGACCTCAGCCACGGCATCGCCCGCCACGACATCCGGACGGCCGCGCTCGTCCTGCGCCGCGCCCTCCCCTACTGCGCGCCCGGCGTCCACCTCGCCATCGTCGACCCCGGCGTCGGCGGCACGCGGCGCGCGATCGCGCTGCGGACGATCGAGGAGGACCGCGTGCTCGTCGGACCCGACAACGGCGTCCTCTCGCTGGCCGCCCAGCGCTTCGGCGGCATCGCCGAGGTCGTCGACATCTCCCGCTCCCGGCATCGCCTCGAGCCGGTGTCGGCGACGTTCCACGGCCGCGACATCTTCGCCCCGGTCGCCGCTCATCTCGCCGCCGGCGCGCCGCTGGGCGAAGCAGGCGACCCGGTCGACCCCGACGAGATCGTCCGCCTCGACATGCCCCTGGCGCTGCCCGGCGACGGCGAGCTCATCGCCCACGCCGTCAGCTTCGACCGGTTCGGCAACGTCATGCTCGACGTCGAGCACGCCGAGCTCACCTCCGCCGGCTTCCGGCTCGGCTACGCCGTCACGATCAACGGCCACGCGGGCGTCTACGCGACGACGTTCGCCGACGTGGCGCCCGGCGAGCTGCTGCTCTACGAGGACGCTTACCGGACGCTCGCGCTCGCGGTCAACCGCGGCTCGGCCCGGGACCTGCTCGCGCTCGAGGACGACAGCGAGCTCGTCATCCGGCCGCGATGACGCTCGGCCGCCCCCGCCTGCACTTCCGGGTCGCCGGCTCGACGAACGACCGCGCGCGCGAGCTGGCCGCCGCCCGCGCGCCGCACGGTGCGCTGGTCACCGCGGCCGAGCAGACCGCCGGCCATGGGCGCCAGGGCCGCACCTGGGTGGCCCCCGCCGGCAGCTCGCTGCTCATGAGCGTCATCCTGCGCGACTGGGACCGGATGCTGCCGCTCGCCGCGGCGGTCGCCGTCGCGGAGGTCTGCGGCGAGGCCGCGACGATCAAGTGGCCGAACGACATCTGGCTGCCGGGCGAGCGCAAGGTCGCCGGGATCCTCGTCGAGGGCCGTCCGCGGGAAGGCTGGGCGGTCGTCGGCATCGGCCTCAACGTCGCCGTCGACGTCGCCGCACTGCCCGAGGAGCTGCGCGAGACCGCCGGTAGCCTCGGCCGCGGGCCCGAGGCGATCGAGCCGGTGCTCGCCGACCTCCTGGCCGCCTTGGAGCGGGCGCTCGCGCTGGAGCCGGCACCTCTGCTCGAGCGCTGGCGGCAGCGTGATGCGCTCGCCGGACGGCCGATCGCCTGGTCGGGCGGCCATGGGATCGCGGCGGGCATCGACGACGACGGCCAGCTCGTCGTCGACCTCGCCGACGGGCGTCGCACCGCGCTGCCGGCCGCCGAGGTCCACCTCGAACGTCCGCGCTAGGACACCCCACGACGCGCTACCGCTTTCCGGTCCGCTACGGTCCGCGCGCTCGGACGGACCCCTCGTTCAAGGACGGACGCATGATCTCCCCCCTTCGGCGCCTCGCGGTGCCGGCCCTCACCGCGGCCGCCGCCGCCGTGCTGCTGGCGACCTCGCCCGCCCACGCCGCCACCCAGACCAAGCACGACGCCGACGACTGGACGCGCAACGACCTGCTGAGCGCCAGCTGGGACGTCGATGCGACGACCGTGAAGCTGACGTTCGACCTCGACGACAGCGCGGACGCCGACTGGACCTACTTCTTCCTCGACACGAACCGCGACGGCCGCAGCGACTTCGCGATCGACACCGCCGGCAACGGCATCCAGCAGCTGCGCGTGCGGCTCACGACGACCCCGGAGAGCACCGCGACCTGCCAGATCGGCCGCGGCACCGACTGGTCGGAGCCGAAGGGCAACAGCGAGATCCTGCTCGACCTCGGCCAGATCGACCCGGTCGTCGACGTGGACGCCCACCGTCTGCGCTACAGCGTCTCGTTCCCGGTCAGCCTCATCGGCGGCGCCCAGGTCTTCGACTGGGCGGCCTACGCGAACACGTTCGGGATCATGGCCTCCGCCTGGGACTACCTGCCCGACGCCGGCAACCCCGAGCCCGAGCGGGCCAACCCGGTCGACTGGGGCGGCAACGACACCTGCGACTTCGACGGCGACGGTCGGATCACCGGCAACGACGCCTGGAACATGGGCATGCCGGACTCGCAGGACGGCTTCGTGCCGCTGCGGATGTCCGACGGGTTCACGTTCCCCGACGGCGCCGACGACCCGCTCCCCGGCGGCGGGAACCCGGGCGGCGGCGCGGGCGGCGGCACCGGTGGCGGCCAGGGCGGTGCGGGCACCGACGTCCCGGCCGACCCGTTCGCCGGCTTCACGCGCACCGACACCACCCGCACGTTCACGATGCCGCGGGTGACCGGGCTGGCGGCCGACACCGCCAAGGAGCGCATCCTGAAGGCAGGCGGCTTCGCCGACTTCGACGTCAAGGAGACGAACCCGGCCCGGCCGCCGAAGGGCATCGGCTTCGGCGACGTCTACCTCCAGTCGCCCGCCGCGGGCGCCACGCTGAGCGCCGGGGCGGACACGCTGCCCAAGGTGGCGCTGCAGGTCTATGCCGGACCACGACCGCGCGGGCGGTATGACTGCATGGACAAGCTCGTCCGCGATCTCAAGGGCATGGAGTACGCGCAGGCGGTCGACCTGCTCAAGAAGGCCGGCTGCCGGCCCGAGTACGACTTCCGGCTCGGCGGCGGCGAGGAGGGAACGGTCACGAAGGTCACGCCGAAGGCGGGCGACCGGGTCGAGCTCCAGGTCACCGTGCCCAAGGACCCGCGCCGCAACGACCTCTTCCTCACGTTCCGCGAGAGCCCGAACCAGCTGTCGTTCGACGCGGCCGACTGGTCGCTGACCGCCGACCGCGACCAGCGCAACTTCCTGACGTTCCAGGTCGTCGACCGTGCCGGCCGGTTCGTCCAGCGCGCCAACGTGCGGTTCGACACCTCCGACGTCGGCGCGCCGCAGGATCCGTCGGTGGCGGTCACCGACCTGCGCGGCGAGCGCTCGACGTCGCTGCTGGCGCCGAAGGCCGGCAAGGTCGACGTCGTCGTGTGGGCGGTCGGGGCCAACGACGTCGCCGTCTACGGCAGCGCCCAGCTGACGGTCAAGAACCGCAAGGCCAAGGCGGGCGCGCGGTTCACGACGACCTCGGGCCGTGTGCTCGAGCTCTCGAAGGCGGGCGCCTGGCGACAGGTCGCGTCCGCGAGCAGCAGCCCGGTGCCGGCGCCGGCGCGCGCCGCCCAGGCCGCCAACCCGTTGCAGGCCCTCTGGGGCTGGTTCACGCAGCTCGTCGGCGCTGCGCCGCGCGTCCAGGCCGTCGAGGCGGCGGGCGGCAGCGAGCAGCAGAAGCTCAACCGTGCCGCGAGCGGGCCGAAGCTCTTCCCGGCGATGCTGGCGATCGGCGGACGACCGGTCGGCGGCAACGTCGTCTCCGCCGGCGGGGCCAACGTCGTCTCCGCCGGGGGCGGGAACGTCGTCGCGGCCGGGGGCGGGAACGTTGTCGCGGCCGGGGGCGGGAACGTCATCGCCGCGGGCGGCGGCAACCTCGCGACGGTAGCCGGCGGCGGGCTCATGGCGGTCGGCGGCGGCAAGCTGCTCTCCGACAACGGGCTCGGCGTCGTGGCTCCGGGCGGGGCCAACGTCGTCAGCGCCGGCGG
>JBDZVZ010000048.1:0-17248 GCA_040255945.1 Solirubrobacterales bacterium | reverse complement strand
ACAACGGGCTCGGCGTCGTGGCTCCGGGCGGGGCCAACGTCGTCAGCGCCGGCGGCGCCAACGTCGTCAGCGCCGGCGGGCTGAACCTCCAGTTCGCCGTCGGCAACGGCGTCATCGCCGCGGGCGGCGGCAACGTCGTCAGCGCGGGCGGGCTGAACTAGCGCAGGGCGCTAGGCGGCGTCGGGCTCGAGCTCGAGCTGTTCGGGCTCGGGCTCGGCGTCGGCCGCCTTCTTCGGCCGCGCGGCGCGGCGGCGCTTCGGCTTCGGCTTCGCGTCGGCGTCGGCGTCGGCGTCGGCGTCGGCGTCGGCGGGCGCACCGTCGGCCGGCGTCTGGTCCTCGGTCGGCGTCTTGGCCTCGGCGGCAGCCTTCTTGGCCCGGGTCGTGCGGCGCCGCTGCGGCTTGCGCTGCTCCTCGGCGTCGACCTCGCCGTCGGCGGGCGCCTGCTCCTCGGCGGGCGCTTCGGTCTCGGCGGCGGCCTTCTTGGCCCGCGGCGAACGGCGCCGCCGCGGCTTCTTGGGCGCCTGCTTCTCGGCGCCGTCGCCGTCGCGCGCCGCGGCCTTCGCGACCGCCTCGGCGGCCTCGGCGACCTCGGCGTTCGTCGCGTCGGCCGCGGGCGCCTGCGCCGGCGTCTCGCCGTCGGCGCCGACCGCCGTCGTCGTCGCCGCGACCTGCGGCGCGGCGACCGCGCCGTTCTCGGTCCCAGCGGCCTGCTTCTTCTTGCGCCGCCGCGAGCGGCCCTTGCGCTTGGGGAAGTTGCGCAGCAGCTCGCGCGACAGCGCGCTCGGCTTGCGCGCCATCCGCGTGCGCGCCCCGCGCACGACCTCCATCGCCTCCGGCGTGTGGGCGACGGCGGCCGCCAGCAGCGCGGCGCTCAGCCGCCGGTCCTGCTTGCGGGCCGCATGGACGAGCCGGCGCGCGTTGCGGGCATGCGCGCCGCCACTGGAGTTCACGAGCAGCCCGAGCAGGCGCTTCGTCTCGGGCCAGCGCTGGACCGCGTACTCCTCGTGGACGTCGCGCGTCATGTCGGCGAGGTCCCAGATCCAGTGCGCAGCCTGGTCGCGGCGGCCGATGCGCCGCTCGGCCAGCGCCTGCAGGAGGATCTTGACGCCCTCGCGGCGCTCGTCGCGCGACCACGTCCGGACGACGTCGACGGCCCGCTCGAACGCGTCGGCGTCGCGCGACTGGACGATCTCCTGCAGCGCGCGCAGGCGCAGCTGCGAGTTCTTGTTGCGCTCGACCGCGGTGAGCAGGAAGTTGCGGCGCAGCTCGCCGCCGCGGTCGAAGTGCAGCATCGCGCGGGCGCGGCGCCAGCCGCTGGGCCCGACGCGCGCGCCGGCCAACGCGGCCCACTGGATCTGCTCGCCGTAGTCGAGGTGCTCGACGGCGATCCGCCACAGCTCGCGCTCGAAGACCTCGATGCGCCGGTCCTCCTCGGCGCAGACCGGGATGACGCGGCGCTCGACGCGCACCCGGCGCCCGCGGCCGCGGCGCACCGGCCCGACGACGATCGCGCCGCCGCGGTAGACGTCGCGATCCAGCAGGGAGTGCAGCGTGACGACCGGATCGTCGTGGCGCGTCGCCGGGTGGACGAAGTCGACGACGATGCCCGACTCCTTGCCCGGGTGGCGGCGCGTGACGCGACCGACGCGCTGCTGGTAGATGCGCTTGGACGCGGTCGGCGCCAGGTGCATGCAGATCGTCGCCCGCGGCGAGTTCCAGCCCTCGGCCAGCAGCTGCGCGTTGACGAGGACGTCGATCTCGCCGCGCTCGTACTTGGCGAGGATCTCGGCCAGCTCGCGCTTGGGCGTCTCGCCCGAGACGCCCATCGCCTTGATGCCGTTCTCGCGGAACGCCTCGGCGACGTTCATCGCGTGGCGCACGCCGGCCGCGTAGACGACGCCGGGCACGCCGTTGAAGCGCGTCTTGTAGAGGTCGGCGATCGCGAGGTTGAACGGGAGCTGGTCGAGCAGCTCGGCCAGCATCTCCTGGTCGAACTCGACGTCGACGTCGCCCTTGCGCAGCGGGACCTTCGCGATCGTCCGCACGCCCGGACCCGGCGGGATGCGGATGGACCGCAGGGGCGCGATGACGCCGCGCCGGGCCGCCTGGGCGAGGTCGAAGCGGGAGGTCTGGGTCGGGAAGAGGTCGGTGACGTGGCGGGCGATGAGCGCGCCGGTCGCGGTCATGCCGACGAAGATCGGGCCGGTCCAGGCGCGGATCGCGGCACTGGTCTTCTCGCCCAGGGCGGTGTGCGCCTCGTCGCAGATGACGATCGTGTAGGCGTCGGAGATGCGGCCGGCGTTGCGGACGAACCACTGGTAGGTCTCGACCGTGACCGGGCCGTCGACGCGGCCGGTCGCGGTCGTGTCGTCCTCCAGCAGCGGCGGCGACTCGCGCTTGCCGTAGCCGCGCGTGTGCAGCTCGCCGAGGAACTGGTCGACGAGGTTGCGGCGGTGGGTGAGGATGAGCACGCCGCCGGTGCGCGACGCCTCGACGAAGCCCATCGCCGCGACCGTCTTGCCGGCGCCGGTCGCGTGCTCGAACCAGAAGCGCTTGTGGGCGTTGGGGTCGTCGGCCGCGCCCTCGGCGACGTCCTCGTCGACCTCGTCGGAGGACTGGTCGTCGTCGTAGGACTCCTCCTCGGGCGGCTCCTCGTCGCCCTCCGGCTCGGGCTCGAGGTCGATGTCGACCTCGACGGGCTCACCGTCCTCGTCGTCGTCCTCGTCGTCGTCGGGCTCCGGCTCGTCGGGCTCGTCGGGCTCGGCGGGTTCCTCCGGCGCGGGCGCCGCGGCGGGCGCCTCCTCGACGGCCAGCACCGGCGCGGCGGCGGGCGCCGCCTCCCCGTCGAGGGCCTTCTGGGTCGAGGCCATCAGGGCGACGAGCGTGCCCGACAGCGCGTCGACCTGGTGCGGGTTCAGCAGCGTGCCGTCGGCGAGCCGCGGCTCGTCGTCGGAGAGCACCCGCTCGAGGCCGAGCAGCAGCGCGTAGCGGCGCCGCCACCTCGTCGACGGGACCTTCGCGCCCGCGTCGATCTCGGCGAGCGCGGCATCCAGCGCCCGGCGCCGGGCGGACCCGGGCACCAGGGCGGTCGCGGCATCCTCGCCCTCGTGGAGGAACGCCTCACGCGTGAACTTCTCGGCGCGCGCGATGAGCGCCGGATCCGGGATGTCTGCGGTCTGCACGACCGACGGCGTGGGTTCAGCCATGAACGGCTCGCTGTGCTGCGGAGAAGCGCCCCGCGGAGGACCAGCGGCGATGTCGACGCTGCGCGGTCCTCAGGGACCGGGAGGGGGGCAGGGGACGCTCCGAACGTCGGACGGCAGTGCGTCTCCCTCACCTCTGCGGGAAAGTCTAACGCATTCGGAGCGGGACTCGACAGCGACATGGCAGTCTGTGTCCATGCGCCGCCGCCTCGTCCTGCTCGCCGCCACGCTCGGCCTGGCGGCCGTCATCGTCGTCGGCCTCACCCAGGCGGGCGGCTCGGGCTCCGGCGGCGACGAGCACTTCTCGATGTCGCTGGCCGAGCAGCAGCGCGAGCTCGCCGGCGCGCCCGCCCCGCTGGCCGCGCTGCACGCCCAGGGCAGCCGGCTGCTCGACGGCTCGCTGCGCGACCGGCTCAAGCAGCTGCGCGGCTACCCGGTCGTCATCAACAAGTGGGGCTCGTGGTGCCCGCCGTGCCGGCTGGAGTTCCCGATCTTCCAGGAGGTCGCCGTCAAGCGCGGCAAGGAGGTCGCGTTCCTCGGCCTCGACGGCAAGGACTACGAGGGCGCCGCACGGACGTTCCTGCGCGAGCATCCGGTGAGCTACCCGAACTACAAGGACCCGGACGAGAAGACGTCGCGCGCGCTCGGCGCCGGCGGGCTGTACCCGATGACGATCTTCGTCGACCGCCGCGGCGAGGTGGCGCTCGTCCACCAGGGCCCGTTCGACGACACGGCCTCGCTCGAGCAGGCGATCAAGGCCAACCTCGGCGTGTGATCGCCGTCCGCCCCGTGACCGACGAGCAGGAGCTGCGCGCCGCGCTGGCGGTCCGCCAGACGGTGTTCGTCGACGAGCAGGGCGTGCCGGGCGAGCTTGAGTACGACGAGCACGACGCCGACGCCGACCATCTCGTCGCGCTCGACGGCGAGGCGGTCGTCGGCACGTGCCGGCTGCTGCACCGCGGCGCGGTGTGCAAGCTCGGGCGCATGGCGGTCCTGCCGGCCGCCCGGCGGCGGGGCGTCGCCAGCGCCCTGCTCGACCTCGCCGAGCGGCGCGCGCAGGATCGAGGGGCGCGACGGATGGCGCTGAGCGCCCAGGTGGCCGTCGTGGATCTCTACGAGCGAGCGGGGTACACCGCCCACGGGACGGTCTACCTGGACGCGGGCATCGATCACATCGACATGGACAAGCCGCTGCATGCCTGAGGTCCGCGTCGACCCGCTCACCGGGCTGCGGTCGATCATCGCCGTGCAGCGCGCCGACCGGCCGCACGCCTGGCCGGAGCCGGCGCCGGTCGTCCTCGACCCGGCGGCCGACCCGTTCGCCCCCGGCCACGAGGACCGCACCCCGCCCGAGCTCGACGCCGTCCGCGACGGCGCCGGCGGCCCATGGCGCGCCCGGGCGGTCGCGAACCTCTACCCCGCCCTCGACGACGCGAGCCCGGAGCCGGAGCCGTCGCACGACCCCGACCTCTTCACGGCGCGGGCGGCGACCGGGGCCCACGAGGTGCTCGTCAACGCCCCGGCGAGCGTCACGTCGCTCGCCGATCTGGGCCCCGAGGACCTCGCCGCCGCCATGGAGCTCTGGCGCCGGCGGATGCGCGCCCACGCCGACCGGGCCGCCTGCGTGCACCTGGCGGTCAACGAGGGCCGCGAGGGCGGCGCGTCGCAGGCCCACAGCCACGCGCAGCTCTTCGTGCTCGACTTCGTCCCGGCGCTCATCGCGCGCGAACGGGAGCGCTTCACCGCCCACGCGACCCGCACGATGGGCGGCAACCTCCTCGAGATGCTCGTCCAGGAGGAGGTGCGCCAGCGCGTCCGGCTCGTGGCGATCGACGACGAGGCGGTCCTGCTCTCGCCCTACGCCGCCCAGCACCCGTACCAGCTGCTGCTCGCCCCCCGCCGGCCGCGGGCCCGGTTCGAGGACGACGGGCCGCTCGGGGCGGCCCTGCTGGCCGAGGCGCTCGGCCGGCTGCGCCGGCGCCTGGGACGGATGCCGCCGCTGAACCTCTGGGTGCGGACGGCGCCGCGCGGCGCCGACTACTTCTGCTGGCGCATCGACGTCGTGCCGCGGCTGACCCCGCAGGCCGGCCTCGAGCTCGGCACCGGCCTGGCGCTCAACCCGGTCGCGCCCGAGCAGGCGGCCGCCGAGCTTCGAGAGGCGTAACCGCCCGGTGCTGCTGGTCGTGCTCGCGATCACAGCCGCCACCGCGGTGGGCGTGGGAGCCGAGCGCCGCTTCGGGGAGCGCGCCCTCGAGGTGTCGCGACGGCTCATCGACCTCATGGTCTGGGTGCTGCTGCCGTTCATCGCGTTCTTCGTCGTGGCGCACCTTGACCTCCACGGCGGCGTCGGGTTCGGCTTGCTGTTCGGCTACGCCGCGATCGCCGCGGTCGGCATGCTCGCCTACCTCGCCGGGACCCGGATGTTGCGGCTCGGCCGGCCGCAGGTGGGCGCGCTCATCTGCGGCGTCATCCTCGCGAACACCGGCTACCTCGGCATCCCGCTCAACGCGGCGCTGCTGGGCCGCGACGCGCTCGGGCCGGCGATCGCGTGGGACACGGCGGTGAGCAGCGGCACGCTGTACACGGCGGCGTTCGCGGTCGGGGCGGCGTTCGGCACGACGGCCGGCCAGACGCGCGCGGCGCGCATCCGCTCGTTCTTCGGCCGCAACCCCGTGTTGTACGCGTTGCTCGCCGGGCTGGCGGCCCCGGAGGCGCTCGCCCCGCAGGTCCTCGTCGACGTCGCCGAGCTGCTGGCCTTCGCGCTGCTGCCGATCGGGTTCTTCATCCTCGGGGTGAACCTCATGGGCGAGGAGGAGCGCGGGGGCTGGCGCTTCCCGCCTCCGCTCACCGCGCCGGTCGCGACCGCGATGGCCCTGCGGCTGGCGGTCGCGCCGGCCGTGCTGCTGGGGTTCGCCGCCGCGACGGTGCGCGTGCCCGACGCCTACCTCGTCCAGGCGGCGATGCCGACCGGGATCAACAGCCTCATCGTCGCGCACCTGTACGGCCTGGACCTGCGGCTGGCGGCGAGCATCATCGCCTGGACGACGCTCGTGGCCGTGGTCGCGGCGCTCGCGCTGTCGGCCGTGGTGTGATGGCGCGCGATGCGAGCGCTCGTGCAGCGGGTCAGTCGTGCGGAGGTCCGGGTCGACGGCGAGGTCGTCGGGGCGATCGGCCCCGGGCTCCTCGTGCTGCTCGGGGTGCGCGACGGCGACGACGAGGCGGTCTGCGACCGGGTCGCCGACAAGGTCGCCGCGCTGCGGATCTTCGACGACGCCGACGGGCGGATGAACGAGGCGCTGGGGCCCGGCCGCGCGGTGCTCGTCGTCAGCCAGTTCACGCTCTACGGCGAGACCCGACGCGGCAACCGGCCGTCGTTCGTGACGGCGGCGCGGCCCGAGGCGGCCGAGCCGCTCTACGAGCGCTTCCGGGCGCGGCTGGGCGCGGCGGGCGGCGTCTTCGGCGCCCACATGGAGGTCGAGCTCGTCAACGACGGCCCGGTCACCGTGCTCGTGGAGGCCTGACCCCGGGTGCGCCGGGGCGTCGCGACCGCCTAAGGTCCCGCCCATGCCGCCCACCGACCGCCTCGTCGCCCGCTTCGCCGCCGAGCCGCCGCAGGAGCCGCTGCCCTACGGCCGCTGGGCCGACCGGCTGCGCGAGGAGTTCCTCGCCGCCTGCCTGACGATCGACGACGAGGTCGGCGAGCCCGGTGACATCGTCTGGTTTCCCGACCGCACGTGGAGCGGTCGCACCTACGTGCCCGCGACCTGCCGCACCTCGACCGGCATCGAGCTCTTCGGCGTCGTCTCGTTCGCCCCCGCCGTCGAGGACGGCCAGGAGCCCGAGGCGTTCAGCGCGACCGCCGACTGGACCGAGGAGACCGTCGAGGCCAACCCGGACTGGACGATCGACCTCTGCGACGAGGTCGTCGGCGGCTGGCGCGGCGAGAACGGCAACGTGGCGGCGATGACGCTCGTGTGGGGCACGCCGGTCGTGGACCGCGTCGCGGTCGCCACCGCAGAGCTCGCGGGTCTCGCCGTCGACCAGTGCGCCCTCGTCGAGGACCGCTTCACGCTGCTGGCCCCCGACGACTACCGCGGCGACACGCTCGAGATCGCCGTCTTCGACGGTGGCGGCAAGGAGCTCGCCCGCGAGTCCCTCTACGACGACGACGGCGACGACGACCAGGACGGACGCGAGGGCTGATGGACGTCGAGACCGCGATCCGCACGCGCCGCACCCACAAGGCCTACGGGCCCGACCCGGTCGACCGCGACACGCTCCAGGAGCTGCTCGAGCTCGCCCGCTGGGCCCCGAACCACAACATCACCAACCCGTGGCGGTTCCGGGTCGTCGGGCCCGAGGCGCTGGCGCGCATGAAGGACGTCGTCGGACCGGAGGGCGCCAAGAAGCTCGACCGCGCGCCGTCGCTCGTCGTCGTCTCCTACGTCCGCAACCACGAGGACCCCGTCGCCGACGAGGAGGACCTGCTCGCCACCGGCTGCGCCGCCTACATCGTGCTGCTGGCCGCGCACGCGCGCGGCCTCGCCGCCTACTGGCGGACCCCCGCGTTCCTGCGCGAGCCCGCCGGGCGGGCGGCGGCCGGCGTGGGCGACGACGAGCACGTCATCGCCCTGCTGCACCTCGGCACGCCGCGCCAGCAGCAGCGCATCCCCGAGCGCGCCCCGGCGAGCGAGATCGTCAGCTTCCTGGACTGAGTAGCCCTCCCGATCCACCGATCGGGGGATGCGTGGCGCCGGTCAGCGGGGCGACTGCAAGGCAGTATGCGTGCTTCCCACCTCCTGCGTGCGCGCCCGGTCCTCGCAACGCTCGGCTCGTTCGCCGCGCTCGCGATCGCCGCCCCCGCCGCCAACGCCTCCCACCTCATGGGCGGCCATCTCAGCGCTTCGATCAGCGCCGCCGACGAGCTCAGCGTCAACGTCCACTGGATGCAGCGCGATGCCGGCTGCGTCGTGGGCACGACGACATGGAGCGCCCCGCTGACGATCACGGCACCCGGCGGCGCAGCCCGATCCAGCAACGAGCAGCTGAAGGCCACCCGCTGCCAGGGCTCGACGGCGATCTTCGACGGCACCGTCCGCATCGACCTGCGCGACACGACCGACGGCTTCGGCCCCACCCCGCCCTCGGGGACCTACACGATCGAGGCCAGCGAGTGCTGCCGCGTCGGCGGCATCATGAACGCCGGCAGCAGCAGCGGCGTCAGCCTCGAGGCGACGGTCCGCCGCGTCCCCGGCCAGGCAACCGCCTCGCCGCGCTACATCGGCGCGACCGCGGCCGGCGCCTCGCAGGGCTTTCTCTACACCGGCGACGTCACCGCCGTCGACGCCGACGAGCCCGGCGCCCTGACCTACGGGCTGCTGCAGAGCAGCGACCCGGCGGCGCCGTTCCACGACTCGCTCGCCCCCGCCACCAACGTCGTCTCGCTGAGCGGCTCGACCGTCTCGGTGCCGGCCGCGACGACCGCGGGCTGGACCCTCGGCTCCTACTTCGCCTTCAAGACCGACGCCGCGAGCGCCACCGAGCACACGCTGCTCGACATGCTCGTCAAGGTCACCAGCAACCGGCCGCCGGCCTTCGACACGGTGCCGGAGACGTTCGAGGTCACCGCCGGCCAGGAGCTCATCCTGCCGCTGAAGGCCAGCGACCCCGACAACGTCGCGCCGAAGGTCGACACCGTCACGATCAGCGCGAACGCGCTGCCGTCCTGGGCGTCGTTCACCACCACGAACGGCAACCCGGCCACCGCGAAGCTCGTCTTCGCCCCGCCGGTCGGCGTCGAGGGCACGTTCCTGCTGCCGATCGACGCGGCCGACGACGACGCCGACGCCTTCCTGCAGGACACGCGCATCGTGCGCGTGAAGGTCGTGGCGCCGAGGCCGGCCGAGCAGCCCGCTCCGGCCCCCGCGGTCGAGCAGCCCAGGCCCGCCGAGCAGCCTGCGCCGGTCGTGCCGCAGCCCACGCCGCCCGCTCCGCCGCGGCTGTCGGTCGCCCGCGTCGACACCGGCGACGACGGGGTCGCGACGGTCTCGCTCGACGTTCCCGGCCCCGGCCGCCTGGACCTCACCGGCGACGCGTACGTCAACCGCAACGGCCGCGGCGCGCGCGGCGGCGGCTACCTCATCGTCGGCACGTCGGCGAGCCGCAAGCCGCTGCGCCTGTTCGCCCGCACGAAGGTCGTGCAGACCGGCGGCCGCCTGAAGGTCGACTTCCGCCTGCAGCGCAAGTCGCTGCGTGACCTGGCCCGGCGCGGCCTGCTGCGCGTCACGTTCCGCGCCCGCTTCACCCCGGGTGACGGTGGCCCGGTCTTGAAGGCGTCCAAGAGCCTGCGCCTGAAGGCGTTCACGCTCATGCTCATCGGCAAGCCGAAGCTCGTCTCCGACGGCCACCGCATGCTGCTGACGGTCCGCGCCCCGCGCGCCGGCCGCCTGTGGGCGCGGGTGTCGGCGGCCCACGACGGCGGCACGGTCCTGCTCGGCCGCACGAAGGCGGCCGCGGTGCGCCGCGGCGAGGCGGTGCTGAGCCTGCCGGTCGACACCGACGAGGCACGCCACGTGCTCTCGGCGACGGTCGTGCCGATCCGGATCACCGCCGTCCTGGACCGCGCCGGCAAGCGCCAGACGCGCACCCGCGGCTTCGAGCTGCGGCCGTAACACCGAACACCGGGGTCAGACCCGTTCCGTTGCAGCCGACGGGACGGGTCCGGCCGCGGGCGGCTCGGCTGCAACGGAACGGGTCTGACCCCGGTTAGGCGGTCGCGGTCGGCAGCCGGCCCGCGATCTCCTCGTCGGTCAGGGGGAAGTGGCACGCCGCGAGGTTGCCGCCCTCCTTGGCCTCCAGGACCGGCTCGACCACGTCGCACGTGCCGGCCACGAACTTCGGGCAGCGCGTGTGGAAGCGGCAGGCCTGCGGCGGGTTCGTCGGCGAGGGCACGTCGCCGCCGAGCATCTCGCGGCGCTTCTCGCGGGCCAGCACCGGGTCGGCGATCGGCACGGCGCTCAGCAGCGCGCCCGTGTACGGGTGGCGCGGGTGGGCGTAGAGGTCCTCGGAGCTCGCCAGCTCCACGACCTTGCCGAGATACATGACCGCGACCCGGTCGCACTGGTGTCGCACGACCGACAGGTCGTGGGCGATGAAGACGATCGTGAGGCCCAGCTCGCGCTGCAGGTCGCGCAGCAGGTTGAGGATCTGGGCCTGGATCGACACGTCCAGCGCCGAGACCGGCTCGTCGGCGACGATGAGCTTGGGCCGCAGCGCGATGGCCCGCGCGACCCCGATCCGCTGCCGCTGACCGCCGGAGAACTCGTGCGGGTAGCGGTTGTAGTGCTCGGGGTTCAGGCCGACGACGTCCATGAGCTCCTGGACCGCCCGCCGGCGCTCCCCCTCGCCGCTGTGCAGCCCGTGGATCGCGAACGGGTCGGCGATGATCGACCCGACCGTCTTGCGCGGGTTCAGCGACGAGTACGGGTCCTGGAAGATCATCTGCATCTCGCGGCGCAGCGCCTTGAGGTGCTTGCCGGAGGCGTGCGTGATGTCCTCGCCGTCGAACGAGATCGTGCCCGACGTCGGGTCCATGAGCCGCAGCATGAGCCGTGCCGTCGTGCTCTTGCCGCAGCCGGTCTCGCCGACGATGCCGAGCGTCTCGCCGCGCCGCACGTCGAGGTCGACGCCGTCGACCGCGTGCACGGCGCCCACCTGGCGCTGGAAGACGATGCCCTGCGTGATCGGGAAGTGCTTGACGAGGTCCCGGACCTCGACGAGGTTGTCGCTCATGTGGGGTTCTCCGTGGTACCCGGAGCCGCGCTCTCGGCCGCGGCCGCGACGGGCTGGGCAACCGGGGCCATCGCTTCGGCCCGTGTGTCGCCCATGATCCGCGAGCGGGCGTCCTCGGGCGCGGCGCCGTCGCGCAGGGCGGCCCAGAGGGCGCGGCGCGTCGGCGGCTCGAGCAGGCAGGCGACCTCGTGCCCGGGGTCCTCGGGCACCGGCTCGAGCGGTGGCACGACCTCGGCGTGGCGGGCGCGCGCGTACGGGCAGCGAGGGTGGAAGCGGCAGCCGCTCGGCGGGCTGATGAGGCTCGGCGGCCGTCCGGCGATCGGGACGAGCTGCTCGCCGCGCGGCGTGTCCAGGCGCGGGATCGAGCGCAGCAGGCCCCACGTGTAGGGGTGCTCGGGGGCCGCGAAGAGCCGGTCGGTCGGCGCGCGCTCGACGATCTGGCCCGCGTACATGACGGCGATCTCGTCGGCGGTCTCGGCCACGACCCCGAGGTCGTGGGTGATGATGATGACCGCCATGCCGAGCTCCTCGCGCAGCCGCCCGATGAGCTCGAGGATCTGGGCCTGCACGGTGACGTCGAGCGCGGTCGTCGGCTCGTCGGCGATGAGCAGCTTCGGGTCGTTGGCGAGCGCCATGGCGATCATGACCCGCTGGCGCATGCCGCCCGAGAACTCGTGCGGGTAGTTGTCCAGCCGGCCCCGCGGATCGGGGATGCCGACGAGGGCGAGCAGCTCGGCGGCCCGGGTGCGCGCCGCCTCCTTGCTGACGTCCTGATGCGCGCGGATCGCCTCGACGAGCTGCTTGCCGACCTTGTAGAAGGGGTGCAGCGACGACAGCGGATCCTGGAAGATCATCGCGATGTCGTTGCCGCGCACGCGACGCATCTCGTCGGAGCCGAGCGTCAGCAGGTCGCGGCCCTCGAAGAGCGCGCGGCCCGAGATGTCGGTGTTGCTGCCGCGCGAGAGCCCCATGACCGTCAGGCTCGACACGCTCTTGCCGGAGCCGGACTCGCCGACGATGCCGAGCACCTTGCCGCGCTCCACCGTGTAGCTGATGCCGTCGACGGCGCCGACGACGCCGTCCTCGGTGTGGAAGCGGACGCGCAGGTCCTCGACGGCCAGCAGCGGCTCGCTCACGTGTATCTCACCCGCGGATCGAGGAAGGCGTACATGATGTCGACGACGAGGTTGGCGACGATGATGAAGAAGGCCCCGAAGAGCACGGTCCCCTGGATGACGGGCAGGTCGGCGTGCTGGATGGCGTCGTAGGCCAGGCGCCCGACGCCCGGGACGTTGAACACCGACTCGGTGAGGATCGCGCCGCCGAGCAGGATGCCGATGTCGAGGCCCAGCACGGTGACGATCGGCGTGATCGCCGCCCGCACCCCGTGCCCGAGGACCACCCGCCACTCGGGCAGGCCCTTCGCGCGCGCGGTGCGGATGTAGTCCTCCGACATCGCCTCGATGAGGTTCGAGCGCAGCATCCGCGCGTAGAAGGCGGCGAACGCGGCCGCCAGCGCCATCCAGGGCAGGATGAGCGAGCCGAACCACTTGCCCGGGTTCTCGGTGAGCGGCTCGTAGCTGCCCGCGCCCGGGAAGAGCTTGATGACGCCGATGTCGTTGGCGAAGAGGTAGAGCAGGACGAGGCCGAGCCAGTAGACCGGCGCCGAGATCGCCAGCAGCGCGCCGCCCATGGCGAGGCGGTCGAGCCGCGACCGGCGGCGGATCGCCGAGATGATCCCGATCGGCAGGCCGACCGACAGCCAGAGGATGACGGAGCCGAGCGTCAGCGAGATCGTCGCCGGCAACCGCGAGGTGATCTGCTCCCGGACGTCCGAGTTGTTCTGGTAGCTGTAGCCGAAGTCGAAATGTAGGACAACGGCCTTCATGTACTCGTAGTACTGGACCGGCCATGGCTTGTCGAGCCCGAGCGTGTGGCGGATCCGCTCGATGAGCTCCGGGCTGCCCTGGCGACCGGCGCGCATCACGGCCGGATCGGCCGAGGGCAGCAGGTAGAAGATCACGAACGTGACCAGGCTGACCAGGAAGAGGAGGACCACCATCCAGAGCAGCCGGCGGATGATGTAGCGAAGCATGGCGAGTCGTCAGTCGGTGACGCGGAGGCCCCGCGCCCGCCGCACGAGGCGACGGGCGCGGGACGCAGCCGGTGCTACTTGATCGAGGTCCAGGAGAGGTCCCAGGCCGCGTTCCACTTGGCGATGACGCCGTGGACGTTCTTGGCCTGCAGGTTGGCCTGCTTGTCCCAGAACCACGGGATGCTCGCCACCTGCTCGGTGAGCTGCTTGTCGATCTCACCCCAGGCCTTCGCGCGCTCGGCACCGGTCAGCTCGGCCGCCCGGTCCATCTCGGCGTTGATCTTCTTGTCGTCGAACAGCGACATGTTGACGTTGTTCTGCGGCACGATCGCCTCGCCGTTGAACACGGCGTTGAGCATGGCGTACGGATCGAAGAAGTCCGGCAGCCAGCCCGGGTTGGCGCAGACGTCGATCTTGTCCTTGACCTTGGCCACGGTCTGGCACGTGTCGTAGAACGCGCTGTGCTCGACCTGGTTGAACTTCACCTTGAAGCCCAGCTGCTCGAGTCCGCGCTGGACGACCAGCGTCGTGTCCTTGGCCGGCGACGCGTTGTCGCCGTACATGACGATCTGCGGCCCGTTGTACTTGCCGGACGAGTAGCCGGCCTTCTTCATGTAGTCCTGGGCCACCTTGAGGTCGCCGCTCTGGTTCTTCAGGAAGTCGAACCCGGGACCCTCCATGCCGCCGGCCTCCTCGAAGCCCGGCAGCCCGGGCGGCAGGAAGTGCGTGGCGACGTCGCCGACGAGCGCGCCACCGCGGGCGAGCTGCATCGCGCGGCGATCGAGGACCGCGGCGACCGCCTTGCGGACGTTGACGTCGCTGAACGGCTTCTTCTGCGTGTTGAGCGAGACGTAGCGGTTGCCGAGCGGGCTGAAGGAGATCTGGTCCTTCGCGCCCGTCGCGGCGCGCTTGACGGTCGGGCCGGCGAGCGTGTCGCCGTTGACCATGTTCTGGCCGTCGAGGACCTGGCGGTCACGGACGGTCGGGTCGGCGCCCATCTTCCACACGATCTTGTCGACGTAGGCCGGGCGCGTGTCGGTGGCGCCGTCCCAGTTCGGGTTGCGCACGAGGGTCAGCGACTTGCCCGCCGAGTAGCTCTGGATCATGTACGGGCCGGTGAACGCCTGCTCGTCGGGGTGCGTGTCGTAGCGGTTCGGCGTGTCGGCGTCGAACTTCTTGGCGTAGCGCTCGGGGATCGGCATCGTGATCGGCATGACGAGCGCCTTGGCCATCGTCGCGCCGAACGGCTTGGCGAGGTGGAAGACCAGCGTGTGGTCGTCCGGGGTCTCGATGCCCTTCGACGGGCCGCCCTCGAACGGGAAGTAGACGCTGACGTAGCCGTTGGGGACCGACGGCTTGGACGTGCGCTCGAAGGAGTACTTGACGTCGGCCGCCTTGACCTCGGAGCCGGTCACGCCCGGGACGTTCTTGTTCGTCCCGTACTTGATGCCCTTCTTGAGCTTGACCGTGACGGTCTTGCCGTCCTTGGACACCTGCGGGTCACCGTCGGCCAGGTCGGGGACGGCGGTCTCGGAGTTGTCCGGCTTGTAGTAGTACAACGACCGGTGGACCGCGTAGTCCACCATGTAGTCAAGCTGGAAGTACGCCTGGCCCGGGTCGAGATGCTGGAAGCTCTCGACGGAGGGGACCGTCAGCGTCCCGCCCTTCTTCTGGTCGCTGGCGGGCAGGGCGGCGTTGAACTCGCTGCCGTTGCCGCTGCTGGAGCCGTTCGAGCTCGACTTGTCGTTCGAGTCGGACCCACAGGCGGCGAGCGCCATCAGCAGCACCCCTGCCAACACCGCGAGCACGGCGAGGCTCAGAGACTTGCGCATGGATGTCCTTTGGTTGGAGACGTCACACGTCTTCGGGTTTCGACGCGGCTTCATCCGCGTCCGGTCTTCGGATCGAGGGCGTCCTGCAGCCCGTCGCCGACGAGATTGAAGGCGAGGACAGTCAGAACGAGGGCGATGCCGGGGAAGAACATGAACCACCAAGCGGTGTCGAAGACGCCGACGGCGTCGGCGATCATCTGGCCCCAGCTCGCCTGCGGCGGCTGCACGCCGACGCCAAGGAAGGAGAGCGCCGCCTCGAACAGGATGTTCTGCGGCAGCACGAGCGTCGTGTAGACGATGATCGGTGCCACGAGGTTCGGCAGGACCTGCCGAAAGATGATCCGGGTGTCGGAGGCGCCGAGCGACTTCGCCGCCTCGATGAACTCCTTCTCGCGGATCGAGAGCACCTGCCCGCGCACGATGCGGGCGATGTAGGGGAACGACGCGATCGCGATGACGAGGATGACGACGCGCAGGCCCGGCTGGATGGCGCCGCCGAGGCAGCCGTTGCCCAGCGAGCAGGCGGAGGCGAGGCCGATGCCCAGCAGGAGGATCGGGAACGCGAGCAGGATGTCGAGCACGCGGGAGATGACCGTGTCGACCCAGCCGCGGTAGTAGCCGGCGAGCATCCCGGCGATCGTCCCGAAGATCACCGCGAGCCCGGTGGAGATGATCGCGACCTCGAGCGACACGCGCGCGCCGTAGACGACGCGGGAGAAGATGTCGCGCCCGAGCTGGTCGACGCCGAAGATGTGCTCGCTGCTCGGCCCGGTCGGGGATCCGAACAGCGGGTCGAGCGCGGCGGTCGACTGCTTGTTGGGCGGGGGTGCGCCGACGAGCTTGACGACGAGCGGCGCGAAGATCGCCACGAGGATGAGCCCGACGATGAAGACGAGCGCCGCCATGGCGACGTGGTCGCTGCGCATCCGGCGCCAGAAGAGCTCGAGCGGGGACCGCGCGGCGATCGCGTCGGTTCCGCCGGTGGGAACGGGCTCGGCCTGTTCGAGGTCGGCAAGCAGCTCGGGGGTGCTCATCGCCGGCCCTCCACGGGCGCGGTTGATCGGTACGACGGGATCGGAGGATCTCCCAGGGGCTCTGTCCAGTTCGACGCCACGCCGGTGCACACCTCCCTACGGTGGGCGCGGCGAGCCACGAACCGCGGGCAGGCTACTCCGTTCGCCCCGAATGTGTCAGGTGACTTGACCATGCCGGCATCCCGTGGGGTCACGGGGCTTGACGCCCGCAAGCGGCCGAATAGGTCAACAGCGTTGTCACGCTCGCTCTCCTCCCATGACCAGGCCACTGTCGTACCCCGGACGGCCCGGTCCACGCGCCAGCCTCCCACGTCGCTCGGCAGCATGCGCCGGTCCACTCGGCCACAATGCAGCCGTGCCCCAGGACGCCCTGGCCAATCTCGACAGCGAGCGCCTCGCACGGCTCATCGACGTGGGCCGCAAACTCGTCTCCGAGCTGCGCGTCGAGCAGGTCCTCGACCAGCTCCTGGAGGTCGCCCGCGAGCTCACCGGGGCCCGGTACGCGGCGCTCGGGATCCTCAACGAGGAGCGCACCGCCCTCGCCCGGTTCCTCACCCGGGGCGTCGACGCCGAGACCCACCAGGCCATCGGCGACCTGCCGCACGGGCGAGGCATCCTCGGCGTGCTCATCGACGACCCGCGGCCGGTTCGCCTCGCGAACGTCGGGCGCGACCCCCGCTCCTACGGCGTGCCGTCGGCACACCCGGAGATGGGCTCGTTCCTCGGCGTCCCGGTCATGGTGCGCGGCGAGGCGTGGGGCAACCTGTATCTCACCGACAAGGCGGGCGGCCAGGAGTTCGACGAGACCGACGAGGCGTCGGTCGTGGTCGTCGCCGACTGGGCGGCGATCGCCATCGAGAACGCCCGCCTCTACGAGGCGCTCGACCGGCGCGCCGGGGAGCTGGAGCGGGCCGTGCGCGGGTTCGAGGCGACCGCGGCGATCGTCGCCGCCGTCGGCGGTGAGACCGACCTCGACCGGGTGCTCGAGCTCGTCGTCAAGCGTGGGCGCGCGCTCGTCGGCGTCCGCAGCGTGCTCGTGCTGCTGCACCGCGGCGAGGGTCTCGAGCTGGCCGCCGCCGCGGGCCAGCGCATCGGCGGCGCCGCGGTCGTCCCGGTCGAGAACACCCGCTGCGGCGAGGTGCTGCGCGGCCGCACTCCGGTCCGCGTCGAGGACGTCGACGCCGACCCGCTGCTCGACAGCGCCCGCCTCGGCGCTCCGGACGCCTCGAGCGCGCTGCCCGTCCCCCTGACGTACCGCGGCCGGGCGCTCGGGGTGCTGTGCGCGTTCGACCG
>JBDZVZ010000114.1:0-6991 GCA_040255945.1 Solirubrobacterales bacterium | reverse complement strand
GACGCGCCGGCGCGCAGCGCCTCGAAGAGGAACTCCTCGTTGTCGTGCATCGAGACGAGCAGGACGCGCAGCTCGGGGCGCTGGCCGGCGAGCTGGCGGGTCGCCTGGATGCCGGTCAGGCGCGGCATGGCGACGTCGAGGACCGCGAGCTCGACCCCGTCGCGCATCGCCAGCTCCACGGCGGACGCACCGTCGGCGGCCTCGGCGACGACCTCGAAGTCCGGTTCGGCGTCGAGCATGAGCCGCAGGCCGTGACGCACGAGCGCGTGGTCGTCGGCGACGAGCACGCGGGTCACGGCGAGCACCGCCTCGGGGCGCGGGCGCTGGCCACACGCTCCGCGTTCCCCGGGCGGCGCCGCCGCAAGCGTCGAAGCCGGTCAGCGCACGTGCTTGGCCGCGATCGGCGCCCACGCCAGGTCGTCCTCGGCGAGGATCCCGCACGGCTCGGTGGGCGGCGCGCCCGGGTCGCCGCCGCTGCAGTCGAACGCCGACGGCACGTGGAACGCCGTGCGTCCGTCGTCGGTCCAGCCCGACCAGGCCTCGTTGCGCCCGACGTGCTCGTAGTGCTCGTCGGAGATCCGGTAGCGCAGCGCGCCGGAGGTCGACGGGGCGCAGCCGCCCGGGTCACCGTGGCAGGCCTTGAAGAACGCCAGGCGACCGTCGGCGAACGCCGGGCCGAGATAGGTCTGACCGCCCAACCCGGTCGTCATCGCCGCCACCTGCCGCGTGTCGGTGCGCTTGACGTTCGTCAGCCGGATCTCGTTCTGGCGGAAGCCCGGGAAGCCCTTGGGCTGGTAGGTCCAGGACTGGCCGACCCAGCGGCCCCAGAGGTCCATCCGGGCCAGGTCGACGTCCTCGATCGGCCGGCAGCGCGGCGGGTCGACGGCGCCGCAGCGCTCGTCGGGCAGCCCGGCCAGGCGGTCGGACGGGCGGTGGCGCGGCGCGCGCAGGAGCTTCGTGTAGGGGACGACGTCGTCCTTGGAGTAGCGGCGTGCGAAGACGAGCCGCCCGCGCCAGACGCTCGGGGCGATCTCGTCGCGGCCCTTCGTGTTGGCGTTGCGCACCGGCCGCAGCCGGTCGCCGGCCTGCAAGCCGATGACGAACAGGTCGCACGAGCCGCGGCACAGCGAGACGACGGCCGACGGGTCGCCGTGCGAGTCGGGTCCGGCGTCGGCGTCGAAGACCTGCTTCTGGGGCGGGACGGCGAGGTCGCGGCTCGTCCCGTCGTGCAGCACGGCGAGGTGGTACCGCGATCCGTCGGAGCGGCTGTAGAGCAGCCACCCGTCGTACTCGCTGAGCGTGGTGGTGTCCTTGAGGTCGGTGACGCGCGTGGCCGCCGAGGCCGTCGCCGCGGGGGCGAGGCACAGCAGCAGCGCGCCGAGGGTGAGGAGGGATCGGAAGGCCATGTCCCTGCGACGTGCCCGACGGCCCGATGGCGACGCGCGGTCAGCCGCCCACGTCGGGCGCATGACCGGCCGCCGATCGGGTAGATCGGCCGCGTGTCCGTCCTGCCCCCGCTCCTGCGCCAGCTGGCGCGTGACCCGCTCGGGCTCGGTGGTGCGGCCCAGTCGCGGCGCTCGAAGACGCTGCAGGCACGGACCGCGGACGCCGACCGGGTCGTGCAGTCGATCTGCCCGTACTGCGCGGTCGGCTGTGGCCAGAAGGTCTACGTCAAGGACGAGAAGGTCATCCAGATCGAGGGCGACCCGGACTCGCCGATCTCCCGCGGCCGGCTGTGCCCGAAGGGCTCAGCCTCGGAGAACCTCGTCAACAGCCCCACCCGCGAGAAGAAGGTCAAGTACCGCCGCCCGCACGGCACCGAGTGGGAGGAGCTCGACCTCGAGACGGCGATGGACATGATCGCCGACCGCGTCCTGGCGACCCGCGAGGCCACCTGGGAGGACGCCGACGAGCACGGACGGCCGCTGAACCGCACGCTCGGCATGGCCTTCCTGGGCGGGGCAACGCTCGACACCGAGGAGAACTACCTCATCAAGAAGTTCTTCACGGCGGCGGGCGCCGTCTCGATCGAGAACCAGGCCCGCATATGACACTCGAGCACGGTCCCCGGTCTGGGGACCTCGTTCGGGCGCGGCGGCGCCACCACCTTCCAGCAGGACCTGCAGAACTCCGACTGCATCCTCATCATGGGCTCGAACATGGCCGAGCAGCACCCGGTCGGGTTCCAGTGGGTCGTCGAGGCCAAGGAGCGCGGGGCGCAGGTCATCCACGTCGACCCGCGCTTCACCCGCACGAGCGCGATCGCCGACCGTCACGTCGCCCTGCGGCCGGGCAGCGACATCGCGTTCCTCGGCGCGATCATCAACCACATCCTCAGCACCGGGTCGGAGCTGCGCGAGTACGTCCAGCACTTCACCAACGCCCCGGCGATCATCAAGCAGGAGTACCAGGACCCCGAGCAGCTCGACGGCCTCTTCTCCGGCTGGCAGCCCGACGACGAGCTCTACGAGGTCGAGTCCTGGGGGTACCAGGGGGCCGGCGGCGAGCTCACCGCCGGCAAGGACGAGCAGGCCGGTGACGTCTCCGGCGACCAGGCCCACGGCGCCCACGGCATGGAGCTCGAGCGGGGCGAGCCGCCCGAGATCGACCTCGAGCTCGAGCACCCCAACTGCGTCTTCCAGATCCTCAAGCGCCACTACGCCCGCTACACGCCCGAGATGGTCGAGCGCGTCTGCGGCGTGCCGCGCGAGCAGTTCCTCGCCGTCGCCCAGGCGTTGTGCGACAACTCGGGGCCCGAACGCACCTCGGCGATCTGCTACGCGGTCGGCTGGACGCAGCACACCACCGGCGTCCAGAACATCCGGGCCGCGTCGATCATCCAGCTGCTGCTGGGCAACATGGGGCGGCCCGGCGGCGGCATCCTCGCGCTGCGCGGGCACGCGAACATCCAGGGCTCGACCGACATCCCGACCCTCTACGACATCCTGCCCGGCTACATCCCGATGCCGCATCCGATGTCGGGCGGCGACCTCGACCACTTCGTCGACAAGAACGGGCCGAGCACCGGGGGCTGGGGGTCGCTGAAGTCCTACATGGTGTCGCTGCTGAAGGCGTGGTTCGGCGACGCGGCGACCGAGGACAACAACTTCGGGTTCGCGTGGCTGCCGAAGGTCGACGGCGACCACTCGCACTATCCGATGCTCACCCGGATGCTCGACGGGCGCTGCGAGGGCTTCTTCTGCGTCGGCCAGAACCCGGTCGTCGGGTCGGCCAACAGCCAGATGGTGCGCAAGGCGCTGAGCTCGCTGAAGTGGCTGGTCGTGCGCGACTTCGCCGAGATCGAGTCGGCCTCGTTCTGGCACGACTCGCCCGAGATCGAGGCCGGTGAGGTCCGGCCCCAGGACATCGGCACCGAGGTCTTCTTCCTGCCGGCGGCCGCCCACACCGAGAAGGACGGCACGTTCACGAACACCCAGCGGCTGCTGCAGTGGCACTTCAAGGCGGTCGAGCCGCCGGAGGACTGCCGCAGCGAATCATGGTTCATGTACCACCTGGGTCGCCGCATCCGCGAGCGGCTCGCCGCCTCGACGCTCGAGCGCGACCGGCCCGTGCAGGTCCTCACCTGGGACTACCCGACCCAGGGCCCGCAGGACGAGCCCGACGCCGAGGCGGTGCTGCAGGAGATCAACGGGCGCAAGGCCGACGGCTCGTTCGTGCCGAAGTACCAGGAGCTCGCCTCCGACGGCTCGACGACGTGCGGGTCCTGGATCCACGCGGGCATCTACGCCGACGGGGTCAACCAGACGGCCCGCAAGCGGCCGCACACCGAGCAGAACTGGATCGCGCCGGAGTGGGGCTGGGCGTGGCCGTCGAACCGGCGGATCATCTACAACCGCGCGTCGGCCCGGCCGGACGGCACGCCGTGGTCGGAGCGCAAGCGCTACGTCTGGTGGGACGCCGAGCAGGGCACGTGGGACTCGCTGGGCGACGACCCGGACTTCACGCCCGACAAGCCGCCCGACTACAAGCCGTCCAAGGGGGCCACGGGGCTGGAGGCGATCCGCGGCAGCACGCCGTTCATCATGCACCCGGACGGCCTGGGCTGGATCTACGCGCCGACCGGGCTCGTCGACGGGCCGTTGCCGACCCACTACGAGCCGCACGAGTCGCCGGTCGACAACGCGCTCTACGCGCTGGACGCCAACCCGACGCGTCAGCGGCTGGCCGACGACGACAACCCGTACCACCCGAGCGGCTCGCAGCCGGGCAGCGACGTGTTCCCCTACGTCATGACGACCTACCGGCTCACCGAGCACCACACGGCGGGCGGCATGTCGCGCACCGTGCCGTACCTGGCGGAGCTGCAGCCGGAGATGTTCGTCGAGGTCAGCCCCGAGCTGGCGGCCGAGCGTGGGCTGGAGCACGGCGACTGGGCGACGATCGCCACCGCCCGCACGGCGATCGAGGCGCGCGTCATGGTCACCGACCGGATGCGGCCCCTGCATCTCAACGGCCGGGTCATCCACCAGGTCGGCCTGCCCTACCACTGGGGCCGCAGCGGGCTGGTCACCGGCGACGCCGCCAACGAGCTGCTCTCGCAGGTCCTCGACCTCAACGTGCACATCGCCGAGTACAAGTCGGCCACCTGCGACATCCGGCCCGGCCGCCGCCCGCGGGGCGCCGAGCTGACCGCGCTCGTCGCCGACTATCGCCGCCGCTCGGGCGCGCAGACCGCGTCGCACCACGACACGCGCGGAGGAAGCTCCTGATGGCGACGAGCTATGACCTGCAGACGAAGGCGTGGCCGCAGACCTACGGCGACGAGGCCAAGCCGCGCATGGGGTTCTTCACCGACACGTCGGTGTGCATCGGCTGCAAGGCGTGCGAGGTCGCCTGCAAGGAGTGGAACCAGGTCCCCGCGTCGCCCCAAGGGTTCACCGGCGAGTCCTATGACAACACGATCGACCTCGGCGCCGACACGTGGCGCCACGTGGCGTTCGTCGAGCAGCGCAAGCCGCTGGACATCGGCGGTTCGGGCGCTTCCCTCGCGCAGGTCGCGGCGCTCGGCGGCGTCGTCGACGGCGCGGGGCTGCAGACCTACCAGGACGGCGAGGGCCTGCGGTGGCTCATGGCCTCCGACGTCTGCAAGCACTGCACGCACGCCGCCTGCCTGGAGGTCTGCCCGACCGGCGCCCTGTTCCGCACCGAGTTCGGCACCGTCGTCGTGCAGGAGGACGTCTGCAACGGCTGCGGCTACTGCGTGCCGGCCTGCCCGTTCGGCGTCATCGACCAGCGCGAGGGCGACGGCCGCGTCTGGAAGTGCACGCTCTGCTACGACCGCCTCAAGGACGACAAGGAGCCCGCCTGCGCCCAGGCGTGTCCGACGAACTCGATCCAGTTCGGCGAGCTCGGCGACCTGCGCGACCGCGCCGAGGCGCGCCTGGCCCAGCTGCAGGACGCGGGCCTGGCCGACGCCCAGCTCTACGGGGCCGACGAGCGCGACGGCGTCGGCGGCTTCGGCGCGTTCTTCCTGCTGCTCGACGAGCCCGAGACCTACGGGCTGCCGCCCGACCCGGTCGACACGACGCGCGACCTGGGCGCCGTGTGGGCGTCGGCGAGCGCGGCGGCGGCGGTCCTGGCCGGTGCCGTGGCGGCGGCGGTGCTGTGGAGGCGGTCATGACCAAGCGTGTCGAGGGTGCCCGCCCGGAGCTCGGCACGACGCGCCTTCGGGGCGCCGAGGGCCCGGCGCGCTCGCCCTACGGCAAGCCGGTCATCAAGGAGCCGGTGTGGACGCCCGAGATCCCCGCCTACTTCTACGTCGGGGGCCTGGCGGGCGCCTCGGCGCCGCTGGCGCTGCTGTCGGCCTGGCGCGGCGAGCGCGGGATCGCGAAGCGGGCGTGGCTGACCGCAGCGGCCGGGTCGGTCGTCAGCCCGGTGCTGCTCATCTCCGACCTCGGCGTCCCGGTCCGGTTCCTGAACATGTTGCGGATGTTCAAGCTGACGTCGCCGATGAGCGTCGGCTCGTGGATCCTCGTCGGGTTCGGGACGGCGACGGCGCCCGCGACGCTGCACGCGCTCACCGACCGCAAGCTCCTGCCGCGGCCGCTGGGCGACGCCGCCCAGGTCGGCTCGGCCCTGCTCGGCATCCCGCTGGCCTCCTACACGGCGGCGCTCATCGGCAACACGTCGATCCCCGTGTGGCACGAGGCGCGCCACGACCTGCCGTTCGTCTTCACCGCCGGCGCGGCGACGAGCGCGGGCGCGATGGCGACGATGCTCTCGCCGGTCGGCGAGGCGCAGGCCGCCCGGCGCCTGGCAGTCGCCGGCGCGGCGGCCGAGCTCGGCCTCGTGGCGCTCATGAAGCGGCGGCTGAAGGCGCGCGGGGTCGCCGGGGCCTACCACGAGGGCCGCGCGCGCTGGTACTCGCATGCGGGCCTGGCGCTCACCGCGGCCGGCGGGGCGATCGTGGCGGCACGCGGCGCGCGCGACCGGCGGGCCGCCATCGCGGGCGGCGCGCTGCTGAGCGCGGGCGCGGTCGCCGAGCGCCTGGCGATCTTCCGGGCCGGCTTCCGCTCGGCCGCCCGCCCGCAGGACACGGTCGCCCCGCAGCGTCGCCGCATCGACGCGGGCCAGCGGCCCGGCGCCGCCCGCACGACCCCGCACCAGCCGGCCGCCCCGCAGCCGGGCGGCGCGCTGGATGCCCGCCGGCCCGGCGAGCGCGAGGTCACCCCCGGCAGTCCGGCGATCGGGCCGTCGTGAGCGAGACGCCGCACGTCACCGACGTCGAGGTCTCGCGGGCGCTGAACGCCCTGGTGTGCACGCTCAACGACCAGCGCCACGAACGCGTCGACGTCGGGCGCTGGCAGGCGATCGTCACCGGCGCCCTGGGCGGCGAGCCGCGCATCCTCGTCAGCGACCCCGCGGGCGCGGCGGACGCCGCGACGCTGACCGACCGCGAGGGCTCCCGACTGGCGTCGGTCTGGCGCGAGAAGGAGCGCTGGATCGGCCGTCGCGACGGGGCGGGTGGGCG
>JBDZVZ010000008.1:0-83380 GCA_040255945.1 Solirubrobacterales bacterium | reverse complement strand
TGTCGCGCGCGGGTTCAGCACGGCGCTGCGGGCGCCGGTGCGCAGCCGCCGTCGCAGCAGCTCGCGCGCGTCGAGGCCGGCGAGGTCGCGCTCGGCGGCCAGGCCGTCGTCGGCGGCGACCGCCCAACCGCCGGCCGCCAGCTCGTGCAGCGCGCGCTGCCAGTCGCCGAGCCCGTCGTGGGCGTCCCGGTGGCCGCGGACCGGGAAGAAGCCGCCGATGCCGCGCAGCGCCGCGGTCCGCAGCGCCGTGTTGCCGGCGACGAGCACCGGCTCCGGCCCGTGCGGCGCGCCGAGGCCGAGCACCTGGGCGTGCTCGCCGACGTCCAGGCCGGGCGGGGCGTTCAGCGCGCGAACCGGCCCGCCGACCGCCGCCCGGCGCACCGCGTCGGGGCCGCTGAACGCGGCGCGCAGCGCGGCGCCCCAGCCGGGCTCGACGCGGACGTCGTCGTCGACGAGCGCGAGCACGTCGGCGTCGTCGGCCTGCTGGAGCGCCGCGTTGCGGGCGGCCGCCCACGCGCCCGGTCGGGCGAGCGGCACGACGAACACCTCGCTGGCCTGCGCCGCCCAGAGGGCGGCGAGCGCGGCGGCCGGGTCGGCGCCGGGGCGCGCGAGGACGGCGACGGCGACGCGAAGTGTCTGGCTCACAGCGCCCGCAGGGTCGCGGCCAGCTCGGTGGCGACGGCGTCCCACCCGCCGGTCCGGGTGATGCCGGCCAGCGACCGCTCGGCCCGCAGCGGGAAGTCGTCGAGCAGCTGCTCGACCGCGTCGGCGCCCGCGAGCGGGTCGTCGGCCAGCGAGGCAGTGTCGCCGAGCGCGGCGCGGGCCGCGGCGTCGTCGGGGGCGACGACGGCCAGGCCGCAGGCCTGCATCGCCAGGGCGGCGGGCCGCCAGCCGCGCACGGGCGGCGCCAGGCCGACGGTCGCCGAGGAGAAGCCGTGCGCGGTCGCCTCCGCCCCGCGCTCCACCCCGATCGCCGCAAACGGCAGCGCGACCGGCAGCGGGACGCCGCTGACGGCGAGGTCGAGGTCGGGCCGGCGCGCCTGGACCTCGTCGGCGACGAGCATCCCGAACGGGTCGTCGCCGTGGACGAGCAGGAGGTCGTCGCGGCGGTGGGTGGGCAGCGCCCGGTAGGCCTCGTCGGTGCCGATCGGCAGATCGCCGCCGAGCCACGGCGGCCCCAGGACCGGAAGGTCGGTCGTCCACCCGGTGCCCGGGAACGCGGGCGGTTCGGCGGTGGCGAGGACGGCGCGGGCGCGCACCCCGGGAAGCATGAGCACCGCGGGGGCCGCGCGCCAGCCCGCGGCGAGGACGACGTCGGCGGCCGCGGCGCCCCCGGGCGTCTCGGCGGGCACGACGCCGACGCTCATCCCCTGCGCCTCCAGGGCGGCGAGCAGCTGGCCGGGCAGCCCGGCGTCGGCGGGGGTGGCGTGGCCGGAGCCGAGGACGAGCGCGACCGCGAACGTCTCACCGTCGGCGGCGGCCGCGCGACAGTCGAGCTCGGCGGGCCCGTTGCGCAGCAGCGCGGGCAGGTCCCATGGCACGGGCGGCTCGTGGCCCTCGCGCTCGTCGACCCTCCCCCGCCGTCGCAGCCCCGGCATCGCGGCTCAGCTCCCGGTGCGGTGGGCGTGGCGGATGGCGGCGCGCAGGCCCTCTTCGACCTGCTGGCCGGCGTGGTCCCAGGTGCGCTGCGCCCGCAGCTGGGCGCCCGCGGCGGCGCGACGCTCGCGCAGGGCCGGGTCGTCGAGCAGCCGCTCGAGCACGTCGGCGATCGCGTAGGGGTCGAGCGGCGCGAGGTCGACCGCGCCGTCGCGACCGAACGCGGCGACGACGCTGGGCGCGTCGAGCTCGACGCACGGCAGGCCGCAGGCGAGCATCTCCTGCGCGACGAGCGAGTAGTTCGTCATCGACAGCACGAGGCCGGCGGTCGCCTGCGCGTACAGGGCCGGGAGGTCGGCGTCGCGGACGACCCCGAGGTTGCGGTGCGGGAAGTCGACGCCGACCTCGCCGCCCTGGCCGAAGAGCCACGCCTCGGTCTGCGGGCGGCGCCGGTGCAGCTCGGCGAGCGCGGCGAGGACAACGGGCACGGCGCGGCGCGGCGTGCTCCAGCGCGCGTAGGCCATCACCACGTCGCCGCGGCGGCCGACGTCGGGCAGCGGGCGGTAGCGGTCGACGTCGATCCCCAGGTCGAACGCGGTCGCCGGCAGGCCGTAGCGCTGGGCCATGACCTCGGCCAGCCAGCGGCCTGCGGTGATCGGGTAGAGCCCCAAGGTGTAGGACTGCTCGGCGGCGATCCGCTGGGTCGAGGTGCCGAAGAACTCGGGCTCGTGGTCCTGGACGAGGTAGGCGCGGCCGGCCGCGTCGAGCGTGCGGACGCGGGCGGCGGTCTGCCAGCCGGTCGCGACCGCGACATCAGCCTTGGTGTAGGCGTCGAGCCCGTAGTGGACGTCGGCGTCGAACGGGCCGAACCACGCCCGCAGGTTGGCGCGCGCGGCCTCGGGGCCGCCCTCGCAACGCCGCCCCGGGTCGTCGATCCACAGCGTGCAGCGGTGGCCGCGGCGCTCGAGGGCGCGGACGAGGTTGGCGATCGTCATGTGCCCGCCCGAGCCGGGGCGGAAGAACGGGACGACGAGGGCGACGTCGAGCGGGGCGTCGGACGCGGGCGCGTCGAGCACGGTGCCGGCCGGCAAGCGGCCGAGCTCGGCGAGCGCCGCCGCCTCGTGGTAGTCGTCGTTGACGTACGGCCCGCTCAGCCGCCGCCTGATCGCCGTCTTGATGCCGAGCCCCATCAGCGCCGCCCCGCCGCGAGCTTGCGGACGAGCTTCAGCGGGCCCCGCGAGAGCAGCCCCTCGACGCGGTTCATACGCGCTTGCAGGCGGGCGTGGTCGCGCTGGTGGGCGTGCTGGCCGGCCATGATCATGCGGATCTCCGAGGCCATGCTGGCGGCCGCGGCCGATGGGTCCGGCGACGGCGCGGCGGCGATGCGCCGCAGGGCGAGCGCGAACATCGCCGTGGACTGCTCGGTCGACGGCCAGGCGCGCGCGGTCTCCACGGCGGCGCTGCGCAGGCGGTGCAGCAGCCGCCGGTCGCGGGCCAGGAGGTCGAGCAGGCGGGCGGTGCCGCGCTCGTCGTCCCAGCTGGTGACCAGCGCGTTGACGCCGTCGACGACGTACTCGTCGTGGCCGGTCACCGCGGTCGTCACGCAGGTCGCCCCGCGGTGGAAGCCCTCCAGCGGCGGGCCGGCCATGCCCTCGACCCGTGAGAGCTTCAGCAGGACGTCGGCCCGGCCGAGCGCGGCGGCCATCCCAAGTGCGTCCAGCGGGCCGATCACCTCGTCGGCCTGCACGGCGTCGGCCGCGCCGCGGACCGGGCAGACGAGAGTGACGTGGACCGGCTCGCGCATCTGCCGGGTCGCGGCGAGCGCCTCGCCGACGCCTTTCAGCGGCGCGACGGGGTTGCCCTCCACGAGGACGCGCAGCGGACCGTCGAGGCGCGGCTCGAGCCGGTCGGGGATCGCGAAGAGGGATTTGTCGATGCCGTTGCGGACATAGTGGACCGGGCAGCGCTCGTGCGGGCCGCGGATCGCGCCGAGCTGGTCGGCGATCCAACGCGCCTCGGTGATGAGCGCCAGCGGCAGGTCGTGGGTCATGGCGGCCGCCGACGCCTCGGCCGAGCCGGCCGGGTGGAAGCGGTCCTCCATCGACTGCACGAAGTAGGCGTAGCGCTCGGCCGGCAGCTCGTGCAGGCAGAGCGTCGTCTCCCACCAGGTGGCGACCGCCACGTCGAAGCGCGGCGCGGCGCGGGCGTCTGCGAGCTCAAGGACGGGGACGCCGCCGAGGCCGGCATGCTCGTGGCTGGTGGCCGACCGGTCCGAGCGCGAGAGCACGAGGCAGGCGTCGACGCCGTGGCGCTCGCGCAGGCGGCGGGCGTGGCCGACGACGATGCCGACACCCCCGAAGAGCTCGAGGCCGGGGACGACGAACGCGACGCGCAAGGTCAGGGCGAGGCCGGCGCCTCGAGGGCGGCCAGGCGCGCCTCGAGGTAGGCCAGGTCGCTCACGCTGCGGCGCGCCTCGGCACGCTCGGCTTCCAGGTCGGCGGCGCGCGCGTGGCCGGCGGCGGTGAGGCGCTGCGCGTCGGGGCCGAAGGCGAGCAGATGGGCGGTGGGCTGGTCCTCGGCGGAGACCGCCACGTCGGGCAGGGCGACCTTCGCGCCGTCGCCGTCGCCGGCGCCGACGATCGCGCTCGCGCGCACCGCGACCTGCTTGAGGGCGACCGCGTCGGCGGGCAGCAGGCGGCGCAGCTCCTCGGCGGCGCCCGCCGACCAGGCGCTGGCGCGGTGCGGGTCCTGCAGAGCGCCCGCGGCGTCGTCGGGGACGCTGAGCACGACGGTCGCGCCGTCCTCACCGAGGTCGATGAGCAGCGTGACGAGCGCGGTGAAGTCCGCGAGCTGGTGCAGGACGTCGAAGCAGGTGACGAGGACCGGGCCGCCGGTGGCGGCGGCCGCTTCGCGCACCGCGGCCGCTGCGTCGGCGGTGGCGAGGTCGGCCTCCAGCGTCTCGACGGTGCCGCCGCGCAGCTCCCGCGCGGCCTCCTGCAGCGCGTCGGCGTCCTGGTCGACGAGCAGCGTGCGCCGGGCGCCGGCGTTCTCGCTGAGCGCGGCGGCGGCCTGGATGCCGGTGCCGGCGCCGAGGTCGACCCACAGCGCGGCGTCGCGGACGAGGGGCGCGACGAGGCGGTAGCGCAGCTCGCCGTCGACGCGCTGGGCCGGGGCCGTGCCCCGGGACGCACGGGCTTCCCAGAACGACATCGGGCCGCAGCGTAACGTATGCCCTCGCATGGCCGACCTGGAGATCGACGGCGCTCCGCTGCGCCTGGCCTTCGTCGGCCAGCAGACGTACTTCCGCGCGTGCGCCCTCGACGAGCAGTCCTCGCGGGTGCACACGACGTTCGTGGACTTCCGCGCCGGGCGCGACGCCGCCCTCATGCGCGCGCAGCTCGACGCGTTCGCGCCGCATGCGGTCGTCGTCTTCCGGCCGGAGACGATCCCGGCCGGGGTGCTCGCCGACCTGCCCGCGGCGATCGTCGGGTTCCTCACCGAGCCGATCTCGCGCGCCGCCGACGGCGACCGCGGAGCCATGCACTGGGACCTCGAGGCGCGCCGGCGCGACATGCGCGGGCTCGACCGCGCGAACGTCGACCGGATCGTGTCGTTCGACCCGATGATCGTGCCGACCGCCGACGAGTTCATGGAGGTGTGGCGGTCGCTGCCGATCCCGGTCGCCGACCGGCTCTACCGGCCGGTGCGGAGGATCGCCGGGACGCCGCGGATGCTGTTCGTCGGACGCTCGACCGTGCACCGCGAGCGGTTCCTGCTCGACGTCAAGCACCGCTTCGACTGCCTGCACGTCGCGTTCGGCATCCAGGTCGACGAGCTCGAGGGGCTGCTCGACCGCCACCACATCACGTTCAACATCCACAACGAGCCGTACCCGAGCTTCGAGAACCGCGTCTTCCTCCATCTCGCCGCCGGCCATCTCGTCATCAGCGAGCCGCTGAGCCCGACGCACGGGCTGGAGCCGGGGTTCGACTACCTCGAGGTCCAGCACCCCGAGGACCTGCTGGCGGTGGCGACCGAGGCGCGCGCGTTCCCGGACGCGTTTCACCGCGTACGCGTGCGGGGCCGTCAGAAGGCCGAGCTCGTGCGGGCGTCGCGCGTGTGGCCGGCGCTCGTGCGCGATCTATTCGCCGACATCGCGGCGTTCGGCACGCACCGGGCGACGACGGTCAGCGGATGAGGATCAGACGCGGACGACCGTGAGCGCCGCGAGATCCTCGATGGGCCCGAAGTCATCGTCCTGCGTGATCACGGGAACGTCGTGGGCCACCGCGGTCGCGGCGATCCAGAGGTCGTTGACGTTGAGGCGGCGGCCGCGGTCGGCGAGCAGGACGCGGAGGCGGCCCCAGTGCGCCGCGACAGCAGCGTCCACGGGGAGCGCCTCGAGGTCGGCCACGCCCTCGAGCGTCGCGAGACGCCGGGCGCGGGTGGCCGTGTCGCGCGCCGCCAGGACGCCCACATGCAGCTCACCGAGCGTCACCGCGCTGATGGCCGACTCCCGGGGCAGCAGGGACGTCTTCAGCTGCCGCCCCGACTCGGCGGCGATGAGGACGCTCGTGTCGAGCAGCCCGCGGGCCGGGCGCTCGCTCACGCTGCGTCGCCGAGATCGTCGGTCGTGTCCCCGACCAGGCGCCGCAGATCGTCGCGCAGCCCCGGGTCGGCCTGGATGACGGCCAGGCGCTCGATGAGCTCACGGTGCGGCAGCCAGCGGCGCCGCGCCGGGCGAGCCGGAACGAGCTCCGCCACCGGCCGCCCACGGTTGGTGATGACGATCTGCTCTCCCGCTTCTGCGCGTGCCAGCAACTGGGCCGACGCGTTGCGCAGCTCGCGAGCGGAGACCTCCGTCATGCGACGATTGTAGCACGTTTGTCGCACCAGGGTGCCTCAGCGGCGCAGCACGCGCTTGAGGCGCGCCTTCGCGCGGCCGCGCAGGGTCCGCAACCGCTCGAGTCGCCGCCGCACCGCCAGGGCGTAGCGAATCGCCTTCTGAGCGGCGAGCTGCTCCTTGAGCTCCTGCTCGATCTCCAGCCGCCAGGCCGCCTGCTGGCCGTCGGCGATGACCGACGCGATGTCGGAGACGGTCCGGCGGGCGGCGGGTCGCACCGGCGCGGGCGGCTCAGCGGCGATCCGCCGCAGCGCGAGCGCCATGAGCTGGGAGGCCTGGCGCCAGTCCGGCCAGGCGCGCGCGGTCTGCAGCGCACCGACACGCAACTCGTGCAGCAGCCGCCGGTCGCGGGCCAAGAGGTCGAGCGCCCGTGCTGTGCCGTGCGTGTCGTCCCAGTCGACGACGAGCCCGTTGACCCCGTGGACGACGTACTCGTCGTGGCCGGTGACCGGCGTCGTGACGACCGTCGCGCCCTTGTGGAACGCCTCCAGCGGTGGGCCGTACATGCCCTCGGCGCGGGGCAGCTTGAGGATGACGTGCTGGTCGGCGAAGAGGTCGGCCATCTCGGCGTGGCTGAGGCCGGAGAGGACCCGGTCGACGCCGTCGGGCGGTTCGGTCGGGTGCGGCGAGACCCAGGTCACGTGCGCGGACTCGTCCATCGCCGCGACGGCGGCCAGCGCGTCGTCGACGCCCTTCTGGACGTAGCCGCGGGCGCCCTCGAGCACGACGCGCAGCGGCTCGTGCTCGGGTGCGGGCGGGACCGTGGCCGGCGAGCGGAACACGTCCTTCGGGATGCCGTTGCGCACGTAGAGCACGCGGGCGCCCGGCTGGTAGTCCTCCAACAGCTCGGCCAGCCAGCGCGCCTCGGTGACGAAGCGCACCGGCAGCCCGGTCGTCATCGCCGCGCCGAGCCGCTCGGGCGCGCCGACCGGGTAGGCCGAGTCCTCCAACAGCTGGATGAAGTAGACGTAGCGCTCGGCCTCGAGGTGGAAGAGCACCGACGTCGTCTCCCACCACGTCGCCAGCGCGATGTCCCAGGGCGACTCCTGCGCCTCCTCGAGGGTCAGGACGGGGATGTCGGCGAGCCCGCGATAGCCCCAGTGCGGCGCGGTCTGCGGCCGGGTGAGGACAAGCTGGGCGTCGATGCCGTGGTGGGCGCGCAGCTGCGCGGCATGCTCGACCGCGACGCCGACGCCACCGGAGAGCTGGAGGTCCTGGAGGAGGAAGGCGACGCGCAAGTCGCTTATCGTACGAGCGCGTGCCCGTGGCCGACGTGCCGTATCCCCTGCCCGACCGCGGTGCGCCCGTGCGCCTCGCCTTCGTGGGGCAGCGCACGTACTTCGAGGCCTGCTCGATGGCCGCGCCGGCCGCCGGCGTCACGCCGGCGTTCTTCGACTTCCGCGGCGGCGACGAGACCGGCGCCCTGCTCGACGCGCTGCACGGGTTCGACCCGCATGCGGTCGTCGTCTTCCGGCCCGAGAACCTGCCGGCGGGCGCGATGGCCGAGGTGGCGGCACCGGTGCTCGGATTCATCACCGAGCCGCTGCCGCGCGCCGACCGGGAGCCGCACCCGAACTACGACTACAACCTCAACCTGCTGCGCGACGCCGACCCGGGCAACGTCGACCGCGTCATCACGTTCGACGTCAACTCGTGGGAGGCGGCCGCCCCGCTGCTGCCGCTGTGGCGCGCGATGCCGCTACCGGTCGACGACCGCCTCTACCGCCGGCCGACTCCGTCGCGCCGCCCGCCCCGGATCATCTTCATCGGCTACTCGACGATGCATCGCGAGCAGGCCCTGCTCGGCCTCAAGCACGAGTTCGACCTCCCGCACTACGCCCACGCGCTCATGGGCGACGAGCTGCGCGACACGCTGCACGGCGCCGACGTCGGGCTCAACGTCCACGGCGAGCAGTGGGTGCGCTCGTTCGAGAACCGGGTCCTGCTGCACCTCGCCGCCGGGCACCTCGTCATCACCGAGGTGCTCGAGCCGCTCTACGGCCTGGAGCCGGGGATCGACGTCGTGCAGGTGTCCGACCGCTTCGAGCTCGACCTGCGCGTCCACCAGGTCCACACGATGCCCGACGTCTACGACCGGGTGCGGATCCGCGGCCACCACACGAGCCGCCAGTACGCGGCGAGCCGGGTGTGGCCGCGGGTGGTGCGCGACCTGTTCGACGACCTGGCGGCGTTCGGGACCGCGAGGCGCGTCAGCGCCTGACCGCCCGCGCGCAGACGACCATCTCGTAGTCGGGGTCGTGCGGGTCCAGCAGGGTGGGGTCGAGCTCGGCGGCCGGGATGCCGTAGAGGAACGCCGCGCACGCGGCGACGGTCCCCTCGGCGAAGACCTCGACGTTGCCCGCGCCGAAGCGCTCGGTCAGCAGCCGGTCGATCGCCCGCCACGTGAAGCGCCAGTGGTCGGGGAAGAGCTCGCCGTCGGGCTCGGCCTGGTGGGAGATGCCCGGGACGGTGAGCAGCAGGACACCGCCGGGCTTGAGCGCCGCGTACGCCGTGTCCAGCGAGCCCGCGACGTCATACGTGATCGAGATCGTCTGGGTGCAGACGAAGCAGTCGAAGGCCTCCCGCGGGACGCCCTCGCCGGTCTGAAGGTCCCCGCGGACCGTCGCGGCCGCGTTGTCGGGGTCGAGGTCCAGGACGTCGGCCTGGACCACCGCGTCGCCGCCGAACCGGCGCGTGTAGGTGGCGTCGAGGACCTCGACCGTGCGACCCTGGATGTCGGCCGCGCGGGACTCGAGGAAGCGCTCGATGTAGAAGCGGTCGACCGGTCGGCCGACGCGCAGGCCGTAGCGGCGGTGGACCGGCTCGGCCGGCAGCCGCGGGCGCTCACGCGCGACGCGCACCGACCGGGGCGCCGCACGCTGCAGCGCCCCGTCGAACACCCGCCACAGCGCGGCATAGGCGCGACCGGCGGCGAAGCGGGCACGGCGCAGCAGCGAGGACATCGAGGGCCACCCTAGGGGGTTCCCTGATGTGGCGCGCGCCACCGGCCGTCACCGTGGCGGGCATGCGCTCAACTGCCCTCACCCGCTCCGTGTGCGCCCTCGGCGTGCTCTCCCTGCTGGCCCCGGCCGCCGCGGACGCGGCCAAGAAGCCCAAGCGCCTCAACGAGGCGCTCTACACCGTCATCGCTCGCGCCGAGATGAAGGAGGAGTGGAACTTCCTCGAGCGCTCGGAGATCGAGTGCGGGGCGGGTGGGCCCGGTTCCTGCACGACCGAGACGAAGGGCTCGGGCAAGGCCACGATGCAGCTGAAGGCCAAGCCGACGACCTGGATGGTGCTGCGCGGCACGGGCGGCCGGCCGCCGATGCTCAACGTCGGCACCGGTGAGGGCGCCCAGCTGACCGGGCCGTACCTGCGCACCGGCGAGCTGTCGACGATCCACGGCGGCCAGTGGGCGGCCGCCAACCCGCCGCAGATCGCGCCGACCACCGGCTGCGGCAACCAGCGGACGACGGTCGACTTCAACCTCACGTGGAAGGGACGCAACCAGCTCGTGCCGAGCGCGATCGTCGACGACCTGCGCGAGGACTGCCCCGACGGTCCGTCGAACGGCTTCGAGTGGGAGAACGACGACACCCCGTCGCTCATGGACGTCGTCACCCAGGCCGCCCAGTCGAAGTTCCTGCGCGTCAAGCAGTTCACGGTCAGCGGGACGAAGACGTGGAAGGCCGGCGTGAACCCGCCGACCGGCTCCTACACGGTGCGCAGCGGCTACAAGACCGTGAAGTGGACCTGGTCGGTCACGTTCCAGATGAAGGGGAAGAAGAAGCGGCGGTAGCGTTCCGCGCCGTGCCCTTCGAGATCCTGCCCACGAAGCTTTACGGCCCGAAGCTCCTGCAGCCCAAGGTCTTCCCCGACGACCGCGGGTTCTTCGCCGAGACCTACCGTCGCAGCGACCTCATGGCGCTCGGCATCCAGGAGGAGATGGTCCAGGACAACCACTCGCGCTCGGTGCGCGGGGTCGTCCGGGGTCTGCACTTCACCGTCGGGCGCGGCGCCGGCAAGCTCGTGCGCTGCGCCCGCGGGCAGATCCACGACGTGCTCGTCGACCTGCGCCGCGGCTCGCCGACCTACGGCCAGTGGGAGGGCTACGACCTCGACGACGAGTCGCTGCGCATCCTCTACGCGCCGCCCGGCTTCGCCCACGGCTTCTGCGTCGTCAGCGAGATCGCCGACGTCGTCTACAAGCTCGACGCCTACTACGACCCGACCACCGAGCGGGAGATCTCGCATGCTGACCCGGCGCTGGGGATCACATGGCCGGTGCCAGTCGAGGAGCTGCAGGTGAGTCGGAGGGATCTGGAGGCGCCGCGGCTGAGCGAGGTGGCGGAGGGGCTGCCGTTCTCATGCTGAGGACTGTTCACCCCTCTCAGGTCTGAAGAGCCACGCACGCAACTGCACGCGCCGCGGCCGCCAGGTCCTCCACCGGCGATGGATCAGCGTGGGCGTCGCGGTAGCGGAGGCGCGCGGCGTCAGAGAGCGACGACCGCCGCCAGCCCCTGCGGTCATACGCGAAGATCGCAACCGAAGCAGCATCGCGCGGCACGCCGAACGCCTCGATCAGATACTCCAGGTCGCGCCGGTCGAACTGCCGGAACCAGCCATGGTTCTCCCTGGCGCCGAACGGCACGCTGAAGAGGATGCGTCCCCCGCGGCGGACGACGCGTCGCAGCTCCGTCGCCGCGTCGGTCACCGCGCGATCGACATCGGCAGCGGGCCGCCCGGCCGCACCATAGGTCGCGTTGTCCATGCCCACGTGCTCGAGGGTCGACAGCGACACCACCAGATCGAACCAGCCGTCGCGGAATGGAAGCTCCCGCAGGTCCCCAAAAACGTAGGAAATCCCTCGCGAAGGAAACGAGGCGGCCTCGGGCGCCAACGTGGCGATCGTGAGGTCGTCGATGCGCGGGAGCAAGCGGTCGAGGATGTGCGAGTGGTTGAACGTGGATCCGGCGTCCAGCATGCGCCCAGCGAGGGAGTGCCCGAACGCCCACGGGTACTCGACGACCCGCTCGTCGTAGCCGACGGCATACCCGTCCGGCAACCCACCTTGGCCGGCGACCGCATCGCACAAGGCGACATCATCGATCGCCGCAGAGACAAGCGCTTCGTGACCAGCGCCGTACTCGGGCGTCCAGAGGCCGTCCGGAGGAGGGAACCGTTCCGCCCACGTCACCGCGCCGGGGTCGGTCGCGGAGAGCGATGGGAGAGGCGGTCGCACCTCGGCCGGCGTGGCGGCGACGGCGCCACGCTGCGCGTACTCCTCGCTCTCGAGGACTGCGCGCACCAGGGTCCGGAGATCGGGGGCATGGAGCATCTGGTGTTCGATCTCCGCGGGTGCGGGCGACCGTCCCAGAGCCCGCTCATAGAGCAGGACCACGTCCTCCGCCAGGACCGCATCGCCCGCAGAACCCATCCGCAGGATCCTAAGGTCATCGGATACCTTGCGCGCGATGAGCTACGCCGCCACCTACCTCGACGAGGTCGCACAGATCGCCGCAAGCATCTCTCGCGACGACATGGAGCGCATGGCCGCCGGCATCGCCGCCGTGCGCGAGCGGGGCGGTCGTCTGTTCATCGTCGGCGTGGGCGGCGGCGCGGGCCATGCCTCACACGCGGTCAACGACTTCCGCAAGATCGCGCACATCGAGAGCTACACACCGTCCGACAACGTGAGCGAGCTGACCGCCCGGGTCAACGACGAGGGCTGGGACACGAGCTACAGCGCGTGGCTGCGGACCTCGCGGCTCAGCGCTGACGACGCGCTGCTCGTGTTCTCCGTGGGCGGCGGATCGCGCGAGCACAACATCTCGATGAACCTCGTGCGGGCGATGGAGCTCGCCACCGACGCAGGCGCGCCAATCTACGCGATCGTCGGCAAGGCGGACGGCCATGCCGCCCGCGTGGCGGATGTTGCGATCGTCGTGGAGTCCCCGGCTGCCCGACGCACCCCTCACGTCGAGAGCTTCCAGGCCGTCCTCTGGCATCTGCTCGTCTCCCACCCGTCGGTCGAGGCCCAGCCGGGCAAGTGGGAGGAGGTCGAAGGGGTCGGCACGTCGGTCGCATGACCCGCGCGGTCTTCCTCGACCGCGACGGCGTCCTCAACGATCCCGTCCTAGACCCGGTGGACGGCCGGCCCGAGTCTCCGCTGCGAGCCGTCGATGTCACGCTTGCCGAAGGCGCTCTCGCCGGCTGCCGCTCGCTGGCCGAGGCCGGCTACCTGCTCATCGTGGTGTCCAACCAGCCGGCCGCAGCGAAGGGGAAGGCCTCGCTTGCTGACCTCGAGGCCGTTCACCGGCAAGTGGCAACGCTCCTCGCGGAGGCGGGCATCACCGTCGCCGACTGGCGGTACTGCCACCACCACCCACGGGCGACCGATCCCGCACTCCGAGGTCCGTGCTACTGCCGCAAGCCCGCCCCGGGGATGCTGCTCGCCGCCGCTGCCGCCCACGACATCGACCTGTCCGCCAGCTGGATGATCGGCGACAGCGAGTCCGACGTGGAGGCCGGTCGAGCCGCGGGATGCCGTACGGTACTCATCGAGCATCCAGGTTCGGCGCATCGTCGTCCTGGGAATGTTCCACTCGACGCGGTCGCGCGAAACCTTTCGACGGCGGCGGCGTTCGTGCTGAAGGCTCTCTGAGCCAGTTCGACTCAAGCTCACTGTCAGGTGTCTCACCGCATGCTCGATCGCATCACCACGAAGATCTTCGCCGATGGCGCAGACCTCGATGGCATCCTCAAGCTGACCGAGGACCCTCTCATCGAAGGTTTCACCACGAACCCGACGCTCATGTGGAAGGCGGGTCTGACCGACTACGCCGATTTCGCCCAGCGTCTGCTCGAGCGCATCCGCGACAAGCCGATCTCCTTCGAGGTGTTCGCTGACGACGAGGCTGAGATGCGGCGCCAGGCGAAGAAGCTCGCGAGCTGGGGCCCGAACGTCTACGTCAAGATTCCGGTCACGACGACGACCGGCGGTTCGATGGCACCCCTGGTGCGTGAACTCGCCGAGGACGGTGTGCAGGTCAACGTCACGGCGCTGTTCACGACAGCCCAGGTCGAGCTCATCACCGCGGCGGTCAAGGATGGCGCGCCGTCCTGCGTCTCGGTCTTCGCCGGTCGCATCGCGGATGCCGGCGTCGATCCGCTGCCGATCATGCAGCGGTCGGTCGACATCCTGGCGGACGCCCCCCGGGCCCAGCTCATCTGGGCGAGTCCGCGCGAGGTGCTGAACCTCGTTCAGGCCGATCAGGTCGGCTGCCACATCATCACCATGACGCACGATCTCCTGCCGAAGGTCAAGAGCCTCGGCAAGGATCTGGACCAGTTCTCGCTCGAGACCGTGCAGATGTTCCACCGCGACGCGACGACCGCGGGCTTCACGCTGTAGAACCTGGCGCATGAAGCGCGCCCTCATCACCGGCGGAGCCGGGTTCATCGGCAGCACCGTGGCGGATCGCCTTCTCGACGACGGCGTCGAGGTCGCGATCCTCGACGACTTTCGCACGGGTCGGCGCGAGTTCATCGCCTCAGCGCTCAAGCGCGGCGCGCACCTGTTCGAAGGCGACGTCCTCGACGACGGCGTCCTTCGGTCCGCAGTCGAGGGGTGCGACATCGTCTTCCATTTCCAGGCCAACGCCGACGTCCGCCACGGCCTGGAACACCCCCGGCGCGATCTCGAGCAGAATACGATCGCGACATCGAACGTCCTCGAGGCGATGCGGGCAGCAGGAACGACGCGGGTTTGCTTCTCCTCGACGGGTTCCGTCTACGGCGAACCAGAGCTCTTTCCCACCCCCGAGGACGCCCCGTTTCCCGTCCAGACATCGCTGTACGGCGCCTCGAAGCTCGCCGGCGAGGGATTGATCGCCGCGTACGCACACGGCTTCGGCTTCACCGGCCTGATCTTCCGCTTCGTGTCGTTGCTCGGCGAGCGCTACACGCACGGGCACGTCATCGACTTCTACCGCGCGCTGAAGCGCGATCCGACGCGCCTGCGCGTGCTCGGGGACGGCCGCCAGACCAAGAGCTACATGTACGTCCAGGACTGCGTGTCGGCGATGCTGACGGCCGTGGCCCACCACGGCACGACCCCTGGCGTGCACACCTACAACCTGGGCGTCGACGCAACGACGACGGTGGACGACTCGATCGCCACCATCACCGAGCGGCTCGGCGTCACGCCCACGATCGAGAAGACAGGGGGCGAGCGCGGGTGGGCCGGGGACTCACCGCTCATCCACCTCGACACCCGCAAGATCCAATCGCTGGGCTGGGCGCCTACGCTGAGCATCCGCGAGGCGATCGTCCGCACCCTGGACTGGTTCGAGTCTGAGCCAACAATAGTTCTCGAGCAGGAGACCACGACCTCGTGAGCGTCATCTTCACCCGGGCCCCGCTGCGCATCTCGCTCGGCGGCGGCGGCACCGACCTGCCCTCGTACTACGAAGACCACGGCGGCTTCCTCATCAGCGGAGCGATCGACAAGTACATCTACCTGTTGACGCACACCGTCTTCCAGAAGCGATACCGGATGAAGTATTCGGAGACCGAGGAGGTGGATGATCCGGCGGACATCCGCCACCCGATCCTGCGCGAGACGCTGCTGCGCCACTGGCGCGGCAATCCGCTGGAGATCGCTTCAGTCGCCGACGTGCCGGCCGGCACCGGGATGGGCTCGTCGGGCGCATTCACCGTGTGCCTCATCAAGGCCTTGGCCCTCGCCAAGCGCATGTCCATCACACCGGGCGATCTCGCGGAGGCCGCGTGCGAGATCGAGATCGACGTGCTCAAGGAGCCGGTTGGCAAGCAGGATCAGTACGTCTCGGCCCACGGCGGCATCTGCACCTACACCTTCAACCGCGACGGCAGCGTGCAGGTCGAACCGCTGGAGCTCGACGAGCCAACGCTGCGGCGCCTGCGCAACAACCTGCTGCTGTTCTACACCGGCGAAGCGCGTTCAGCCTCAGCGATCCTCTCCGACCAGGTCAAGCGCACGTCGCAGGACGACGCCGCCATGGTGGAGAACCTCCACCGCACCAAGGAGATGGGTCACCGAAGCCGAGACCTGCTCGTGGCCGGCGACCTCGAGTCCTATGCCGAGCTCATGCATGAGCACTGGGAGAACAAGCGGCAACGCTCACCGGGCATGACCGGCGAGCGGATCGACACCTTGTACACGCTGGCCCGGCGATCCGGCTGCCTCGGCGGCAAGCTCGTCGGCGCCGGCGGCGGCGGCTTCTTGCTCGTCTACGCGCAACGTCCCGAGGACACGCGCCAGGCCATGGCGGCCGCCGGCGCCACCGAGCTCGTCTTCGACTTCGAGTTCCAGGGCGCGTTCGGGACCGAGCACGCCTGATGGCGCTGCGGGTCGCGATCGTCGGATGCGGCCTCATCGGCCGCAAGCGTGCGGAGGCACTCGATGGCGACGAGCTCATCGGCTGCTACGACGTCGTGGAGGAGGCCAGGACGTCGCTTGCCGCCGACCACGGCGGGCGAGCGTTCGACACGCTCGAGGCGCTGCTCGAGCAGCGCCCAGAGGTCGTCGTCGTCGCGGCCACGCACGATGATCTCGCCGAGCTGAGCATCGCGGCGCTGGAGGCCGGAGCGCACGTGCTGGTGGAGAAGCCGGCCGGTGTCTCCGCGGGTCAGATCGATGCCATCGACGCCGTGGCCCGCCGGATGGGTCGCCGCGTGAAAGTGGGGTTCAACCACCGATTCCACCCGGGCATCCACCGGGCGATCACCGAAGCACGCTCCGGCGTGCACGGCGAGATCTTCCATGTGCGAGCTCGCTACGGCCATGGCGGCCGGGTGGGGTACGACCGTGAATGGCGCGCCGACGTGCATCGATCGGGCGGGGGCGAGATCGTGGACCAGGGGATGCACCTCCTGGACCTGACGCACTGGCTGCTCGGCCCGTTGCCGCTCCATGACGCGCTGCTGCGCACCCACTTCTGGAACACGGAGGTCGACGACAACGCCGTGCTCGTCCTCGGTGAGCGCGGGTCGCGCACCGATCCGTGGGCGCTGCTCCATGTCACCTGGACGGAGTGGAAGAACCTGTTCTCGATGGAGATCTACTGCCGCACGGCGAAGCTCCATGTCGACGGCCTCGTGCGCTCCTACGGACCCCAGACGCTGCGGATCTACCGCATGAAGCCGGAGCTGGGGCCGCCGGAGGTCGAGGAGCTCAGCTGGCCGGACGAGGACCGGTCCTGGATCGAGGAATGGCGTCACTTCCGCGGGGCCCTCGCCGACGGGTCGCCGCTGCTGGGCGACCTCGACGACGCCCGATTCGCCTGGCAGACGATTGACCGCGCCTACGAGGTCGGCGGCTACGGCGATGTCCGGCGAGGTGTCGGATGAGCTCCGGGCGTGTGCTGGTGACCGGCGCCTCACGCGGTATCGGCCGCGTGATCGCCACGCATCTCGCGCACGCCGGGCGGCCGGTCACGATCTGCGCCCGCAACGCCGATGCCCTCGATGAGGTGTTGACGAGCCTCGCGGGCGAGGACCATCGGAAGCTCGCGCTGGACGTGTCGGATGCGGCCGCCTGGGCGGCGGCCGCCCCACAGCTGGATGACGTGACCGGCGTGGTCTGCGCGGCGGGGGTCATCGGACCGATCGGCGACCCGGCGACGATCGATGCGGCAGCGTTCACGGACACGCTGCGCGTCAACATCACCGGCACGCTGCTGACGCTCCAAGCCACTGCCGCGCAGTTGCGCGCCGCCGACGGTGCCGCCGTAGTGCTCTCCGGCGGCGGGGCGACGGGTCCGTTTACACGGTTCGATGCCTACGCCGCTTCGAAGGCCGCCGTCGTTCGGCTGGCCGAGAACCTCGCAGCCTCCGGCCTGCGCGTCAACGCCATCGCGCCAGGGTTCATCGTCACCGCGATGCAGACCGACGTCCTCGATGCAGGGGTCGAGGCGGTGGGCGAGACGTACTTCGGACGGGTTCGTGACGCGGTTGCCAACGGCGGCGGCGACGATCCGCGTCGCGCCGCCGAGCTGGCCGCGTTCCTGCTCTCGGACGCCGGCAGCGGGATCAGGGGCAAGCTGCTCAGCGCGCCATGGGACCCGTGGGAGGACGAGGGCTTTCGGGCACGGCTGCGCACCGAGAAGGACCTCGCCACCCTGCGGCGCATCGATGACCAGTTCTTCACGACCATGGGACGGAGCTGATGCAGACCCTGTCCGTCGTCATCCCGGCGTTCAACGAAGAGCAGAACGTCGACCGCGTCTACGAGCGACTCGATGCCGTCATCGACGAGATCGAAGATCTGGATTGGGAGCTGATCTTCGCCGTCGACCCGAGCACCGACCGGACCGAGGACAAGATCCTCGCGCTTCGAGACCGTGATCCCAGGGTCAAGATGCTGCGCTTCAGCCGACGCTTCGGACAGCCGGCCGCGACGCTGGCCGGGCTCGCCGCATCAACCGGCGACGCAACGGTCGTCATCGACTGCGACCTTCAGGATCCGCCCGAGCTCATCACCGAACTGGTGAAGAAGTGGCGGGAAGGCTACGAGGTCGTCTACGCGCAGAGGCGGACCCGGGAGGGCGAGACCCTGCCCAAACGGATGGTGGCCGCGCTGGGCTACCGGATCATCGCGCGCATCGCCGAGGTGGAGATCCCGCCCAACACCGGCGACTTCCGGCTCCTGAGCCGGCGCGTCGTGAAACACGTGGTGACGCTGAACGAGGCGCACGGCTTCCTCCGTGGCCTCGTCGGGCTCGTCGGGTTCAACCAGACGGCCGTCCTCTACGACCGTGACGCTCGCGCCGCCGGATCATCGAAGTACAACCGATTCATGGGATCGCTCGTGATCGGAATGAACGGCATCGTGAGCTTCAGCCGCTACCCGCTCCACCTCATCTCGCTGGGCGGCGTCCTGCTCTCCGGCCTCGCGTTTCTGATCGCCTTCGTGTACCTGATCCTCAAGCTTGCCGGGGTGGGTTTCCCGACGGGCAACGCGACGATCGTCATCGTCGTCTCGCTGTTCAGCGGTATCCAGATGCTGTGCCTGGGCATCATGGGCGAGTATGTCGGTCGCATCTACGACGAGGTCAAGATGCGACCGAAGTACATCGTGGAGTCGGCACACGGCCTCGACGTCGAGTCCGACGCGTGACGCTGCCGCCGATCTGCATCCTCGCCGGAGGCCTCGGCACGCGCCTCGGCTCGACCGTCCGCGATACGCCGAAGCCACTGCTGCCAGTCGCGGGCCGACCGTTTCTGGACTGGCAACTCGAACTGCTGGCCCATCACGGTGCCAGGCGCGCCGTGCTCTGCGTCGGTTACTTGGGCGACCGGATCGAAGCCACCCTCGGCGCCGAGCAGCATGGGATAGATCTGGTCTACCGCTACGACACGCCCGGGCTGTCCGGCACGGCAGGCGCGATCCGTGGCGCCTTGGATGTTCTGGGCGATCGATTCCTCGTGCTCTACGGCGACACCTACCTACGCATCGACTACCGCGCTGTCGCACGTCGATTCGTCGACGAGGGGCGTGCCGGCTTGATGTGCGTCCTCCGTAACGAGGGTCGGTGGGACACATCCAACGTCATCCTCAGCGAGGACGGACGGCGGGTCATCGTGTACGACAAGTACCGGCAGGAGCCTGAGATGCAGTGGATCGACTATGGGCTCGGCGTTCTGCGCGCCGACGCGATCGACGATCAGGACGACCTCGCAAAGGTCTACACAGCACTGGCGAGGCGCGGGGAGCTGGCAGCCTATGAGGCGACCGAGCGGTTCTTCGAGATCGGCACGCCCGAAGCGCTCGCCGAGACCGACGCGTTCCTGCGCGGGCAGGAAGGGCAGGCGACTCGCTAGGCCTGAGCCGCGATGAGCCACGGCCGGGCCGCCGTGAGCCGCGTCGGCCATTTGCGCCCGAACTGCAGGATCCAGCGACCGACCGGGACCTGCTCGACGCGCACGGCATCGAATCGTTCGTTGACCAACGTGGCCAAGAGATCGACTGGCACCTGCAACGTTGGCGGGTGGTCGCCCAGAAGCGGGGTACGCGACAAGGCCACGAGCGGCTTGAACAGGAGCTGCTCCAGCCCGTAAAACCACCGGGGAACGCAGGACTCGACGATGATGAGGCGTCCGCCCGGTCGCAGCACCCTTCGCGCCTCGTCGAGCGCCTTGCCCACGTTGGCGACGAGGTCCTCCGGCGTGGCCCCGGTGAGGTGGTGGAAGACGAGCGCGAGAAGCACGCCGTCGTAGGAGGCGTCGGGCTCCGGAAGCTGGAGCGCGTCGCCGCGACGCAGCGTCACGTGGGGAGGCAGATCCGGCTGGATCGCCTCGTCCAGGAAGAGATCCACGCCAACAACCTCCGCGGCGCGATGAACGTCATAGTCGAAGACGCCCCCGTTGCCGATGTCCAGCAGGCGTCCGACGCCGCCGATCTCGCGGTCGATCACCGAACGAATGTTGCGATAGGTCGCCAGCGCCGCCACGCTCTGCGCGTACTCCGCATTATCTGCGAAGAACGCCGCGTTCTGCTCGGCGATGCGAGGATCCTGGCCGGCAGCAGGCTGGCTCATCGCGCCAGACGATTGCAGATCCCAGGTGTCCGTGGCGGCGCGACGGTGCCCGTATGCAAGCCTGGCTACGCTAGGCAGCCGTGATCCGGACTCCCCCTGCCGACGCCCCTCCCTCCGAGGATGCCTTCACCGCGTACGCCGCCCCGTTGGACGTCAACTGGTCCGACGAACTCGAGGCGCTCCACGAGGAATCCTCGCGCGACCACTTTCTCGACGTGTGGACGCGGACGGCCCTACTCGATGCAATTGCGTCTTCGGCACCCGAGACCATCCTCGACGCGGGATGCTCGTCGGGGTGGCTGCTGGCCGACCTGCGTGAGCGGCATCCGCACGCTGCGCTCGTGGGTGTCGACCTCGTGGCCGGGGGGCTCCGCCGGGCCCACAGGCTGGTGCCCGACGCGCGGCTGCTCTTGGCGGATGTCTGCGATCTGCCGCTCGAGGACGGGACTGTCGATGCCGTGCTGAGCGCGAACCTGCTCGAGCATGTCCCCAACGACCGCCAAGCGCTCATCGAGTTCTACCGAGTCCTCCGTCCCGGCGGGGTGGCGGCGGTCGTCGTCCCCGCCGGCCCCGGCACCTATGACTACTACGACGCCTTCCTAGGCCACGAGCGGCGCTATGGCCGGGGGGAGCTCGCGGAGCGGGCCGCCGCGGCAGGCTTCGAGGTCGCAGCCGACAGTCACCTGGGAGCCCTCATCTTCCCAGCGTTCTGGGTGGTGAAGAAGGTCAATCGACGCCGCCATCCTCACCCCACAGACGAGCAGCGTCGCGCGCTCGTCCAGCGCGACATCTCGCGCACGTCGAACTCGGCCGTGGGCGCCCTCACCACGCGCGTCGAGCGCGCGCTGACCATGCGACGGATTCCGTTGCCTTTCGGCATCCGGAGCTACACGATCCTGCGCAAGCCCGCCTGAGAGCCCATGCTCCAGTCCCTGGCGCTACAGACGCGCCGGCGTGTCGTCATCGCCCTCGTCGCCGTCGTCAGCGGCATCTTCATCACGCTGGCGGTCGTTGCCGGCACGAGCGACCTTCCAAGCCTCGACATCCGGCTCTCGCCGGGCTGGCTCGCGCTTTCGGCAATCTCGTTTCTCCTGTTCCAGCCGCTGGTCGTCGAGGTGTGGCGGCGCGTGCTTGCTCATGCAGGCGGACCGCTGAGCATTCCTCGCGCACACGCGATCTACAACGTCTCGCTCCTAACGCGGTACGTCCCGACACAGGTGCTCATGGCCGTGACAAGGATCGAGCTCGCCCAACGAGAGGGTGTTGCCCGTTCGGTGAGCGTCGCCGGCTTCGCGTACGAGTTCGCGCTGTCAGTCGGGACGGCCTTCGCACTCAGCGTGTCGTTCGTCATCTCGCTCGACTCTCTGCACGACCAGCCATTGCGATACCTCGTGGTACTCGCTCCCCTGGCGGTCTTGGGCCTGTTGCATCCGTGGGCGATCAACCTGTTCGAGAACCAGATTGCCGGCCGGTTCGGCGCCACGTCAGCGCACGTCACGGTGCCGGCCCAGCGGTTGCTACCGCTGGTCGGGTTGTACGTCGTGATCTGGCTGCTCGCCGGCCTTGGCGTCTACTGCATGGCCCGGGGCATCCATACCGTCGGGCCACCGGATCCGAGCAGCCTCACGTCATATGCGATCGGCTTTGCCGCGGCCGCGGTTGCCTTCGTGCTCCCTGCAGGACTCGGTGCCCGCGACGCCGCGACCGCAACGGCCCTCTCGGCGACAATGCCCCTCTCCGTGGCGCTCACCGCCTCCATCGCCGTACGACTTCTGCAGACCGGCATCGAGCTGCTCTATGCCGCGGGCACCTCGCTATGGGCGCGGCGCGTCGACCCTCCTTCTCTCTAGGCTGACGCGCGCATGGTTGTGACCCTCCTCGAGGTCCTTGGGACCGTCGCGCTGTTGGTATCGGTGCTGACGGTGCTGGGGGCCGCCGCCGCCACGTTCCTCCCGCCCCACATCCCAGCGACCGCCCGGTGGTGCCTCGCACCGACGCTGGGCCTGACGATCAGCATCTGCTGGCTCACCTCCGTGAACTGGTGGCTCCCGGGCAGGACCGTCGTCTTTGTCGGCCTCCTGCCGGCACTGGCTTGTGCCGCGATCGTTCTGGTCCGACGCCGCTGCACCATGGCAGGGCCACCATCATTGGTAAGCACTGCAGGACCCATCGCCCTCGCGCTCATCATCGCGACGGCGTTTGCGTGGCCGCTCGCCAAGCAGCACTCCCTGGGGCCCGGCGCGTATCAGGTCTGGGATGGGCCCAACTACGCGTCGACCCAGACCGGCCTCATCTACAACGCCGTTACCGACCACGACTGGGGGCCAGACTGGAGTCTGAGCGTCAGAAACGGTGAGCACTACATCCCGAACAACCCGCTCAGCCAGCAGGTCGGCTTCGACTCGGTAGCGGCGACGCTCGACGCAGCAACCGGCCTTCAGCCGATCCAGACCCAGGTGCCGTTCATGATCGGGCTGGTCGTGATCGGCGCCCTGGGTGCGTACGCGGCATTCGTCATGCTTGTGGGCAGCCGCCTCCTTGCCTTGCTCGCGGGCCTGCTCTACGGCGGCCCCGTGATGTACCAACTGATGTTGGACGGCTCGGAGGGCGCCATCGCGGGCATCACACATCTGCTGCCGCTCGTCGCCCTTGGGATCTTCGCCCTAAGACCTGGAGCCGGGCGGGCGCCAGCCGTGCTCTTCGCCCTTGTCGCGGGCAGCGCGGCCGCGGCCTACCCCGTGTTCTTCCCGGCCATCGTCGCGGCGGCCGGACTGGTCTGGTTGATCACGGTCATCGCCCGCGCCCGAGCCGCTCACGGTTCAACGCGGGCAGTGGTGCTCAAGGCGGTCCGCGGTGCCCTGCTCGTCGCCGCCGGCACCGCACTCGCCGCGCCCTTCGCGTTCGAACGCAGCCTCGGCTATTGGAAGGACCTGATCGAAGGCGGCGGCGTGGTCGCTGGTCTGCCGGCGTTTCACCTGCCGCTACCGGTTCTCCCCAGCTACGTCCTCGGCACGCGCGACTTCTACTACCTGCCGCACATCACCGACACGAACGTCACCCAGTGGCTGCTCGGCGACGTCTTGCCGCTCGCACTGCTCGCGCTCGTCGCTCTGGCGGTCCTGCAGCTGCGGCGTCTCTGGCCGCTCGTGGTCGCTGCCCTCATTCTGCTGCTGGTGGCCGTGGGGGTCGCGAACTCGGACTGCGGCTACTGCGTCCAGCGAAGCCTGCTGCCCCTCGGTCCGATCTCGGGCTTCTTCCTCGCCGCCGGCGTGTTCGCGGTCGCAACGATGCGGTTCCGGTGGGCCACGCTCATCGGAACCGTCGCAGGCGTGGGCGTCCTCCTGCTCGTCTGGCACACCAACACGGCGCTCATGCGCCGCGGGGCCGGCGGCGCATACTTCGCTCCCAAGTCCCTCGTGTCAGCGCTCGACCGTGCAGACCAATACCCCGGGCCAGTACTCCTGGAGGGCTTCGGTGGCTCATATGATGCCCCTGGCGAGCTCCCAACGGCGCTGCTCGCCGCCGATGGAGGAGGCTACCGACCGGGTGGCCCTCGCCTGAGCGTCCTCATCGAGACCAACGACTTCCAAGGCCTCGCGTATCTCGCCATCCCTGGACCGGCAGGACCGGAGTTCGCCCCGGACTACCGCACCGTCATCACGCGACTTGGGACAGTGCGCTCACAACGTGACGTGCTGTGGCGCGGCGGGGGGCTGGCGATCGCTCGCCGCGCCAGCCCGTACGACGTCACAGCCGAGAACGGCTTCGTACTCAACCGGGTACGCAATGCGGATCAGCGCGCGTTCGTCTCCGGCCCGATGTCGTTCGTCATCACCGGCCCGCCGAGCCGGGCCGTGGCGGTCGAGGTCGAGGTCGAGGGGCTAGTCCCCAAGCAACTCGGCAAGCTCCGCCGTGGCGCCGTCGCCACCCGAACCGCCGCTGGAGTGCGCATCTGCGTGCCGGCGTCCGGCCAGCGAAGCGTCATCCGGCGTGCGGTCGTGCCGACACCGACCGGCCTCGTGGGGTTCCAGAGTCCGGGGTGGTATGCGAACCGGCCCGTCGCCGTGAGCGGCCCGGTACTGCGCCGCATGGGCGTGGTCAGCAGCTGCACGCGGGCCCGACCCTGAACCGGGCCACGATCCAATCAACCCGTGTCACGACCAACCCAGCCCGGATATCGTCCCGGAGCGCCGGTGAAAGGACGCGCGTGATCTTCTGCACCATCTACGACGGGGCCCGCATAGGAGCCCTCCGCGCCCTGGTCGCCTCCCTCCGCGGGCACCTCGACGACACCGTCGTTTTGGCGCTGCGGGTCGACGAGGCCCCCGACCCCGACATCCCCGGCGTACAGGTCGTCGGGTTGGGCGCACTTCCCTTCTCGGACGGCTGGCAGCGGATCGCGGTCACCGCCCCCTTGCATCGAGACGAGGTGCTGACAGGTCCGCTGCTCGCGCTGGCGCTCCAGCGCGACGATCGCGCCGTGTACCTCTCGACGTCAGTGCGCGTCTGCGCCGACCTCGATCCGCTTCTCTCCGCGCTCGATGACGATGAGATCGTCGTCGTGGGCATGGTGGACCGGCCGCTGCCCTCTGACGGCTGTCAGCCCGAGCGCGACCTCGTCGAGGCCGCCGGAGTGGCCAACCCACGAATTGTCGCCGTGCGGGGCGGCGCGACCAGCGAGCGCCTGTTGACGACATGGCCGTCGTGCGCCGATCCCGCTCCGGCTTTCGCTCCCGAGCTGACCGCAACCCGCGTCAGCCGGCATCTCGACCGGCAGCTCGGTGACTCGAGCACGACGACGCTCCGCAACCCCGGCCTCGGCGCCGCCTACTGGAACCTGCCCCTGCGTGCCGTCAGCGAGCGCGATGGCCAGGTGCTCCTAGACGGCGAGCCACTGCGCCTGCTCGACCTGGCGGGTCTCGACGCCCAGGACCCGGCCGCCCTCTGGCCTCATCAGGACCGGCTGCAGTTGGTCGACGTTCCACCACTCGCCCGCCTCGTCGTCGCGTTCGCCGACGAGCTCCGCGCCATGCCGCCGGAGGGGCCTGCTCCCTACCTCACCGACGCCCAGGGCCGCATGCTCGATCCGGTCCTGCGGAAGCTCGTGCGCGAAGCGCTCGGCAAAGGTGCGCTGACCGCCGCCCCGTGGACGCCGGAAGGCGCCGAGCAGTGGGAGGCCTACCTCGACGCGCCCGCCCCGGTCGGGGCCGCCGCCGGCATCACCCGGTGGTACCACGCGATCTGGCAGAGCCGCCCGGATCTCCAAGAGGCATTCCCCGACCTCGACGGCGACGGCGGGACGGGCCTCGCCAACTGGGTCGTCACGTGGGGACCGCTGGCCGGGGCTGACGATGCGAGCGCGGGCCCCGTCGAGGCGCGACGGGAGCTGCCCTGGGGCGTCAACGTGGCCGGATTCTTCCGGTCCGAGCTCGGGCTCGGCGAGGCGGCTCGCCTGCTCATCACCAGCCTCGACCGGGCGAAGGTTCCCGCACTCCCTGTGCATGGCACGTATGTGCCACCCACCCGTCAGGACGCCGAGTTCACCTACACCACTCCATCTCAAGCGCCCTACCCCATCAATATCTTGTGCCTCAACGGGGACATCATCCCCCACTTCGTCGAGGAGGTCGGCCCTGCGTTCCTCGACGACCGGCACACGATCGCGCTCTGGTGGTGGGAGGTCGTCGACGCGTTTCCGGCCGAGTGGCATGCGGCCTTCGACCACCTCGACGAGGTCTGGGTCGCCACCGACCACATCTACGACGCGATCGCTCCGCACTCCCCGGTCCCGGTCAACAAGGTGCGGATGCCCGTCTCCGTTCCGCGCATCGGCAACTACAGCCGCACGCAGCTCGGGATGCCGGAAGACGGGTTCATCTTTCTGTACATCTTCGACTACCACTCGACCGCGGCACGCAAGAACCCCGTCGGGCACGTGGAGGCGTTCAAGGCCGCGTTCGGCGAGGGCTCGGGCGCGAAGCTCGTGTTGAAGTGCATCAACGCCGACCGCATGGCCGCCCAGCACACCCGCACCCTGCTGGCGATCGACGACCACCCCGACATCACGGTCATCGACCGCTTCGTCTCCGCCGACGAGAAGAACGCCATGGTGGCGGCCTGCGACTGCTATTTGTCGCTGCACCGGTCGGAGGGCTTTGGCCTCACTCCAGCCGAGGCCATGGCACTCGGCAAGCCGGTCATCGCCACCCGTTATGGCGGCACGCTGGATTTCATGACCGACCAGAACTCGTACCTGGTCGATCACGGGTGGACGACCGTCGGCCCCGCGGCGCACCCGTACCCGGCCGACGCGACATGGGCCGAGCCCGACCTCGACCATGCCGCGCGCCTCATGCGCGAGGTGTTCGACAACCAGGCCGAGGCACGACGACGCGGCGAACAGGCCCGCCGCGACATCCGCGAACGACACGACCCGGCCGTGGCCGGAGCGATCATGCGCGGCCGGCTGCAGAACCTCCACAACGGGCTGGTCCGACGGCCCGGATCGTCCCTGGCCGTGCCCGACGAATGGAACCGACACAACACTGCGCTTCGGATCGCGACCCCGGTCGGCGCGACGGCCGGTCGCGGTCGGGCCGTCAAACAGGCGCTGCGCACGACGGTCGGGCGTCTCATCCGTCCGTTCCTGGACCGCCAGCGCGGCATCGACGAGCACCTGTACGAGGGCCTGGTCTACCTGCAGGACCAGCTCGACGTCCTGCCCCAGCGCGCGGCCGACGCGGCCGAGACCAGCCTCCGGCAGGAGCGGGCTCAGACGCTCGCCGCTTTCCGCCGCGTTCGCGCCGAGCTCGAGGACCAGCAGCGCTGGCTGACGACCCTCGACCAGGGGCTCACGAACACCGACCAGCGCCTGAGCGGTTACGTCGCCGATGTCGACCATCGCCTCGCCAGGCACCTCGACGAGCACCGGGCCTTGCCGTTCATGACCGAGCCGTTCGAGCGCTGGGACGAGCCTGCCGCCGGCCGGGTCGAGGGCTTCCGCGGCGCTGCCGAGGTCGCCAATGCCACCGGCTACCACGCGTTCGAACAGCGCTTCCGCGGCACTCGCGACCGGATCATCGGGCTGCAGCGCCCCTACGTCGACCTGCTGCGCGGCCGCGAACCGGTCCTCGACTGCGGCTGCGGTCGCGGCGAGCTGCTGGAGCTGCTACGCGACGCAGGCATCACCGCCGCGGGCGTCGATCTCGACGACGGCATGCTCGCCGAGGCCCGCCGACTCGACCTCGACGTCACAACCGGCGACGCCGTCGAGCTTCTACGCGCAGCCGCCGCCGGCGCCTACGGGGCGGTGACGGCGATGCAGGTCATCGAGCATCTTCCCGAGGCACAGCTCATCGAGTTCCTGCGCGCTGCCCGTCATGCCCTGCGCGCCGGGGGCCGACTCATCGTCGAGACGGTCAACCCGCACTCGGTCGTCGCCCTGAAGGGCTTCTGGCTTGACCTCAGCCACCAGCACCCGCTCTTCCCCGAGGTCGTGCTCGAGCTCTGCCGCGAGGCCGGCTTCGACCAGGGCTTCGTCTACCACCCCGGTGGTCAGGGCGACCCGGACGTCGACCGCTACGCGATCCCGGCCTACGCCGTCATCGCGGACGTCGCGAGCCGCTAGAGCTTCTGCAGAATGCCGATGCCGCAGCCGTCGGCGTAGACGAGCTCGCCGGAGGTCTTCGGCTCACCCACACGGCGGTTGAGGTTGAGGACCTCAACCTCCTTGCGGTGCTTGGGCAGCCAATCGTCGAGCGCCTGCTGGACGCCGCCCTTGTTGTTCGTGTCCCACGAGCGGGCGTAGTGGCTCGTGTCGTGCAGCAGCATGACCGTGTGCTGCTCCATCGCCGGGACCCAGAGGTCGAGCTCGCGGATCGTGTGGTCGTACTGGTGCGAGGAGTCCAGGACGATCATCTGCGGCATGCGGCCGCCGAACACGGCGGTGCTCTCCGGGATCGCCTGGTGGCCGGCGGAGTCGCAGAGCCGCAGCTCGACGACGTCCTGGAGGCCAGCGCGCTCCACCCACTCGTTCGTGAAGCCCGTCGCCACTGGATCGATGTCGATCGACACGAGCCTGCCGCCCTGGTTCATGTACCTCAGCCAGAAGCCCACGAGCAGCGTGGAGTAGCCGTAGTAGTGGCCGAGCTGGACCACGCGCGTCAGGGCGTTGCCGGTGATGAAACCCTGGATGAGGCTCATCGCCGGGACGTTGATCTCGCCGATCGAGTCGCGCTCCAGCGTCGCGGCGTACCAGTCCTCCATGATCTGCCACTCGTCGTCACTGAGCACCTGGTAGATCGGCGGTACGTAGTCGGTGCCGTGGAGGTGGTGCCACCAGAACCGCGGGTGCGGATCGTCGGCGAAGGCGCGCGAGCGCGCGCGAGTCGACTGGCCGTCAGACGTAGAGCTCACACCCTCAGCCTACGCGCCCACCAACCACGGTGGCCGCCCGGTCAGCCCCCGGGCAGGCGGCGCGCGATCTTCATCGCCCGCAGCAGCCGCTGGCGGCCGTTGCGACCCTCGAGCATGGCGGACAGGTCGCGGGCCAGCGGCTCGTCGACGCGCGGCGCGTCGGGCCGCACCAGGCGCCAGACGTCCTCCGGGACGCCCTCTCGCACCGACCAGTAGTCGTGCTCGGCCCGCGCCAGGTCGTGGGCGATGCGCGCGGCGGGCGGCGCCGGCAGGCGCACCGCGTCGCGATAGGCGTCGACGACGGCGGCGGCGGTCCGCTCCCAGGTCAGCTCCGCGCCGGCGCGACGCAGTCCGGCCACAAGCCACTCACGCGCGGCGTCGTCGGCGAGCACCGGCGCCACCCGTGCCGCGCTGGCGGCCGCGTCCCAGGGCTGCAGCAGCGCCAGCTCGACGGGCACGGCGTCCCGCAGGGCGGACACCGGGGCCACGAGGCACGGCGTGCCGGCCGCAGCCGCCTCGAACGGGACGAGGCCGAAGCCCTCGTAGGTGCTCGCGTAGACGACCGCCGCCGCTTCGTGCAGCAGCCAGGCCTTCTCGGGCTCGGTGACCGAGCCGAGCTCGACGACATGGTCGGCGAGCTGCGAGTGCGCGAGGGTCCACGCGGCGTCGTCGGACGAGCCCGAGCCGTGCAGCACGTCGGCACCCGCCATCACGAGATCGCCGTCGAAGCCGTGCGCGTCATGGAGTGCGGCCAGCAGCTCCAGCGCGAACCGAACGTTCTTGTGGCGGAAGCGGTTGCCGAGGACGAGCAGGAACGGCCGCTCGCGATCCTCCAGCCCAGCCGGCCGCGCCGGCCGCGGATGCAGCGCGAGGTGGACCGGCGCGGTGCCAAGCGGCACCACGCGCGAGCGCTCCGGGGCGACGAGGTCGTCGGCGGCGGCATCGGCTGCCGCGGCCGGCGAGAAGAACAGCACCATCGCGGCGAGGCCGAGCGCGTCGGCCGTCGTGCGGCGGTAGTCCTGCCAGTGGCTCACGGAGCCGAAGACGCTCGGCGTGCGATAGCCGATGAGGTCCTGGTGCGTGAGCACCGTCCGCTCACCAAGGCGATCCAGGAGCGCGACGTCGGCCACGGACTCGACCTGCCACGGCCGATGCGCGACGTGTGTACGCGGCAGCTCGCCGATCTCGACCTCGGCCCCACCGATGCGCTCCAGACCGGCCATGCCCGCCAGTGCGCGGGCCGCCTCGGCGCCCGGCTGCTCGGGCAGCAGCGCGCGCACGCGCACGTCATCGCGCGCAGCCAGTGCCCCGAGCAGCTCGACGACGTGCACGGTCGTACCGGTCACGCCACCGGTCAGGTTGCGCGCGTCGACGGTGACGCTCAGCGGCTCGAGCGCGACGGACGCAGCCAACAGCGCCCGCGCCAGCGCCGAGTGGCGGTCGTCGGCGACGGCCTGCACCGCAGGCGCCAGCGCGGGATGGCGCTGCGCGGCCTTGCCGGCCCAGCCCCGCGGGTCGAGCCCCGACTCCGGCCCGCGGTGACCGGCGAAGACCTCGTCAGCCGCGACATGGACGAGCCCGGCTGCGGTCGCCCGCGCGCAGAAGTCGGCGAGCGCCTCACGCGGCTCGAGCGCCACGTCGAACATTCCGACGAGCTGCAGCGCCGCGCCCCGCACGAGCACGGCGTGCGGCAGCGCCGTCGGGATGCGCGGATGCAGGCCGAGCGCGCCGTCGCGCAGCCGTACTGCCGCCTGCGCGGGCGCCATCCCGCCGGGCAGCAACGGCCACGGCAGGTTGCGCCGGGGCACGGTGAGGAAGCCCGCGTGGTTGCTCACCGGGGTGACGGTGGCGGCGTCCGGCTCGGCCGCGCCCACCGCGGCGAGCGCCGCCACCCCGTCGGCGTCGAGCTCGGTGGCGTCGTCGAGCAGGAGCAGGTCGGCGCCCGGCGCACCGGCTGCGGCGGCGTTCCAGGCCGCGGCCCCATCGGCGTCCAGCCACGTGACCTCATCGCCAGCCAGTTTCCGCAGCGCTCGTCGACCGTCGTCGGTCCCGCCCGCCAGCAGCGGCGTCGCGGAGCCCAGCGCGCGCAGGCAGCGCGCGACGGCCTCCGGGTCGCGGGCGAGCAGAACGACGTGGGGCACGGGCACTGACGCGGAGCCTATCCCCGCGACCAGCGCCCTAAAGGTCCTCGGCCACCTTCGGTGCCTGCGCCCGGAACAGCAGGAAGCCGCCGACGAGGGCCAGCACGATGAGCCCCGCTGGCACCAGCATCAGCCAGCCCGAGGACACCGCGTCCCACGGGGCCTCCCACGACGGGTCGATGAAGACGTGGCGGCCCCACGCCAGGATCGCCGCGAACGGGTTGCACAGCAGGATGTCCAGCAGCAGCTGGCCGTGCTTCTGGTTGGCGATCGTGTCGAGCGTGAAGAAGACACCCGACGTGTAGAAGATGATCTGGAGCGTCACGCTCCAGATCGGCTCGATGTCGCGGAAGCGCACGAAGGCGACCGACAGCAGCATCGCCATCCCGAAGACGCCGAGGATGCACACCGCCAGCACGATCGGCAGTACCAGCCAGCTCGCCCGTGGCCGCGCCCCCGAGGCGAGCAGGAACACGAGCACCGGGATGAGGTTCAGCCCCAGGTTGAACACGGCGGTCATGACGCTCGCCAACGGCACGGCCAGCCGCGGGAAGTCGACCTTGCGCACGAGGCTCTCGCGCTGCATGAGGCTGCGGACCGCCGCGGTCGTCGCCTCGTTGACGAACGAGAACAGCACGATGCCCAGCAGCAGCGCGACCGGGAAGTACTTGACGCCGGCGTCGAGGCTGAGCCCGACGCTGAAGACGACGAACAGGACGCCGAAGAGCATGAGCGGGTTCATCAGCTGCCACAGGTAGCCGAGGAACGAGCCGAAGAACTTCAGCTTGAAGTCGGTGGAGGCGAGTGTGTAGGCCAGCCGCCACAGTCGCCGCGGGTCGTCGCCGAGCGCGGTCGGGCCCTTGACCTCCCGTCCGACCGGGATGACGCTCACGACGTTGCCTCCGCCTCGACCGGCGCGAGGTTGCGCTGGACGAAGATCTCGAAGGGCAGGTCGACGACCCCGCCGAGCGGCCGGGTGGCCGAGATGACGATCGATCGGAAGCGCTCGCGGTTGTCCAGCCAGGCCTCGCCCGGGCCGGAGCGCGCGATCTGGGCGCCGACCCCGTAGCGGTCGGGAGCCAGGACGTTGTCGAAGGCGAAGTAGACGATGATCTCCTCGCCCGCCCCGAAGCGCTCGCCGCGGATCCGCTGCTCGGAGGCGGCGACGACGACGCGCTCGTCGGCGTTGTTGCGCAGCGAGAACCCGAAGACCGGATCATTGATGTCGGCGTGGAACTTCACGTGCATGCAGAACGTGCAGCGCGTGCCCGCATCGAGCGACTCGACCTGCTCGCCGTCGGCGTTCATGAACCAGCCGCTGATGATCTCCGCCTCGCCGCTGCCGGCGCGCAGCTCGCCGGCGTTGGTCGGCCGACTGCCGGCCGAGACGAGCGGCCGTTCGGGCTCGGCGACCTCGCCCTCGGCCTCGCGCCGCGCCTGCGCGTCGCGCGAGAAGTTCATCTGCAGGTAGTTCATCGAGACCGGCCGCGGCTCGCCGATGTCGGCCACGGAGCCCCGCTCCAGCAGCATCGCCCGGTCACAGAACCGCTCGACCGAGCCCATGTCGTGGGTGACGAGCACGACGGTGCGGTTCTCGCGCCGCAGCCGTGCGAACTCGTCGAAGCACTTCTGCTGGAAGGAGGCGTCGCCGACCGCCAGCACCTCGTCGATGAGCAGGACGTCGGCGTCGACCTGGATCATGACGCTGAAGGCCAGGCGCACGAGCATGCCCGACGAGTAGTTCTTCAGCCGCAGGTCGACGAACTCCTGCAGCTCGGCGAACTCAAGCACCGCGTCGGTCCGCCGCCGGGCCTCGCGCTGCGTCAACCCGAGCATCGTCGCGTTGATGATGATGTTGTCTCGGGCCGGCAGGTCCATGTTGAACCCGACACCCAGCTCGATGAAGGTCGAGACGCGTCCGTCGACGAAGATGCGGCCGGCGTCGGTGCCGTAGATGCCGGCCATGCACTTCAGCAGCGTCGACTTGCCCGAGCCGTTGCGCCCGACGATGCCGAAGAACTCGCCCTTGGCGACGTCGAAGCTGACGTCGCGCAGCGCCTGCAGCTGCGTGTGGACGGGCCGCCGGAGCGGATGCAGCACACGCTCCTTGAGCGTGTGCACCTGCTCCTCGGGCAGCCGGAACTGCTTGGTGAGGCCATCGACGACGATGGCGCTGGGTGTGGACGCGGTCATGCGAAAGGCTGGGCGCGAAACGGCGCTCCGGCCCTGCAACGGGCGGCGCCGGAGAAGGTTTCGCGAGCCCCCGATAGTACCTTGTGGCCCGATGCCCACCGCCCTGCCCGCGCAGCTGCGCTCCCTCTCGGGCCTCGTCATGCCGGTCGCGCTCGCCGAGGCGCTCGAGGCCCGCCGCGCCTTCCAGGCCCACGGCTGGAGCACGCCGTCGCTGCGCTTCTGCCGCCAGGCGATGCTCTCGCGGGTGCACCTGCTGCCCCGCGGCGTCGACCTCGCGGCCGGCCTCGTCATCGACCTCGGGGCCAATGAGGGGAATTTCACGAACGCGATCGCCACGCTCGTCCCCGCCGCGCACGTGCTGGCCGTCGAGCCGGCTCCCGGTCCGCGCGCCCAGCTCGAGCAGCGGTTCGCCGGCCGCCCGAACGTCACGATCGTCGGCCAGGCCGTCGGCGAGCGGCCAGGCACCGCCGCCTTCCACCTGACCGCCCACAGCCACAACTCGTCGCTGCAGCCGCCGCGCAAGGACATGGTCGCGCTCTACGACGATGCCGGCTGGAGCATCGTCGAGACGATCGAGGTGCCCGTGACGACCCTCGACACGCTCGCCGGCGACCAGGACGTCTCGGTGCTCAAGCTCGACGTCCAGGGCGGCGAGCTGCCCGTGCTGCGCGGCGGCCGCGCGGCACTCCAGCGCACGACGGCGGTGCTCATGGAGGTCACGTTCGTCTCCCATTACGAGAACGATGCGACCTTCGGTGCGCTGCACGACGAGCTGACCAGCCAGGGCTTCGAGCTCATGGCGATGTCGGAGACCGGCCGCACGGCCGACGGCGTGCCGACCTGGGGCGACGCGTGCTACGTGCGCCCCGAGCGCCTGCGCGTGTGACGAGTCTCGACCAGCCCACCGAGGACGTCCTCGACTCCGCGCGCGCCGGCGCGCTGGCCATCCGCGGCGGCGCCCTGCGCGCGATCGCCTACGTCGCCGCGATGGCCGCCAGCCTCGGCTCGGTGCCGTTCATGATCCGCCACCTCGGCGAGAGCCGCTACGGCTACTACGTCACCGTCACGAGCATCCTGTTCATCCTCGGCGGGCTCACCGAAGCCGGACTCACCCAGCTCGGCCTGCGCAACTACGCGACGCGCACGGGCGCCGACCGCACGCGCTTCCTCAGCCACCTCGTTGGCCTGCGCCTGGCGCTGACGATCAGCGGGATCGCCATCGCGGTCGGCTTCACCGCCGTGACCGGCCAGCCGTCACCGGTCGTCGTGGGCACCGCGATCATGGGCTTCGGCATGATCGTGGCACTGACCCAGCAGACCTACTCGGTCACGCTCGAGGCGGAGCTGCGGCTCGGCTGGGTCGCTGCGCTCGAGTTCACCAAGCACGCCACGATGTCGGCGGCGATCATCGTGTTCGTGGTCCTGGGCACCGGCCTGGTCCCGTTCTTCTGGGCGGCGGTGATCGGCAGCGTCGCGATGCTCGCCCTCACCTGGATCGCCCTGCGCGACGAGGCGATGGTCGGCCCGTCGTTCGACCGCCGGGAGTGGACGACGATGCTGCGCGAGGTGCTGCCCTACGCGCTGGCCGCCGCCGTCGGGCTCATCTACTTCCGACTGGCCGTCGTCATCATGAGCTACGTCTCCACCGAGCAGCAGACCGGCATCTACTCGGCGGCATTCCGGCCCGTCGAGGCCGTCGGCGTCATCCCCTGGCTGCTCGTCGGCTCGGCCTTCCCGATCTTCGTGCGCGCCGCCCGCGACGACCGCGAGCGGCTGCGCTACGGCCAGCGCCGCGTGTTCGACGTCGCGCTGCTGCTCGGCGTCGGCATGGGCCTGTCCCTGCTCGTCGGCGCACCCTTCATCATCGACGTCATCGCCGGCCGGCCCGAGTTCGCCGGCTCGGTACCGGTGCTGCGGATCCTGGCGCTGTCGCTCATCACCTCGTTCCTGTTCGTCACGAGCGCGTTCACGATGCTGTCGCTGAAGCGCTACCGCGACATGCTCGTCGCCAACGCGATCGCTGCCGTGACGAGCGCCGGCCTGACCCTCGGGCTGGCCCCGTCCCTGGGCGCCGAGGGCGCGGCCTATGCGACGCTCGCCGCCGAGGCGACGCTCGTCGTGGCCTACTTCGTCCTGCTGGCGCGCGAGGACCGCCACCTGCTGCCGGACCCGTGGGCCGTCGCGCGGATCCTGCCGCCGGCCGGTGCGTTCGTGGGCTTCGCACTGCTGACCCACCTCCATCCGCTGATCGAGGTCGTCGGCGGCGGCACGCTCTACCTGGCGGTCGCGTTCGCCACGCGCGCCGTGCCCGGCGAGCTCATCACCGCTCTGCGGCACCGCGGACCCGGTGCCCCATCATGGGAGGAGCCCGCATGACCCGCCCCCGCGTCACGGTCCTGCGCGGCCACAACGCCAACGTGTGGGACCTGCGCCCGCTCGAGGCCCTGCAGGGCGACTACGACGTCCGCGCCCTGGTCACCGGGTCGAACCTCCACAACCTCGACGGCCTGGCACTGCCGGTGGAGAACGTGGCGACGCCGCGCGACCGGCTGCCCGCCGGCCGTGCTGCCGGTGCGGCTGCCTACGCGCTGGGCGAGCGCTACCTCGGCCTGCGCGGCCAGCTGCAGGGCAGCGACCTCGTCCACGCCGCCGAGCTGGGCACGTGGTTCAGCGCGCAGGCCGCAGCGCTGAAGGACCGGCTCGGGTTCCGGCTCGTGCTGACCGTCTGGGAGACGCTGCCCTGGCGCGCGACCTACCGCTGGCCACGCGAGCGCCGCTACCGCGAGACCGTCCTCGACGCGCTCGACCTCTGCCTGGCGGCGACCGAGCGGGCACGGCAGGGCCTGCTGCTGGAGGGTGTGCCCGACGAGCGCATCGTCGTCTGCCCGCCCGGGATCGACCTGGTCCGCTTCAGCGACCCGCCGGTGCCGTCGCCGGCGCCCGAGCGCCACACGGTCCTGAGCGCCGGCCGGCTCGTCTGGGAGAAGGGCCACCAGGACGTGCTGCGCGCCGTCGCCGCGCTGGGCCGCGACGACGTGCGGCTGCTCATCGTCGGCGACGGGCCCGAGAGGTCCAAGCTGCGCCGCTACGCCGCCGAGCTGGGCGTCGACGCGGAGTTCCGCACGACCGTGCCCTACGACGAGATGCCCGCGCTCTACGGCGCAGCCTCGGCGCTCGTGCTGGCCTCGCTGCCGGTGCGCTCCTGGGAGGAGCAGTTCGGCATGGTGCTCGTCGAGGCCCGCGCCGCCGGCACGCCGGTCATCACGACGACGTGCGGGGCCATCCCCGAGGTCGTCGGCGACGAGGCGACGCTCGTGGCGCCCGGTGACTGGCGCGGCATGGCAGACGCCCTGACGTCCGGGCCGCTGGCCCGTCCGCCCGCCCAGCGCGTGGCGCCCGCCGGCGGCCTCATCGCCCGGTTCGACGCGGCGCGGTCCGCGCAGCGCGTCGGCGCCGCGTGGGCGCAGGCGCTGGCGACGGGCCGGTAGCGTCCGGCGCCGTGCGGATCGCCCTGACCTATCCCGAGGTCGCGCTCACCGGTGGGGTGGAGCGCGTCGTCGTCCATGCGGCCAACCACCTCGCCGGCCGCGGCCACGACGTGACGGTCTTCGCAACCACGGTGGCGCCCGGAGTGCTCGATCGTGCCGTCACCGTCGTCGACGTCCCGGCCGGCCGGGGGCCCGAACCCCGACGAGCGCTGGCCTACCGGCGCAACGCCACCCGCGCCCTGGCCGCCGCGCCCGCGTTCGACGTCCACGGCTCGTTCTCGGCGCTGTCGCCGCTGGGCGGCGTCTACTGGACGCCGTCGGTCCACCGCTCCGCCTACCTCGAGGCGGTGCGCCGGCGCGACGCGCTCGGCGCCCTGGCCGTGCGGGCCAACCCGTTCCATCGCGTGCGCCTGCGCCTGGAGCGCGAGGCGTTCGCGGCCGAGGGCTATGCGCGCGTCGTCGTCCAGACGCCCGAGCTCGGACGCGAGGTCGCCGAGCACTACGGCGTGCCCGGCAACGACATCGAGGTCGTCCCGCTCGGCGTCGACGTCGACGCGTTCTCCCCGGTCCGGCGCGCGGCAGCCCGCTCGGCGGCGCGCCGCGCCCACGGGTTCGCCGACGCCGACCGCGTCGTCGCCTTCGTCGCCAACGAGCTCGAGCGCAAGGGCTACGACACGCTGCTGGAGTCCGTCGAGCGGCTCGACGAGCGCACGCGCCTGCTCGTCGTCGGCCGGATGCGTCCGCCGGAGCACCCGCGTGTGACCTGGGCCGGGGCCACCGACGATGTGCTCGGCCAGCTCGCCGCCGCCGACGCCTTCGCCCTCCCCACCCGCTACGAGCCGTGGGGGCTGGTCATCATCGAGGCGCTCGCCGCCGGGCTGCCCGTCGTCACGACCCGGCTGGCCGGCGCCTCGGAGGCCGTGCAGGAGGAGCGCACCGGCGTCCTGCTCGACGACGCGCACGACGTCGACGCGCTGACCGACGGGCTGCGCTGGGCGCTGGGCGACGCGCCCGCCGCCGCCGAGGAGATCGCCGCGTCGGTCGCCCCCTACGCGTGGGACGAGGTGCTGTCCCGCTACGAGAACGTGCTCGCCGCGGTCGCGGCGCGCAGCGGGGCGACCGCCGGCGCGACCGCCGTGGCCGCGCCCAAGCCTCTGGGCTACTACGGCGCGGCGCGCGCCGACCTCGTCGCCGAGCTGCCCACCCCCCTGGGCCGGGTGCTCGACGTCGGCTGTGGTGCCGGCGGCGTCGGGCGCTCGCTGCGCGCCGCGGGCGCCTCCGAGATCGTCGGCATCGAGGTCGTGCCCGAGGCGGCGGCCGAAGCCGAGTCCGTCTTCGACCACGTCGTCGTCGCCACCGTCGAGGAGGCGCTGGCCTCGGGCGCCGTCCAGGGCCCGTTCGACACGATCTGCTGCTACGACGTGCTCGAGCACCTCGTCGACCCCGAGCGGGTGCTCCGGTCGCTACGCCCGCTGGCCGCCCCGGGCGGGCGGGTCCACGTCTCCTGCCCGAACGCGCGCCACTTCTCGCTCGTGAAGGACCTCGTGCTGCGCGGGACGTTCGGCTACACCGAGTACGGCCACCGCGACGCCACGCACCTGCGCTGGTTCACCCGCACCGACCTGATGGCCCTGGTCGAGCAGGCCGGCTTCCGTGTCACCGGCGTGGCGCCGAACACGTTCGCCGGCCGCGACCGGCCGTTCGACCGCCTGACGCTCGGCCGCACGCGCGAGTTCATCGCGTTGCAATGGCACGTGCTCGGAGTAGCGGACTGACACTGACCGCCGCGCCGGGCCTTCGCTAGGGTCGCTGACCGTGTCCGCGACGCTCAAGGACCGCGCCCACCAGCGGGCAGTGCGCTTCGTCTCGTCCCGTCGGCGCAGCCGTCCGATGCGCGCGCTGCGGCGCCTCGCGCACGCCTACCTCGACCTCGACGGCAACCGCAGCTACGAGCCGTCGATGAACGGCGAGACGCGCGTGCTCGAGGTGCTCACCAGCGTCGGCGCCCGGGTGCTCTTCGACGTCGGCGCCAACGCCGGCGAGTGGACGGCGACGGCCCATCGGCTCATGCCCGGCGCCCGGATCCACGCCTTCGAGATCATCCCCGACACGGCGGCGCAGCTGCGCGCCAACCTCGCCGGCACTGACGCCGTGACCGTCAACGAGCTCGGCCTGGACGCCGAGGCCGGCACCGTCGAGGTCCGCTACTACCCCGACTTCTCGGAGGGCTCAGGCTTCGCGCTGCTGGACCGCGACCTGCCGTACGAGCTGCGCACCGCGACGGTCGTCACCGGCGACGGCTACTGCGCCGAGCACGGCATCGGCCACATCGACCTGTTGAAGATCGACGTCGAGGGCGCCGAGGAGCGCGTCCTGCGCGGGTTCGACCGCATGCTCGGCGACGGCGCCGTCGACGTCGTGCAGTTCGAGTACGGACGCAGCAACATCGCCTCGCATTTCCTGCTGCGCGACTTCCACCTGTGGTTCGCCGACCGCGGCTACCAGGTCGGGCGCGTCTTCCCCACCCACGTCGACTTCGCGCCCTACGACCCGCTCTACGACGAGGACTTCCGCGGCCCGAACTTCGTGGCGGTCGGCCCCGGCCGCGACGCGCTCCTCGCCGCGCTGGCCGGTTAGCCGGGCCGCGGGCCCAGCCGGCCCGCGCGCGCGTCGCGCCAGCCGTCGCGCACGGCGCGGCGCGCCCCGGCCCGGTCGGCCGCCCACAGCCAGGCCTGGGCGACGAACGTGGCCAGGATGAACCGACGGCGCAGCCAGGCCAGCGGCGCGGGCAGCGGCCGGTGGCGCTCGCAGACGACGATCGTGTTGCGCACCCCGTAGTACTTGGCGTGCAGCGAGCCGTGCTCGCCGCCGCTGGAGGCCGAGACACGATGGCGGGCGACCGCGTCGGGCACGAGCCAGACCGGCCGGCCCGCGGAGCGGACACGCAGGCACCACTCGACGTCCTCGACGTAGAGAAAGAGCGCGTCGTCCATCACGCCCACCTGCTCGACCACGTCGCGCGGCACGGCCATGAGCGCCCCGACCGCCCGGCCCACCTCGCGCGGCCGGCGGTACCTCGGCGCGTCGCGCTTGCGGTAGCCATAGGGTCGGCCCGCGTAACCGATCGCCGGGTAATAGGGCTGGCCGGCGAACCAGATGCGGTCGGGCGGCTCGTCGAAGAAGAGCTTGCCGGCCAGCACGCCCGCCTCGGGATGCCTGCGTGCGGCGGCGCGGAACGCGTCGATCGCCCCCGCCTCCAGCGTCGCGTCGTTGTTGAGCAGCACGACCCACTCGGCCCCCTGCTCCAAGGCATGGGTGATGCCCGCGTTGTTGCCGCCGGCGAACCCGAGGTTCGCACCGGTCTCCACGACATGGACCGCGGGGAACGCCTCGCGGACCGCGGCGACGCTGCCGTCGGTCGAGCCGTTGTCGACGCAGACGATGCCCACCGGCTCGCCGCGCAGCTCGCCCAGCGCCGCCAGGCAGCGCAGCGTGTCGTCGCGGCCGTTCCAGTTCAACACGACGATCCACCACGCTGGGCTCATCGCGCCGCCACCGCCGCCTCGAAGGCCTGGGCGGTGGCCTGGGCGCTGCGCGCCCACGTGAAGCCGGCGGCGCGCTCGCCGCCTGCGGCGCGGCGCCGCTGCACCTCCGGACCGCCGGCCAGCGTCTCGGCCAGCGCGCCCGCGAACGCCGCAGGGTCGGCGGTGTCGACATAGCGGGCGGCGTCGCCGCCTACCTCGCGCAGCACCGCCAAGTCGGTGCAGACGACCGGCACGCCGCGCAGCAGCGCCTCGAGCAGCGGCAGCCCGAAGCCCTCGTAGCGGGTCGTCAGCGCCAGCAGCGCCGCGGCAGCGTAGAGGTCCTCCAGCTGCGCCGGGTCGACCGGCCCCAGCCCGCGAGTGTCGGCGCCCCCCGCGAAACGCTCGGTGCCGCGTCCGGCGTACACGGCGACGGGACGGTGCGCGGCGGGCATGGCCGCGACGGCGCGAGCCACGGCGTCGAGCTGCTTGTGCGGCAGGTCGGTCGCGACGCTGAGCACGATCGGGCGGCCGTCCTGCACGCCCGCGAGGGCACGCCCCCGAGCCGCATCGCCGGTCGTGGCCGGCGGCGCAGCGCCGTTCGGGGCGACCACGATGCGGTCAGCCGCCAGGCCCAGCAGGTCGACGAGATCGGCGCGCGCCGCCTCCGAGACGGTCAGCACTCGGTCGGCACGCCGCGCGGCCGCGCCCACCATCGCCGTGGTCAGCGCGCGCACCGGCGCGGGCACGCTGTCGGGCACGCGGCGCCAGATGACGTCGTGAACGGTCAGCACCCGCGCGAACGCGCCGTGCAGCGGCCCGAAGTTCGCCGGAGCGTGCACGAGGTCGGCGCCTCGTGCCGAGCGGGGCAGCAACGCCAGCTCGCCCAGCGCCCAGCGGCCGCGGGCCCGGCCGGACGCGGCCTCGAGCACGACGACATCGTCGAGGGTCTCGCGCCACCAGCCGCGACCGGCCGCCTCGCGGGCCACGACGCCGGTCAAGCGCCAGTCCGGGCGCGCCCGCCGCAGGGCGGGCAGCAGCTCGCGCACGTAGGTCTCCCGACCGCCGGTCTCGCCGGGCACGAGAAAGATGAGGTCGACGACGACGTGCATCAGCGCAGCAGGGCCAGCACGCAGCGCCAGTAGGCCCGCAGCCCCGCCTCGACTCCGGGCAGGCGCGCCGCGGCCGCCAGATAGGGGGAGTCCAGCCCCGGCTCCAGGCCTTCAGCGAAGGCCCGCGGGCTCAACCGCCGCGCCCGCTGGATCGGCCGTCGGCGCGCCCACATCGCCGGCAGCTCACGCACGACCGCAGCCTGGGCGCGCAGCTTGGCGCGCAGCCAACCGCCGCGCCATGCGGCCGGCAGCAGGGCGAGCTCGAAGGCCAGCAGCGCTGGCGCCAGCAGCACCAGCAGCGACAGCGGATAGTCGCCGATGAGCGTCCACCAGCGGTTGCGCTCCAACAGGAACCACTTGTAGTCGCCCTTGACGAACTCATAGCCGTGCTCCACCCGGGCGCCCCGCACGAGACCGATCCGCCAGCCGGCAAGCCGCAAGCGCAACGACAGGTCGAGATCCTCGCCGTACATGAAGTAGCGGTCGTCGAACCGCCCCACCGCGTCGAAGGCGTCACGGCGCACGGCCAGCGCGGCACCCGAGCCGAACGCGCAGGTCTGCGGCCCGCCGGCGACGGCCGCCAGCGGCTCGCCGCAGCGTCCCGCCCAGCCGAAGCCGAGGAAATGGACGACGTTGCCGGCGCTGTTGACCGCCGTCCCGCCATCCATCGTCACGAGCGCCTGCCAGGCGCCCCAGTCCGGCTGCTGCGCCGCGGCCCCCCGCAGCGCTGCCAGGCAGCCCTCCGCCGGCACCGCGTCGGGGTTGAGCAGCAGCACCAGCGGGGCCGACGACGCCCCGACACCGGCGTTGACCCCGCCGGCGAAGCCGAGGTTGGCGCCGGTCTCCAACACGGTGGCCGCCGGCGCCAGGCGCCGCGCGAGGTCGGGCGTGCCGTCGCCGGACGCGTTGTCGACGAGCACCAACTCGTCGTCGTCTTCGAGCTGCGGCAACAACGCCGCCAGCGTGGCCGGTAGATCGCCGGCCGAGTCGTGACAGACGATGACGACGCTGAACGCCGGCGCCATCGTCAGGAGGTCAGCGTCTCGCGCTCGCGCTCGCGCGCGTCGAGGTCGCCCTGCGCGTCCAGACGACCCTCGAGCTCGTCCACGCGCTGGTGCAGCGCTCCGAGCCTCTGGGCCAGCACCTTGTTCTGGTCGGCCAGCCGCGAGATGACCAGCGAGAAGTGCAGCAGCAGGACGAGGATGAACCCGAGCGCGACCGCGAACAGCGCCGACGGGGGGTAGTAGATGCCGACGGCGTTGGCGACCTGCGTCAACGCCTGCTTCCAGACGGCCAGCCCGAGCAGCACGACCGCCGAGAAGAGCCACAGCAGCGCGTATCGCTCCATGAGGCGCCGCCGGCGGACGAGCTCGAAGACGAAGAGGAAGAGCGCGAGCGTGCCGAGGATCGCGACGACCTGCAGCCGTGCGCCCATCTCCAGGGCGCCGAGCATCACAGCGCGCTCTCCGCGACGACGGCCGCGCTGTCGCCGCCCTCCACGACCGGGCGCGCGCGCAGCAGGCCGACGAAGACCGCCAGCAGCACCTTGATCATGTAGTACATCGACGCGGTCGAGCCGATCGACGACACCCCGGCCTGGCGCGCGCGCATCCGCACCGGCACCTCGCACGAGACGAGCCGGTGGAAATGGACCATAAGGACCGCTTCCACCTCGGGGTAATCGTGCGGGTAGTCGCGGGCGAACAGCTCGATGCCGCTGCGGTCGCACATCCGAAAGCCCGACGTGGGATCGGTGACCGACCGCCCCGTGACCAGCGACAGGACCCGCGCGAACAGCCGGATGCCCAGCCGCCGCGACACGGTCGACCGGTACCCGTCGGTCACCGTGAGAAAGCGAGAGCCGGTGACCATGTTGATCTCCGGCTGCTCGCGCAACGCAGCCAGCAGCTGCGGGATCTCGCGCGCGTCGTGCTGCCCGTCTCCGTCGACCTGAACGGCGACGTCGTAGCCGCGCTCGAGCGCGAACTGGTAGCCGGACTGCACCGCCCCACCGATGCCGAGGTTGAACGGGTGACGCAGCACGAGGGCGCCGGCGGCCCGGGCCCGCGCCGCTGTGTCGTCGGTCGAGCCATCGTCGACGACGAGCACGTCGAAGTCCGGCGCGTGGCGCCGGATGTCCTGCACCGTCGCGGCGATGCACCCGCCCTCGTTGTAGGCGGGGACGATGGCGAGAAGGGCGCTCAAGAGATCACCGGTACCAACAACGTCCGGCAAGGGGGCAAGGTTGCGGGCAGTTCCGAACGCCAAGCGTAGCGAGCTGCCCGGTGCATACACTGCCCGGCGCATGCGCAGCGCCCTTCGCTCCCGCGGGTCCGCCCGACCCCCGCGCCGTGTGTCGCGCGCCGCCGCGCCGGTGCGCCGCATCCCGCTCGCGCTCCGGATCCTGCTCCTCGTCGCACTTGTCCACGGCCTGGCCTGGTCGGTGGCCACCGCGCCACTGGAGGGTCCCGACGAACTCGCCCACGCCGCCTACGCGCAGCAGCTGGCCGAGACCGGGCACGCCCCGAGCCGCAACGGGGGCGACGGCACGGCCTCGGCCGCGATGGGCATGCTGTGGATGGGCCTCAACCTCGGGCCGATCATCGGCCACCCGGAGGGACGCCCGTTCTGGTCGCGCGTCGGCCCCGTCTCCCGGGAGGCCGACCGCCAGCCGATGGACAACGGCTCGGGCCCCAACCCGGCCGGCAACTATCCGCCGCTCTACTACGCCTACGCCGCGGCGGCCTACCGGCTCAGCCCCGACACCGGCCTGCTGGCGCGGCTGTGGGTGATGCGGTTCGCCGGCGTGCTGCTGTTCGTGGCGGCGGTCGGCTTCGCCTGGCTGGTCGCCGCCGAACTGCTGCGCGCGACCTGGCAGCGCGTGCTGGCCACCGCGGTCGTCGCGCTGCAGCCCAAGCTCGGGTTCATGGCCGGCGTCATCAACCCGGACATCATGCTCGTCGCGATCGGGACCGCCACGCTGTGGGTCGGCCTGCGCACCGGGCAGCGTGGCGTGACGCTGCGGCGCGCGATCGCGCTCGGGGTGCTGGCCGGAGCGGCCGCCTTCTGCCATCCGCGCGGCCTCTTCCTGCCGCCGTTCGCGGTCCTGGCGGTCATCGTCGGGCTCATCCGCATGCGGCCGCCCTTGCGCACGTGGCGCACGTGGGTGACGCCGGTCGTCGTGTGCGGCGTGCCGGCGCTCATCGGCGTGGTGGCCGCGGTGGCCTGGACGCGCGCGCATGCCGCAGGCGCCGCGTTCGGGACCGGCTCGCCGGTCGCCGGGTTCAACCTGCGCCAGTTCCTGTCCTACGTCTGGCAGTTCTACCTCCCCGGGGTCGACGGCATGGCCCCCAAGGTCGGGCCCGCCTACGGATATCGGCAGGTATTCGTCGAGTCCTACTTCGGCTCGTTCGCGTCGCTGGAGACCAACTACCCCCTGTGGGTCTACGGATGGCTTCAGGTCGGGGTCGGCCTGCTGGGCATCGCCACGTTCGCCGTGGCCGTGCGGCGGACCGGGGTGCTCGTGACCCGCTGGCCGGCCGTCGTCCTCGGCGCGGCGTTCTGCCTCGCGCTCATGGCGTTGCTGCACGTCGTCAGCTACGGCTCGTTGCGCGGGTCGACCGGCGGAGGCGGCGACCCGGTCATCACCGGCCGCTATCTCCTGCCGATGGTGTCGCTGTTCGGCTGCGCGACCGCCTGGGTGACCGGCGCGCTGCCGCGGCGGCTCCAGCCGCTGGTGGCCGGCGCAGTCGTCGGCGCCTTCGTCCTGCTGGCCATCAGCGGCCTGGGCATCACGGCGGTGCGGTTCGATGGGTAGGTGGGCACTCGGCGCCGCGATCGCCGTCCTGGCGCTCGCCACCATCGCCAAGATCGGACCGTGGGTGACCGCAGAGCGTGGCGCCCCCGCGGTCACCCCGTCGCTCGGCGGGCTGTCGGCCAACAACCCGTTGCGCGTCGAGCCCGGCCATCTGGTGTGCGTGGCGCCGGTGCCGCTGACCGGACAGGCGCGGATCGTCCAGCTCAACGTGCACGCCCCGCGCCGGGCCCAGCCGCTTCGGGCCAGCGTGACGGCGCCCGGCTACCGCGGCACGGCGCGAATCCCGGCCGACTACCCGGTCGGCTACGAGACCGGCGTCTACGGCACGCTGTCGCAGCCGCCGCCGGGGGACGTCGAAGGCCGGGTGTGCATCCGCAACGTCGGCGAGCGGGCAGTCGAGCTCGCCGGTACCCAGGAGCCGCGCTCCCAGGTCCTGGCGCAGACGACACTCGACGGGCGGCCGGCCGGCACGAGCATCGCCCTGTCGCTGCACGGTGAGCCGGCCTCCGCCCTGTCGCGGGTCGGCACGATCGTCGACCGCGCGGCCGCGCTGACCGGCCTCCTGCCGGTGGCGTCCGTGTGGATCCTGCTCGTGCTCGCGGCGATCGGGATCCCGGTCGCCGCGGTGTGGACGATCACGCGCGGCGCACGTGAGGACGGCCCGGTCGCCTAGTCACCGGCAGGCCATGCGGCGGATGCCGTCGACCCGCACGCCGCGCAGCTGACCGGCCGGAAAGCGCGTCGTCCCGTCGGCGGTGACGGTCACGTCGGCGAAGTGCCCCGCGGTGCCGCCGTGCAGGCGGATGCCGGTGAGCTCCCGGTGCTCGTCGGTCGCCACCGAGCCGCGCACCGAGCCGACGCGCACCCGGCGGCGGCCCTCCAGGAACGGCGGCCCCAGCACGGTGACACCAAGACACCGCCCGCCCGGCGCGTCCTTGAAGACCCGGATGCGCGCGGTCTGACCCGCGACGGTCCACGCGCTCGCGTCGGTGCCCGTCACCTGCCAGGCCACCCGAGCGGGCGGGTCGACGCGCACGACGCGCATCGGCAGGTAGGTGGAGGTCGCCAGCGGACGGCCGACGAGCGGCGCCACCGGGTTGATGAGCCACTCCAGCAGCACGTCGGGGATCGGCATCGTGCCCGGCGCCGGCACGATGCGGCCGGTCTGGGCGTCAACGGTCGCCCGCTGGACGGCCTGCCCGTGGCTGGGCACGGCGGGAGCGTCGGGCGTCATGACCATCCGGTCGACCGTGAGGTTCCAGAAGGCGGCCTCGCGCCAGGTGTCGGCGAAGTCCCAGTCGGTGCCCGTCCGAGGGACGAAGAACCCAACCCCCTGATGGCCGCCGACGGCCCGGTCGATCCAGCTGTGGCCGGCCGCCGTGCGCGGACCGTACGCGGCCTCGAGCGTGAACTTGCGGTCGACGTAGCTCGTCTGGGCCAGCTGCAGGACGACGACCCCGGCCGCCAGGACCGCGCCGACCAGGGCGCCCATACGGCCGCGCCGCGCCAGCGCCCACGCGGCCGCCGCGGTGACGGCGGCGATCCCGATGCCCAGCAGGGCGCCGCTGCCGAACGGCAGGAACGACAGCCGGCTGCCGACCCCGAGCAGCAGCACCCGGGCGTGGAACGCCTCGGCCGCGCTGATGAAGTAGCCGAAGGCCTGCTGGTCGGCCTGCCAGGTGACGACCGCGAACAGCGCGATGACGAGGGCGCCGGCGACGAGCACCGCAACCGGGCCGACCTCGCCCCGCGAGATCGCCACGGCGGCGCCGACGGCCAGCACCGGTGCCAGGTACATGAGGTAGCGCTCGTCGACCCCGGCGCGCATCGCGCTGTAGACGACGAAGGCCGCCGTCAGCACGCTCAGCACGGCCAGGGCGAAGCTCTCCGGCCTGGCGGGCCGCCACAGGCTGCGGCCCACATAGGCCAGGGCGACGATGCCCGGCAGGATGCCGACCCCGGAGACGACCTTGGCCAGCGAGCGCTTCGTCAGCAGCCACGCGAGGTCGGGCTTGAAGCCGACGTACGTGTCGTAGCGCCCGGCCAACGAGGACGTGCCGCCCCGATCGAGAGCCACGACCGCACCAACGACCAGCACCGCCGCGCCGATCAGCACCCAGGGTGCCGCCTGGCGCCACGTCCAGTTGCCGCGCCGCATCGCCGTGCGCAAGCCGAAGCGCGCCCCGACGGCGACGATCGTCACCACGAGCACCGGGGCCAGCAGCACCATGACGCTGCGACCCAGCGCCGCCGCCGCGATCGCCACGCCGGCGACCGCCAGCCCGGTCGTCGTCGGGCGCACCGAGACCCGCCAGATCGCATACAGCGCCCACACCGACAGCGGGTAGGCGACCAGCTCCGTCATGAACGTCGCGGTCACCGCCGCCCACGGCACGGCCACCGACAGGAAGGCCGCCCCCGCTGCCCACGGCCGCGTCGCCCCGGCGGCCCGCGCCCAAAGCCAGACGGGGATCGCCGTCGAGACGAAGCACACGACCCCCACGACGCGCGCCACGACGAAGCCGTCCGGCGCGCCGAAGGCCACCAGCGCACCGCCGAGGATCCAGCCGCCGATCCGCTGCAGCCCGCGGTCGGACGCGTGCAGGTCCCACAGCGAGCCGGGGAGGTGATGCCACGTCCAGACGCCCGCCTGACGGTAGATGTCCTCGTCGAGGTTGTGGTTCCAGGCGCGCAGCCCGTAGTGGATGAGCAGCGCGAACACCGCGACGAGCCCGGCGCCGAGGGCGACGAGCGCCCAGGTTTCGGCCGGAGCGCGACGACGGCTCGGCGGCCGGGCGATCAATGGTCGCGCCGCAGGCCGAGGATGCTCAACAAGAACGACGAGAAGAAGACCTGGATGCCGACGATGATGAGCGTGGCGGCCAGGATGGCCAGCCGCTCCTCCGACAGGGCGCCGGCGCCGGCCGCGACCCAGCGGCCCACGATGACGCCGGCGGCGATGAAGCCCACCCCCGCCACCGAACCACCCAGCAGCAGCCCGTGCTCGAGCTTGAACCGGACGCGCATCCGGTCGAACCACGGGTCGCGCTCGCCCATGAAATACGTGCCGTAGGCGTGAGCGCACAGGCCGAGCGAGACGACCTGGGTGCCGACGATCATCAGCAGCGCGCCGCCGATCATGGTGTGCAGCTGCCACTGGCGGCCGAAGACGTCGATCTGCGAGAGCGTGATGAGCGCGATGAGCGCGCCGAGGACGAGCATGACTGCGCCCGGGATGAGGAAGAGATGGGTCGGCGAGTGCACCAACAGGAAGCGCAGGTGGCGCCAGCCGTCACGGAAGCGCGACAGCTTCGTCTCTCCGCCGCGCGGGTGGTAGTCGATCGGGAACTCGCGGATGTCCAGCCGCTCCTTGGAGGCCCGGATGACCATCTCGGAGGCGAACTCCATCCCGGTCGTGCGCAGGTCCAGCCGAGGCAGGACGTCGCGGCGCACGGCGCGCATGCCGCAGTGCGCGTCCCGGACGCCCGTCTTGAAGAAGAGGTTCAGGGTGCCGCTCAGCAGCGGGTTGCCGATGTAACGGTTCAGCCAGTGCATGGCGCCCGGCTGGATGTTGCCCATGCGGTTGCCCATGACCAGCTGCGCGCCGGCCTCCAGCTCGGCCACGAACCGCGGGATGTCGGCGAAGTCGTAGGTGAGGTCGGCGTCGGCCATGACGATGTAGCCGCCGCGGGCCGCGTTGAAGCCGGCGAGGTAGGCGGACCCGTAGCCGCGGCGCGGCTCGGGCACGACCCGGGCGCCGGCGGCCAGGGCCAGCTCGGCCGACCGGTCCTCCGAGGCGTTGTCGACGACGACGACCTCGCCGCTCAGGCCGTGGTCCTCCAGGGTGCGGCGCGCGGCGGTGACGCACGCCGTGATGTTGGCCTCCTCGTTGAGGCAGGGGATGACGACCGAGACGAGCAGCTCGTCGGCGGGGTCCTGAAGCGCGGGCGCGGACACCGGCTGCCCTGTCGTGCTCACATCATCCATCTCACGGCGGCCGAGGCGGAGCGGTCCGCCGGCGCGCGGCCTGCAAGGCTAGCGCCTCGGGTCCCCGGTGCCCGCGGCGCAGCGCGCCAGCGGCCGGACCCGCACGCTCCCGAGCCGCACCTCGCTACGCCCGGCCGCGGCAAGCGTCAGCTCGATCCGTCCACCGCAGGCGCCCACCGTCACGCTCCGAACGCCGGCGACCGCGAAGCTGCGCGGAACCCGCACGCCCGGTCTCACCGTGACGCGCCCGGACCCTTCCAGCCGGAGCGTCACGCGCGCACCGGCGCCGCCGGGCCAGACGCTGAGCCCCACGGGCCGACCCCCGACGACGCGGTCGCCTGCCGCCAGCCCGGAGCTGCGCAGCAGCAGCTGGGGCCGCGGCCCGGGACGGTAGAGCCCCAGCCGCGGGTACCGGGGCGAGACCGCCACCGGCCTCGTGCGCAGCTGCACGTACGGGCTGTCCGTCCAGGCGAGCACCTCCGGACGCGGCAGCGGCCCGGCCAGGACGCCGCTGGCCGGATCGACCGCGCGCAAGATGCGGCTGACCGCGTTGAGCGGAAACTCCTGCACCGCCGGGTGCGAACCCTCGACAGCGGCGCGCACGGTGATGTCGCCGTTCCACAGCAACGTCTCACGCTGGGCGTCGAGCATGGCGGGACGATCCGCGGCCGTGAGGCTCTCCAGCCACGCGATCCGACCGTCCGCAGCGCGGTCGGCCCAGGCCAGGTCCGCGAAGCCGGCCCCGGTGCGCTGCGCCCCGCCGCCGGCGACGGCCCCGGTGAGGGCCAGCAGGACGGTCACGAGCAGCGCCAACTGCACCGCCGCGCCGCCCGCCAGCGCCCCCGCCAGGCGACCGCGCCGGAGCGCCAGGCCGGCCGCCGCGCAGGCGGCGGCCACGAGGCCGGCGATCGGCGCCGCCGTGCTCGACACCGAGCCGAGGGTCGCGAGCACCGGGGCGAAGAAGACCGACTCGGCGTCGAGCCGCCGCGGCGGCGCGACGAGCGCCGCGGCGGCCACCAGGAGCGCGCCGACGACGAGCAGCTCGAGCGCGCGCGGCGCCCGCCGCACGGCCAGCGCAGCCGGCCAGGCGAAGAGGTACGGGTAGATCCAGTAGCGCTCCTCGGTCAGCACGCCCCAGAAGCCGCCCTGCGCGACGGCCGTGGCGGCAAGCAGCGCCGCGCCGATCGCCAGCGTGCCGACCGCGTACCACCAGACGTCGTCGCCCACCACCCGCCGCCCGGCGACGATCGTGCGCCGATACCACGCAAGCGCCGCCAGCACGGCGGCGACCCCCAACCCGACCGAGAAGGCGAGCACCTCGACGAGCACCATGGACGCGCCGTCGGCCAGCACGTGCCTGCGTCCCGTCATGCCGGCGTAGCTGCCGGCCAGCGAGTCCCAGGCCGAGCCCAGCCGTCCGGCGGCGGCCAGGCCCGCCGCTGCAAGCACGCCGCCGGCCAGCAACGCGATCGTGAAGGGGAAGCGACGCAGCGTCTCGCGCACCCCCAGCCCACGCGCCGCGAGCGCCACCAGCACGAGATAGCCGGGCAGCACACCCGCCAGCTGGACGCGCGACGTCACGACCGCCGCCAGGGCGAGGACCACCAGCCCGTCCCGCCACCACGCCGGGCGGCGCGCCGCCTGCACCGCGGCCAGCGTGAACCACGCGAACGCCGCCAGCGCCATCGCCTCGGTGAAGAGCGCGGTCGTCAACACGATCCACGGAGCGAGCACCGACAGGCTGACCGCCGCGCACCGCCGCCACGGCGTCAGCACCGGCCGGGTGAGCCGCCACAGCGGCACGGCGACCGAGCACCACAGCACGACGTTCCAGACCTTCGCCAGCCGGATCGCGACGTCGCCGTCGAAGAGCCGGAACAGCGGCATCAGCGACGCCGGATACAGCCGGCCGGCGCTGCGCGCCGCCGCATCGTGCAGCAGCGAGCCGGGCAGCCCCTGCTCGTAGCGGACGGCGCTCACGCGGTAGACGACCTCGTCGAGCAGGAACCGGTCGACCTGCACCGCGACGAGCGCCACGGCGAGACCGCCCAGCACGACGATCAGGGCGCAGACGATCGCCGGAGCGGACGACGCGCCGCCCCCCCACCGGCTCGGGCGGACCAACCGCAGGAGGTGATGCTCGACCGTGTTCATCGTCCCAGCTCGCGTGACAGCGGGCGAGGGAGGCGGCCGCACCGTGCAGCGGCCTGCAACGCTAGCGGCCCGTGCGGATCTGCATCGTCTACGACTGCCTGTTTCCGTGGACCGTCGGCGGGGCCGAGCGCTGGATGCGCAACGTCGCCGAGGCGCTGGCCGCCGACGGCCACGCGGTCACCTACCTCACGCGCCGGCAATGGCCGTCCGACGCCCCACCCGAGCTGCCGGGCATCCGCGTCGTCGCCGTGTCGCGCGACGAACCGCTCTATGGCCCGGACGGCAGCCGGACGATCGGCGAGCCGCTGCGCTTCGGCTGGGGCGTGCTTCGCCACCTCGCTCGCCACGGGCGCGACTACGACGTCGTCCACACCGCGTCGTTTCCGTACTTCTCGCTGCTGGCGGCCGGGGCGATGCGCCGGCGCGGCGGCTACCGGATCGTCAGCGACTGGCACGAGGTCTGGAGCGACGCCTACTGGCGCGAGTACCTCGGCGGGGTGAAGGGGCGCGTGGCCCGCTCCGTCCAGCGTCGCTGCGCCCGGGTGCCGCAGGACGCGTTCTGCTTCGCGCAGCTGACGGCGGCGCGGCTGCGCGCCCTGGGGCTGCGCGGCGAGCCGACGGTGCTGCGCGGCGAGTACGCGGGCTCGACCGAGGCGCGGGAGCCCGCGCCGCCCGAGCCGTTGGTGGTCTTCGCGGGGCGCATGATCGCCGAGAAGCAGGCCCCGGCGGTCGTGTCGGCGGTCCTCGCCGCGCGCGAGCGGGTCCCCGGGCTCGGGGCGGTGCTCTTCGGCGACGGGCCGCAGCGCGACGACGTGCGGGCGGCGATCGCCGCGGCGGGCGCACACGACGTCATCGAGGCCCCGGGCTTCGTCGACGCCGACGAGGTCGAGGCGACGATGGGGCGCGCATGCTGCCTGCTGCTGCCGTCGATCCGCGAGGGCTACGGGGCGATCGTCGTCGAGGCGGCGGCGATGGGCGTGCCGAGCGTCCTGGTCGCCGCGCCCGACAACGCGGCCGTCGAGCACATCGAGGAGGGCGTCAACGGGTTCGTCGCGCCCAATGCCTCGCCGGACGCGCTCGCCGACGCGGTCGTTGCCGCCTGGGAGCGGCGCGACGAGCTGCGCCGTTGCACGGCGACCTGGTTCGCCGTGCACGCCCGCGAGCTCAGCATGAGCACGTCGCTGGAACGGGTGGTCGCGGCCTACCGCTCGAGCGTTCGCGCGTAGGCCGCGGCAGTCAGCTCCGCGGTGCGCTCCCACGTGAACCGGGCGGCGCGTGCGCGCCCGGCGGCGCGCAACCGCTCGCGCTCGCCCTCGTCGGCCAGCAGCCGCCCGATCGCCGCGGCGATCGCGTCGACCGACTCGGGGTCGACGATGAGCGCCGCGTCGCCCGCGACCTCGGCCAGCGCGCCGCGCGCGCTGGTGACGACCGGCACGCCGCGGGCCATCGCCTCCAGCGGCGGCAGTCCGAAGCCCTCGTGCAGCGAAGGGAACGCGAACACGGAGGCGAGCGCGTAGAGCCCTTCGCGCTCCGCCTCGCTCACCCAGTCCAGGAAGCGCACGTCCTTCAACGTGCCCAGCGCGGTCGCCCGCTCGCGCAGCTCGGTCTCGTGCGGCGTCGCATAGCCGGGCAGGACCAGGACCGGACGGGGCGTCGGAAGACGGGCATGCGCCTCGAGCAGCCGCACGAGGTTCTTGTGCGGGCGCTTGGCGCTGAAGGTCAGCAGGACCGGCCGGTCGGCCAGCGCGAAGCGGCGGCGCAGGTCCATCTCGTCGGCGGGCTCGACCGCCGGGCGTTCGGTGACACCGAGCGGAACGACGTCGACCTTCTCGCGCCGCACATGCAGGTGGCGGACGAGGTCATCGACCGTCGAAGCGGCATCGACGACGATCCGGTGCGAACGGTGCGCGGCCGCCGGCACGAGCACGCGCATGCCCAGCCCGTGCAGGCCGAAGTGCGCGTCGGGCACGAGCCGATAGTTGAGGTCATGGATCGTCGTGATCCGCCGGAACGGGCCGCGCAGCGGCGCGGTCGAGGCCATGCTGTGGACGAGATCGCAACCGGCGGCCGCGGCCAGGGCCGGCAGATGGCGCTGCTCGCCGAGCACCCACTGGGTGCGCTCGGTCGCATCGATGTCGACGAGCACCTCGGCCACCCCGTCGCCCCACGCGATACCGCGGGCCCGGCGGTTGACGAACGCGGTGAGCCGCAGGTCGTCGCGCAGGGCGAGGCGCCGGATGAGCTCGCGGGCGTAGATCTCCATCCCGCCCTGCTCGCCCGGCGTGAGGAAGACGAGGTTCAGGCCAACGTGCACCGCCCGGACGCTATTACGCTGCAGCCGTGGGCTACCTCGAACGCAACTTCCTCGCCACCGAGGAGGAGAACCGCCGCGAGATCCTGCGTGCCGTCGTCCCGATGCCGGGCGGGTCACTGCTCGACCTCGGCTGCGCCGACGGCGTGGTCACCCGGCGAGTCGCCGCCCAGGCGCAGGCGGCACACGTCGCCGGTGTGGAGTTCATCGAGCCGTGGGCCGAACAGGCGCGGGCCAACGGCGTCGACGCGGTCGTCGCCGATCTCGGCCAGAAGCTGCCGTTCGACGACGCGTCGTTCGACGTCGTGCACTCCAACCAGGTCATCGAGCACCTGCCGAAGACCGACCACTTCCTGCGGGAGATCCGCCGCGTCCTGAAGCCCGACGGGTACGCGATCCTCTCGACGAACAACCTCGCGAGCTGGCACAACGTCATCTCGCTCGTGCTCGGCTTCCAGCCGCCGCCGTGCCACGTCAGCGACGTCGTCATCGCCGGCAACCCGGTGAACTCGTTCGAGGGCTGGGAGCAGGAGACCGAGGGCCAGCAGCACCTCCGCGTCTTCACCGGCCGGGCGCTCGCGTCGGTCGCCGCGTTCCACGGGCTGCGGCTCGACCTCGACCGGACCGCCGGCTACTACCCGCTGCCGCCGCGCCTGGCGCGGATCGCCACCCGGATCGACCGCCGCCACGGCGCGTTCCTCGTCCAGCGCTTCCGGCCCGACGCCCCGCAGCACGAGGGCCGGCTGTCGGTCACCGCGACGCGGGCGGCCGCCTGACCCACTCGGCCAGCGAGGCGCCGAGCGCGTCGGCGATCGCCGGCCAGTCGTAGCGCGCCTCGACGAGCGCGCGGCCGGCGGCGCCGAGCCGGGCACGCTCGGCCGGGTCGGCCAGCAGGTCGACGATCGCGTCGGCGATCGCCTCCGGCGTGTCGGCGAGGCGCAGGTGGGTGCCGTCGACGACGTCGATGCCCTCGGCGCCGATGCGGGTCGCGACCATCGCGCGGCCCGCCCCGAGCGCCTCGAGGACCTTCAGGCGGGTGCCGCCGCCGGAGCGCAGCGGAGCGAGCGTCACCGCGGCGCTCTGCAGGACCGGCGCGAGCTCGTCGACCCAGCCGAGCAGCTCGAGGTCCTCGCCGGCGAGCGCCTGGACGTCGGGCGGCGCGCCGCGGCCGACGACGGTCAGCCGGGCGTCCGGGACGCGGCGGCGCACGAGCGGCAGGATGTCGGCGGCCAGCCAGCGGACGGCGTCGGCGTTGGGCGGGTAGCTCAGCGTCCCGGTGAACAGGAGGCGGCCGTCCTGCCCGCCGCCGGGCGGCAGGTCGCGCAGCGCCGCGACGTCCGCCCCGTTCGGGGCGACGTGGACGCCGTGCTTCACCCCGAGCTCGCGCAGCGCGGCGGCGTCCTGGTCGGAGACCGCGCCGAACCACGAGTAGCGCGGCAGCGTGCCGCGGACGAGCCGCCGGTAGCGGGCGGCCTCGACCGCGAGCGCGGCGCGGCGCGGCCTGTGGGCGGCGCGCGCGTCGCGGGCCAGCTGGACCCAGGTCGCGTTGTGGGTGGCGAACGCGGCGGGCAGCCGGCCCGGCAGGCGCAGCGCCCAGCGGGCGCAGAAGTCGTGCTCGACGACCGCCGCGGCGAGCGGCGGCTCCTCGGCGAGGACGGCGCGCACCGTGTCGGCGATCTCGGTCCAGAAGACGTCGCCCTGCCAGCCGAGGAACGGGCGCGCCGCGAGCGACGCGACGAGCCCCGGATGCCGCAGATGGGCGGCGAGTGCCTCGCGGGCCTGGCCGGCCGGGCGCTCGACGAGGCGCAGCTCGACGCCGTCGAGGCGCGCGGCCTCGGCGCGCTCGCGCTGGTCGGGGTACGTCGGCGTGACGACGACCGGGCGCAGCCCCTGGCGGACGAGCCCGGCGAGCAGGTGGTGGGAGCGCATCGCCCCGCCGCTGCCGCCCGGCTCGGGGACCTCGGGGCCGAGCCAGAGGACGCGCGTCACGACAGCAGCGAGCGGTGGATGGCGACGAGCCGCGCGGCCACGTCGTCCCAGGTGGGCACCGGCGCCGGGGTCCGCTCGGCGGATGCGAGGCCGGCGAGCGCGGCGGACAGCTCGTCCTCGTGCTCGACGAGCGCCACGCGGCCGGGGTACTGCTCCCGCAGCTCGACGTGCGAGGACAGCGGCGAGACGACGACCGGGGCGCCGGCGCTCAGCGCCTCGAGCACCGCGAGGCTCTGGCCCTCGGCGGCGCTGAGGTGGACGAGCGCGCGGGCGCCGGCCAGGACGGCGCGCACGAGCGCGGCGTCGTGGAGCTCGCCGAGCCAGCGCGCCCCGGTCGCCGCGACGTGCGCCTCCCAGGCGGCGCGCTCGGACGGACCGCCCTCGACGCCGCCGACGACGACCGCGGTGGCGTCGCCGCCGGCGAGCGCGGTCAGGACCTCGCGCTGGCGCTTGCGCGCCGAGACGCTGCCGAGCAGGACGACGTAGCGCTCGGGCAGCTCGAGCGCGGCCAGCGCCGCCGGGTCGGCGGGAGCGACCGGGTCGACGCCGTTGCCGACGACCTCGACGCGCCGCACGCGGCGCCGGCCGGCGAGCCGCAGGACGAGGTCGCGCTCGTGCGCGGTGAGGGCGATGACCGCCGCCGCCGAGCGGAGGATGCCGACGCGGGCGCGCGGCGCGAACGCCGGCAGGGGCAGGTGGTGCGACAGCCACAGCGACCGCTCGGCCCGCCCCGGCGCGACGACGAGGACCGGCGAGACGACCAGCGGCGCCTCCCGGCTGCGGCGCCAGTGCTCGAGCGGAAACCAGACGTCGCGCTCGGAGCCGAAGGCATGCAGGACGTCGAACGGCCGCGGCTCGGGCTCGGCGGCGACGTGGAAGACCTCGTGGCCCAGGCGGCCCAGCGCATCGGCGGTCCGGCGCATCTGCAGCTCCAGGCCGCCGCCGCCCAGGCTGGCGGGCACGCCGCCCAGCAGGGCGATGCGGAGGGGCCGGTCGGACATCCGCGGCGGACTTTACGCGGCCGGTGCGGCCGTAAAGTGGCTGGCGATGCCCTCGAGCCCCGTGCCGCCGAACCTGCGCGCGTTCGTCGCGGAGTCGCCTGTCCATCGCCGCGCGATCGCGGCCGAGGTGCAGGCCGCCGCCGCCGCGACGCCCACCGGCGCACGGGTCCTCGACGCGGGTGCCGGCAACGCCCCGTACCGGCCGCTCTTCGAGCACTGCGACTACGTCACCCACGACTGGTCGGCCTCGCCGCACGAGAGCGCCCGGCGGGCCGACGTCCTCTCCGACATCACATCCCTGCCGCTGGCCGACGCGGAGCTCGACCTCGTCCTCTGCACCGAGGTCCTCGAGCACGTCGCCGAGCCGGCTGCGGCGCTCGCCGAGCTCGCGCGCGTGCTGCGTCCGGGCGGACGGGTCGTGCTCACCGTCCCCTTTGTCATGGAGCTCCACGAAGAGCCATACGACTTCTACCGCTACACGCCGCACGGGCTGCGTCACCTCCTGATCAGCGCGGGGCTGACGGACGTCGAGGTCCGCCCGCTCACCGGCTGGTACTCGACGCTCAGCCACGTCCTACGGCAGTGCGCGCTGGCGACCCGCGACCCGACCGCCCCGCGCCGGCGCACGTACCTCGCGTCGCTGCTCATGCTCGTGCTCTCAGACCTCGTGCGGCGCGCCGCCGGCCGCCTCGACGGCCTCGACGAGCGCCGGGCGCTGCCGATCGGCTGGGTGGCGACCGCGCGCCGATCGAGCGCGTGACCATGGCCGCCTCGGTACAGCGACATCGGCTCCACGCGACCGTCGTCACGGGCCTCTCGCAGGCGCTGGCGCTCCTCGGCGTCGTCCTGCTCGGGGCCCTCATCGCCGCACGATTCGGCTCCAACGCGCGCACCGACGGCTTCTTCTTCGCCAACTCGATCTACGCGATCGTCCTGTTCGTCGGTCAGAGCCTCCGCACGACGACGGTGCCCGCGCTCGTCGAGGACCCGTCGCGCAACGGCCCGCAGCTCGCCGGGGCGGTGGCCATCCTGTCCGTTGCAGCGGCCGGCGCCTTCGCGGTGCTGGCGTTCGCCGTGGTGCCGATCGCCACCGCCGACCTCCCGCCCGTCGGGCGCGTCACCGCCCAGGAGTCGCTGGCGATCCTCTGGCCCGCGGCGGTCTTGCAGCTCGCCAACGGCCTCGTGGCAGCGCTGCTGGCCACCCGTGAGCAGTACACGGCCGCGGCCATGGCCTATGCGATCGGCGTGACGGCGAGCATCGGCGTCTTCCTGGCGGCGACTCCCGCGCTCGGGATCGACGGCGTGCCGCTGGCGCTCGTCGGCGGGACGATGACGACGTTCGTCGTGCTGCTGACCACCGCGATGAGAGGCGGCGGCCTGCCGCTCGGCCGACCCGCCGCCGCCGCAAGCCTGCACCGGGCGCGCCAGCTTCTGCTCGGCGCTTCCGGGCTCGTCGCCGCCCAAGTCCTCGTGACCTCCTCGGTCGCGTTTGCCGCCACCATCGCGGTCGGGGCGGCGACCGTCTACTCGTATGCCGTCATCGCGATCAGCGCGCTGCTCGCTGCGACGGTGACGCCGGTCAACGTCGTCTTCGCGCCGGTCATCGCGCGCGAGTGGGACCGGACCGCCGAGAGCCTTGGGCGGGCCGCCACCCGGACCTTCCGCGCCGGGGCGCTCATCAGCGCACCCGCCGTGGCGGCGCTGGTCCTCCTCGGCCCCGGTCCCGCGAAGACGTTGCTGAGCTCGCTCGACGCCGCAACGGTCGACGAGGTCTTCGTCGTTGCGCTCATCCTGTCGCCGGTCGTGCTCACGACGCTCGCGGCCTCGATCCCGGAGCTGGGCGTCCTGACCCGCCAGCGGTTCGGTGCGCTGGCGCTCGTCGCAGGCGGAGTGGTCATCGTCCATCTCGCCCTGAACGGGATCGTCGTCGCCGCCGGCGGCGGACTGCGCTGGGTCGCCGCGGCAGCGACCGTGACGTCGCTGCTGCTCGGCGCGTCGATGCTGACGCTCGGCGTCGGCCGGCAAGCCGCCGCGGTCGCCGGGCGCTATGGACGTGCGCTCGTCGAGCTCGTGCTGCCCGGCGTCGCGAGCTTCGCGGCCGCCGCGCTCATCGTCTCGCCGCACGGCCGCCTCGTGCCCGGCGCCGCCGCATGGCTGCTCGGTGCGCTCGGCTACGCGGGCTGGCTCTGGATCCGGCGCCGTGGCGAGCTGCTGGAGCTCGCATCGGCGGTCGGGCTGAGGGCGTCGTAGGGTCCCGCGCCATGCCCGGCCTCGCCAGCCACCCGTGGGTTCAGCGCTACGCGCCACCGCCCGAGTACCTCCTCAACCACCTCGTCAACCGCATTCCGCTCGCGTCACCGCGAATGCGGGCCTACCAGGCGCTCGGTGTCCACTTCGAGAATGTCCGGCGCGCGGTCATCATGCTCGGCACGCTCGTGGAGAAGCCGTCGCTGCTCTCGATCGGCGCCGGGTCGATCGTCGGCGGCCACTGCCTACTCGACGCCCGGGGCGGCCTGACGATCGGTCGCGCGGTGAACATCACCGGCACCGCCCGCTTCATGTCGGCCAAGCACGACGTCCGGGACCCCGACTTCACCGCGGTCTTCGAGCCGATCGTCGTCGAGGACCGTGTCTGGATCGCGCTCGGCGCCGCGGTCCTCGGCGGGGTGACGATCGGCGAGGGAGCGGTCGTGGCGGCCGGGGCGGTGGTGACGAAGGACGTCGCGCCGTACACGATCGTCGGCGGGACGCCGGCTGTGCCGATCGGCGAGCGGCCCCGCACCCTGCGCTACGAGCTGACGTACCGGCCGAACTGGCGCTGAGCGATCCTGGCTACGCTCACCGAGACCTCCCATGCCGGCACCGAACCCCGCCTCGACCGTCTCCGCCCAATACCAGGAAGGCGGCCACGAGTACTTCAGCTACCAGGTCGACGGCGCGGAGACCGCGAACCGCATCGCGGTCACGCGCTTCGCGCCGTTCGTGGCGAGCAGCGACAAGGTCGTCGACTTCGGGTGTGGCACCGGCTGGCTGCTGAAGCTGCTCGACGCCGGCGACAAGGTCGGCATCGAGCCGAACCCGGTCGCACGAGGGCACGCGACGAAGCTCGGGATCAGGACGGTGGAGTCGAGCGAGGAGATCGAGGACGGGTGGGCCGACGTGATCGTCTCCAACCACGCCCTCGAGCACAGCCTCTCGCCGTATGACGAGCTCGTCCGACTGCGGCGGGCCCTGAAGCCGGGCGGCAAGATCGTGCTCTGCCTGCCGGTCGAGTTCTGGCGCGCGCCGGAGCATCGAGGCCCGAACCCGAGCGACCCGAACCACCACCTCTTCACGTGGACGCCGCTCTTGATCTCGAACCTGCTCACCGAGGCCGGCTTCGTGGTCGAGGATGCCCGCGCGTTTCGCTACCTCCAGCCGTACTACAACGACACGCTGTTCCCGATCCTCCCGCGGCCGGTGTTCGACGCCATGGCGCGGGTGTTCGGCTTCATCAAGCGCTATTCGCAGCTCGTCGCCGTTGCCCACCGGTCCGACGACGCGACCTCGGGTGGCGACCCTCGGCGCGCCACGTGATCACGCCGGCGGCGTGGTGCGCAGCAGCGCGCGCGCCTGCGTAGGGACGGCGCCGGTCACGACGAGCAGGGCACCGTAGACGGCGAGCCCGACGAACGCCGCGACGACCGCGGGCCAGCCCGGCAGCGCGCCGGCCGCGAGCGCCACGGCCAGCGCGCCGGCGATCCGGGGCAGGCGGCCCGGCGTGAACCGCACGGCCCGCGTCAGCGCGAGCGCGTAGCCAGCGATGAGCGTCGCCTCACCGAGCACCGTCGCCCACGCGGCGCCGCGCGCCCCGTGCGAGGCGGCCAGCAGGAGGATGGTGACGGCCGAGACCGCCAGCGCCGCGAGGTTGGCCACCACCATGGCCTGCTGACGCCCGACCGCCAACAGCGCGAAGCCCAGCGGGGCGATGACGAACGTCAGCGCGAGCGCCAAGCCCTGGACGCGCAGCACCGGCACCGCGCCGGAGAACGCGCCGCCGGCCAGCACGTCGAGGATGACGGGGGCCCCGAGGACGCAGACCAGGAGGGCGGCGCCGCCGAGCGCCGCCATCGCCTCCGTCAGCGGCGCGATCTGGGCGGCGAGCCGGGCACGATCGTCGCGCGCAGACCGGGCCAGCAGCGGAAAGGCGCTCGTCACGAGGACGCCCGGCACCATGCCCGCGATCAGGACGACCCGAAACGAGGCCGCGAACAGACCGGTCTCGTGCGCTGTGGCGACGAGGCTGGTGAGGATGAGCGCCGTATAGATGTACAACTGCCCACTCGCCGTCGCCAGGCCGAACGAGACGACCGGTGCGACGAGCGCCCGCCACGCGCGCCGGTCGAAGCGCGGCCCCCGACGCGCCCAGCCGCCGCCGAGCACGACGATCGTCGCCCCGAGCACGAGCAGCTGGGCCGGCAGGCCGACCGCGTAGAAGCCGAGCAGTCCGGCGCCGGCGACGACGAGCGCCACGTAGCCGGCGGTCGTCAGCAGCTGGCGCAGGAGGTCGAGCGTGGCGACCGTCCCGAGCCGCAGGTCGCCGCTCAGCGGCACGGCCAGCGTCGTCGTCAGCGCCGCCACGGCGCCGGCGGCGGCGACGAGCGCGGCGCCGCCCACCATCGTGCCGTCGTAGCCGAGCGCGATCGCGGCGATGACCGCCGCCACGATCGCCGCGGCGGCCGTGACGATCCGCAGGCCGAGCAGCAGGGCCATGAGCGCCTCACGGTCGGGACCGCGCCGGGCGCTGTACTCGCGCAGGCTCAGTGTCGAGATGCCCAGGTCGCCGAGGGCGGCAACCACGGTGGCGAGCGCGACGACGGTCTGGAGGCGGCCGTAGTCGGCCGGGCCGAGGTGCCGGGTGACGAGCGCCGCGCCGAGCAGCGCCAGAGCCGTGCCACTGACGAACCCGGCCGCCCGTAGGGCCCCGCCACGGACGACGCGGGCGCCCGCGTCAGGGGCGTCGAGGATGTCGGCGGACGGATCCATGGGGACCGACATCCTCCCGCCTGCCCCGGCTAGGCTCCGTCGCCACATGGCTTCGAAGTCTGCGCTCATCACCGGAATCACCGGCCAGGACGGCTCCTACCTGGCCGAGCTGCTGCTCGAGCAGGGCTACGACGTGCACGGGATGGTCCGCCGCGCCTCGACGGAGAAGTTCGACCGGATCGAGCACCTGCGCGACCGCATCACCCTGCACCAGGGCGATCTGCTCGATCACCGGTCGCTGACCGACACGCTACGGGCCGCCAAGCCCGATGAGATCTACAACCTGGCGGCCATGTCGTTCGTCGCCGTCTCGTGGGTGCAGCCGGTGCTGACCGCCGAGTTCACCGGCGTGGGCGTCACCCGCATCCTCGAGGCGATGCGCGAGGTCTGCCCGGAGGCCCGCTTCTACCAGGCGTCCTCATCGGAGATGTTCGGCAAGGTGCTCGAGGTCCCGCAGACCGAGACGACGCCGTTCTACCCGCGCTCGCCCTACGGGGTCGCGAAGGTCTACGGCCACTTCATCACGGTCAACTACCGCGAGTCCTACGACCTGCACGCGACGAGCGGGATCCTGTTCAACCACGAGTCCGAGCGTCGCGGGCTGGAGTTCGTCACCCGCAAGATCACCTGGCACGCGGCGGCGATCAAGCACGGGCTCGTCGAGAAGATGGAGCTCGGCAACCTCGACGCCCAGCGCGACTGGGGCTACGCCAAGGACTACGTCGAGGCGATGTGGCTCATGCTCCAGCAGGACAAGGCCGACGACTACGTCATCGCCACCGGCAAGACCCACACGGTGCGCGAGTGCGTGCAGGTCGCGCTCGACGAGGCCGGCCTGGGCGCCGACAACATCGACAAGTACGTCGAGATCAACCCGGCGTTCCTGCGCCCGGCCGAGGTCGACCAGCTCATCGGCTCGCCGGCGAAGGCCAAGCGCGACCTGGGCTGGGAGCCGAAGACGAGCTTCGAGGAGCTCATCCGGATCATGACCCGGGCCGATCTGGAGCTGCTCAAGAAGTAGGGCGCGGGCCATGGGCACCTGGTGGGGTCATATGCCCCATCAGGTGCCCATGGCCCGCCGGACGTGGGTGGCGACGATGTCGGGTCGGCGGGTGAGCTGGCGCCAGGTCACGCGCATGAGCGTCCAGCCCTGAGCGGCGAGGATCTGCGAGCGCTCGCTGTCGGACTCGAAGGCCCGGCGGGTGCGGTGCACGCCCCAGCCGTCGGTCTCCACCACGAGTCGGTGCTCGGGCCAGCGGAAGTCGAGCTCGCGCTCGCCGTCCCACCAGTTGACCTGCGGGCGCGGCAGCCGGTGGTCGAAGCACATCTGCAGGAACGCCGACTCGAAGTCGTTGCGGGTGTGCGGCAGGCCGTGCTCGCGCGCGTCGTCGAGGAGCGCCCGCAGCGCCGGGACGCCGGGCATGCCGGCACGCCGGTCCACGACCGCCTCGACGTCGGGCAGGTGGAAGAGCTCGAGCTCGTCGGCGCGCTCGACCGCGCGCCGCAGCTCGTGCGGGCGCAGATCCGCCGCGACGTCGACGAGCGTGCGGGCGACGCTCGTCACCGGGATCGCCCGTCTGAACGTGCACTCGGGACGCGGCAGATCCTCGGTGCGGTGCACGACGAGCCCGGGCTTGCGCTTGCGGCCGCGCCGGTCGGGGATCGTGACCGTCGTCGTGCCACCATCGTCGGGCCGCAGACCCCACAGGACGGCGGCGCTGCGGTGGCTCAGCACGGCGTCGGGGCCGACCGACAGCACGGCGATCATCCACCGCGCCTCGGGGCCGGTCGCCGCACGCCCCAGTAGGTGCCAACCGCCCGAAGTTCGCCCCCTCAGGCGCCGCGCAGCGCCGCCACGTCGGCGGCGACCATCTCGGCCAGCATCGCCTCGAACCCGATCTCCGGAACCCAGCCGAGCACCTCCCGTGCCCGGGACGGGTCGCCGACTGGGGGCGTGGCCTCGGGCGGGCGGACGAACGCCGGGTCGACGCGGATGCGGCCCTCGGGCGACACGCCGGCGGCCGCGAACGCCGCGTCGACGAGCTCGCGCACCGTGCGGCCCACGCCGGAGGCGAAGACGTAGTCACCCGGCTCAGGCGCGGCCAGCGCCAGCCGCGCGCCACGCATGACGTCGGCGGCGTGCGACCAGTCGCGCACCGCGTCCAGCGAGCCGAGCACGAGCTCGTCCTCCACGCCGCACGCGATCGCCGCCGCGCCCCGCGTCACCTTGCGCGGCAGGAAGCGCTCCGGCCGCCGCGGCGACTCGTGGTTGAAGGTGATGCCCGACACCGCGAAGAGCCCGAACCGCTCGCGCAGCACGCCGACGAGCCCGTGGGCGGCGAGCTTGGCGACCCCGTAGGGCGAGCGCGGGCGCATCGGGGAGCGCTCGCGCTGGGGCGACTCGCCCGCGTCGCCGAAGATCTCGCTCGAGCTGGCCACGAACACCCGTGGCGGCTCCGGCAGCTCCCGAGCGGCACTCAGCAGCGCCGCCGTGGCGCCCGCGATCTGGTGGACCACGGACGACGGGTCCTCCCAGGAGGCGGGCACGAACGTCGGCGCCGCCAGGTGGTAGAGCTCGTCGGGTGCCACTTCGGCGACCGCCGAGCGCAGCGACGCATGGTCGGCGAGGTCGCCGGGCACCTGACGGATTCGGGGCGCATCGTCGCCGAGCAGCGGCAGCCCGCGTCCCGCCGGGGGGCGAACCATCCCGACGACCTCGTACCCTTCGGCGAGCAGCTGCTGTGCCAGGTACGAACCGTCCTGGCCTCCGATCCCGGTGATCAGCGCTCTGCGCGGCACGTCCGGACGCACCCTAGGGAAGATGCGCACTGGACAGGTGACCGAGCCCAAACGCGAAACGTTGCGACGCTTCTGACGTTTTAACCCGCGAATGTCCTTCTCGACCCCAGCCCCCATCGACGGCACGGCAGCGATCTCGGTCGCGCCGGAGCTCGCCGTGCCGCCGCCCACGACCGACGTGCTCGGCGTGGCGCTGGCGCTCACCGACTACGAGCGCACGATGGACTGGATCGACGCGACCATCCAGGAGCGCCGCTCCGGCTACATCTGCGTCGCGGCGACGCACACGGTCGTCGCCACCCAGGACGACCCGGAGCTGCGCGCCGCGATCGAGGGCGCCTCGCTCGTCGTCCCCGACGGCCAGCCGGTCGTGTGGGCGATGAACGCGCTCGGGCACGACCTGCCCAACCGGGTCTACGGCCCGGACCTCATGGACAAGTACTGCGAGCGCAGCGCGCTCACCGGCGCGCGGATGTTCCTCTACGGCGGCCGCAACCAGGGCGCGCTGGTCCAGCTCGCGCTCAACCTGCGCACGCGCCACCCGGGCCTGCAGGTCGTCGGCGGCTACTCGCCCCCGTTCCGCGACCTGACCGACGAGGAGATCGACGCCGTGGTCGCCGAGATCAACACGGCCAAGCCGGACGTCGTCTGGGTCGGCATCGGCGTGCCCAAGCAGGAGAAGTGGATGGCCGCGCTGCGCGACCGGCTGCACGCGCCCGTGCTCGTCGGCGTCGGCGCCGCGTTCGACTTCCACGCCGGCCTGGTTCCTCAGGCGCCGGCGTGGATGCAGTCGGCCGGCCTGGAGTGGCTCTACCGGCTGCTGCAGGAGCCCGGGCGGCTCTGGAAGCGCTACCTGACGTACAACCCGCGCTTCGTCTTCGGCTTCGCCCGCCAGTACCTGCGCCACCGCCGCGCGCGGCGGCGCGGCGGCGCCGGATAACCTCGACCGCCATGAGCGATGCCCAGGCGCGCGAGAACGAGCCCTCTGGGCGAGCTTCTCGCAACGGAACCGAGCCCTCTGGGCGAGGGTTCCACGTTGCGGTCATCGGCCTCGGCCGGGTCGGCCTGCCGCTGGCGCTCGCCTTCGCGGACGCCGGGCTGGAGGTCATCGGGATCGACAACGACCCCGAGCGTCTTGGCGCGCTGCGCGAGGGTCGGATGCCGTTCGAGGAGCCCGGCGCCCAGGAGGTCCTCGACCGTGTCAACGGCCGGCTGACGTTCGCCGAGCACGCCGCCGACGGCGCCGCGGCCGACCACATCGTGTTGACGCTGGGCACCCCGGCGCTGTCGCACATCGAGATCGACCTGCGCCAGATCCGCTCGGTGCTCGACGACCTGCTGCCGCACCTGCGCACCGGGCATGCGATCCACCTGCGCTCGACGATCGCCCCGAACACGACGGACTTCGTCGCCGGCTACCTCACCAAGCACCGCGGGTTTCAGATCGGCACCGACGTCTTCGTCGCCCACGTCCCGGAACGGATCGCCAGCGCCCGCTTCTTCGAGGAGATCTCGACGCTGCCGTGCATCGTCGGCGGGGTCGGGGAGCGGTCGGGCGAGGTAGCCGCCGAGCTGTTCGCGCGTCTCGGCGCGCCGATCGTCCAGACCAGCCCGGTGCAGGCGGAGCTGGCGAAGATCTGGACGAACATCCTGCGCTACGCGACGTTCGCGCTGCCCAACCTCATGATGATGGACTGCGAGCAGTACGGGGCGAACGTCTTCGAGGTCATCGACCTCATCAACCGCGACTATCCGCGCGGCGGGATGAAGCTCCCGGGCCTCACCGCGGGCACCTGCCTGCGCAAGGACTTCGCCTTCTCGGAGGAGCGCTCCAACGCGCCCGGGATGCTGCTGGCCGTCAGCCGGGTCAACGAGTCCGTGCCGCTCTTCCTCGTGCAGGGGCTCAAGCGGCGCCTGGGCGAGCTGGCCGGCCGCAAGGTCGCCGTGCTGGGCCTCGCGTTCAAGGGCGGCACCGACGACGAGCGCGACTCGCTCAGCCACAAGCTCGTCCGGCTGCTGGAGCGCGAGCTCGCCGACGTCGCCGTGCACGACCCGCACGTGCCGACGCCGACCCAGCCCCTCGAGGAGGCGGTGCGCGACGCCGACGCCGTCCTCATGGCGACGAACCACCCCGAGTTCTGCAGCGAGGCGACGCTGCGGCTCGTCGTGGAGACCGCGCGGCCGGAGGCGATCGTCGTGGATCCGTGGAACTGCTGGGGCGCCGCGCAGGTGTTCGCGCACGCCGACGAAGTGGAACTGCTCGCCCAGGGGGCTCGCGTTCCATTGCGGGAAGCTCGCGCAGAGCGCTCGTTCCCGCGGCCGGAAGATTCTGAAGGCCGGTAGGGTCCGCCGCCGATGCCTCGCGTACTTGTCACCGGCGGTGCCGGCACGATCGGCGCGGCCGTCGTCAAGCGGCTGCTGCGCGACCCCGACTACGAGGTCCGGGTCTCCGACCAGCGGGAGGCGCCGCAGTGGATGCGCGAGGGCTGCGAGGTCCACGTCGGCGACCTGCGGGTGCTCGACGAGGCGCGCAAGGCCACCCAGGGCTGCACCCACGTCATCCACCTCGCGGCGATCGTCGGCGGGATCGGCAACTTCCACAAGCTGCCCCACACGCTGACCGAGGTCAACAACGCCCTCTACAACGCGGTCGTGCGCGCCGCGCTCGACCACGACGTGGAGCGGTTCGTGTACGTGTCGAGCTCGATGGTCTTCGAGCGGGCGACCGAGTTCCCGACGACCGAGGCGCACGTCGTCGACACACCGATCCCGCAGAGCGCCTACGGGTTCTCGAAGCTCACGGGCGAGGTGTACGTCAAGGCGGCCCACGACGAGCACGGCTTCCCGTACACGATCTGCCGTCCGTTCAACGCCTACGGCCCGGGCGAGATGCCCGAGGACGAGCCGGGCATCGCCCACATGGTCCCCGACGTCATCAAGAAGTGCTTGAAGCTCCCCGAGCGCGCGCCGCTGCCGATCTTCGGCGACGGCACCCAGACGCGCACGCTGACGCACATCGACGACATCGCCCACGGCATCGTCACGGCGATGAAATCGCCGGCCGGCCTGCACGAGGACTTCAACATCTCGGCCGGCGAGGAGCTCACGGTCGCCGAGATCGCGCGCATCATCTGGGAGGAGTGCGGCCGCGACCCCGACGCGTTCGCGCTCGAGCACCTGCCGACCTACCCGGTCGACGTCGTGCGCCGCTGGCCGAGCGTCGAGAAGGCCGAGCGCCTGCTGGGCTGGAAGGCGCAGATCGGCGTGCGCGACGGCATCCGCCAGACGGCGGACTGGCTGCGCGAGACGCTGCCGACGTAGGACTGTTGCACATGTGATCCACACGCGTTACGGTGGATCACATGTCGAAGATGATCCAGGTGCGGAATGTCCCGGAGGACGTCCACCGGACGCTGAAGGCTCGCGCCGCCGCGGCAGGGATGTCGCTCTCGGACTACATCAAGCGCGACCTCGAGCAGAAGGCGGCCCGGCCATCGATCGAGGAATTCGACGCGAGAGTCCGTGCGCGCGGAAGCTCGGACCTGACGACCGAGATGATCGTTGCGGACCTCCACGAGCTCCGCGACGCCTGACCGGATGCCCGTCTTCGACGCCTCGGCGCTCGTCGAATACCTTGCTGGCGGTGCGTATGCCCGCGACGTCGCGCACCGGCTGACTTCGACACCAGAGGAGCGATGGATCCCTCACCTCGCCGATGCCGAGACCGGGCACGTGCTTCGCAAGCAGACGATCAAAGGGACCCTGCACCCACGGCGGGCGGCCGAGGCGCTCGACGATCTCGCCGTCATGCCGGTCGTTCGCATGCCGCACCACCACCTTCTTCAACGCGCATTCGAGCTGCGCGAGAACCTGTCGTTCTACGACGCGCTGTACGTGGCGCTCGCGGAGGCGCTCAACGTGACGCTCGTCACCCTCGACGGCCGCATGGCGCGCGCTGCCCGCCGACATGTGACGGTCGATCTCATCGGCGACGGCTGACGCTGGCGCCGACAGAAGCGATGACTCCTCGAGAGCGCCTCAGCCAACGCGCCGGGCGATGACCTCGACGTTCGTCGCCAGGCGGCGCAGGCCGGGCACGCGGGCCAGCGCGGAGCTGGCGGCGAAGATCCGCTTCCCGTGACGATCGGCCCGCGCCCCGCCGACGGTCAGCGGCAGCATGTTGGCGTGACGCGCCTCGAGGACCTCGAAGCCGTGGCGTGCGACGATCGCCCGCGCGGAGCGCAGCGTGTAGATGGTGTCGTTGGGCAGCTTGCCGTGGTAGTACAGGCCACCGACGCGGGCCAGCGCCTCGAGGTACGAGAACCGGTTGGGGAGCTTGTAGACGTACAGCCGGCCACCGGGCGCCAGCACCCGATGCAGCTCGTCGAGCGAGCGCTCCGGCTCCTGCACGTGCTCGAGCACGCCGCAGGACAGCACGGCGTCGAACTGGCCGTCGTCGTAGGGCAGACGCACCGGCTCGGCGGTCTCGAAGCGGGAGAGCTCCGGGTAACGCTCCAGTGGGACCTCGGCCTCCGGGGCGCCCGGACCGACGTAGTCGAACAGCTTCGGGTGCACGCCGCGCTCGACGAGCAGCGCCGACACCTGGCCCCAGCCGCAGCCCCAGTCGAGCACGCTGCGGACGGTCGGCGACGACCCGGTCGGCGATCGCGACGTACTCCTCGTGCTGGGCGGCGTGCTTGAGGTTGACGTCGGTCCCCCGCGGGTTCATGCCGCGGCCTCCAGCGTCGCCCGCAGGCCGTCGCGCAGCGACATCTGCGCCGTGAACCCGAGCGTTTCGCGGGCCCGGCCCACGTCGAGGCAGGAGCGCTGCAGCTCGCCGAGCCGCGCCTCCTCGAAGATCGGCTGAAACGCCGCGGCCGCCTCGGGCTCCAGCGCCTTCATCGCCTCGACGATGTCCAGCACGCTCGACTCCCGGCCGGTGCCGACGTTGATCTCGCCGAGGACCTCCGCCTGCGCGGCCGCCAGCTGGGCGCGGACGACGTCGCCCACGTAGACGTAGTCGCGGGTCTGCGTGCCGTCGCCGTAGATGACCGGCCGGTCGCCGGACCGCAGCTTGCCGCAGAAGATCGCGACGACGCCAGCCTCGCCGAGCGGGTCCTGGCGCGGGCCGTAGACGTTGCCCAGGCGCAGCGTCACGCAGCTCGTCCCGTACAGCCGCTGCGACCACCCGAGGTAGCGCTCGGCGCAGAACTTGCTCTGCCCGTAGGCCGCCATCGGCTTGGGCTCCTCGTCCTCCGGCGTGGGAATGCGCGACGCGTCCCCGTAGATCGCACCGCCGGTCGACGTGTTGACGACCCGGCCGACCTTCGCGGCCCGCGCGGCCTCCAGGACGTTGATCGTGCCGACGACGTTGACGGTCGCGTCGAACGCCGGATCGTCGATCGACTTGCGGACATCGATCTGGGCAGCCAGGTGGAAGATGACGTCCGGGGCGATGTCGGCCACCAGTGCGGCCAGCGCGCCCGCGTCGGTGATGTCGACCTCGTGCAGGCGCGCGCCGCGGTCAAGCGCGCCCGCCTCGAGGTTGCTGCGCCGGCCGGTCACCAGCGTGTCGACGACGTCGACCTCGGCGCCCTCGTCCAGAAGCGCGTCGACGAGGTTGGACCCGATGAAGCCGGCACCGCCGGTGACGATCGCTCGCATAGGCGGCGCAGTCTAAGGTGCGCCGCAGGCCGGCCCGTGCCGATCGACCAGGACCCGGTCATACAGCTCGGCCAGCCGGGGGGCGACGACCTCGGGCGCGACGCGACGGCGCGCGGCCGCCAGAGCGCGCGGCCCGGCCTGCGGATCGGCGGCGACGTGCCGGGCCGCCGCGGCGAGCGCGCCGGCGTCACCAGGCGCGACGAGCGCGGCGTCGCCCTCCAGCTCGGCGAGCGCGCCGACGCGTGACGCCACGACCGGCACGCCGGCGGCCATCGCCTCCAGCGCGGCCAGGCCGAACGTCTCCGCCGCCCGCGAGGGCACGAGCGCCACCGACGCGCCGGCGCGCAGCCGGGCCAGCTCGGCGTCGTCGACGCGGCCGGCGAACGTCACGTCGGCGCCGGCCGCCGCCGCGTGGGCGCGCAGCTCGCCCGCGAGTGGACCGTCGCCGCAGACCACGAGCGGGAGGCCCGCCGCGCGGCAGGCGTCGATCGCCACCTCGACGCCCTTCTCCCGCGCCAGCCGGGAGGCGACCAGCGCGTAGCGGCCGTCGGCCGCGGTCGAGCGCGCGGCAAAGCGGCCCACGACGTGGCCGAGGACGTCGACCGGCACGCCGTCCAGCGGTGCGCCGAGCGTGCGCAGGCGATCCAGGGCGGCCGCGCTGGGGACGACGACCGCGTCGGCGTGGGCGACGATCCGCCGCTGCCAGCGGGCCAGCGCCGCGCCGTAGACGACCGCCTCGGCGCCGGTGCCGCGGCAGTTCAGGCGCACGCCGGGCAGCGTGTTGCGGGCGTGGCAGCGGGTGCAGTCCTCGCCCGCCGGGTCGATGCACGTGCCGACCGCGCAGACCAGCCGGTAGTTGTGCAGGTGCAACACGACGCGCGCCCCCGCCGCCCGGGCGGCGGCGAGCGCGCGCCAACCCAGGCCCGGCAGGAGGTTGTGGGCGTGCACGATCCGGGCCCCGGTGCGGGTGACCGCGTCGGCGACCTCGTCCGGGTCCAGCCCGCCGCGCAGGAGCCCGCGCGCCGCCCGCGCGCGGCCCAGCGACGCGCTGTCGCGGGCCAGCACCTGCGCCTCCTCGCCGAGGCGCTCGCGCACGAGCCGGCACAGGTCGTCGACGACGCGCTCCTCGCCGCCGGTCGTGCGGTAGCGGTTGTGCAGGAACAGGATCACGGGCGGGCTGACGGTACCTTCCGGGGCCGCCGTGCCCGCGCCCGCCGCCGTCATCCTGCCCACCGCCGGGCGTCCCGGCTACCTCGACGTCGCGCTCGCGTCGATCGTCGGCCAGGCGCGCGAGCTCGGCGCCGACGTGCTCGTCGTCGACGACGGGCCGACCGCCGCGACGCGCGCGGTCGCCGAGCGCTTCGGCGTCCGCTACGTGGCCCACGACCGCGGCCGGGGGCTCAACGCGGCGCGCAACACGGGGGCGCGGGAGACCGACGCGCCGCTGCTGGTCTACGTCGACGACGACGTCGAGGTCCGCCCCGGCTGGCTGGCGTCGCTCGTCGTCGCGGCGGCCGCCCAGCCTGAGGACGTCGCGGTCCTCACCGGGCCGATCCTCGCGCGCTTCGAGGATCACGCGCTGCCGTTGTGCGGCCGCGAGGACCCGCCCGTCACCCACCTCGATCTCGGCGAGGCCGACCGCGACTGCGAGCACGCGTGGGGCGCGAACATGACCGTGCGGCGATCATGGCTGACGCGCGCCGGGGCGTTCGACGAGAGCCGCGAGCTCTACGGCGACGAGCAGGAATGGCAGGCGCGCGTGACGGCCGCCGGCGGGCGCATCCGCTACGTCGCGGCCGCCGCGCTCGACCACCGGCGCGCCGGCGACGACGCGCGGCTGCGGTCGCTGTGCCGGGCCGCCTACCGGCGCGGCCGGGCGAGCCGGCGCTTCGATCGCTTCAAGGGCACGGCGCCGTCGCTGGCCGACGAGCTGCGCGTGCTGGCGGGCTGCGCCCTGCACGGTCCGCGCTTCCGCTGCGCCAACGGGCCGATCCTCACCGCCCACACGCTCGGGCGCCTGCGCTCGGCCGTCGACGAGCGGCTCGGCGCGAGTGCGCCGCCCGCGACGGCGGGCGTCGACGACTTCCTCTCCGGCCGCAGCGGGCTGGCCAGCGGGCGCGTCGCGGCGCTGCTGCGCGTGCAGGACGCGTGGTGCGACCTGCGAGCGCTGGGCCGGCGGACCGCCGTCCGGCGCGCGGCGGCCGCGCTGCCGGTTCGGCGCGTGCTCGCGATCGGTGTCGTCAGCCCCGAGGGCCCGAACGTCATGGACGCCGCCGTCGCCGAGCTGCGCCGCTCCCGCCATGACGTCACCGTCGAGGTCGCGCCCGCGGCTCCCAGACGGGGGAAGTTCGAGAACCTCAACCTGCTGCTGGCGCGCCACGAGGTCGGGGCGTTCGACTGGGTGCTCGTGCTCGACGACGACGTGGCGCTGCCGAACCGGTTCCTCGACGCGTTCCTGGCCTGCGCCGAGGCCGGTGGCCTGACGCTCGCCCAGCCCGCCCACCGGCGCCACTCGCACGCCGCCTGGGACGTGGCGCGGCGGACGGCCTCCGGCGCGCCGGCCGACTGGCGCGAGACGACGTTCGTGGAGATCGGGCCGGTGACGGCGTTCGCACGTGAGGCGGCCGCCGCGCTGCTGCCGTTCCCCGCGCTGGCGATGGGGTGGGGGCTGGACGCGCGCTGGGCGGCGGTGGCGCGCGAGCGCGGTTGGCGGATCGGCGTCGTCGACGCCACGCCGATCGCCCACACGCTGCGCCCGACCGCCGCGAGCTACCCGCGGGAGGAGGCCGCCGCCGAGGCGCGCGCGTTCCTCGCCGACCGGCCGTACGTGCGCCGCGACGAGGTGCGGACGCTGGCCCGGCGAAGGTTGCGTCGTTGAAGGTCCTCGTCGTCGCCGAGTTCTACCCGCGCGCCGCCGACCCGGTCCTCGGCGTGTGGGCGCACCGCCAAGCGCTCGCCGCCCGCGACGCCGGCGCCGACGTGCGCATCGTCGTCCTGCACCGGCCGCTGCCGCCGGCGGCGCGGGTGCGGAACGTGCGGGCGTGGCGCGAGGCGGTGGCGCAGCCGGCGCGGGCGACCCTCGACGGGCTCGACGTGCGCTACGTCCGCTACCTCTCGCCGCCGCGCGGGGCGGGGTACGTGCGCTGGGGGTCTTACGCGGCGCCCGCGCTGGCGGTCGCGCTGGCGCGCCTGCGCCGCGAGTTCCCCTATGAGGTGATCCACGCCCACTACGCCGTGCCGGCGGCCGACGCGCTGCTGCGCGCGCGGGCGGGCGACGTGCCGCTCGTGATCTCCGAGCACGGCGGCGACGTCTTCCACACGGCGAAGCTGCCGGGCGGCCGGGAGCGCGTGAGCCGGGCGTTCGCGGCGGCGCGGCTCGTGTTGGCGAACTCGACGGGCATCGAACGTGCGGTCCGCGACCTCGGGGCCCGCGCCACCCGCGTCGTCCACCTCGGCACCACGGTGCCAGGCACCACGGTGCCAGGCACCACGGTGCCAGGCACGATCGTGACGGTGGGCCACCTCGTCGCACGCAAGCGCCACGCCGACGTCGTCCGGGCGCTGGCGGCGCTGCGCGACCGGCGGCCGGAGCTGCGCTACCGGATCGTCGGCGACGGGCCCGAGCGCGAGCGCCTGCAGCGCCTCGCGCACGAGCTCGGGGTCGCCGACCGCGTCGACTTCACCGGGGCGCTGTCGCACGACCGCGCGGTCGACGCGGGCCGCGACGCTGCCCTGTTCGTCATGCCCTCGACGGACGAGGCGTTCGGCGTCGCCTTCGTCGAGGCGATGGCCGGCGGCGTGCCCGCGATCGGCGCCGCGGGCGAGCCCGGGCCGGAGGAGATCGCCGCCCTCGGCGAGGGCATGCGGCTCGTGCCCGCCGGCGACGTGGACGCCCTTGCCGCCACGATCGACGCACTGCTCGATCCGGCCGCCCACACGCGCACTGCCGCGGCCGCGCGCGCCACGGTCGCCGAGCACTTCACCTGGAAGGGCTGCGGCGAAGCGACCGTCGCCGCCTACGAGGCGGTGCTGCGGTGAGCGCCGCCGAGCGCCCGGTCCTGCTCGTGACGAACGTCGTCGCGCCCGACCGGGCCGGCGCGTTCGCCGCCCTGCACGCCCGCGAGAACCTCGAGCTCGCGCTCTTCGGCGGGCGTAGCCACCACGCGACGGGCGCCGTCGACGACCCCGGCATCCCGCACCGCTACGTCGACCAGCGGGCCGTCGCGGGCCTGGCGGCCAGCGGCCGCTACCGCGCGGTCATCGCCGGCACGGCGGGACGCACGGCGCTGCCCGCCGCCTGGTTCGGTGCCCGCCGCGCGCACGTCCCGTTCCTGCTGTGGACCGCCCTCTGGGCCCACCCGCGCACCCCCGCGCACCTGCTCGCCGGCACGCCGCTGCTGCGCGCCGCCTACCGCCGCGCCGACGCGGTCGTCACCTACGGCCCGCACGTCAGCGCGTTCGTGACGCGGCGCGGCGCCCGCAACGTCCACGTCGCCCCCCAGGCCGTCGACGCGGCGTTCTGGTCGGCGGCCGCCGACGCACCCCGGCGGCCCGGCGGCGCGACGTTCGCCGCGCTCGCCGTCGGCCGGGCGGCCCGTTACAAGGGTGAGCCCGAACTCCTGGAGGCATGGCGCCGCGCGAACCTCGGCCCGGACGCCCGCCTGACGCTCGTCGGCGGCGGCCGCACACCTGGCACGATGGTGCCTGGCACCACCGTGCCTGGCACCACCGGCACCACCGTGCCTGGCACCGTCGAGGCCGTCGGCGCGCTCGAGCCCGGCGAGCTGCGCAACTTCTACGCCGGCGCAGACGTCCTCGTCATGGCGGCCATCGCCACCCGGCACACGACGGAGCCGTGGGGCCTGGTCGCTAACGAAGCCATGCACCAGGGTCTGCCCGTCATCGCCACCGCCGCCGTCGGCGCCGCCGCCGGCGGGCTCGTGCGCCATGAGCGCAACGGGCTCGTCGTCGCCGCCGGCGACCCCGACGCGCTCGCCGCGGCGCTGCGCCGCCTGCGCGAGGACGCCCCGCTGCGCGAGCGCCTCGGCGCCGCCGCGGCCGCGGATGTCGCCGCGTACACGCACGAGGCATGGGCCGCCGGCATGTCGGCGGCCCTGGCGAGCGTCGGCGCGGGCCGGAAAGGGGATCGCTAACGTGTCGACCCAGCAGGGACTCCGACTCCACCTCGAGCGCGCGCGCCACGGAGGCCCGCGCCCCGCCATGCGCCTCCGCCTCTGGATCGCCATCGCCCTCCTTGCCGCCCTGGCCGTGCCGGGCGCCGCCCATGCCAGCGGCGCCGCCGTCATCCGGGACTGCACCGACGACGGCGCGCTGTCGAAGAGCTACTCGCAGAAGGACTACGCGAAGGCGCTGGCCGACCTGCCGGCCGACGTTGACGAGTACTCCAACTGCCGCGACGTCATCCAGCGCGCCCGCCTGGGCGGCGCTGCCGGGGGCGGCTCCGGCGGCGGGACGGGCGGCGGCATCGGCGGCGGCAGCTTCGGCGGCGGGACGGGCACCGGCGGCGGCGACGGCCTCGACGGCGGCGGAACGGCCGGCCCGAGCGCCGACCCGCTGCAGGGAGCCACGCCCGAGGAGCGCGCCGCGTTCGACAAGGCCGTCGGGGCCGGCAGCGCGCCGGTGACGCTCGACGGCCGTCCGATCACGCCGGGCGCGCTCGGCGGCTCCACGGTCACCGACCTCAACGACCTCCCGGCCCCGCTGCTGGCCGTCCTCGCGCTGCTGGCCGTCGGGGCCGTCGGCGCCGGCGCGTACGCCACACGACACCTTGTCCTCCGTCGCGGTCCCGCATAGCCCTCGGCGCCTGGGCCGCGCCCGCGCCGCGCTGCGCCCGCCCTCGCTGCCGCCCTCGGAGCTGCTCTTCGGCGCCGCGCTGGCGGTCGCGCTCAGCGCGATCGGTCTGCGCGCCGGCGGCGGCCTGGCTCCCGGGCCCACGACCTACATCGAGATGGTGCTCGACGTCGTCGGCGGCCTGCTCGGCGCGCTGGCGGCGGTCGCCGCGGTCGGGCGCCGCTGGTGGGGCGCCGTCACGATCGGGCTCTTCGCCCTGCTGGCGATCGTCACCGCCTGGTCGATCGTCTGGGCCGTCGAGCCCAACGACGCCTGGCTGGAGGCGAACCGCACGGTCGCCTACGTGGCGGTCTTCGGCGGCGGCGTCGTCCTCGCCCGCCTCGGCGGCGCCTGGTGGACGGCGCTGCTCGGCGCGCTCGTGGTCTCCTCGCTGGCCATCTGCGCGTGGGCGCTGCTGACGAAGATCTTCCCGGGCGCCCTGTCGGCTGACGAGATCTACGCCCGGCTGCGTGAGCCCTACGGCTACTGGAACGCGGTCGGGCTCACCGCCGCGATGGGCATCCCGCCGACGTTGTGGCTCGGAGCGCGACGCTCCGGCCACGCTGGGCTCAGCGCGCTCGCTTACCCGATCATGGGCGTGCTCATCCTGGCGATGATGCTCGCCTACTCGCGCGGGGCGCTGCTGGCGGTCGCCATCGGCTGCGCGGTCTGGTTCGCGGTGGTGCCGCTGCGGCTGCGCGGGGTCGCGGTCCTGTCGATCGGCGCCGCCGGCGCGCTGCTCGTCACGGCCTGGGTCTTCGCCCAGGACACGCTGACCGAGGACAAGGTGTCGCTCGACCAGCGCACGACCTCCGGCCACGAGCTCGGCATCGCCGTGCTGGCCATGAGCCTCGTCCTGCTGGCGATCGGGCTCGCGCTCGGGTTCGCGGCCGCCCGGCGGGCGCCGGCGCCGCACGTCCGACGCCGCGCCGGCGGGGCGATCCTCGTCGCCGTCGCGCTCGTGCCGGTCGCGCTCGTCGTCGCGCTCGCGCTCTCCGACAAGGGCCTGGGCGGCTCGATCTCCAGCGGATGGAAGTCGCTGACCGACCCGAGCAGTGGGACCACGGTGACGAACGACCCGTCACGCCTGACGTCGGTCGGCAGCGTCCGGGCCCGCTACTGGGACGAGTCCTACAAGATCTTCCGGGCCCATCCGTGGAAGGGCGTCGGCGCGGGCGGCTACAAGACCGCGCGCGACCAGTACCGCACGGACCAGCTGACGGTCGTCCACGCCCACGGCTACGTCGTCCAGACGGGTGCCGACCTCGGCGTCCTCGGCCTGGCCGCCAGCCTGTTGCTGCTCGTCGCGTGGCTCGGCGCGACCGCGCGGACGCTCGGCTGGCGTCTGCCGGTGCCCGGCGCGGTCGGCCGTCTGCTCCCGCGCCGCGGTCCGCCGGAAACGCAGATCAGGCTCGCCGGCTGGGGTCCGGAGCGCGTCGCGATGGCGACGGTCGCGGCGGCCGTCGTCGTCTTCGGCGTCCACTCGTTCATCGACTGGACCTGGTACGTGCCGGGCACGGTCGTGCCCGCGCTGCTGTGCGCCGGCTGGGTCGCCGGGCGCGGCCCGCTGGCGGTGCCGGCCACGCGGCCGACCGAGCTGGGTCCGGCGTTGCGCGCCGGCATCCGCTCGCCGTGGCGGGTCGGCCTGGCGATCCTCCTGATGGCGGCCGGGCTGCTGGCCGCCTGGACGGCCTGGCAGCCGCTGCGCTCGATCGACGCGGGCAACGACGCGCTCGCCAAGCTCGGCGAGGGACCGCGCTCCTACCCGCAGGCGCTCGACCTCGCGCGGACCGCCCGCGACCGCAACCCGCTGTCGCTCGATCCGCTCTTCGAGATCGCCGTCATCCAGGCCACGTCCGGCCAGCGCGACGCGGCCCGCAACACGCTCGAGGACGCGGTGCGCCTGCAGCCGTCGAACCCGGCGAGCTGGCTGCGTCTGGCCGAGTTCGAGCTCGAAACCGACCCGCGCCGGGCGCTGCGCCTGCTCGGTCCGGCGCTCTACCTCGACCCGAAGTCGCCGACCGGCGCCCAGACCTACCTCGCGGGCATGCGCAAGCTCCAGGCCGGCGCGCCGTCGCAGCCCTGACACGATGCGCCTGCTGGCCGTCTGCCAGGTCGACCGGCCCGGCGGCCCCGAGAACGGGCTGCTGCGGCTGTTGCGGCGGCTGCGCGGCCGCGGCTGGGAGATCACGCTCACCTCTCCGGGAACGGGCGATGACGTTCCGCTCGCGCAGGCCGGCTTCGCGTGGGAGCCGCTCGAGGTTGGCGGCCTCGCGCACGGCGCGGGCGCCCGCGCGGTGGCGTCCTGGCCGCGGGCGCGTCGCCTCGCCCGTGAGCACGACATCACGTACCTCAACGGGACGGTCGCGGGGCGGCTGCTGCCGGCGCTGCGCGGTCGCTCGACCGCCCTGCACGTGCACGACATCGTCGCCCGCGTGCCGCGCCATTGGCGGGTCGCCGACCTCGTCCTGGCCGACTCGCGCGCCTGCGGGGCGCGGCTGGACCCGCTCGACGTGCATGTCGTCGGCTGCCCCGTGGAGCTCGAGGCGGCGCCCGCCCCGCCCCCGTGGACGGCGCGCGCCGACGAGCAGGACGGCCCGATCGTCGGGTTCGTCGGACGGCTGGAGCCGCGCAAGGGCCCGCACGAGCTCATCGCCGCCGCCCCCGCACTGCGGGCGGCGCGGCCGGGCATCCGTGTGGTCATCGTCGGCGACGACCCCTACGACGACGGTGACCCGGCCTACGCCGAGCAGGTGCGCGCCTCGACCGAGGTCGACCACGTCGGCCACGTCGGCGAGGCGGCGGGCATCCTGCACCATCTCGACGTGCTGGTGCTGCCCTCGCGCCAGGAGCCGTTCGGCACGGTCGTCGCCGAGGCGATGGCGGCGGGCACCCCGGTCGTGGCCAGCAGGGTCGACGGGCTGCCGGAGCTCATCACCGACGGGGTCGACGGCGCGCTCGTCGCGCCGGGCGATCCGGCGGCGCTCGCCACCGCGATCCTGCGCGTCCTCGACGAACGCGACGCGATGGGCGCCGCCGCGCGATCGTCGGCCCAGCGGTTCGGCGCCGACGCTTACGCCGACCGCGTCGAGCATCTCCTGCGCCAGATCGCCCCGGGCGAGCGCGCGGCCGCCCGCCGCCGCGGCCTGCACGACCACACGGCACCCTGAACCGGGGTCAGACCCGTTCCGTTCCGTTGCGCGAGCGCAACGGAACGGAACGGGTCTGACCCCGGTGTGGGCGGGGCTACGGGCGTTGGAGCAGGACGACGGGCCCGCGGGCGTCGAGCGCGTGCGGCGCCAGCGCCCCCGGCGTGACGGCGACTGGCGCCGGCGCCCGGAAGCGCAGCACGGTGAACGTCGGCTCCTGACGGCGCTCGACGAGCGTGAAGCCCGCCGCCGGCGGCGCGACCTCGGCCGGGCGCGGCGGGCGGGGCGCCTCGCCGGGGGCGCGTTCGGCGAGGGCGAGCAGGTCGATCTCCCGGACGGGCTCGCCCGTCGGGGCCATGAGCCCCGAGCCGTCGAGGTAGTGGGCGACCGGGATGCGGCCCGAGCCCGGGCTCACGACCACCGCGCGCGGACCGGCGGCCGGCCCGAGCGCCTCGACCGCGCCGCGCCAGTCGTCGCGCTGCAGTGCCGGGTCGCTCGCGACGTCGATGACCAGCGCCGTCCAGCCCACGCAGAGCACGACGGCGGCCGCGAGCGCGGGCCGTCCGCCGATCCGCGCCAGGCCGACGGCCACGAGGCAGAGCGCGAGCGTCAGCGCCCCGACGACGTTGCGGGTCAGCAGCTGGTCCTCCCCGCCGACCGCCAGCACGAGCGGCAGGACGACCGCGCCGGCCGTGACGGCCAGCACGCCGGCGACGGCCGGGCGCTCCGGCCGCGCCTGCCGCAGCACGAGCACGAGCCCGGCGACGCCGACGGCGACCAGCACGGCCGCCAGCGCGGCGAGCAGCGCCTCGTGCGGCGCGTCGTAGCCGATGAGCCACTGCTTCGGGATCTGCGCCGCGCGCGTCGCCAGGCCGCTGCCCCGGATGAACGAGGCGGTGTCGTTGGCCCGTTGGTGCAGGGCGAGCGGGGCGAGCGCGGCGGCCGCCACCACTGGCACGGCCAGGCCGGCGAGCACCGGAATGCGGCCCGGCCCACCCGGCCGCGGCCGCGTGGCCCACAGCAGCCACAGCGCCTCGACCGCCACGACGTAGACCGCGAAGTAGTGGGTGGCCAGCGCCAGCGCGCACACCGCGCCCCAGGCCAGCAGCCGCTCGACGGCGGGCCGCTCGAGCGCGCGCAGCGCCAGCAGGACCGACAGCGCGGTGAGCGGGATGAGCAGCGCGTAGGCGCGCGCCTCCTGCCCGTACCAGGCCAGCAGCGGGTTGCACGCGACCAGGGCGGCGGCCACGAGCGCCGCCCGCCGGCCGCCGAGCCGCTGCCCGATCGCCGCCGCGATCGGCACCGTCGCGATGCTCAGGACCGCCGACAACGACCGCAGTCCGACCTCGCCGGACCCGAAGACGTGGGTCCACAGCCAGGCCAGCGCGTAGTAGAGCGGCGGCGTGGACTCCCCGTGCCAGATCGCCGACATGAGGTCGCCGAAGCCCAGGTGCATGAGGTCGGCGGTGACCGCCTCGTCGAGCCAGAAGCTCTGGACGTCGAGCGTCGGCAGCCGCAGCAGCGCCGCGAGCACGACGATGGCCAGCAGGGGCAGGGCGCCGTCGCGCAGCGAGGCGCCCCGGCGGGCGTCGGGGGGAAGCATCGGCCGGGCACGTTACCCGTGGGCGAACCCGGTCCCACCGGGCCCGCGACCGACGCGGCCCCGGGCGGCGCCACCTAGACTCACCGCGGTGTTCCGCGCCCCGGTCCTGGCCCTTGTCGTCCTCCTGACGGCGTTGACGGTCGCCGCCCCTGCGCAGGCCAAGCGCACCGTGCCGCGCGGCTTCTTCGGCGTCGTGGCCGACGGGCCGCTGACCGACGGCGAGGTCTCGCTGGCCCCCGAGCTGGCCAAGATGCGCCGCTCCGGCGTCGAGACCGTCCGGGTCGTCTTCGACTGGGCCCACGCCCAGCCTTACGCGTCGTTCGCCGACGTGCCCGTCGCCGACGCGGCGCGCTTCACCGACGTCGGCGGCGTGCCCACCGACTTCTCCTTCGCCGACCGGTTCGTCGCCGCGGCGGCCCGCCAGGGCATCACGGTGCTGCCCGTCGTCATTCGCGCACCGGCCTGGGCGGTCGACGGGCCGCCCTCCTACGGCACCCCGCCGCGCGACGCCAGCGCCTACGCGGCCTTCGCCCGCGCGCTGGCCGCCCGCTACGGCCCGCGCGGCACGTTCTGGGCGACCCAGAAGCACGACCGCCCGATCCGCGCCTGGCAGATCTGGAACGAGCCGAACCTCGGCACGTACTGGAACCAGCAGCCGTCGTGGGCGGGCGGCTATGCGGCCCTGCTGCGCGCCGCCGCGGCCGCGATCCGCGCCGAGGACCGCCGCGCCACGATCGTCACCGCCGGCCTGACCAACGGCTCGGCGTCAACGGCGTGGAAGGCCCTGTCGCTGCTCTATGCGGCCGGCGGCAAGGGCGCGTTCGACGCGGTCGCCCTGCACCCCTACACCGCCCACATCAGCGGCGTGCTCAAGACCGTGCGCAACGCGCGCGAGGTCATGCGCCGCCACCACGACGTCAAGCCGGTCATGCTCACCGAGGTCTCCTGGTCATCGAGCGACGGCGACTCGCCGGACCGCTTCGCCACCTGGGACACGACCGAGCGCGGCCAGGCGCGCAAGCTCACGACCGCGCTGCGGACGCTCGCCCGCCAGCGCAAGCGGCTGCGCATCGCCCAGGTCGACTGGTACACGTGGCTGTCCCCGCACGCCCGGCGCGCCCAGTGGTCGGACTACGCGGGCCTGAGCCGCCTCGCGCGCGGCAAGCTCGTGCGCAAGCCGGCGCTGACCGCGTTCTCGCAAGTCGCGCTGGCCGCCGAGGGCCGCGCGCGGCGCTGACGGACGGCTTCAGCTCAGAACGCGCCGCGACCGCGCAGAACGGCCGGGATCGTCTTGATGATGATGCTGAGGTCCAGGAAGACCGACCAGCGCTCGAGATAGAGGAAGTCGAGCCGCACGAGGTCGTCGAAGTCGAGGTCCGAGCGGCCCGAGACCTGCCACAGGCCCGTGATCCCGGGCAGGACGAGGTAGCGCTTCTTGTGCCAGGCCTCGAGGCGGTCGAAGTCGCGCTGGGGCAACGGCCGCGGCCCGACGAGCGACATGTCGCCGCGCAGGACGTTGAGCAGCTGGGGCAGCTCGTCGACCGAGAAGCGGCGCAGCAGCCGGCCGACCGGGGTGACCCGCGGGTCGTGGCGGATCTTGAACAACGCGCCGGAGGCCTCGTTGCGCTCCTCGAGCTCGGCCTGGCGCACGTCGGCGTCCTGGTACATCGTCCGGAACTTCAGGCACGCGAACGGCGTTCCGCCGATCCCCGGCCGCCACGACTTGTAGAAGACCGGCCCGCGCGACGTGAGCCGCACCGCGAGCGCCGAGAGGACGAGCAGCGGGCTGAGCAGGAGCAGCAGCAGGCTCGCGACGACCACGTCGAACGTGCGCTTGAGCGCGAAGTCGATGCCGTCGAAGACCGGCGGCTTGAGCTCGAACAGCGGCACCGACTGACCGGGGACGAACTCGGCGCGGTGGATGAGGATCTCCATCGTCGACGGGGCGACCCGCACGTCGACGCCGCGCTGATGGCAGGCGTCGACGAGCTCGATCGCCTGCTGCTGGGGGAACGCCGGGTCGGCGATGATGACCTCGTCGGCGCGGTGCTCGGCGACGATCGAGTCGATGTCGGCCAGGGTGCCGAGCGAGCGCAGCCCGTTGTCGGGGCGCGGGGTCAGCGACACGAACCCGATGACCTGGACCGGGCTGTTGGGCTGCTTGAGCGCCTGGGCGACGGCCTCGATGTGCTCCCCCGTGCCGACCAGGACGGCGCGTCGGCGGTAGCCGGCGGCCCGCAGCAGCAGCCCGGTGAGCTGCTCGTAGGCGAGGCGCAGCGTCGAGACGTAGGCGACGGCGAAGAACAGCGTGCCATAGAAGATGTAGTAGCTGGAGAACTCCTCGCCGTTGACGACGGCGAAGATGAGCGCGACGAGCGTCGTCTCGAACAGGGAGCCGACGATCCGCGTCATGCCGGGCCGCATGGCGCGAGCGGCGTAGAGCCCCGACCGGGCGAACAGCAGCGACGCGACGAGGAACGCGAATGGGACGTACTCCTTCGCCTGGCCCCACGAGGTCTGCGGGTCCCAGGCGTCGCGGACCGCCGCCTTGAGCGCGAGCGCCGTGAAGATCGCCAGGAAGATGCCGGCGAAGTCGATGGCCAGGAGGCTGACGACGCGGGAGAGGCGCCGCACGGTGTCCCACCGGAGCAGGAAGCTCAGCAGCGGGGGCCGCTTGGCGCGCATGTCGCGCTCGGGCAACGTCAGCTCCAGCGGCGCCGTGGGTGCCGTATGGACCGTGTCGGACTTCGCCATCTCACCGTCCTCAACGAGCGAGGGTGGCAGATGTCGCGAATTTGTCATTGACTGGTGGACCTGTTGCGCCGGATCTCGGATCCGACGTACCCACGCTAGCGGCCCGCGCCCACCAGCGAGGCGTGGCCCGCCTGGTCGATCGTGCGCTGCAGGCCTTCGCGCAGGGCGACCTTCGGCTCCCAGCCGAGGATCTCCTTGGCGAGCGTGATGTCCGGACGGCGGACCTTCGGGTCGTCGGTGGGCAGCGCCTCGTAGACGACGTCCGACCCGGCATCGGTGAGCTCGATGACGACCTGGGCGAGCTCCAGCAGCGTGAACTCGTCGGGGT